>CAZUBW010000042.1:13429-28020 GCA_964618645.1 uncultured Bacteroidales bacterium | reverse complement strand
GAAGGTACCCTGTACCCGCTGCTGACGCGCCAGAAAAATGCGGGATTGCTGAGTTACCGATGGGAAGAATCTACCCAGGGCCCTCCCCGTAAGTATTATGCCTTAACCGACAAAGGCCGTGAGGTACTCAAAGAACTTGAAATTACCTGGAACCAGCTGATTGAGGCGGTAGACTCTATCATGAAAAACAATTAACCTTATACATCACCATGAAAAAAACAACGCAGATACATATTGGCGGACGGCATTTTTTCATTGACGAAGATGCCTGCCAGAAGCTTAATCACTATATCGACTCACTGAAACGCCACTTTGCAGCTGACGGTGAAGCCGGGAAAGAAATAGTGGATGATATTGAACAGCGCATTGCGGAACTGTTCGGCAATAAAATTGTCAGTGAACGGCAACCGTTAACCCTCGATAATATGAATGAAGTTATTCAAACGCTGGGAACGGTTGAGGACTTTGTTTACCACGAAGAAAACAGCGATAAGGCCTCCCGTGAAGAAGCCGGCCGGGAAAGCTATCACGAAAATTACAGGGATCACCGGCGGTTTTACCGCGACCCCGAAAACAATTACCTGGGAGGTGTATGCTCAGGCCTTGGCGAATACTTCCAGATTGACCCGTTGTGGATAAGGCTGGCTTTTGTACTGCTGGCCTTTGCCAAAGGAATTGGTATCATTATATACCTCATTTTATGGATAGTAGTCCCCAAAGCACGTACCACGGCCGAAAAACTGCAGATGCGTGGTAAACCTGTTAACCTCGGAACCATTAAGGATACCATCAATGAAGAATACGAAAGGGTAAAAACAGGTTTTGACGGTTTCAGCAAATCCGAAACAGCCAACCATGCCAGAAATGGCCTGGAAAACCTGGGCCGGGCCATAGGACTGATTATTGTGGCTATTTTTAAGTTTATCATCGGGTTTATCGGGATCTTCCTGCTGGTTATGGGATCCATTTTCCTGGCGGGACTGATTATGATGGTGATGGGACTTACCACCGTGTTTGGCCATTTTGCCTTCTGGGACGGTATAAACCTGCCTAACCTGGCTGATTTCTTCGTCAATTCGGGTCATTACTATACATCCCTTATTGCACTTGTAGTGGTAATTCTTATCCCCATAATAGCCCTTATTTACGGTGGGGTAAAAATACTCTTCGACATCAGGACCAAACACCCCGTGTTGCGGGCTACCATGCTTACCGCCTGGATCCTTGCCTTTGTTCTGTTTATTACCCTTTTGATCGTAAATGCCCCGTTGAGTGCCATTGAAGCATCGGGATCGCAGACCTCGTTGGTTGAAACAGGGAACCACTCCCCGGTGATTATTGACGTGAACGACAATACACAGGGCAAAAGAATGACGCATTACCATGTAATGGGATACAGGTTCAATCACAGTGAATGGGATGACGCCCTGTATGACAACGCTGTGCTACACATCGGGCTTTCGTCGGATGACAATATGCATCTGAATGTGCAACAGAGTATAAAAAACGTTGACATGGACAATGCCGAACGGCATTTCGACGACATCAGCTACCACTGGGAGGTAAAAGATTCGGTATTATTGCTGAACCAGTATTTCCGGACCGACGAAGAGGATTTCTGGATGTTTGCCGATGTGAACATTACACTGCGTGTACCCGCAGACCAGGAGATAGTAATTACCGAAAACACCTGCAACATGCTCAATGAATACCAGCGGGCATCCTGGTGCAACGAACTCGGACTGGCTGGTAAAAAGTGCACCGTAAGTGCCGAAGGGGCCCTGGTGCCGGTTCCGTAAAAATCATGCCCCGATGGCAACAAAAAGTTGTCAAAAACGGTTTTTTGGTTAACTTTGCAACCTCAAAATGCGCTGTCCGATGGTGTAACGGTAGCACTGCAGATTTTGGTTCTGCCTGTTCAGGTTCGAATCCTGATCGGACAACATAAAAAAAGGTGTTTCGACCATTCCCGCGAAACACCTTTTTTATTATGCTTTACTTTTTGGGCATATCCAGGTTCCTGACCGTTTCGCGCAGGAATTCCGCAAAATCAGCAGCAAATTCTTTTCGCTTCAGCGCAAATTCCACGGTTGTCTTCAGAAAATCGAGTTTATTGCCGATATCGTAACGCTTTCCTTCCATAATGGTGGCAATAATACCTTCTTCCTTTAACATAATTCGCATGGCATCGGTTAACTGAATTTCGTTGCCCTTACCCCGCGGTGTTTTCTCGAGTGCCCTGAAAATTGCCGGTGTTAAAATATACCGGCCGGCAAAAGCCAGGTTGGAAGGCGCCTGCTTGCGATCGGGCTTTTCAATCATTTCCGTCAGCTTTAGCACTTTGTCACTTAATTGCTCACCACCGACAATGCCGTATCTCGACACCCGGTCCCAGGGAACTGTTTCAACCGCCACAACTGTTTGCCCGTATTGTTCATAGGAGTCGATCAGTTGCTGGGTGACCGGTATAACCGCGTCGATAATGGTATCTCCCAGTAATACAGCAAAAGGCTCGTGCTCGCAATGAAAACGGGCATGGTAAATGGCATCTCCCAATCCGTTTAACTCTTTTTGCCTGATGTAGTGTATGTTGGCCATGCTTTCGATGTGCTTCAGCTGGGTATACAATACTTCATCTTCTTTTTCCTGGATGCGCGACTCGAGTTCAAAATTACTGTCGAAATGATCCTCAATGGAACGCTTTCCCTTGCCCGAAATGATCAGGATGTCCTCTATTCCCGAATCAACACATTCCTGTACGACATATTGAATAGTAGGTGTATCAATCACCGGTAGCATTTCTTTAGGTTGCGCCTTGGTGGCGGGCAGAAAACGTGTGCCCAGTCCGGCTGCCGGAATCACGGCTTTTTTAATCATGGCTGTTTACAATATTATGGGTTTTATTACACGGGCATTGATCTTGCGCAGGTTCACAATCAGCCGTTGCAACATTTCGTCATCTTCGTACATGCCGATGATGGCGCCGCCTGAGCCTGAAAACTTGGCTGAAGCACCGCATTTTCGCGCAGTTTTTACCAGTTCCATGTTGCTTTCGGAAATATGCATGATTTTGCAACGTAAGTCGAAATTATGATTGAGCAGGGTATGCAGCTTGGCGTGGTCTCCCGACAGAATACAGGCCTTACCCTGTTCGGCCAGTTGTGCAAGTTCAGCGAGGGTATCCATTACCTCGGGGTCTTTTTTCTCGAAGCGTTCCCGTATGGTGTTCAGCACAGTTCCCGATACCTTGCCCAATTCGACCTTATAGGCCAGGTATAGTTTAGGCAGCAGGGCTGAATCAATAGACTCGTATTTTCCATAGCCTTTCTGCTGCAAGTGCCGCTGATCGAAATCCATGAAAACGCAACCTTCGTATACCTGTATCACCCTGTCCTGCAAACCGGCATTAATGCCAAGTTCTTCTGTTTCAGCCTTCCATATAATAGTAGGCAGCATGTGCTTTGGTATATCTACTTCGTAAAACTGCATGAGGGCCTTCATGGTGGCAGTGACGATGGCACTCGAACCGGCCAGGCCAACCTGCCGCGGTATAGAGGAGCGGTAACGGATGGTAAAATTCTTATTGGCCAGCCGTATGCCTTTTTCCTCGCAATACTCAGTGAATTTACGGATAGCGGCTTTAACCAGCCGTGTTCCGCCATAATACCCCGTAAGTTTAACAGAATCCACCAGGTGATAAACATTGCGAAAGGTGTTCTGGTCCACGTCCATCTCCTCGATTTTCAGTTCAGGCGTTTCATACAGCGAAACCGAAGCCCCGAAATTTCTGACTATGATGGAAATGGTTTTCCCAAAGTATCCGTCTGACGGATTTCCCAATAAACCTGCACGGGCATAAGCCCTGGTTTCGATAATCATAAATTAAACTGCTTTCGGCCTCTAATTTACTGAATTTTTTATGTGTTGCCCATGCCCCGGCAAATAAACTTACTGCATGACCAGTCGCTAATTTTTAGGCCAAAAGCCAACAGCCAACAGCCAACAGCGTTACTTACATAAAAAATCACATTTTTGTTGGTTTTTTCAGGTGAATCCATTATTTTTGCAGCCTGAAAAATTCCTCAGTAGCTCAGTCGGTTAGAGCATCTGGCTGTTAACCAGAGGGTCCTAAGTTCGAGTCTTAGCTGAGGAGCAAAAAAAGAGGCTGTGTAAAAAGTCAAAAAATGAGCGTAGTCTGGAGACTACGCTCAGCACTCCGGATTGATGTTCAGTAGGATGTGCCAGGCGTTGTTTTCAACTACGCCAAACCAATTGACTTTTTACACAGCCTTTTTAATTTAAATTACAGCTATGAAAATACTTGGAATTGGCAATGCCCTGGTAGACGTAATTCTCTTTTTGGAAAATGAATCGTTGTTAACCCGCTTTTCCCTGCCCAAGGGCAGCATGCAACTGGTGGATGCCGGTATGGCATCGGAGGTGGAGGCGGCTGCAGCGACAAGCCGCAAACACATGGCCTCAGGAGGAAGTGCAGCCAATACCATACACGGATTGGCCAGGCTTGGTATCCAAACGGCGTTTCTGGGAACAGTCGGGCAGGATTCCTTCGGCGAATTTTTCAGTACCGATTTGAAAAATTGTGGAATTGTCCCGTTGCTGACCACCAGCGCTACCAGCACAGGCCGTGCTATTTCGCTGGTAACGCCTGACGGGGAACGCACTTTCACTACCTACCTCGGCGCAGCCGTTGAGCTGGATGCATCACACCTGACACCTGCCGTATTCGGAGGATACCATCACCTGCACCTCGAAGGCTACCTGGTGCCAAACCAGCAGCTGGTTGAGACGGCCTTTATCCTAGCCGGTAAAAACAATATGTCTGTTTCCCTTGACCTTGCCAGCTACAACGTGGTGGAAGCCAACCTCGCATTTCTCGAACACCTTATTCGCCGGTACAAACCGGTTGTTTTCGCCAACGAAGAAGAAGCCAGGGCTTTTACAGGCCATACGGATCCTTCCGAAGCCCTTGTCCGATTGGCCTCGTTTACCGATACAGCTGTTGTAAAAATAGGTTCAAAGGGGTCGCTTATTGCTCATAAAGGCACGCGGTACAGTGCCGGCGCCATTGACGTAAAGTGCATCGATACAACGGGGGCCGGTGATCTATATGCCGCCGGTTTCCTGTATGGAATGGCAAATCACCTCAGTCCCGAGAAATGTGGCGCCATGGGTTCACTGCTGGCCGGAAAGGTAATTGAAGAAGCGGGGGCCAAAATCAGCAACAGCAACTGGGATTTTATCCTGAATGAGATTGTGAAAATACAATAGCCGATCAGCCCATTCATCCCTTTGCCAACCAATCAATATATCAACCAATCAACCAATCAATATATCAACCAATCAACCAATCAATATATCAACCAATCAACCCATTAAAAAAGTCCGTTAACGGTGGCATTAACTTTATCGATCACCACGCTCATGTCTTCGGGTTTGTCGATAAAATTGCAGGTGTCAACATCCACAATCAGCAGTTTTCCGAGCTTGTACGATTCAATCCAGGCCTCGTAGCGTTCATTCAATCGTTTCAGGTAATCGAGCCGGATATTATCCTCATATTTTCTGCCTCTTTTTTGTATCTGCTTCACCAGGGTAGGTACAGATGCCCGCAGGTAAATAATCAGATCGGGGGCCTGAGTAAGGGAGCCCAGCATGTTAAACAGTGTGAAGTAATTCTCGAAGTCGCGTGTAGACATCAGTCCCATGGCATGCAGGTTGGGGGCAAAAATGTAAGCATCTTCGTAAATGGTACGGTCCTGCACCAGTGTTTTGCCCGACTTCCTGAATGAAAGCATCTGGTTAAAACGGGTGTTGAGAAAGTAAATCTGGAGGTTAAACGACCAGCGCTGCATGTCGTTGTAAAAATCGTTCAGGTACGGGTTATCATCTACATCTTCGTAATGGGCATCCCAGCCGAAGTGCTTCGAAAGCAGGCTGGTTAATGTTGTTTTTCCCGAGCCGATATTACCGGCAACTGCAATGTGCATACTCATAGGTTAGTTGTCTTTGGTGCGATCTTGTATAGCTAATAATTCTTCGAGGTATTTTCTTTCGTTCGACAGCCGGGGTACCTTGTTCTGTCCCCCGAGTTTTCCCTTTTCGCTCAGCCACTGGTAAAAGCTTCCAGGTTTGGCAGCATGTATCCGCGGCCTTTCGAGCGTAAGATTCCGGTACCGCTTGGCTTCGTAGTCCGAATTAATCGACATCAGCGCATGGTCGAGCAAGGTGGTAAAGTAATCGAGATCTCCGGGCGGTTTTGAAAACTCGATGATCCATTCGTGTGCTCCCTGGTGTTCGTCGCTCATATATACCGGGGCGGCGGTATAATCGGTTATTTCAGCCCCCGTTTTATCGCAGGCAATGCGCAGGGCTTTGTCGGCATTGTCGACAATAACCTCTTCGCCAAAAACATTGATGAAGTGCCTGGTGCGACCCGAAATGACAAGTTTGTGCGGGTAAAGTGAGGTAAACCTTACGGTATCGCCGATAAGATAACGCCACAATCCCGTGTTGGTAGAAATGACCAGTGCATACTGCTGATTGAGTTCAACTTCACCAATGCTGAGTGTGCGGGGGTCGGGTTTGTCCAATTCCCCGAGCGGCATAAATTCATAAAAAATACCATAATCGAGCATCAGTAACATATCCGACACCTGCGGGTCGTCCTGAATGGCAAAAAAGCCTTCGGAGGCATTATAGGCCTCGAGGTAATGCATACTGTCCGCGGGTATGATTTTCCGGAATTGTTCGCGGTACGGGGTAAAACTTACGCCACCGTGTATAAACAGCTCGAGACCCGGCCAGACTTGCAGGATATTATCCTTTCCGGTGTATTCGAGGATGTACTTGAGCATAACCAGGTTCCAGGAGGGTACCCCGGCAATGCTGGTTACATTTTCCTGTACGGTTTGTGCGGCAATACGTTCGAGTTTTTCTTCAAACTTTGGCAATAGGGCAACTTCCTGGCTGGGGGTTCTGATAAACTCGGTCCAGAAGGGCTGGTTTTCAATAAGGATAGCCGACAGATCGCCGTAATATGACTGGTTATTGCAATTGTCGATATTATGGCTTCCGCCCAGGGTAAGACCTTTCCCTGTAAATATGCGCGAATCGGGGTTGTTTTTAAAGTAAAGCGCCAGTGCATCACGGGCGCCTTTAAAGTGGCAATCCTTGAGTGATTCCTGTGTTACCGGGATGAATTTACTTTTGTCGTTGGTCGTACCCGATGATTTTGCAAACCATTTTACCTCACCGGGCCAGAGGAGGTTACTCTCTCCCTGCCGGAGCCGGTCGATATAGGGTTTGACGTCTTCATAGGTTTGAATCGGTGTACTTTTTCGAAAATCGTTGATGGTTTTGATCTTGCTGAAATGATGCGCCTTCCCCCACTCCGTGTCAGCAGCACGTGCTATCAGCTTTTGAAAAGCATCCTGCTGTACTTCGGCCGGATACTTTCTGAAAAGATCCATCTGGTGGACTCTTTTAACATTCAGCCAGTTAATTATGGAGGTAAGAATAGGCATTGGCAACCGTAAGCCGTCAATTATCCCCTAAAGTTAATGATTCATTTCATTTAACCATGCTTATGCAGTTGCTGTTTTTTTCTAATTATGGTTAGGATAGCACCGCCCAGGGCAATAAGCGCACCCATGAGCGTGGCCAGGGTATAATGTTCGTGCCTGATCCAGGTGGCGCCTGTGTGGCTGATGAGGGCCATCAGGCCAAAGGTGAGCAACGGGTTCAGCACCAAAATGACGCTCACCTTGTTGGCTTCGACAAACTGAATGGCAAGTGAAAGCAACCCGTAGGCAAAAAGCGTGTTCAGTCCCAGAAATAGCAAAATAAGCCAGCCGGACAGGCCTATGTGTAAAAAGTGTGCCGGGTTGATAAAGGGAAGGTATAACAGCACAGGTAAGCCGAATATCACCAGGTTCAATTGCATGGGCGGGTGTTTCAGCACCAGGATTTTTAACAATACCGAATATACGGCCCAGGTAACTGCTGCAATGATAATCCACACTATACCAGCCTGCCAGGTACTTTTTTGGGTGGTAGTGATGTTCAGTTGCTCGCGGTAAAATACCACCAGTCCGATTACCACCAGCAGCAACCCCATAGTCTGTCGCCAGCCTGCCTTTTCGCGGAACAGGGTAAAGCCTGCAACGGCCAGCAGCACCGGACCCAGCTGTATAAACACCTGGGCAATACTGGGTGAGGTAAGGTTTACCCCTTCGATAAAACCATAGTAGTTTACGGCCAGGCAAAGGGTTGCCACTACCAGCAGCCAGGGCGGACGTTTAAATATGCGCAGGTAATGCGGCTTTTTGATATAGTAATAACCCGCGAGACCGACAAAGGCCAGAAAAAACCTGAACCAGGTAATGTCGGTGGGGGTCAGCTCATTGAGCGACACTTTGAGTACAATGGCCAGCACGCCCCACAGCAGCGCAACAATGATTGCATAAAATATGCCGCGGAAAGGACCGGCCATTGTCAACGGTTTGTTAATTATTGTTTCAGAAAGTTGTCAACGGCGCCGGCCAGGTTGCGTCCCTGGAAGATAGCCCTTACCACCAGGCTGGCCCCTGTTGCGGCATCACCGGCAGCAAAAACACCCGGTGTTGATGTCCGGAACTGCGGATCAACTTTGATATTTCCGCGCGGATCGAGTTCCAACCCGAATTCACTGACAATGCCCTCGTGCATGCAATGCACAAAGCCCATAGCCAGCAACACCAGGTCGGCATCAATTGTCCTTACCGTTTCGGGTTTTTCAACCATGTTCATTCGGCCGTTATTGCGCTGCCAATCGACTTCAACCACTTCGATATTTTTGACAACGCCGTTTTCGCCAGTGCAACGGCGGGTTGAAATACACCATTGACGTTCACAGCCTTCTTCGTGGGAACTCGAGTAACGCAAAACATTGGCCCAGTATGGCCAGGGGTTATCCTGGTTACGCACTTCCGGGGGTTTGGGCATAATTTCTATTTGCCGGATGCTTTTTGCCCCTTGTCGTACTGAGGTGCCCACGCAGTCCGATCCGGTATCGCCTCCGCCGATAACCACCACGTGTTTTCCGGTGGCCACTATGCGTTGTGAATCGGGTATGCTGATCCCCCGGTTGATTTTGTTCTGTTGGGTAAGGAAGTCCATGGCAAAATGGATGCCTTTCAGGTCGGCACCTTCAACAGTCAATCCCCTGGGTTTCATGGCCCCAATGGTAAGGCAGACAGCGTCAAAGTCCTTCAGCAGTTCCGGGCCGGTAATGTCAACGCCAACATGAACGCCGGTTTTAAAAACCAGCCCTTCCTCAGCCAGGATGTCCAGCCGGCGGTCGATCACCTTTTTGTTAAGCTTAAAATCGGGTATCCCATAGCGCAGCAAACCACCAATGGCATCGTCTTTTTCGAACAACGTTACCTGGTGTCCCCATTTGTTCAGCAAATCGGCGCAAGCCATTCCCGCAGGTCCCGAACCGATTACCGCTACTTTTTTACCCGTGCGGAAGGCCGGTGGCCTGGGAACGATATACCCCAGTTCGAAACCCTTTTCAGCTGCTGCGGCTTCGTTCTCACGAATGGTGACCGGTTCGCCGTGTATATTCAGTGTACAGGCACTTTCGCAGGGGGCTGGGCAGATTCTTCCGGTGAATTCAGGAAAGTTGTTGGTAACATGTAACAAATCGATGGCGTTCTTCCAGTTACCACGATAGATGGCATCCTGCCATTCGGGCATGTTGTTCATTACCGGGCAACCCCATTGACAGAAAGGAACTCCGCAATCCATGCAACGTGCAGCCTGATCCCGCCTGTCCTGTTCATTGAGGGTTTGTTCAACCTCTCCAAAGTCAGAGGTTCTCTCGTTCAAGGGCCGGTATCCGGCCGTTTTACGCTTTATTGTAATAAATCCTTTCGGGTCTCCCATATTGCTGGCATTTTATGCAATTAATAGTGAAAATGAGGCTCGTCTTCGGTGTGCTGAATTTTCTGCATCAGTTGCTTCAGCTTTTGCTCTTCGAGCACCTTTTTGTATTCAAGCGGTATTACCTTGATGAATTTCGGGAGGTATTCGTCCCAGTTCACCAGTATCTTTTCGGCCAGGTCGCTGCGTGTATAGAGATAATGGTTATTGATCAGCCGTTGTAATTCGAGTATATCGTCGCGGTCGCCCACCGGACTTAATTCAACCATTCCCTTGTTGCAGAAATAATCGAAGTCACCTTTCATGTCGAGCACATAGGCTATGCCTCCGCTCATACCGGCTGCGAAATTACGTCCTGAATCACCAAGTACCACTACCCTTCCGCCGGTCATGTATTCGCAGCAATGATCGCCTGCGCCTTCGATAACAGCATAAGCCCCGCTGTTACGCACGGCAAACCTTCCGCCTACCTCGCCTCTGATATAGGCTTCGCCACTGGTAGCGCCGTAAAGCAAAGTATTCCCGGCAATGATATTTTCTTCGGGTTTAAAGGTTGACCCGCGTGGGGGGACAACCACAATTCTTCCGCCAGAAAGGCCCTTGCCCAGGTAATCATTGGCATCTCCCTCGAGCTCAAAATGAACCCCTTTTACCAGGAAGGCGCCGAAGGACTGGCCAGCAGATCCCGAGAACTTACATATAATGGTCCCGGCAGGAAGGCCTTCTTCGCCATAAATACGGGTAATCTCTCCCGATAGCATGGCACCTGTTGTACGGTCGGTATTACCAATATCATGCGATATCCATACCTTTTCACCTCCCTTAATGGCTTTATTCGCCAGCCGGATCAGTTCGTGGTCCATCACATCGTCGATTTTGTGGGTCTGCAAACAGGTGCAATGATTTGTCACATGCGACGCCTCTTCGGGCCTGAAGAGCAGCTGCGAGAGATCGAGTTTTGAAGCTTTCCAGTGATGAAGGTCTTTGCGCTGTTCCAGCAGATCGGCACGCCCAACCATATCGTTGAAATTTCTAAATCCGAGTTCGGCCATGATCTCCCTGATTTCGGTGGCCAAAAAGCGGAAGTAATTTACCAGGTACTGCGATTTGCCGGTAAATCGTTTGCGCAATTCGGGATCCTGCGTGGCTACGCCTACAGGACAGGTATTCAGGTGGCATTTTCGCATCATGATACAGCCCAGGATGATGAGAGATGAGGTGGCAAAACCAAATTCCTCTGCCCCCAGTAAAGCAGCATATACCACGTCCCTGCCTGTTTTAAGCTGACCATCGGTCTGAAGCATAACCCGGTCGCGCAGGTTATTCATCACCAGGGTTTGTTGAACCTCGGCTATACCCAGTTCCATAGGCAGGCCTGCATATTTGATAGAGCTGGCGGGACTGGCGCCGGTACCACCCTCGCAACCGCTGATGGTAATGCTGTCGGCATGTGCTTTTGCTACGCCCGCAGCAATGGTACCCACGCCTTTTTCAGATACCAGTTTTACGCTGATCCTGGCCCGGGGATTGGTGCATTTCAGGTCGAAAATCAGCTGGGCAAGATCTTCAATCGAATAGATGTCGTGATGCGGAGGAGGGGAAATCAGTGTGATACCGGGAGTGGAATGCCGTAAACGGGCAATGATGGAGTCGATCTTATGGCCGGGCAGCTGGCCGCCTTCGCCTGGTTTGGCACCCTGGGCTACCTTGATCTGTATTTCATCGGCATTGACCAGGTAGTGATTGGTAACGCCAAAGCGGCCCGAAGCGACCTGTTTAATGGCACTGCGGGCGCTGGTTCCGTCCTCCCGTACTTTAAAACGTTCGGCATCTTCACCCCCTTCGCCGGTATTGCTACGCCCGCCAATGCTGTTCATGGCAACGGCCATGGCCTCGTGTGCTTCGCGACTGATGGATCCAAACGACATGGCGCCGGTGACAAACCGTTTCATGATGGATTCAACGGGCTCAACCTCGTCGACCGGAATAGCATTTTGTTTTTTCAGATTGATGCAGCCCCTTATAAATAAAGGTTTTCTGTTCTCCTCGTCCACCAGCGCAGTAAATTCCTTGAATTTTTCATAATTGTTGGTACGGGTGGCCCACTGCAATAACCCTATGGTTTCGGGATTCCAGGCATGCTGTTCGCCATTTCGACGGTAGTGATAAGTTCCCTGGGTAACCGGTTCATCAGCAACGTGATTGGTAGCCGAATAAGCCTCTCCATGGGGAATAAGCGCTTCACGGGCAATTTCGGCAAGGCCAATACCGCCAATGCGCGAATCGGTTCCGGTAAAATACCGGTCGGCGACTTCACGCGAAAGCCCTATGGCTTCGAATATCTGCGCACCATGGTAACTCCGGAGGGTAGAAATACCCATTTTCGACATCACCTTCAGCAATCCCTTGTCGATTGATTTGATATAATGTTCCCTGGCGGTTACATAATCGTCATGGACCTGTCCGTTCTGGCAAAGCTTTTCAATAACGGCAAAAGCTCCGTATGGATTGACCACGCTGGCACCAAAACCGAACAGCAGGGCAAAGTGGTTTACCTCTCTTGGTTCGGCGCTTTCAACGATAATGCCAATTTGCATCCGTTGCTGTGTTTTGATCAGGTGGTGATGAACGGCTGATACGGCCAGCAAAGAAGGTACCGGGGCTAATTTTTCGCTGATCCCGCGGTCAGAAAGAATAATAAAATTGTGCCCCTGTTCCACCGCTTCACCGGCTTTCCGGCACATATCGTCAATGGCATTTTCGAGTGCTTTACCGGGGTCCTTACTGTTGGCCTCGAACAACATGGGAATTACAAGGTGTGAAAATTCCTGCTGATTGAGGTTTCTTATTTTACCGAGATCGGTGTTGGTAACAATGGGACTGCGAAACTTAACCAGTTTGCAATGGGCAGGTGACTCCAACAACAGGTTGCGGGATACCGAACCAATGTAATTGGTAAGCGACATAACCAGTCCCTCACGGATGGGATCGATGGGAGGGTTGGTAACCTGTGCAAAATGCTGTCTGAAATAGTTGAAAAGTCGTTGCGGCTTATCCGACATCACTGCCAGCGGGGTATCGTTACCCATGGAGCTAACAGGCTCCTGGCCGTCATTGGCCATGGGCGAAATGAGCACTTCGAGATCTTCCTTGCTGTATCCGAAAACTTTCAGGTACTGGCTGTACTGCTCACCCAGGGTGGTAGGTACACGTTCCTTCACAACAATATCACCCAACTCTATTCGATTTTCCTTCAGCCAGTTACCGTAAGGATTGCGTTCGGTAAGCTGACGCTTCAACTCGTCATCGGGGACAATGATGCCAAATTTGGTGTCGACCAGCAAAATTTTGCCGGGTCTGAGCCTGCCTTTTTCTTTTATCTGAGATGGGTCGAAAACCTGCACACCGACTTCGGAGCCCATTACAATCATGTCGTCCTTGGTAACGATGTAGCGCGAAGGCCGGAGACCATTGCGGTCGAGTGTTCCGCCGATATACCTGCCGTCGCTGAATACAATGGATGCAGGGCCGTCCCAGGGCTCCATAATGGTGGAATGGTATTCGTAGAAGGCTTTCAGACTTTCGGGTATGGGATTCTTATCGTTCCACGATTCCGGTATCAGCATGCTCAAGGCATGCGTCAGCGATTTGCCGGTCATGGCAAGAAACTCCAGCACATTGTCGAGTGATGCTGAATCGCTTTTATCCGGTTCGATCACCGGGAAGGTCTTTTTCAGTTCTTCGCCCAATACGCCGGTTTTCATAAGCGATTCGCGTGCGCTCATCCACATGCGGTTTCCCTTGATGGTATTAATTTCACCGTTGTGGGCAAGATAGCGGAAAGGCTGAGCCAGGTCCCAGGTGGGAAACGTGTTGGTTGAAAACCGCGAATGAATGAGGGCGATGGCACTCTCCATCTTCGGGTCGCGCAGGTCGTTGAAATAAAGCCTTAACTGGTCCGAAGTAAAAAGACCCTTGTAGATCATGACCCGGGTAGAAAGGCTGGGCAGGTAAAAGGTATTTTTATGAACAAGTTCGGAGTCGCGGACCAGGTTCTCGGCCTGCTTGCGCGCAATGTATAAACGGCGTTCCAGTTCTTCCTGTTCAAAATTTCCCGAAACAAATACCTGCCGCATGAAAGGTTCAGACGCTTTTGAAATTTCTCCCAGCACCGTGTTGTCAACCGGCACATCGCGAAAGGCAAATACTTCGAGCCCCTCCGAAACCATGGCTTCCGAAAGGATTTTTTCACAAGCCACACGTTCTTTTTCGACTTTCGGTAAAAAAACCAGGCCGGCACCATACCGCCCTTCGCCCGGTATGTTGATCCCCTTGGCCATAAAAAAACTATGGGGCAGTTGCAGCAATATACCGGCACCATCGCCCGTCACATTGTCGGCACTTTCGGCACCGCGGTGCGACATATGTTCCAGCACTTCGAGCCCCCGGTGTACGATGTCGTGCGATTTAACACCCCTGATTTGTGCCACAAATCCAATTCCGCAACTGTCGTGTTCTGTTGAAGGATCATACAATCCCTTCCGCTTTGGCATTCCGTTAATCTTCATATTGTTGTGGTTGTCAATGATCAAAAAGAAGAAAGGCCACTCTCTTCAGTTGAGAATGGCCTTTGCTTGTATGGTACA
>CAZUBW010000042.1:11112-13329 GCA_964618645.1 uncultured Bacteroidales bacterium | reverse complement strand
TCCTCGAGGCGGTGGGCGCACCAACCTGCCATACGGGCAATGGCAAAGATCGGGGTAAAGAGCTCTTTGGGAATATCGATACACTTATAAACAAAACCCGAATAGAAGTCGACGTTGGCGCTGATAACTTTGGCATTTTCGCCTTTAAAGCTGGCAAATGCTTCGGGTGACAATTCTTCTATGGCCTCGTAAAGGAGGTATTCGTCGAGTTTTCCTTTCTTACCCGCCAGCTCACGCGCTTTATCTTTCAGCAGAATGGCACGCGGATCCGAAAGCGTATAGATAGCGTGTCCGATCCCGTATATTTTGCCGGAGCCATCACCGGCCTCCCCCTTCAGTATTTTTTTCAGGTATTCGAGAATCTCATTTTTGTTGTTCCAGTCTTTCACGTTCTTTTTGATGTCACGCATCATTTCCTCAACCTGGAGATTGGCCCCGCCATGCAAAAAGCCTTTCAATGAACCCAGTCCGGCTGAAATGGCCGAATAGGTATCGGTTCCGGCTGAACTGATAACGCGGGTGGCAAACGTTGAATTGTTACCTCCGCCGTGCTCGGCATGTAGCACAAGCGCCAGGTCAAGAATATCCGCCTCGAGCTGGTCGTAATTTTCGCCCCTGAGCATGTACAGGAAGTTCTCAGCCGTGCTCAATGAAGGCTCGGGATGCCGGAATATGAGCGATTTACGCTGGTAGGTATGCCTGAAGCCAAAGTAAACATAGGCTGCAATAATGGGGAATTTGGCAATAAGGTTGAGCGATTGCTTCAACAGGTTAATGTGAGAATAGTTTTCGGCTTCGTCATCCTGCGTATACATCACCAGTACCGAACGGGAAAGCATGTTCATGATGTTCTTTCCCCGGAAAGAGAGAATAAGATTGACAAAGCTGTTGGGGAGGTCGCGGTGACCTGCCATGTAGGACGAAAACAATTCCAAGTCATTTTTGTTGGGCAGTTTCCCTGTCATCAGCAGGTAAACCGTTTCATCGAATCCATGCCTTTTGTCTTTCTGGAATCCATGCACCAGGTCGTTGACATCAACGCCCCTGTAATAGAGTCTTCCTTCGCAGGGTATGATCTGGTTGTCCTTTTTTTCATATCCCACTACATCGCCGATATTGGTAAGACCGACCAGTACGCCGGAACCATCCAGGTTCCGCAATCCGCGTTTGACATTGTAGGTATCAAACAGGCTTTTGTCGATTTGAGAAGCCTGTACGGTGATCTCCTCAAGTTTTTGCATGAATTCGTTTAATGGTTGCATGGTAATGAGTATTACGGGTTAATGATTTTGCCGGTCAGGTTCTTACCTGTCCGTTTCCGAAAATGATGTATTTGGGTGCCATAAGATCTTTCAAACCCATAGGACCGCGTACATGAAGTTTCTGGTTGCTGATGCCCATTTCGGCGCCAAGTCCGAATTCGTTTCCGTCGCTGAAGCGCGTGGATGCGTTGATAAAGCAGGCAGCCGAGTCCACCTCGCCGATAAAGCGCATGCCCCTTTCGTAGCTGTCGGTGACAATGGCATCGGAATGATGCGAGCTGTAAAGGTTAATATGGTCGATGGCTTCATCCAGGCTGTCGACCACTTTGACAGATAGCACCAGGTCAAGGTACTCGGTTTGCCAATCCTGCACAGTGGCTTCGGCAATTCCGGGCAGTATCTGCTGTGTTTTTTTGCATCCCCTGAGTTCAACGCCAGACTTATCGTACAGCGCTTTCATGGCGGGGAGGAAAAACGGAGCAATGCGGCTGTGCACCAGCAGGGTTTCCATGGCATTGCACACGCCGGGACGCTGAACCTTTGCGTTATGACAAATTTCCGTAGCCATAGCGGTATCGGCAAATTCATCCACATAGGTATGGCAGATACCCATATCGTGCCGGATTACCGGGATAACGGAATGCTCTTCAACAAGCCTGATCAGTTGCAGTCCGCCCCGCGGAATGATCACATCGATATAATCCTTGAGTTTAACCAATTCAAGTACCGATTCGCGGTTGGTATTATCGACTATGCCCACACAGTCTTCCGGCAGTCCGGCTTTTTTGAGCCCCTTGCGAATAAGGGCGGTAAGCAATATGTTTGAATGAAAGGCATCAGAACCGCCACGTAAAATAACGCCGTTCCCCGACTTGATGGTGAGGGCGGCAACTTCAATGCAAACATTCGGGCGTGATTCGAAAATGATGGCGAGAACACCAATGGGAACGCGCAT
>CAZUBW010000042.1:0-11012 GCA_964618645.1 uncultured Bacteroidales bacterium | reverse complement strand
TGTGCGGTGTTTTGCTTATTGGCTACAAAGTGGGTACCGATTTCTTTTCCGGCCAGTATATCAAACAATATGGACGGATCGGAACCGCTGGTGATGATACAATCGATGCCATATTGCAGGCAGGTGCGGGCAGCCGAAATTTTGGTTACCATTCCGCCTGTGCTGAAGGATGATCCGGCACCCGAGGCAAGCTGCTCCAGCTCGGGGGTGATATCATACACCGAGTGGATAATCTCTGCGTCCTTTTGTGAGCGGGGATCTGCATTGTAAAGCCCGTCTATATCCGATAGCATAACCAGTAGATCTGCGCTGACAAGTGATGCAACCGTGGCTGAAAGTGTATCGTTGTCACCAAACTCAATTTCGAAAGTGGAAATGGTATCATTTTCATTGATGATGGGAATGATATCCATTTCGAGAAGTTTTAACAAGGTGGAACGGGCATGCCGGTTTCGTTCATGAAGGGTAATGACATCTTTGGTAAGCAATACCTGTGCTACCATTTGATTGTATTCCTCGAAAAATTTCTGGTAAATTTTCATCAGTTCGGCCTGGCCTACAGCTGCCAGGGCCTGCTTTTTGGCCAGCTCCTTAGGCCGTTTGGTTAGTCCAAGCCTGCCGGCGCCCACGCCAATGGCACCCGAACTCACCAGGATTACCTGCACTCCCTGGCGGCGTATGGCGCTCAGTACATAGGCAAGTTTTTCGATGCTGTGAAAATTCATTCGTCCGTTTGCATAAGAAAGAGAAGAGGTTCCGATCTTCACCACAATCCTTTTCTTACTTTTCAACACTTCTCTGCATTGCATATTCATCACTTAACGTTTAATTGTTAAAAATAATTTCGCCGATTGAAGCTGGGAAAGTCATTCCTTTGAATGCGTCACCGTTTAAATTGCTGGTACCATAGGATCCGATTTTCTGTTGCAGTTCGGTTTCTCCGTCCACCACAACCGAAGGCATATTACCACCGGGAACAATGAGGTACTTGCCGTTCAGGTCCATTTTGATTACAATCACGTCGGCCTGGGCAATCCGTGCAACAATCAGTGCCAGGGGATAATTGTCGTCGTATTCGATATCCGAAGTTGAAATCGGATCGTTTTCATTGATGATGGGAATAATGCCCATATCCAGCAGGGTGTTGAAAGTGTTGCGCGTGTTTTCGAGTCGCTGGGGATAATCCACAATGTCGCTTGTAAACAGCACCTGCGCGATTATCTGGTTATAATCGTCGAAATGCCGTTGGTAACAACGTATCAATTCGGCCTGCCCTACTGCGGCAACCGCCATCATGTCGAGCTGACTATCGGGTACCTGATGCATCTTTAGTTTTTCAGCACCCAGCACAATGGCGCCTGAGGAGACTACCAGCACTTGTTTACCGCTGTTGTGCAGGTTGGTAAGCACCATGGCCAGGCGATCCATTTTTTTGGTGTTTATTTTACCGTTGGATCCCAGCAAGGTGGATATTTCCACCCTGACCACGATGGTTTGCTTTTTATTAACCATTGGATTTACCTAATAATTTGCGGACAGCATCGTCCTTCTTATCAAAATCAAAAATATGCAGTACCTCATCGAGTTTAGCCTGTATGGATGGGTTACACAAATTGCCCAGGCTGCCCTGGTGGGTATGCGCAAGGGTTGTATCGGGCCGGTAACTGCCGTTTTGTATCTGAACGGCAACCTGTTTATAGGCTTCCCTGAAGGGTACCCCTTTTAAAACCAGCTTGTTCACTTCTTCTACCGAGAACAGGTAACGATACCGTTCATCTTCCAAAACACCGGGAGTGGGTTTTATTTTCGAAACCGCGTAGGTTGCCATATCGAGGCAACTGTTCATTTCGTTAAAAACCGGAAGAAAAGATTCCTTAATAATCTGCATGTCGCGGAAATATCCCGAGGGCAGGTTATTCCAGATATGATCAATTTCGTTTGGAAGGGCCTGTATTTTATTGCACCTGGCGCGGATCAGTTCAAAAACATCTGGGTTTTTCTTATGCGGCATAATGCTTGATCCAGTGGTGAGTTCATCGGGAAGTGTCAGCAACCCGAAATTCTGACTGTTAAAAAGGCAAACATCACCCGCCAGTTTGGCCAGTGTCCCGGCCAGTGATGCCAAAGCAAAGGACACCACCCGTTCGGTTTTACCGCGACTCATCTGGGCATGCACCACATTATAATTCATGTCAGCGAAACCAAGCAGCCGTGTTGTCATCTCCCGGTCGATGGGAAAAGAAGAACCGTATCCGGCGGCCGAGCCAAGCGGATTCTGGTCAGCAATGCGGTAAGCGGCCTGTATGATACGCAGGTCGTCCACCAGGTTTTCAGCATAGGCGCCAAACCAAAGGCCAAAAGACGAAGGCATGGCCACCTGAAGATGGGTGTATCCGGGAATGAGCACAGCTTTGTATTCGTTGCTCATGGAAAGAAGCACGTCAAACAGGGAAACCGTTTTCGTGACACTTTCCTGCAGCGCATCCCTGACAAACAATTTTATATCGAGCAGTACCTGGTCGTTGCGTGAACGGGCCGAATGGATTTTTTTTCCCGCGTCACCCAGTTTACGGGTAAGCATTAACTCTACCTGGGAATGAACATCTTCAACGCCGGCTTCAATAACAAACGCGCCGGCTTCGGCAACGTGGTAAATGACAATCAGTTCGCCGCGAAGCGCTTCGTATTCAGCTTTGCCAATTAACCCCACATGCTGCAACATGGCAATATGGGCAAGCGATCCCAGCACATCGAACTTTGCCAGCAGGAGGTCCAGTTCACGGTCCTTACCGACTGTAAACTGCTCAATAACCTTATCGGTCTGAATATTTTTATCCCAGAGTTTCATGGCATACCAGTTTTACTATCGGAAGCATAATCCCGAAACGATGAATGACACCTGTATGCGGGAACTGCAATTACTTGCCTTTCCTGCGTTGGGTAATGGCATGATGAGCCATCAGCCTGATGGCATTGATTTTAATAAATCCGGCGCTGTCTTTCTGGTCAAAACCGCCGTCGATATCCATGCTCGACAGTTCCTTATCGTAAAGCGAGCTGGGTGAAGTGCGTCCGTCAATGATCACATTTCCCTTGTAAAGGGTAAGGAAAACCGTCCCGGTTATCAGTTCCTGACTTTTGTCGATGGCGGCACGAAGAAATTCCATTTCGGGACTGAACCAGAAACCATTGTAAACAATCTCTGCAAATACGGGCGAAAGCATATTTCTGAGTCGCATCACTTCGCGGTCCATGGCGATGCCTTCGATATCCATATGGGCCTGCAGGAGAATGGTTCCGGCAGGGGTTTCGTATACCCCGCGGGATTTAATCCCTACAAAGCGGTTCTCCACCATGTCGAGTAAACCAATACCATTTTCGCCACCCACCTTGTTCAGGTAGGTAAACAGTTTCAAAGGATCGGTAATGCTTTCGCCGGCTTCCTTGTTTACCACCTTTACCGGAATTCCGTCCTTAAAGTGGATTTCCAGCTGGGTTTCCTTATCGGGAGCAAACTGTGGGGGCACAATTTTGGTGAACATGTCCTTCTCGGGTTTGAAGGCAGGATCCTCAAGGATTCCGGCTTCGTGACTGATGTGCATCAGGTTATCGTCTTCGCTGTATGGTTTCTTAACCGTAGCCTTAACGGGAATACCCTTTTCTTTGGCATAATTCAGCATGTCGGTACGCCCTTTGAACTGGTCGAGGAATTCCTGCATTTTCCAGGGGGCCAGCACTTTGATTTTCGGATTAAGGGCATAATAGGCCAGTTCAAACCGGACCTGGTCATTTCCTTTTCCGGTAGCACCATGCGAAACCCATTCAGCATTTTCCTGCCTGGCAATTTCGATATGGTACTTGGCAATTACAGGCCTTGCCAGGGAAGTTCCCAGCAGGTAACGGCTTTCGTAAACGGCATTGGCTTTCAGCGCCGGGAAAATATAATCCGTAACAAATTCTTTTTTCAGATCTTTTATATACACCCTGGAAGCGCCAATTTTAAGGGCTTTCTTCTCCACTTCGGCATAATCGTCGTCCTGTCCTACATCAGCAACATAGGCAATCACTTCGTAACCTTTATCAATCAGCCATTTTAAAATTACCGAGGTATCCAGTCCGCCGCTATAGGCCAGTACAACTTTTTCTTTCTTTTGTGCCATCTACTTAATCTTATTTTTCAATTCAGGGACTATAATAATAAGTGTATTAATCACATCGCGTTCGGTAACATTGTCATGGGGAATGATGAGTATGGTATCGTCACCTGCAAGGGTGCCCACAATCTCAAAAGGATTGAACTTATCAATCAGCGAGGCAATGCTGGGAGCGTATCCCGGTAAGGTACGGATGATACCCAGTTTGTTGGCAAATTGTATGGATACAAATCCCTGCGCTGCATAGCTTTCCGCAAGTTCCTGTCCCGGCATATGATGCTGATCAGGCAATTCGTAGATATACCCCTTTTCCACATCCGAGATTTTATTCACCTTCAGAAATTTAAGGTCTCTCGAAAGCGTTGCCTGGGTATAATTCAATCCCTTTTTTTCAAGCAAATCCAGTAATTCTTCCTGGCTTGATACTTTTTGTGAGGAAATGATGTTCCTGATGGCTAAAAGCCGTTCTGTTCTGTTTCCCATGGTGTATATATATTCAAATACCGTGCAAATATATGCACTTATTAATTAATATGCAAGCTGAATTTAAAAATATTTGTACTTTTGGCCCAAATATAGGACTATTTTTTTTGCATTGTTTGCATGGACACATCTATCAGAAAAGTTATCGTGCTGGGATCAGGCGCCCTTAAAATAGGCGAAGCTGGGGAGTTTGACTATTCAGGATCGCAGGCCTTGAAGGCTTTACGTGAGGAAGGCATTAAAACAGTGTTGATTAACCCCAACATTGCCACTGTGCAAACGTCAGAAGGTATTGCCGATACCATTTACTTTTTGCCGGTTACCCCATACTTTGTTGAAAAAGTCATTGAAAAAGAAAAGCCCGACGGGATATTGCTATCGTTTGGGGGACAAACCGCTTTGAACTGCGGTATTGCCCTGTTCAAACAAGGTGTGCTCGAAAAGCACCAGGTAAGGGTGTTGGGAACCCCGGTTCAGGCCATTATGGATACCGAAGACCGTGACCTGTTCATTCGCAAGCTCGATGAAATAAATGTTAAAACCATTCAAAGCTTTGCCGTAACAGAAACCGACGATGCCATTAAAGCAGCTGCAGAACTGGGCTACCCGGTGATTATCAGGGCAGCTTACACGTTGGGCGGTCAGGGTAGTGGTTTCTGCAATAACGAAGAGGAGCTGAGAAAGATGGCTGAGAAGGCCTTCTCCTATGCCCCGCAAATTCTGGTGGAAAAATCGCTGAAAGGTTGGAAAGAAGTTGAATACGAAGTGGTGAGGGACTGCCATGACAATTGCATAACCGTTTGCAACATGGAAAATTTCGACCCCTTGGGTATCCATACCGGTGAAAGTATAGTGGTTGCACCTTCACAGACACTTACCAATTCGGAATACCATGCTTTACGACAACTGGCCATTAAGATTATCAGGCATATCGGCATTGTTGGCGAATGCAACATACAGTATGCCCTGGACCCCTATTCCGAAGACTACCGGGTAATTGAAGTCAACGCCCGCCTGTCGCGTTCGAGTGCCCTGGCCTCCAAAGCCACCGGTTACCCCCTGGCATTTGTTGCAGCGAAACTTTCGCTGGGATACGGGCTGCATGAAATTAAAAATTCCATTACCAAAAGCACTTCTGCCTTTTTTGAGCCGGCACTGGATTATATTGTCTGCAAAATTCCGCGTTGGGACCTTAATAAATTCATTGGCGTTTCCAAGCAGATTGGCAGCAGCATGAAAAGCGTGGGTGAAGTGATGGCCATCGGGCGGACATTTGAGGAAGCCATTCAGAAAGGACTTCGTATGATTGGCCAGGGCATGCATGGTTTTGTCGAAAACCGCGACCTCGAATTTACCGACATTGAAAAAGAACTGTCGGAACCTACCGATATGCGTATCTTTGTCATTGCCGAAGCCCTTGAAAAAGGCTGGTCCGTGGATAAAATTCACGAAACCACCCGGATTGACCCCTGGTTCCTTCATAAACTCAAACACATACACGACCTTAAAAACGAACTGGAAGAATACCAGTCATTGGAAGAACTTCCGGCCGAACTGCTGCGCGAAGCAAAAATCCTGGGTTTTTCTGATTTTCAGATCGCCCGCTCGGTAATAAAGAACGAAAAGGATCATATGCAGGAAGGCCTGCTCAGTGTGCGCACGTTGCGAAAGAAGCTGGGTATACTGCCGGTAGTGAAACAAATTGATACCCTGGCTGCTGAATATCCGGCCATGACAAATTACCTCTATCTTACTTACAGTGGTACTTCAAATGATGTAAAATATTTAGGTGATCATAAGTCTGTTATTGTATTAGGCTCCGGCGCCTACCGCATCGGCAGCAGCGTGGAATTCGACTGGTGCAGCGTAAACGCCCTGAATGCTATTAACAAAGAAGGCTACCGGTCGGTTATGATCAATTATAACCCCGAAACCGTCAGCACCGACTATGACATCTGTGACCGGCTATACTTCGACGAACTTTCGTTCGAAAGGGTAATGGATATCATTGAACTGGAAAACCCGCATGGTGTTGTACTTTCCATGGGCGGACAAATACCCAATAACCTGGCCATGCGGCTTTACGATCAACAGGTTAACATTCTGGGCACTTCCCCCCTCTCCATCGACAATGCCGAAAACCGTCATAAGTTTTCCCAGTTGTGCGACAACCTGCGGATCGACCAGCCCAGGTGGAAGGAGCTTTCAAGTGTTCGTGAAACCCACGATTTTGTGGATGAAGTGGGCTTCCCGGTTTTAATCCGTCCTTCGTACGTGCTTTCAGGTGCAGCCATGAACGTGGTATCAAACAAGGAGGAAATGGACCATTACCTGAGCCTGGCTGCCAAGGTTTCAAAACAATATCCCGTGGTTGTTTCGGAATTCATCGAACAGGCCAAGGAAATAGAATTGGATGCCGTAGCCCGCAACGGTGAACTGGTGGCTTACGCCATCAGTGAACATGTGGAATTCGCAGGTGTACATTCCGGTGATGCCACCATTGTTTTTCCCGCCCAAAAAATCTACTTCGAAACCATGCGCCGGATTAAGCGCATCGCCCGTAAAATTGCCAGGGAACTCAACATCAGCGGACCTTTTAACATTCAGTTCCTGGCCAAGGATAACCACATTAAGGTAATCGAATGCAACCTCAGGGCTTCACGCAGTTTCCCCTTTGTTTCCAAAGTACTTAAAGTGAATTTTATTGAACTGGCTACCCAGGTTATCCTCGGAAAAGAAGTGGAAAAACCCGGCAAGTCGGTATTTGACCTCGACTGTATTGGCGTGAAGGCGCCCCAGTTCTCGTTCTCGAGACTTTTGAAAGCTGACCCGATCCTGGGTGTGGATATGGCCTCCACCGGAGAAGTGGGCTGTATCGGGGAAAATTTTTACGAGGCAATACTTAAATCAATGCTTTCGGTAGGTTATAATTATCCCAAGAAAAACATATTGTTATCAACCGGACCAATGCGTTCAAAGGTAGAGCTGGTGAATACCTGTAAATTACTCGTAGGCAAAGGCTATAATCTTTTCGGTACACATGGCACAGCCCGGTTCCTCGAAATGAACGGTATTCCCTGCACGGTGTTGCACTGGCCCGACGAGGATAAAAAACCCAATACCCTCGATTACCTGAAAAACAAAATGATCGACCTGGTGGTGAATATTCCGAAAGATCTTACAAAAACCGAGCTGAGCAACGATTATCTCATCCGGCGCAGTGCCGTTGACTACAACATTCCGTTGATTACCAATGCACGCCTGGCCAGCGCTTTTCTCACCGCACTGTGCAAGATACCCATCGAAGACATTGCCATCAAAAGCTGGGATGAGTATTAATCGCACCTGGCCGGCAGATCAGGATTGTTTTTATACGCAAACAATAACCTGATCTGTTCTTCAGTGATGCGTGGTGTTGACAAAGGTGGTAGTTCATTCAGACCGAAAAACCCTGAATCACTTGTTTCCATGCCGTTGACAAGCGCGCCGCCCTTTTCTTCGCACAACACAAAAATCTTGTAAATATGGTAAATATCAGGCGGATGCGCGTGGCATTTCTTATCGAGTACCGCCAGCAGTTTTACCGGTGCTACGGTTAGACCCGACTCTTCCCATACTTCCTTTGCGGCTACTTCAAACGGGGTAAGTCCCACATCGGCCCACCCGCCGGGAACCGACCAGTTCCCGTCAATTGTTTCACGTACCATCAAAATTCTATCATCGCGGAAAACCACCCCCCGGACATCCACCTTAGGGGTCTGATAACCCTTTTCCGAAGCAAAAACATCAATAAGTTGCTGCATGGGCAGCTTTGTGAAATGCTCCATGATTTCAAGGCTCAAAGCCCTGATCTGCTCATACCGGTCGCGGTCGTATTTATTTTCTGAATAAGTAAGGCCCGACTGGGCCACTGCCTGTAATCGCCTGGCCATATCCAGCCAGTCATATCGTCCATCGTTCAACATAGTATTAAAATAACTTGTTTCTTTTCATTATATAAAGCATCAGTCCGGCTGTTAATAACATAACCCCCAGGGCAGCCGGATATCCGGCTTTCCATGTTAACTCCGGCATATACCTGAAATTCATGCCATATATTCCGGCAATCAGCGACAAGGGAATGAAGAGCGTTGTAATGATGGTGAGGATTTTCATACTCTTATTCAACCTGTTATTGATATTTGAACTGTTAAGTTCCATCAGATCGGTAAGAGTGTCCTTTCCTGATTCATACATATGAATAACATGACTTACATGGTCTTTTACATCGTGCAGGTATGGCAATGTGTATTCCCCAATTAAGGTGAACTCTCCCTGTAATATATTGAGTATGGCTTCGCGTACAGGATATATCACCCCCCTCATTTCAGTAAGTGGTTGCTTAATACTGTAAATTTCCTGTAAGTGATTTTTTTCAGGCTCTTTTAATAAGGTTGCTTCCATGCTGTCAATGTTGTTATTAAACTCATTCACAACATTGTAAAACAAATCAACCAGGTTATCAATCAAAAGGTAAAACAGGTAATCAGCACCCTTCTGGCGTGCCTTACTTTTTCCGTTTTCAATCCGGGCGATAATATCGCTGAAAAGACCGTTTTCAAAATCCTTGAAAACCAACACATAATTATTGCCTAATACCAAACTTACATGCTGTTGTAACAAGCCTTCGTTATTGGAATAATCAAGCCTTTTAAGCGTAAACAGCAAATGGTCACCCGATTCCTCAACCTTAGGAAGCTGAGCGGTATTCAACACATCCTCAAGTAACATGGGATGAATACCAAAATGCCGACCTATATTATCAATTAAAGTAATATCTGTTATATTATTAATAATTAATAGGTTTATTCCATTTTTATAGCAAAGTGCTGAAAGATTTTCTGTGGTGTGGGTCCGTCGTTGCTGGAAATTTTCGTTATCAAAAGCAATTACTTCAATCTCTGCCGGAGCAGGCTTTTGATCGCCTGTGTAAATCAGACTTTCGGGTGGGGAACCGGCCTTTCTGGCATAATTGGCTCTTTTCTTCCGCATGATAGGAATTGTTGTAGTATTCAAACCGGGTTTTAACAAAAATAAGCATAATTGGCATAATATGCCGATCTGAAAATCATACGGTTTTTACCGGAAAACTTCCTGAAGCACCTCGTATGATCGCAGGCGTGTAAATCCATCGACATGCAGGGTGTAGTAACGGATAATGCTTTTGAGCAGCCCGGCACGTCCGGCATGATTCAGGCTGAGTTGCGCCGGGGGGCCTGATGCACAGCCTGCCAGAACTCTCAACGCTTCCAGTGTATCCGGTGAAAGATTGCCAAATACCGGTAGATCGTAAACCGGGTTGAGCGTACCGGTTATCAGCTGTTCCTGTGGCAGAAAGCCAAGGTATCTCGACAATTGCACCAGAAACCAATGGTGGAAATAAGAATACCCTTCGTCACTGGCATCGAGCAACTGAAAAGCATGAAAAAGAAAGGCAAAAAGTGGTGGATTGCTTTCTTCTTCACGCAGGCAATGCATAAGGACTTCAGCCAGGAAAAGGGCAATGGTACTCTTGGAAACATTGAATGGAATGGTTTGATAATGAACCAGTCCGGTGACCTCTTTGAGGCGATGCATTTCACGGTTGCGGCGGTAGTATATATCGGCCTCCAGCATATGCAGGGGTTGAAACAATGTTGCCGGAAAGCGCGGTTTACGCGATCGGACTCCGCTGACGATACATGTGGTACGACCAAACTGCTCGGTATAAAGGTTCAATATCAGGCTGGATTCGCCATACTTTACCTGATGCAGCACGATAGCCCTGGTCTTGGTAAGCATGATCCCGCTACTTTTCTATGATCAGTGAATAAACAACAACTTGGTCACATGGGTTTTGGTGCCGTCGTCGTTGGTGCAGAAAACCAGGTAAACCCCGGTATGTACGCGGTGACCACTGAAGTTCTTTCCATTCCATACGGCCTGTCCGCCCTGTGCGGTTGTTTCGTAAACCAGGTTTCCGGAGATATCGGTGATTTTTACATTTACATCCGCTACCAGTCCGGTGATGGTAATATCGCCGTTATAATCTTCCCTCACGGGATTCGGAAAAACATAGACATCGCCAAAATCGTCGGTGCCGTCGGTAGCCACCCCGCGGAAGGCGACCATTCCATTACCGGTTCCGAAAAATACCTCGCCGGTAATATCGTTTACCGCAATGGTTTGCACACTGTTGGCGAACAACGGGCTGTTTTCTTCGGTGAAATGGTGTATCTCTTTCTTGCCATCGGGTGAAACCAGGAATACACCGGATTTTTCGGTTGCCAGCCATTTCTGATTGGCGCCATCCACTTCGATATCATTGATCCTTTCGGTTTTGAGCAATAATGATGC
>CAZUBW010000041.1:0-34970 GCA_964618645.1 uncultured Bacteroidales bacterium | reverse complement strand
GATGCTATCTTATCGGATTTGTATTTGCCTGCTTTCAGGTTTTCCTGAATCTCGGCAAAACTGTTCACAGTGTATTCCACATCTTCGAGTGTGTGTGCTGAAGTTGGTATAATTCTCAGCATCACCACATCTTTGGGAACCACCGGGTAAACCACCATGGAGCAGAAAATTTTGTAATTTTCCCTTAGGTCGATCACTACATTGGTTGCTTCGGCAACTGAACCCGACAGGAAAACCGGCGTTACAGGCGATTCGGTATTTCCCAGGTTCAGACCCTTGGCCTTGAAGCCCGACTGCAATGCTTTTACAATGGTCCACAGTTTTTCCCTGATCTCGGGTCTCGTTTTAACCAGTTCAAGACGCTTTAATGCACCAATAACCATGGGCATGGGCAACGACTTGGCAAAGGTCTGCGAACGCATATTGTAACGCAGGAAGTTAACCACATCTTCTTTGGCGGCAATAAAAGCGCCTATGCCGGCCATTGATTTGGCAAAGGTACTGAAATACAGATCAATCTCATCCTGAACCCCAAAGTGCTCACCGGTACCGGCACCTGTTTTTCCCATTGTACCAAAACCATGGGCATCATCAACCAGTAAGCGGAAGCTGAACTTCTTCTTCAGGTCAACAATGGCTTTCAGGTTACCCAGGTCACCGGCCATACCAAAAACACCTTCGGTAACAACCAGTACACCGCCTCCGGTTTCCTTGGCCAGGTTAGTGGCTCTTTCAAGCTCTCTTTCGAGTTTTTCCATATTATTGTGGGGATACACAAAACGTTTACCCATGTGTAACCTCAATCCATCCACTATACAGGCATGCGATTCGGAGTCGTAAACAACCACATCATTACGACCCAGAATAGAATCGATAATGGAAATCATACCCTGGTAACCGTAATTCAACAGGAAAGCATCTTCCTTTCCTACAAATTCGGCCAGTTGGTTTTCCAGTTCCTCGTGTTTGCTGGTCTGCCCCGACATCATCCGGGCACCCATCGGATAAGCCATGCCATATTGTTTTGCAGCTTCAGCATCTGCCTCCCTGATCTCGGGCATGTTAGCAAGTCCCAGGTAGTTATTAAGGCTCCAGTTCAAAACTTCTTTTCCCCTGAATTTCATCCGGGGACCAATTTCGCCTTCGAGTTTCGGAAACATGAAATAGCCGTGAGCGATTTGCTGATACTGTCCAAGCGGACCTCTGCTCTTTTTAATCTTGTCAAATATATCCACGACAATAGATATTTAGTTAATAAAAATGATCAGCAAAAGTAGCTTTTTTTGAAACACGGGCAATAAACAACCCTTAAAAATACTTTAAACCCGCATACCACAATAAAAACCTGGCTTAAACGTTAAATTTTCTTAAGTAGCCGGGGTATATCTGAAAAAGCAATTTGAAAAAATCAAATTGCAAACAAAAAATTATAACTTTGCGCGATGTTTAAGAAACATTTTCATATAATTACCTTGTGGGTTATTGCCGCCATGCTTGCATTTGCATGCTCAGGCTACGAAAAGGTAGTTAAAAGCGACGACGTTGACCTCAAGTTTTCAAAGGCATTCTATTTTTACCACAAAGGCGACCATGTGAAAGCTGCCACCTTGTTCGACCAGTTGGCACCGCTTACCCGGGGAACCCGCAAAGCCGACTCGGTTTACTTTTACCAGGCCATGACGCAGTATAAGCTTAACGATTATATTATTGCTGCGCACTATTTCAATACTTTTGTTCAGACATACGGGAACAGTTCCTTTATTGAAGAAGCTGCTTACATGGAGGCTTATTGCTATTATATGCAGTCGCCCAGGCCCGAACTCGACCAGACCAGCACATTGCTGGCTATTGACGCCTTCAGGTTATACATGTTGAGATACCCGGGCAGCAACAGAATCACCGATTGCCAGCGTATCATTCAGGAACTCAACGAAAAACTTATGGAAAAAGCGTACCTGTCGGCACAGCTATATTATAACCTCGACGATTACAGGGCATCGGTAGTAGCATTGAACAACTGCCTGCTCGATTTTCCCGACACACGCCACCGCGAAGAACTAATGTTTAAACTACTTGAATCCAAATACATGCTGGCTGTTAACAGCATTCGCAGCAAGCAAACCGAACGTTTTCAGGATGCCATTGATGAATATTTTTCGTTTATTGCTGAATATCCCGAAAGCGGGAACAGGAAGAAAGCTGACGAGATGTATCGCGATGCCTCTAAATTTGTGAAGGAACCAAATGATGAATTAACCAATAATTGATGGAACAGAATACCGATTTTAAAAAGTCAAAAGCACCGGCAACAACAATCACACGCGACCTTAACATGCTTGAGGGTAAAACCGGAAATATTTATGAAGCCGTGGTTATTTGTGCCAAAAGGTCAAACCAGATTGCAGTGGATATTAAAGAGGAGTTGAACAGAAAACTCGAAGAGTTTGCCAACTACACCGATAACCTCGAAGAGGTGTTTGAAAACCGCGAGCAGATAGAGATATCCAAATTCTACGAGAGACTTCCCAAGCATACCCTCATCTCCATTGAGGAATTCGAGAACGACCAGGTATACGTCCGTAAGGCTGAATAACAATTCACTAAGGCATGCTGAGCGGGAAAAACATAATAGTTGGTGTAACCGGCAGTATTGCCGCATACAAAACCGCCCCGCTGATCAGGTTGTTGGTAAAGGAGGGTGCAGCGGTAAAGGTTGTGATGACCCCGCTTGCCAAAGAGTTTATTACCCCGCTTACCCTGGCAACACTTTCGAAGAACCCGGTGATAACCGACTTCTTTGACCCCACCAACGGCAACTGGAACAGTCATGTCGACCTTGGTTTGTGGGCCGATGCCATGCTTATAGCCCCCGCTTCGGCCAATACCATGGCAAAAATGGCTGCCGGTATTGCCGATAATTTATTGCTGACCACTTATTTATCAGCGCGTTGCCAGGTCTTTATCGCACCTGCCATGGACATGGATATGCTTAATCATCCGGCAACCCAACGAAATATTAAAACGCTGGAAGCCTTCGGCAACATCATGCTGGAACCCGCATCAGGAGAGCTGGCAAGTGGATTAACCGGCAAAGGCCGGATGGCAGAACCCGAAATGGTTGTTAAGACGCTGGATGATTATTTCAGCGCTTCTCAAAAAAAAAAGTCCATCAAAATTTAAGGAGTAAAACCATACTTGTTACTGCAGGCCCCACCTACGAGCCGCTCGATGCCGTGCGGTTCATTGGTAATTATTCCTCGGGTAAAATGGGGTATGCGCTTGCTGAAGAACTGGCGGGCCGTGGCGCCCATGTTATTCTTGTCAGCGGCCCGGTATCGCTTAAACCTGTGCACAAAAACATTGAACTCCATGCCATACACACAGCCCATGAAATGCTGGAAAGTTGCCTGGCTGTCTTCCATCATACGCACGGAGCCATTCTGGCAGCAGCTGTTGCCGATTACCGTCCGAAATCGCCTGCAGGTCACAAAATAAAAAGGCAGGCCGGTGACCTGGTAGTTCACCTTGAGCCGAACCCGGATATTGCTGCCACGCTTGGTCAGAAAAAACAGAAAGGCCAGGTTCTTGCCGGGTTTGCACTCGAAACCGATAATGAACTTTCCAACGCGCAGGATAAACTTGCACGGAAAAACTTCGATTTCATTGTGCTGAACTCCCTGAAAGATGAAGGTTCAGGATTTAATACCGACACTAACAAGGTTACCCTTATTGGAAAAGACAATAAAATAAGCCCATTTGAGTTAAAAACTAAAGCCAGGGTGGCTGCTGACATTATTGATTACTTCGAAAAATTGCTGCACTGATGAAACGGACTATTACTGCCTTTATAGCGCTGTTTTTCCTGCTTCCGGTACTTCCGGCACAGGAATTCCGGTGCAATATCCAGCTGACCCACCAGCGTGTTCAGACCACCAATCGCCAGGTATTCGAGACCCTGCAAAATTCAATTAACGAATTCGTAAATGGCAGGGCATGGACAAATTACCAGTTTGCCAACCACGAGCGCATCGAATGCAGTATGCTTTTTAATATACAGGATTATAAAAGTGACCAGTTTACCGGCACACTGCAGATACAGGTGCGCCGTCCGGTTTTCAACTCGTCGTACCACACGGTATTGCTTAATTTAGTCGACAACGATATTGATTTCCAGTATATCGAATTCGAACCGCTTGAATTCAGCGAAACGGCCCATTTATCAAACCTCACCTCCATCCTGGCATACTATGTAAACATTATCCTGGGACTCAACTTCGATTCATTCGGGCTTAAATCGGGTTCCGAGTTTTACCAACGTGCAGAGCGCATTGTAACCAATGCCCAGAATGCAAAGGAACGCGGATGGCGTGCGGGCGAAAGTACAAGTCGTAAAAACCGTTACTGGCTTATCAGCAATATAATGAATGAAGAATACGCTCCCATAAGGGAATTTGCTTATCAATATCACCGCCAGGGACTCGACCGCATGTATGAAAAGCTTACCGAAGCCAGGCTGAGTGTAGCCGAAAGCGTAAGGCTTCTGCATGAGGTACACCAGAAACGGCCCGATCCGTTTATGTACTTTTTGCAGGTAATGCTCGATGCCAAATCAGATGAATTTGTCAGCATTTTCCAGGAAGCCATGGACGACGAAAAACGGCGCGTGGTGGCCCTGCTCAACCAGATTGACCCGACTCATGCCGACAAATACCGTAAGATTATGACGCCCGCACCATAATGTTTAGTATATTGCAAAAAAAAACATAAGCATATGCTCTGCAACCTGGTTGTTGAGAATTACGCTCTTATCAGCAAACTCGAAATCGATTTCAAAAAAGGATTAACGATTATCACCGGGGAAACCGGTGCCGGTAAATCGATTTTACTGGGTGCCCTGTCACTTATTCTCGGGAAACGTGCTGATGTCTCCGCACTTTATGATAAATCCAAAAAATGCATTGTCGAAGGTACTTTCGAAATTGCACAATACGGCCTTCAGGACTTTTTCGAAGAACGCGAACTTGAATATGACAACCAGACTATTCTCCGGCGCGAAGTAGCTGCTACAGGAAAATCAAGAGCTTTTATCAACGACCTTCCCGTGAACCTGGAACTACTGACCGAACTAGGTCTGAGACTCATTGACATACACTCACAGCATCAGAACCTCAACCTGGCCGATAACCTTTTCCAACTGAAAGTGATCGACAGTTATGGTCATAACCAGGCGTTAGTGCATAAATATAAACAGCAATATCAGCAATATCGCGAAGTTGAGCGGCAGTATCAACAGTTGTCTGACGAAGCCACCCGGTCAAAAGCCGATCTCGACTATTTTCAGTTTCAGTACCATCAGCTCGATGAAGCAAAACTTGTCGAAGGAGAGCAGGAAGAACTTGAATACGAACTCGAGAAGCTTACCCATGCCGAAGAGATCAAATCAGGTTTGTTTACAGTGGCTGCCAGCTTGCAGGGAGACGGGGAATCCGCACTTCAGCGAGTTAAGGACGGTGCAGCTGTCATAAACCGGATTGCCAAATTCCTCCACGGACACGAAAACCTGGCCTCACGGATGGATTCGGTATATATCGAAATGAAAGATATTGCCCGGGAAGTAGAGTTGCTCAACAGCCAGCTTACGCACGATCCTGACAGACAGACATTCATCTCCGACAGGCTTGCAATGATTTACAACCTCGAACAAAAACATCATGTAGGTACACTGGCTGAACTTATTGCCATTAGGGATCAGCTGAACGAAAAAGTAAATGCCATCAACGCCTACGACTTCAACCTCGAGGCCTTATCCAAACGTTTAAAGGATGAGGAAAAAACACTAAAGGAACTGGCATTGGCCTTAACAGCAGCACGTAAAAAGGTAACGGCTCCATTTGAACAAAGTATAACAGGCATGCTGCGTGAGGTAGGAATACCCAATGCAGGCTTTGCCATACAGCTTGAAACACTGGATAACTTTGCCCCGCATGGGAAAGACAATATACAGTTTTTGTTTACCGCCAACAAAAACATGCCCCCCCAGAATATCGCCCGGATAGCCTCCGGAGGTGAGTTGTCTCGTCTTATGCTTTGCGTCAAATCGCTTATGTCGGATGCTTCGGGGTTACCAACCATCATTTTCGATGAGATTGACACCGGTGTTTCAGGCGAAATTGCGGAACGTGTTGGAAATATCATCAACCGTATGGCCGCGAAAATGCAGATTATCAATATCACCCATCTACCGCAGGTGGCCAGTAAAGGCGAGCACCATTACCTTGTTTATAAAACCGATGATGAAAAGGCCACTGTTACCCGCATGAAGTTGCTTACGCGCGAAGAAAGACATCTTGAAATTGCCAAGATGCTCAGCGGTGAACAAATCACCCAGGCTGCCCTTGAAAATGCGCGGGCATTACTCGGAAGTTGACAGCACGGGCAAAGAATTTTTTCATTTCATACCTATGGTATATCTTTGCACCCTGTTTAATCAAACAATTAACCTATGGCTTACAATCTGCTGAAAGGCAAAAAGGGCATCATCTTTGGTGCATTAAACGACAGGTCAATTGCCTGGAAAGTTGCGGAAAGGGCATACGCCGAAGGAGCACAAATTGTGCTGACCAACACGCCTGTTGCCATGCGTCTTGGCGAAGTGGATGAACTGGCAAAATCATGCCAGAGTATAGTAGTCCCTGCTGATGCTACCAATGCCAGCGATCTTGAAAATCTTGTAAAAAAATCTATGGAATTTTTCGGTGGAAAGTTCGATTTCCTGTTACATTCCATTGGTATGTCCCCCAACGTAAGGAAGGGTATTCCGTATGACAACATCAATTACGACAATTACCATAAAACACTCGATATTTCAGCCCTGTCATTCCACAAGGTGATACAGATCTGTCGTCAGCTCGATGCCATTAACGACTGGGGCTCAATAGTTGCCTTATCCTATGTGGCAGCACAGCGTACCTTGTTCGGGTACAACGACATGGCCGATGCCAAAGCTTTGCTCGAATCGATAGCTCGAAGCTTTGGGTATATTTACGGAAGGGAAAAACGTATAAGGATCAACACCATTTCGCAGTCCCCGACCTTTACCACAGCCGGCAGCGGGGTATTCGGGTTTGATTCACTGATTGATTTCACCGAACGGATGTCACCTTTGGGCAATGCTTCGGCTGATGACTGTGCCGATTATTGTGTAACGCTGTTTTCCGACCTCACCCGCAAGGTAACCATGCAAAACCTATTCCACGATGGCGGCTTCAGTAGCATGGGTATGAGTGAACGGGCCATGACACAGTACGACAAGAGCTTTAAGGAGTGTCCTTAATAGAGCGGCTGCTATTTGCAGCGCTCTATATAGTCGCCGGTGCGCGTGTCAATCCTTATCCGGTCGCCAATATTCACAAACAGCGGAACTTTAACCTGGGCGCCGGTTTCGATGGTAGCTGCTTTAAGGGTACGTGTTGCGGTGTCACCTTTCATACCCGGTTCGGTATAGGTAACTTCCATCTCAACGCTGACGGGTAATTCAGCCGACACTGGCTCCTCGCCGTCAAAAAATACCTTTATGTTGGCACCTTCCTTAAGCAGGCTAATCCCTTCTCCAATGGTTTCCTTGGGAACACTTATCTGGTCATAGGTTTCATTATCCATTACCACAACATTGTTGCCGTCGATGTACAGGAACTGATGTTCCTTAAAATGAACCCGTACGATTTCCATTTCGTCATCGGGACGAAAACGCTGTTCAATCAGTCGCCCTGACTTCAGGTTACGCATTTTCACCTGGTAAAAAGCCCTGAGGTTACCCGGCGTCCGGTGTTCATATTCCAGCACCTGAGAAAGTTCACCATTGTATCGTACAAAGGTTCCCCTTGAGATATCTGATACTTTACCCATAATTAAAATTTTGCGCAAAGTAAATGAATTAATTTTACTTTTCCTTTTTAGTATACATATTATTAACGAGACTTGCCTTTTTCAATCAAGGCTTTATAAGCCAGCATCTCATCCCTGAACCGTGCTGCCTCGATAAAGTCGAGTTCCCCGGCTGCTTTCTCCATGGCTTTTTTGGCTTTTTCCATGGCCCTGGCAAGTTCATCTTTGCTCATGTACTGTACCACAGGATCCGCGGCGATATCAATTTTCTCAGGTTCCACATAAACAGGCTTTTCACCTGTCTTGCGGCGTATATCGTTCAGAATATTGGAAGCTGCTTTAACAATCTGCTGCGGTGTAATGCCATTGGCCTGGTTATAGGCCAGTTGTATTTCCCTTCGCCGGTTGGTTTCTTCAATGGTTTTCCGCATTGACTCGGTCATGGTATTGGCATACATGATCACCCGCCCCTCGAGGTTTCGCGCAGCCCTTCCGGCAGTTTGTGTAAGCGACCGCTGCGAACGCAGAAAGCCCTCCTTATCTGCATCAAGGATGGCAACCAGTGAAACTTCCGGAAGATCCAGCCCTTCGCGTAACAGGTTTACACCAACCAGCACATCAAAAACCCCGCTTCTGAGGCCCTCCATAATTTCAATACGTTCCAGCGTATCTACGTCCGAATGAATATACCGGCACCTGATATCCAACCGCAACAAGTACTGATTAAGCTCTTCGGCCATTCTTTTGGTAAGAGTGGTTATCAGTACCCGTTCGCTTTTGCCAATGCAGCGTCTGATCTCTTTCAGCAGGTCATCAATCTGGTTCAGGCCCGGCCTTACATCAATTACCGGATCGAGTAAACCGGTGGGACGGATCAACTGCTCCACAATTACACCTTCGCATTTCTCCAGTTCATAATCGGCCGGGGTGGCGCTCACAAACACTATCTGGCCTACCAGGCTTTCAAACTCCTCGAATTTTAACGGCCGGTTATCAATAGCTGAGGGCATTCTGAAACCGTACTCAACCAGGGTTTGTTTGCGCGAATGGTCGCCTCCGTACATGGCCCTTACTTGGGGAAGGGTCACGTGGCTTTCGTCAATGATGGTAATAAAGTCATCGGGAAAGTAATCGAGCAGGCAAAAAGGACGATGTCCCGGTGGCCGGCCATCGAAATAGCGCGAGTAATTTTCAATACCCGGGCAATATCCCAGTTCCTGGAGCATTTCAAGATCGTACGTCACCCTATCCTTCAGTCGTTTGGCTTCCAAATGTTTTCCTACTTCCTTGAAATAATCCACCTGTTTGCCCAGGTCGAGCTGTATCTGGGTCAGCGCCTGAAACATCCTGTCGCGGGTAGTAATAAAAATATTGGCCGGGAATATCGAAACCTCCTGAAGTGTTTCAAGTACTTTCCCGGTTTCAGGGTTCATGGCATACATCTCTTCAATTTCATCGCCCCAGAAAACAACACGGTAGGCAAAATCGCTGTATGCCAGGAAAATATCCACAGTATCACCGGTAACCCTGAAGTTTCCCCTGTTAAACTCGTTTTCGTTGCGCGAATACAAACTGTCGACCAGCCGACGGAGGAATACATTGCGGCCAATGGTTTCACCCTGTTTAAGATGAATAGTGTTACTGTGAAAATCGTCGGGGTTCCCAATGCCATAAAGGCACGAAACACTAGATACCACAATTACGTCTTTACGCCCCGAAAGCAATGATGATGTAGTGCTGAGCCTTAGTTTTTCCAGTTCGTCGTTAATCGACAAATCCTTTTCGATATAGGTGTCGGTTACCGGCAGATAAGCTTCGGGTTGATAGTAATCGTAATATGAAACGAAATACTCCACCGCATTTTCCGGGAAAAATTGCTTAAATTCACCGAAAAGCTGGGCAGCCAGCGTTTTATTATGGCTTAATACCAGTGTCGGGCGGTTAACCTGGGCAATTACATTGGCCATGGTAAAAGTTTTACCCGAGCCGGTAACCCCCAGTAAGGTCTGGAATTTCAGTCCCCTGTGAAGGCCTTTTACCAGTTGATCAATGGCACGCGGTTGATCGCCGGTTGGCTGGTATGCCGAATTCAGTTTAAATATTCCCATATTGAGCAGTCATCAATAAAAAACGACGACAGGTCAAAATTAATAAACCTTTTCACGTGGACGGTTCGTAAAAGTATAGTAATTTTAATGCTCGCTGTAACTGAATTGCAGCCCTTAACTAATTTTCAATGCCCAAAAAAACCGGAATATTAAGGCATATTGCCGACATTATTGCGCAGAACAAAACACTTTCTGCTGAAAATGAAAACCTTAACAAGCAGAACGAAAAGCTGTTGAAGGATCTGGAAAAATACAAGGACCTGTTGAACAAAATGGGAAAACCGGAACCCACGGGTAAAATTGCCATAGAAAAGAAATCGAATATCATCCGCTATAAAACAGCAACGGTGCTGTATGCCGATGCTTTTGGCTTTGAACAGCACACCCCCGAACTCGATCCAAAATTACTGGTAGAGTCGCTCGATGAAATTTTTATTAAGCTACAGCACATCGTGGACAAGTTTCCGGTGCGCAGTATACGTACCATTGGCGATACACTGATGTGTGTTGGCGGTATACCCAAGAAAAACATCACCAATCCCATTGAGGTGTTGCTTGCTGCCGTTGAAATGCAGTACTACCTGAAAGATATGCAACGGATGAATGCAAAAGGAAAGATATGGAAGCTCCGTATTGGCATACATACCGGCACGGTAGTAGCAGATGTCAGCGGAAAACGCAAGCCTCATTACGAAGTAAAGGGCGACACCGTTAACATGGCAGCCCGTATAAGGCAGTTTTGTGACGACGGGAATATTCTGATTTCAGCCACGACTTACGAACTGGTAAAGGACCTTTTCAATTGCGAATATTTCAACAAAATGCCGGTGAAATACCAGGGCGAAATTCCCTTGTATACGGTTACCAGCATAAAACCCGAGTATTCATTGCAGGGAAAGGGTATTATTCCCAATAAAAAATTCAGCATCCGTTTCAACCTCATCCAGTTCACCGATCTGCAGGAGTACATACTCGACAAGCTCGAAAAGGAACTTCCCGCAAATTTATACTACCATAATGTAAAGCACACAGTAGATGTTGTTACGCAGGTAGAGCTTATTGGCCTGGGCGAAGGTGTGGCCGACGAGGATTTGCTGCTGCTCAAAACCGCGGCGCTGTTTCACGATGCAGGCCATACCATATCCTATGACAACCACGAGTATTTCAGCTGTCTGATCGCCAGGGAAATGCTTCCTGAGTTTTTTTACACAACCACACAAATTGATACGATCTGCGACCTGATTATGGCCACCAAGCTTCCGCCAAAACCTGCCAATAGGCTTGAACAGATCATTTGTGATGCCGACCTCGACTACCTGGGCAGAAGCGATATGATTCCCGTTTCGCAAACGCTTTACATGGAGCTGAAGGAACGTTCCAAAATCAAATCGAATAATGACTGGAACAAACTTCAGATGAAGTTTATCTCGGGCCATCAATATTTCACCGAAACAGCGCGCAACCTGCGCGAGGTAAACAAACAGATGCAGATCGAACGGATCAGGAGCCTGGTGGTGGAAGAATAATGCTAAAAACCATATAGCATGGATGGAAAGTATCCCGGAATGCGGCTGACATACTTCCTGCTGGCCTCGATACTGCTGGTCTATGGCCTTATTATGGCCAAACAGTTCTTATATCCGCTGGCTTTTGGCATTCTGTTGTCGTACATGCTTTATCCCATTGTCAATTATCTCGAAAAGAAAAGCGTTCCCAGGATATTTTCCATCCTGCTGCCCTTACTGGCTTTTATGGTTCTTTTTGTTTTTCTCGCCATCTTTGTGCTAAAGCGTATCAATTTGTTCATGGACGAATTGCCATCGTTCAGGGAAAAAGCTGTGGGACATATCGAAAATTTGCAGGTGTATATCGAAAGTGAATTTGGCATACCTGCCGAAAGGATCAAAAACTTCCTGCTAACGCGTTTGTTCGATTTGGGAACGCAGTCCGGCAAAGTATTCAATGCCACTACAGGTACCCTATTTGTTATACTGATGCAACCTGTTTACATATTCCTGTTTTTGTATTACCGTACCAAGTTTGCCTATTTCTACCTGAAAATTGCAGGCCGGCAAAACCGTGAGGTGGCGTTGCAGGTGCTGCGCGAAATTGCCACTGTTGTTACCCGCTATATGCTGGGTGTCACCACTGTGGTTATTATACTTTGCTTTTTCAACTCCATGGGATTGCTGCTGATCGGCATCAAATACCCTTTACTCCTGGGGGTTGTATCGGCGCTGTTCAGTTTTATCCCGTACTTCGGAAATTTTATCGGGGGTTCCATACCCTTTATTTTTGCGCTGCTCACCGAAGATTCAATGATTTATCCCCTGCGTATTGTTGTTTGGGTCTATATTGTACATTTTACCGAAAACAATATTCTATCGCCCAATATTGTAGGAAACAACATACGCATTAATCCCTTTGTGATAATACTGGGGCTCATTGCTGGCGCCATGATATGGGGTATTCCGGGTATGCTGGTTACCATACCTTTCCTGGCCATGCTCAACATAGTGCTGAAAAAACTACCGGGTATGCAGCCTTACGCTTTCCTGCTGGGAACCCGCGGCACCAAAAGGCACGAGTTAACGGTGGAGAATATGAAACGATTCTTCAACACTGTTATTTTAAAATGGAAAAAGCGGTTGTAAATGAGTAATTTTCGGACAAGCGTAACGCGGCAAATGGGACTTTATGGACAGACACTATTTAATCGGTTTGAATGAAATTGAACTTAACCTCCAGGATCGACTCATAGTATTCGCCCCTTTCCAGGATATCATCGTCCCCTTCCTCGTAATACCAGTTAATGGTAAGCTTATTGCCTTTTTTGAGAATATCCGAAAGCGCTCTCAATATATGTAGCAATGCTTTTGAGGATCCGCTGTTAAAATATTCAAGTTCAATATCCATGGTAGTGGATTCCGGTGGATGCTGACAGTAATAATAGACCCATTCAAATAACTCATCGTAGAATTTTGAAGCATCTTCCGGAATAGAACGTCCGCTGATCCGCATCCTGCCATCGATATGAAAGGCGACTTCAGGCGTTTTCTTTGTACTCTCAATCAGCAGATTATCCATAAATTATTGCAATAGAAAAAAATACTCCGGTAGCATTATCATACGCCCGTGAGCTTAAAATGTTACCCTGTGTTGGCAAAAACACACACTTATAACAAATTTAAAACATTATTCTCAAAGTTGCCGGGCTGTTTTGTTAAATTCAGGTGCTCAAAAAGGCAGGGATTTTTTGAACAAACAAGCGGATTCAGGCATCTGTCAAGTGACCCGAAAGGTACGACCGATTGTTGATAATTATTTAAACCGTATTAAAATTGACCAATCGTCAGAATAAATTGACGAAAAAGCAAGATTATCAGTCCAGTTGATCAAATCGGGCTACAGGAGTAACATGTTGCGACGAAAAATCACCATCCAGAAACTTGAAATAACCGGTTATGGCAATCATGGCTGCATTGTCGGTTGCATATCGTATTTCGGGGATGTACACCTGCCATTTTTTTTGTACGCCAAGTTTATTTACAGCATTCCGGAGACCGGAGTTTGCAGAAACGCCCCCTGCTATGGCAATTTCCCGGATGCCTGTTTCCGCGGCAGCTTTCACCAGTTTCCGGGTGAGCGAATCAATGATCGCATGTTGCACCGAAGCACACAGGTCGGCTTTATGGTGTGCTGCAAAATGCTCGTCCTCCTTTACCCTGTCCCTGAGAAAGTAGAGAAAGGAGGTTTTTAACCCGCTGAAACTAAAATCAAGTCCTTTTACAGCTGCCCTGGCGAAAGTGAAAGCGTTGGGATTACCTGCTGCAGCCAGCTTATCAATTAATGGTCCGCCCGGGTAAGGCAAGTCCAATATTTTGGCACATTTATCGAATGCCTCACCTGCAGCATCGTCAATGGTCTGGCCAATAATCTCCATCGAAAGGTGGTCCTTCATGATCACCAGTTGGGTATGTCCGCCCGAAACCAGCAGGCAAAGAAACGGAAATGCCGGTACAGCTTTCTGCTCATCCTTACGCCTGAGAAATACCGAGAGAATATGTGCCTGAAGGTGATTGACATCAATTAGGGGTACATCCAGGGCAAGCGATAAACCCTTGGCAAATGACGATCCAACCAGTAAAGCGCCCATTAATCCGGGCCCCCTGGTATAGGCAATGGCATCAATGTCGCCCGGTTTTTTACCTGCTTCGCGCAACGCTGCTTCCACAACAGGAATGATATTCTGCTGATGTGCCCGGGATGCCAGTTCCGGAACCACTCCCCCAAACTCGCGATGAACCTGCTGATTGGCTATTTTGTTGGCCAGCAGGAGACCGTCCTCAATCACCGCTGCTGAAGTATCATCGCACGACGATTCTATTCCCAGTATTATCCCCTTCATTTACACCCTATATATTAGGCCGGATTAAACTTTTTTTGCAATTTTGGCGTTGTGTAAGTATGCAAAGCCGCAAAATTATTAAAAAGATCGTACAATCAACCGTTATTCTCCTGTTGGTTGTTTTTGCCATTCCGGCAAGTGGTTTTCTTTTGCTTCAGAGCAGCAAGGTACAAACCAATGCGGTGAACGCGGTTATGGAAAAAGTATCTGAACAATTGAAAACGGTTTTCACGGTCGAAAGAATCGATATATCTTTTTTTTACCGGGTAAGGCTGTCGGGTGTATACCTGCAGGATCTGAGGGGAGACACTTTAATACATGCCGGAACCATTACTGCCGGCATCCGGTATATCAACCCCTGGCGAAAAGAAGTTTCTTTAGGAAGCATTAACCTCAACAACGGATATCTTGCGCTGGCCATCGACTCGGCTTCCAACCTCAACCTGGCTTATTTCATCGACCAGCTGAAAGGCGACGGGAACAAGCAGGACGGATGGAAGGTGAAATTTAACAACATCAGGGTCAGAAACACCCGCTTCAGTCTTAGAAACCACTACTACCAACCAGTAGCATACGGGATGAATTTTACCGATATCAATGTCTCTGATATACGGGGCGATATAAAACGATTCAAACCTTCACCTGATAGCCTTTCGTTTGTTGTTTCCTCCCTCAGTCTGAAAGAAAAAAGCGGCATTGTTATCCGCAATATGTCATGCGATTTCAGCCAGTTTAAAACCTTTATGTCTTTCCGCAATACAACTATCGAAACAGGCAGATCGCGTATTTCCGGTGATGAAATTACCATGCGTTTCCCCAACTATAAGGCATTTAAAGCTGGCGCCTTTGGAAATTCCGTTGTCATGAAAATACAGCTTAACCCCTCAACCATCGACATGGCTGAGATCGGTTATTTTGCCCCTGTTTTCAAAACGTTTCACCAACGTGTGTCGGTTTCAGGATCGGTAAACGGACGTCTTAACAACATTAAAGGGAAAAAACTGATCCTGGGTTTTGGCGATCAGTCGAAACTCTCCGGTGATCTGCAATTTAATGGTTTGCCGGTCATTGGCGAGACCTTTATCCTGGCTGATATACGCGAATTGTCCACCACAACAGGGGACATTGAAAAAATGCTGGCTGCCGCACCCCGCCCTTTGAACCTGCCGGAAACATTCGACAAACTGGGACGCATTTCTTACACAGGAAATTTCACAGGTTTTGTCAACGATTTTGTGGCATACGGAAAATTAAACACCAGCCTGGGTGCCATTAACACCGACCTGCTGTTCCGGCCCGACACCCTTAACATGCTTAGCTTTGATGGGAAAATAAAAGCACACGACTTCAACCTGGGTCTGCTGTTGGATAGTCCCGAAAGTATTGGCAATATTAGCCTTACTGCAAATATCAACGGAGCCACCCATGGCGGTAAATCCATCACTGCCTCGCTAAAGGGCACTGTCGAACATTTCGGGTTCCGGCAGTACGATTATACCAATATTTCCATTTCAGGCGACCTGCAGCAAAAAACTTTCAATGGGTCAATAAATGTGAAGGATCCGAATATCGACCTTGAATTCCTGGGCAGGATGAACTTTACCGATTCTATCCCGTCTTTCGATTTCACCACCAACATTACCGATGCCAATTTGTATGCCCTGAATATCGACAGGTCCGACCCCGACTTCAGGGTATCATGTTACCTGATCGCCAACGCCCGGGGCAGGTCGCTTAACAGCATCAACGGCGAAATCAAGGTGTTGAATTCTTTGTTTGTAAAAAAGGACAAGCAATTGCAGGTTTACGACCTCACCCTGCAGTCAACCAGTACTTCAGGCAATAACCACCTTAAGCTCAGGTCAGACTTTCTCGATGCGAATCTCGACGGTGATTTCGAACTCACGCGCTCGGGCGAAACACTCCGTAAGTTCCTGCATGCCTACCTTCCTTCGATGGTTGATTCGACAGCTGCTGGTACCGCCCGCCTGAACAATACCATCGATTTCAAATCAACCATAAAAAATGCCGGGCCGTTGCTCGATTTTTTTCTGCCCGGGTATGAAATTGCCGAAAACAGCAACCTTAATCTTAGTTTTACCCCCGAAAACCACCAGATGAAGTTGTATATGCAAACTGCCTATGCCAAAGCCGGCAGCCTCTTGTGGAATAACCTTAACCTTGTTATGGAAGGGGGGGCCGAACAGTTGCAAATGGAAGCCGGAGGCAAAAGCCTTGTGCTTGGCAACAGTGTGGAACTCGAAAATTTCACCCTCTTTGCCAATGCCGGTGAAGACACAACCGGTGTGCATATTCGCTGGAACAACTGGCAGGATCTTCAGTACAGGGGAGCCATTCACGCCCTTGCCAAAGTATCGCGTCCGGCTGGAAAACGCAAGCCCTATTGGGAAATAGACTTCAGTCCCTCATCGTTTATTACCAACGACACATTATGGGCCGTAATGCCGGGAAGTATAACCATCGACAGCAATGCCATCAGCTTCTCCAACATCTCGGTAAAACACAACAACGATGGCTTCCGGATGGAAGGTATGGTTTCACAAGATCCGGATGATAACCTTCAGATCAGTTTCAGCCACTTTAACCTGGGCAACCTGAATGGCGTACTGGCGGCTACAGGCTTTGAGCTTGGCGGCATCCTCAACGGCAATGCAACCCTTTCGAACCTATATAAAAACCTGCTTTTTACCAGCCTTATGCAGGTTGACAGCCTTGCCGTAAACCATGAAATGCTGGGAAATGCCCAGATCAATTCTGAATGGGACGACAAGCGCAAGGCATTGCTTGTGGATGCCTTTGCCCTGCGTGATAAATTAAAAACCTTTAACATCAAAGGCGAATACATGCCGGCCGACCAGGGTCGTCTGTCTTTTAATCTCGAAATGGAAAAATTCCGTCTCAATGTCTTTAATCCTTATGTAAGGGGTATATTCAGCGATCTGAGAGGAATAGCATCCGGCAGGGCAACCCTTACCGGGACCATTGCCAAACCTGTCCTCGACGGGGAAATCAACCTGCAGAAAACTTCATTTTTGGTAAACTACCTGAAAACCAGGTATAACTTCAGCGAAAAAATACAGGTTGAGCATAACAATATTTTTTTCAGGGATATCCGAATTTACGACGCTGGCGGAAATTCTGCCTATCTTAATGGCGCAATCCGCAACAGGTATCTCAAAAATTTCACGTTTGACCTGAATATCAGGCCGCAGGAATTTATGTGCCTGAATACTTCGGCAGCCGACAACAAAATGTTCTACGGAACGGCCTATGCCACAGGCCTCGTAAAGATCACCGGGCAGCCCAAAAACATGGTTATGGACATTTCGGCCCGCACCGGCAAAAACACAAGGGTAAACATCCCCCTTTCGAATACCGGTGAACTTAACGAATACCCGTTTATAGCCGTTGACCACAGCAGGGATGACGATTCAGAAGAAACAAATCTAAACACCGATTACCAGGTTGACCTTTCGGGTTTACAAATTAACCTGGCCCTTGAGGTAACACCCGAAGCCGAAGTGCAGATCATTTTCGATCCCAAGCTTGGTGATATCATCAGGGGAAGGGGTGCCGGCAACCTCGACATGAAGATCAACACTTCCGGCAATTTCCAGATGTTTGGTGATTATACCATTGAAGAGGGCAATTACCTGTTTACCCTGCAAAACATCATTAACAAGCCGCTGACCATTGAACCCGGAGGCCAGATCAGGTGGACCGGTGATCCGCTTGATGCCACCGTGAACATTGTGGCTTATTACCGCACCAGGGCGTCACTCAACGACTTGCTGGGTACGAAAGATCAACCCAGGGTGGTGGTCGACGACCGGATAACCATGACGGGAAGACTCATGTCGCCCGATGTTAAGTATGATATTCATCTTCCTTTTGCTGACGAATCGATCCGCCTGCGCGTAAACGGGCATATTGCCACCAGTGACGAGCTCAACAGGCAATTTATATCGTTGCTGACCCTTAACCGGTTTTATTTCGATGCCAACCGTTCCGTACAATCCGCGGGTACCTCCACAGCCTCACCCTATTCGGGCGCAGCCGGTGTGAGTGCAAGTGAATTTCTGTCGAATCAGCTGAGCAACTGGCTGTCACAAATCATCAATGATGTGGATGTAGATTTCAATTACCGTTCCGACCGTGAAATGAAAAGCGACGAAGTACAATTTGCCTTGTCGTACCAAATGTTCAACGACAGGCTGACCATCAACGGCAGTGTTGATTATGCCACCAATGCCATCGCAGCTGCCCGGAAAGACCTGGTTGGTGAATTCGACATCGACTATACACTCACGTCCAACGGTAAGGTTAAACTCAAAACCTACAACCATGCCAACAACGACTTGTTGTACGAGCATTCACCTTACACGCAGGGCTTTGGCTTTACCTACAAAGAAGAATTTGATACTTTTGGAGAATTGCTGCGCAGGTATTTCAGATTCCTGGGAGGTAAAAAGCAGGAAAAGCCGCAGGAACAAATTCCCGAACCCTAAACACATGGTTAATAATTATCCGGAAAAAATAAAGTCCGGTATTCAGCGTTTATATAATTTTAGCAAAATTTAAATTTTCCTGATATGCTCCTTTTATTACAGAATCTCCCCGCCAGTAGTCTGGATAGCCTTTCCGCAGCCATGGCCGCCAAGGATGCTCCTGTTTCGTATTTTGAGCTGGCCGTTAAAGGCGGCTGGGTAATGATTCCCATTGGAATATTGTCGTTTATAGCCATATATGTGTTTATCGAAAGGTTTATGACATTGCGGAATGCCTCGCGTATTGATCAGCATTTTATGAACCGCATAAAGGACTATATCCACGATGGCAAGGTAGATTCCGCGCTTGCCCTGTGCCAGTCGAGCAGCAATCCCCTTGCCCGGATGATCGAAAAAGGCATCAGCCGTATTGGCAGGCCATTGAACGACATCAACACCGCCATACAAAATGTGGGACAGGTTGAAATTTATAAACTCGAAAAAGGTCTCGCCGTTATGGCTTCAATAGCCGGCGGTGCTCCCATGCTTGGCTTTTTCGGTACAGTATTGGGTATGGTAAAAACTTTCATGGACATGTCGAGCGCTGGTAGCAGCCTTGATATCGGCATCCTGTCAAACGGTATTTATATTGCCCTGATTACCACGGTAGGGGGCCTTTTGGTTGGAATACCGGCATTCTTTGCTTATAATTACCTGGTTTCCAGGGTTGAGGAATTAGTAAACCGGCTCGAATCCTATTCCATGGAATTCATGGACCTGCTGAACGAACCGGTAAAGAAATAACCCCATTCATTTAACCCTGCAAAATGGCTTTACGATCGAGAAATAAAATAGATGTGAGTTACAGTGTGGCGGGTATGACCGACATCATATTCCTGCTGCTGCTGTTTTTCATGCTCACCTCCACCCTTGTTGCACCAAATGCTATAAAGCTTTTGTTGCCGCAAAGCAATACGCAAACGTCCAACCGGCCAATTACCACGGTATCCATTACCAGGGATATCACTTTTTACGTGGAAAAAACCCCGGTTGACATTTTGCAACTTGAGGCCCTGTTGCAACAAAAAGTGGGTAATACGCCCGAGCCGGTTGTTGCTATTCATGCCGACCGTACGGTTCCTATCGAGTATATCGTGGAGGTGATGAACATTGCCCGCAAAAACAATTACAAGGTGATACTTGCCACCAGTCCGGAAACCAAGAAATGAAAACATGACAGAGCGGCAATATGGCATAGTAGGATCGGTGTTATTGCACAGTGCGCTGTTGCTGATACTGATTTTTACCTACCTTAATCTTTCAAAGCCTGCACCGGCCGAAGGGGGTATCCTCATAAACTTTGGTGATGTTGCCACGGCAGGAGGACCCGAAGAGCCGCAACTAAATAATCAGCAGGCCCAGGCTGCTGCAAGTCCTTCGCAACCAGCAGAAGCCGAAGATGGCATGCTCACGCAGGAAATTGAAGAGGCACCGGCTGTAAAAAAGCCGGCAGTGACCAAAAAAACCGAGCCCAAAAAAACTGAAACCAAACCGGTGACAAAACCTGCCGAAAAGCCCAAAACCACTGCCCCACCTACTCCCACGGTGAATAAAAAAGCACTTTATACAGGTAAGGGTGCCACCGGGCAATCTACCACCAAAACCGGCACGTCCGAAGGCATTTACAAGGGGTCAGGTAACATGGGCGATCCCGATGGAACCCCCGAATCGGATAATTATTCCAAAGGACTTGGTGGTAGCGGTATTGGTTTCAACCTCAACGGCCGTAATCCCATTCACCTGCAAAAACCCGATTTCACGGTACACAAAGACGGGATAGTAGTGGTTGAAATTACCGTCGACCGTAATGGCAAGGTAATCAGTGCCACACCGGGCGTAAAGGGATCTACCATTGTGGACAATACCTTATATGCAGCAGCCAAAAAGGCAGCCCTGGAATCTAAATTTAACCTCAAGGGTGATGCCCCCGAAAGACAAATCGGGACCATCACCTATCATTTCAAGCTGCAGTAATATCAGAAGAAGATAAGCTGTACAGCCGACACCAGCACAGCAACAAGCAGAACATAGCGGACAAATACCGGGCCCCAGCTTACAGCCGATTTGGTGCCGATCCATGCACCGGCCATGCTGCCTATCGACAGTATTAACCCTGCCTTATAATCGACCTGGTTGCCGATCATATAAACCGCCAGCGCAAAAGGGGTGTACAAAAACACCAGGAGGTTTTTAATGGCGTTTGCCTTCACCAGGTCGAGCCCTGCACCCAGCACCAGTCCGCCTAGCAGAAAAAAACCAACCCCGGCCTGTACAAATCCTCCGTATACGCCAATGAGGAAGAATATCAAAAAGTTCAACCATTTGGAAGCCGACAGGTCTTTTTCCTGGCGGCCCTTGAGCCAGGCTTCGGGTTTAAACAACACCACAAAAAACATGATGACCAGCAAAATACCCACTGCCCTTTCCATGGCTTTGGCATTAATAGCCAGTGCAATAAGCGCTCCGGCCACCGATCCTAGCACCGACGGTATGCCCAGCATCAGGCCCGCTCTCAGGTTAAGTGCTCCCTGCTTGCGAAAGCCCATGGAGCCCACCAGGCTTTGGAGCATAATGGCGATGCGGTTGGTACCATTGGCCACGGTGGGTGGCAGCCCGATAAACATCAGTAGCGGCAATGTCAACAGCGAACCACTCCCGGCAAGGGTATTAATAAAGCCGGCAACAAGGCCGGCTCCAATGATCAGTGCGTATTGATACCACTCCAGGTTAATAAAATCCATTGTATCGAAAAAGATTAAATTTACCAGGCAAACAAGGGCATATCCTTCATCAGCCTGTTCACCTTTTCCTTAACTGCATTGATAGTTTTGTCATCTTCGATGTGCATAATCACCTCGTCGATAAGTTCAACCACCGTTTCAATAAGATCTTCTTTAGCACCGCGGGTGGTAATGGCGGGAGTGCCAACCCTAACCCCCGATGTGGTAAAAGGTGTGCGTGAGTCAAATGGTACCATATTTTTGTTCAGCGTGATATCGGCCTTAACCAGGGTGTTTTCAACCATTTTACCGGTAACCTCGGGCACCTTGGTACGCAGGTCGATGAGCATGGAATGATTGTCGGTTCCATTGGATACCACTTTATAGCCCTTGTCCATAAAGCACCTGGCCATTACAGCAGCATTCTTTTTCACCTGGGTAACATAGGCTGTATACGAATCGGTAAGGGCTTCGCCAAAAGAAACAGCTTTGGCAGCAATAACATGTTCAAGCGGTCCGCCTTGTGTACCCGGGAATACAGCCATATCCAGCACATTCGACATCATTTTGACCTCACCCTTTGGTGTTTTATAGCCCCAGGGATTGGGGAAATCCTCGCCAAGCATAATCAGTCCGCCCCTTGGGCCACGCAGGGTTTTGTGGGTGGTGGTGGTAACAATATGGCAATGGGGAAACGGATGGTTTAACAAACCTTTGGCAATAAGTCCTGCAGGATGTGCTATATCGGCCATAAGCAAGGCTCCCACCTTATCAGCAATAGCCCGCATACGCGCGTAATCCCAGTCGCGCGAATAGGCCGATGCCCCGGCAATGATCAGCTTTGGCTTTTCCTGCAGGGCAATTTCTTCCATCTTGTCGTAATCGACCCTGCCTGTATCGGGGTTTAAAGTGTAGGCCACCGGATGATAAAGTATCCCTGAGGAATTAACCGGCGATCCGTGTGAAAGGTGCCCGCCATGCGACAAATCGAGCCCCATGAATTTATCACCGGTATTGAGCACGGCCAGCATAACTGCTGCATTGGCCTGGGCGCCCGAATGCGGCTGTACATTAGCCCATTGCGCGTTGAACAATTTTTTGATATGTTCAATAGCAAGCGATTCCACTTCATCAACCACCTGGCAGCCGCCGTAATAGCGCTTACCGGGAAGACCTTCGGCATATTTATTGGTTAAACACGATCCCATGGCTTGCAGTACCTGGTCGCTTACAAAGTTTTCTGAAGCAATCAGTTCAATACCATGAAGTTGCCGTTCATTTTCTTTTTTAATCAGGTCGAATATGAGGGAATCCCTTTCCATAGTAATTAGTTTTTGTTGGGTTCAAAAATAATGCTTTTGACGGTCAGGAAAAAAATTATTGCAGACTTAATTCATCATGGTAAATTAAAACTGGTGATGCTGGATACTGGATACTGGATACTGGATACTGGATGCCGGGTGCTGGGTTCGGTGTTCTATGTTTTTGTTTGATAGGGTTTGATAGGGTTTGAACTATATCAGCATTCAAACGCGAAGCCTCAAACTTCTTCTTCAAACGCGCAGCTTCAAACTTCTTCTTCAAACGCCACTGCCACTGCCGCTGCCACTGCCACTGCTACTGCCACTGCCACTGCCACTGCTCCTGCCACTGCCACTGCCACTGCCACTGCTCCCGCCACTTGTCTTGGCTCTTGGCTCTTGGTTCTTGGCTCTTGGCTCCTGGCTCTAAGATCATTCATCCGAAATCTCAATTAGCCATTGCCGGTAGTACGAAAACATTTTCGACTTGGAAAGGAAGCCAATATATTCGCCGTTGTTAATCACCGGCAGGTTCCAGGCCTCATTCTCCTCGAACTTTTTCATAACGCTTTCCATCGATTCCCCGGGAGATATATGTGCCGGTGGCGGCTGCATAAGGTCGCGAACAAAAACCCGCTCGTACATATCGGTGTTGAATATGATATGCCGGATACTATCGAGCAGTACTACGCCAACCAGCATATTATGACCTGTAACCACCGGAAAAAGATTGCGACGCGAGCGCGATATGGCCTTAACCAGTTTACTCAGCGAATCCCCGGGAGAAACCGGCAGGAAATCTTTTTCGATGATCTTGTCCATTTCGAGCAGTGTAAGCACGGCCTTATCCTTGTTGTGCGTAATCAACTCACCTCTTTTGGCCAGGCGATGGGTATATATCGAATGAGGCTCGAAATAGTTATTGGTAATAAAGGCAATGGTTGATGTAATCATCAGGGGAATGAACAACACATAGCCACCGGTGATTTCAGCAATGAGAAAGATGGCAAACAGCGGGGCATGCATAACTCCGGCCATCAACCCGGCCATACCCGCCAGGATAAAGTTTTTTTCCGGTACCTGTATAAAATTAAACTGGTTCACCAGCCTGGCAGCCAGGAAGCCTGTAAAACCTCCCATAAACATGGTAGGTGCAAATATGCCCCCTACCCCGCCGGCACCCGTGGTAGCCGTCATGGCCAACGGTTTCAGTAACAATACCAGCGCCATGAAAACCAGGAAAAATGCCAGGTTATCGAGCTTTCCAAAAAACAGACTACCCAGGGCTATTTCACCAGCCCTGTCCCTGAAGAAAAGGTTCAGCACATCATAACCCTCACCGTAGAAAAGGGGAAAGATGAGAATGAGGGCGCCCAGCACCACACCCCCTGCAATAAGTCGTATCCTTTGTTTTTTGATGGTGGCAAACCACGCTTCGATACGTATGGTAGCTTTGGTGAAATAAAGCGAAACCAGTCCGCAAAACACTCCCAGCGCCATGTACCAGGGGATATTGTGAAAAGCAAAACTGCCCTGCAGCGGGTAATGAAGGGATGCGCCCGGATCGAGAAAAAGATAGGAAACAGTTGCGCCGGTGACGGCAGAGATCAGCAAAGGAATGATCGACCACATGCTGATATCGAGCATCAGTACTTCCAAGGCAAAAATAACACCGGCCACGGGAGCCTTGAAAATGCCCGCTATGGCCCCGGCAGCTCCACAGCCGATCAACGTGGCAATAGATTTATAATTCATGCCAAACAACCTGCCCAGGTTCGATCCCATCGACGACCCGGTAACCACAATGGGCGATTCAAGACCCACCGACCCCCCAAATCCGATGGTAAGGGTAGAGGCAATAATGGACGAGTAGCTGTTGTGAGGCCTGAGATATCCACCCTTTTTCGAAAGGGAATAAAGCACTTTGGTAATGCCATGGCCCATTTCGTCTTTCACAAAATACCGCACATAAAGGATGGTGAGCAGCACACCCAGCATGGGAAAGGCAAGGTAAAGAAAGTTGATCTGGAAAAGTTGTCCTTTCTCCAACACAAACTGGTGGGTAAAGTGAACGGCATTTTTCAGCAATACCGCTGCCAGCCCGCTGATTAGCCCCACAAACAGGCTAAGCAGGTAAATTTGCTGCCGGTGGTTCAGCTTACCGGCTATCCAATTAATCAGTCGGGTATATAAAGTTGTAATATTCATAACCGTTTAAGCATCCATAGACATAATTATCAAATGCTTTCCAATGCAGCGCCAAAAACGTAAGTTCTTCCCTTTTCGGCATTTACTTCCACATCGTGATCGCCATAAACAATGTGGATTTTACTGGTACTTTGGGGCTTCAGCGTAAGCCTGACGAGTTTCCCGCTTTGCCATTCAACAGAAACTTCAGCATTACCCCGGGCTTTTAAGCCTTTCACGTTTCCGTCGGGCCAGGCCGATGGCAATGCCGGTAAAACATGAACAAAACCTGCGTGACTCTGGAGCAGCATTTCGGCTATACCGGCAGTACCGCCAAAATTCCCGTCGATCTGAAATGGCGGATGGGTATCAAAAAGATTGGTAAGCGTCGACTTTGCCAGCAACGCCTGAAGGTGTTCATGAGCTTTTTCACCATCGAGCAAGCGTGCATAGAAATTGATGATCCAGGCACGGCTCCAGCCTGTATGTCCACCTCCGTGTGCAAGTCTCCGCTCAATGGTAGCGGCTGCAGCCTCAAATAATTCAGGCGTTTCGGGTGTGATTTGCGTTCCGGGATGTAACCCGAATAAATGCGAAATATGACGGTGCCCGGGCTCAGCTTCTTCATAGTCTGCTATCCACTCCATAATGGTGCCATCAGCACCTTCGCGTGTCGGAGGTAATTTTTCCAGGGCCTTATGCAACGAATCGGCAAATAGCGGATTCTCATCCAGTATATCAGCAGCAGCCATACAGGCCATAAACAGCTCCCGGGCTATCTGAATATCCATGGTCGCTCCGTACGTCAATTGCATAGGCGTAAGGGTACCGGGCAAAAAATAGGCGTTTTCAGGCGAATACGAGGGAGAGGTAACCAGCTGTCCCTGCCCGTCGGGCGTAAGAAAGCCGAGTACAAACCTTGCCGACCCCTTCATTACCGGCCAGGCGGTATTGGCAAGGTAAGCCGAATCGAGGGTATAGGTGTAATGGTCCCACAAATGAAGTGTCATCCAGGGTCCGGCCATGGGAAAGGTTCCCCACTGTATGCCATCCATCAGGCCGGTACGTCCGTAAGGATCGGTATTATGATGCATGGTCCACCCATTGCACCCATACATGTCCCGGGCTGTAACCCGGCCTGGCAGGGTCAGTTTTTCCATAAAGGTTATCAGCGGATCCATTGTTTCGGAGAGGTTACAGACATCGGCCAGCCAGTAATTCATCTGGAGGTTGATGTTGGTATGGTAATCGCTGTTCCAGGGGGCTGTATAATGGTGATTCCATATTCCCTGCAGATTTGCCGGCAACACGCCCGGTGCACGCGAACTGCCCATCAGCAGATAGCGGCCATACTGAAAATACAATTCCACCAGGTGGGGATCACTGGCCCCGGCTATGACCCTTTTCAGCCTGACATCAGTGGCCACCGTATCGGGATTTTCATTGCCCAGTTGCAATTCAACACGGTTAAAAAGTGCCTGGTGATCGGCAATATGCTCTTCTTTCAACGCCTCATAGGACCGGTCTGATATGCTTTCCAGTATATTGTTGCAAAGGGCGGCTGGTACAAGGGTAGTATCTGTATTAAGTTTATCGATCCGGTAGTCGGTTGCCGCGGTGATATAAACCGTCAGTTCCCCGGCATCACTGACCCTTAGGGAATCACCATCTGCAATTACCTTACCTCCCTGGTTCAAAACTTTTAATAAGGCAGCAAAACGCATATGCTTACCACCCGGGCCAGCCTCACGACTGTCTTCATCGGTAACCTGGCCTTCCATTAACAGCGAATTTCCTGTGGCTTTTACATACGCATCTTTAGCGCGTTTCAGCGAAATTGCAGCATTCAGTTTTCCGTTGTCGGCTTTTAGCTGCATGACAATGACGTTCCCCGGTGCAGAGGCAAAAACATCGCGGGAATAGGTGGTTCCGTTAACGGCATAGGTTGTGCGGGCAATGCCGGTTCTCAGGTCAAGCTCTCTGTGGTACCTGGAGATGCCGGCTGTATCGCGTTCCATACGAATAAACACGTCGCCAAGTGTTTCGTACGAGCGTATCCGCGGGGGTGTTCCCAGCAGGTGCTGCTCCGACAAGGCATATGCCCTGGTGATATTCCCCTCAAGCAGTAGTTTTCTGATTTCGGCCAGGTGACTGAATGCTCCGGGATTGTTGTTGTCGATTTTGGATCCGGCCCACAAGCTTTCTTCGTTAAGTTGAATACGTTCGGTAGCGGTATTCCCAAATACCATGGCCCCCAATCGTCCATTGCCAACCGGCAGGGCATCGGTCCATTCAACGGCAGGCTGTTCATACCAAAGTTTCAGCGGATGCAGCGCATTTTCGGCAGACTTGCATGAAAAAAAAGATATAACAATCACAAGAAATGCAGAAACAGACCATGTATAAGGACGAACGAATTTCATCAATATAAAGATTTAGGTATTGGTTCAACAAATGTAACCGTTTTGCCTGAAACACCTATGGGTAACAGATAAAAGAAGCAGCTATTTTTTCATTATCCCAAAAATGCCTAGATTTGAAAAAACATAACTATTTATCCTATGTTGTTACAAAGCGCTTTGTCTAAAACCTTAATGGCCGCAATGCTATTGGCTTTGCTTTCCGGGACTGTCATTTGCCAGACCACATACCAATACCCCTTTCAAAATCCCGGGCTACCGGCCGAAGAAAGGGCGTATGACCTGGTAACCCGACTGACCCTTGCGGAAAAAGTCACCCAGTTCTTCAACCATAGCGCGGCCATTCCGCGACTGGGCATACCGGAATACGACTGGTGGAATGAATGTCTGCATGGTGTTGCGCGGGCCGGCACAGCTACGGTATTTCCGCAGGCAATTGGCCTGGCTGCCACCTTCAACGAAGACCTCATGTTCAGGGTAGCTACAGCTATTTCTGACGAAGCGCGGGCCAAACATCATAACTTTCTGAAAAACAACGTTCGCAGCATCTACACCGGGCTTACTTTCTGGACTCCGAATATCAACATATTCCGTGATCCCCGCTGGGGACGCGGTCAGGAAACCTACGGCGAAGACCCTTTCCTTACCGGCCGGATGGCTGTTCAATTCATCAACGGGCTGCAAGGCGATGACCCAAAATACCTTAAAACCATTGCCACTGCAAAACACTACGCGGTACACAGCGGACCTGAATATACCCGCCACAGCGACAATTTTTATGTGAACGACCGCGATCTTTACGAAACGTACCTGCCTGCTTTCAAAGCTGCGGTTGAAGAAGCCAACGTACAATCGGTCATGTGCGCCTATAACAGATTTCGCGATAAGCCCTGTTGTGGCTCAGACGTCCTGCTCAGCAACATCCTGCGGAACGAATTCGGCTTTAACGGTTATATTGTTTCCGATTGCGGCGCCATATCCGATTTTTATACCAAAAACGCCCACCGCGTGGTAGAAACGCCCGCGCAGGCCTGGGGATGGACTGTATCCACCGGAACCGACCTTAATTGTGAAATGCCCGGCAGCTTTTTGCTTTCGAATCTCGACTCCACTATTCAGGCCGGTATTATCAACGAAAAAGACCTGAATACCTCATTACAGCGTTTGTTCAAGGCCCGCTTTATGCTGGGAATGTTCGACCCCGAAATGATGGTTCCTTATTCCCGCATTCCTTTTTCGGTGGTTGGCTCAGCAAAGCACCTCGAACTGGCCCGTGAATCGGCTGAAAAATCACTCGTTCTTCTCAAGAATACGGGTATACTGCCACTCAGAAATGTTAAAAAAGTTGCACTGATTGGGCCAAATGCTCATAACCACGACATACTCATCGCCAATTACAATGGCAATCCGGTAGTACCTGTAACACCTCTCACCGCGTTGCGCAAACGTCTTGGGAACGCCAATGTACTCTACGCTCCTGGTTGTCCCATTGTGCCCGATATTTACACACATTACGAAATCATAGGGTATGAAAACCTGTATCACCTCGACAATGGAAAACTGAAAAAGGGACTTAAAGCTGAATACTTCGAAGAGGCATCGCTGGCAGGTTCGCCAAAAATAGTCCGCGTCGACAGCATGATCCACTTCAAATGGAAACGGTCACCCCTGAACGGTCAGCTCGACGATACCTTCTCGGTAAGGTGGAGCGGGATCCTCATCCCTGAAAAAACAGGGAATTACCAGTTTGGTGGCAATGTGCGCGTTAAAATCAACGGACAACCTGCCGGCAGTGAAGGTATTGCCCTTGAGAAAGGCAAGCGTTACGACCTTGAAGCTTCCTTTACTGTTGTTCCTTTCTGGTGGAATAATGGCATTGAACCTGCGGCTGATCTCTCGTGGATTGACCTGTCGCGCGATTACCAGAAAGAAGCGCTTGATGCAGCCCGCAAAGCCGATGTCATCATCTTTTGCGGCGGAATTTCAGCCAGCCTCGAGGGCGAGGAAATGCCGCTCGAAACAGATGGTTTTTCGCATGGCGACCGCACTCATCTGAACCTTCCTGCACCGCAGGCCGAGCTGCTGAAAGAACTGCATAAGACCGGCAAACCTATTGTTTATGTTAATTTCAGTGGAAGCGCCCTTTCTCTTAACTGGGAAAAAGAAAACATTCCGGCCATCGTACAGGCGTTCTATCCGGGCGAAGCTACAGGAAGCGCACTGACACGTTTGCTTTTCGGCGATTTCAATCCTTCGGGCCGCCTGCCTGTGACTTTTTACAAGTCGGTTAACGATTTGCCCGATTTTAAGGACTATCGCATGGAAGGCCGCACTTATAAGTATTTCAAAGGCGAACCGCTTTGGGAATTCGGATATGGCCTGAGCTACGCAAATTTTACCTACGATAACCTGAAATTGTCGGCCTCATCAGCTGCTGCAGGCAGTGAAATCAAAATTACAGTTGATGTTACCAATACCGGCAAAATGAGCGGCGACGAAGTGGTGCAGGTATACATTACCGATACAGAGGCTTCCGTACCGGTTCCACTGCGCACCCTGGCCGGGTTTAAAACCATAACCCTTAAAGCCGGAGAAACCAAAAAGGTGGAATTAACCCTTTCCCCTGATGCGTTTTCACTAATCGACAAAAATTTCAGGCGGGTTGTTGAACCCGGAAAATTCCTGGTATCTATTGGCGGAAGGCAACCAGGCGCCGATGCTCTTGCAGCAAAATCGGTAATCCAAACCGAATTGAACCTAAGTGGTGAGATGTTTGTTATAGGAAGGTAACTGGGTGCTGGGTGCTAGGTGCTGGGTGCTGGATGCTGGATACTGGATGCTGGATGCTGGATACTGGATACTGGATACTTGATGTGTGGGTATTGGGATTCGGGATACGGGATTTGACTGCCACTGTCTGGATGCTGAGCGGAGTCGAAGCACTGCCGCTGCTACTTGTCTTGGCTCTTGGCTCTTGGTTCTTGGCTCTCGGCTCTTGGTTCCTGACATCATTGAAACGCTATGCCATCACCAATAGTAAAAATCCTGCCTGTCACCGGCATGAGTTGTGCTTCATGTGCGTTGAATGTGGAACGGACGTTGAAAAAACAACCGGGCATATTGAATGCCACGGTTAACTATGCCAATGCCTCAGCCCGGGTTGAAATGGTGCCCGATGGTGTTGATATCGGTAACCTTCAACAGGCCATCCGTTCCATTGGTTACGATTTACTGGTTGACAGCGCTGAAACTGTTAACCACGAACAATTGCGTTACCGCTTGCTGAAAGTCAACATGGCAGGCTCAATCATCCTCGCAGTTCCGGTAATGATTGTTTCCATGCTTTTTATGGATCATCAGGCTGCCCATAACAGCTTATCACCTGTAAACCTTTTGCTGGCAGGGCTTACCCTCCCGGTGATGGCCTGGTTCGGGAAAAGTTTCTTTGTCAATGCTTTCAAACTTGCCCGGCATAAACAGGCCAATATGGACACGCTGGTAGCGCTGAGTACAGGTATTGCCTTTTTGTTCAGCCTTTTCAATACCTTTTTCCCCCAATTCTGGCTTTCGCGTGGATTACAACCCCACGTTTATTACGAGGCCTCCACCGTGATCATCGCTTTTATCCTCATTGGCAAAGTGCTGGAAGAAGGCGCTAAGGCAAAAACCTCATCGGCCATTAAAAAGCTGATGGGACTGCAGCCCGATATGGCTACCCTGATTGATGAATCGGGCCGCGAAATGGAAGTGCCCATTGCGCGAATCCTGCAGAACGACCAGGTACGGGTGAAACCGGGCGAAAAAATCCCGGTCGACGGTACTTTGATTTCAGGTTCGCTGACCCTTGACGAAAGCAGCATCACCGGCGAATCCCTGCCAGCCGATAAACAGGCGGGAGACACCGTGTTTGCCGGCACACTTTGTGTAAATGGCAGTGCAGTTATTAGGGCAAGCCGTGTGGGTGCCGAAACCGTGCTGGCCGGAATTATCGGTATGGTGCAAAAAGCCCAGGGAACAAAAGCTCCGGTGCAGAAAATTGTTGATCGTATTGCAGGAATTTTTGTTCCTGTTGTGATGGGAATTGCCGTGTTAAGCTTTTTCAGCTGGATGCTGGCAGGTGGCGAAGATGCCCTTTCGCATGCCTTGATGGCCATGGTTACCGTGCTGGTTATCGCCTGCCCGTGTGCATTGGGATTGGCCACGCCCACTGCCATTATGGTTGGAATAGGAAAAGGTGCCCGGAACGGAATCCTGATCAGGGATGCGGAAAGCATAGAACGTATGCACAAGGTAAAAGCAGTGGCAATGGACAAAACCGGTACGCTCACCGAAGGACAACCTGCGGTTACCGACATCATCTGGCTGGCAGACGAAAATACCCGGATCAACACTGAACCGGTGCTGCTGGAAATGGAAAAACAGTCGGCCCACCCATTGGCACAGGCAATTATAGCAGCACTAGATAATCACAATCATAAGCCGGTAGCGCTTACTGAATTTGAAAATGTATCCGGTAAGGGCCTCAAGGCCAGATTGGCTCACCGTCAGTTTTTGGCAGGCAACACCCAATTGCTGACCGATGAAGGAGTAAAAATAAGCCCCGAAAATGAAGAAACTATCAGGGCCCTGCAGGGAAAAGCCAGAACAGTGGTATTCTTTGCCGATCATAACGCATTGCTGGCCATAATTGGATTGGCTGATACGCTAAAACCAACTTCTGCAGAAGCTGTACAACAACTAAAATCAGCCGGGATTGCTGTTTATATGCTAACCGGCGATAATCATCAGACAGCAGCATCCATAGCCGCAATGGCCGGAATTGAAAAATTTCATGCCGGTATGTTGCCATCAGATAAGGCTGATTACGTTAAAAACCTTCAGTCCAATGGCATACCTTTAGCCATGGTGGGCGACGGTATCAACGACTCCCAGGCAATGGTGCAGGCCGATGTAGGTATTGCCATGGGAAAGGGTTCAGACATAGCCATGGATGTAGCCGGTATGACCATTATATCATCCGATCTCAGGAAGATTGCAAAAGCAATCAGGTTATCCAAACTAACCGTGCGAACCATAAAACAAAACCTGTTTTGGGCATTTATTTATAACCTTATTGGCATACCGGTGGCTGCCGGCGTTTTATTCCCCATATGGGGGTTTATGCTGAATCCGATGATCGCTGCCGCAGCCATGGCGCTCAGCTCGGTGTCTGTGGTGAGCAATAGTTTACGGTTAAGAGGGGCGCGGTTGTAAGTTCGGGTGAGCCAGAGCCAAGACAAGTAGCAGTGGCAGTGGCAGCGGCAGTGGCAGTGGCAGTGGCAGCGGCAGCGGCAGTGGCAGTGGCAGTGGCAGCGGCAGCGGCAGCGGCAGTGGCAGCGGCAGTGGCAGTCAAATCCCGTATCCCGAATCCCAATACCCACACATCCAGCATCCAGCATCCAGTATCCAGTATCCAGCATCCAGTATCCAGCATTCATTTCTCTCAGAATTTATTTCTCGCAGATCTACGCGGATTGAGCAGATTATCGCAGATTTATTATAGCAACATATTTATTGCAGACCTGCCTGTCGGCAATTTGGAAAAATCTAATTATTTTTAACAGGCCTGAAGGAAAAGTTGTTATTGGATTAAATTGGATATGTGAGGAATGAAAGGATTAACGAATGCCTCAAACACCATTTCTCATAATTCAGAAACAGAAAATGCTGAAAAAGATGAAATATATTATTTCAATATTTATCTTGCTCATATTCAAATCCTGCAAACCGGAAACCGAGGGTAATCATTTGCCTAAAATTGATCTGGATCAGAATATTCAAAATATTTCTACAATAAATCTATCCTCATTTGCTAAGAAAATTGAATATCTACCACTTGATACAGTTAGTCCACTGGGAGAAATCCGGGGTATAATGAAATCTAAAAATACAATCTTTGTGTATGGTTTAGATTATTGTAAAGCTTATGATACTAATGGCGTTTTTATAAATGACATAGGAATTAAAGGGCATGGACCTGGAGAATATAACCATGTTGGACAGGTGTCCATTAATAATACTGATCAATTAGTATATATATCATCCAATAATAAAATTCAAGTTTATTCTTTTGATGGGACCTATCTCTATTCAATTGATACACCTACAAATATTTGTTTTACGGGGCAATATATAAGACATAATCAATTTGTATCTGTACGCCCCATTTTAAAGGGAAACGAAAAAACAAGATTATACTTTTTTAATTCAAAAGGATTGATTCTTGATAGCACCAGGAATAGGGTATCCTACTTCAAGAAGGAACCATTCTTTTCTCAAGCTGAAACGGGAAAGATCATATATGGATATGATAAAATATATTTTAAAGATGGAATAAACGACACACTATACTTTATTGATGAAAACTTGAAAACTATACCGGAGTATTTATTTGAGCTGGGTAAATTTAAAATGCCACCGGAAGTACTTAATAATTCATTGATTGAATACTCTAAAAGAGCATCTGATTATGTTTTTATAATAAACATGATCGATAGTAAACAATTTTTCTTTATCACATTTGATTTCCACAATCATTATCCGTTTGAAAATTTAACAAATGAGAACATAAACGTCTTTGGTCGAAGTTTTCCTGTAAATGAAACCAGGGTTGCAGCTGTGTTTAACAAAAAAACATTATCGCTTACACTTCTAAAAGGAGGAGAAAGGTTGGGCTTTATAAATGATATTGACGGCGGCTTACCTTTTTGGCCTGACTTTATCGATCAAGACAAAAATGAAATGTATTCATGGTTTAATGCATATGAAATCATCAATTATCTGGATGTCGATTACATTCATAGAGATCAACATATTGATACAGTAGCATATCAGAGATTAAGACAACTGGTTAAGAATCTCAAAACAACTAACAATCCCGTAATTGTTAAGGTCACCGGGATGCTTAAGTAAATTCAACCCGGTAAATATTGCTGATTAACACATACCTGCGAGGCCGGCAGGTTTCCGCTGATTGAGTTGATTCCACAGAATATTTATACCAGATCCCAGCGTCATTGGAAAGGATTTTGCCGGGAGGTATCAATAGCCCCAGGCTTCAGCCTGGGTGTCGGATAGCGGCAATTCTCAATTAAACAGGGCTTCAGCCCTTTCGACTGCCAGAGATAATTATTTACTATCAAAGGGTGAATCACAAATTTGAAAGAATTGGCTATATCTATAAGGGATGAAGCCTAACTGAGTTATAGGGTACGCATTTTCAAATTCCCCGAACTGAAGCCCGGGGCTAGTTATAACGAGCCAGATCCAAGACAAGTAGCAGTGGCAGTGCTTCGACTCCGCTCAGCATCCAGGCAGCGGCAGCGGCAGTGGCAG
>CAZUBW010000040.1:0-35302 GCA_964618645.1 uncultured Bacteroidales bacterium | reverse complement strand
GAGCTGTGAGCTGTGAGCTGTTAGTTAATAGCCAATAGCCAAGAACCGGGTAAAAGTAATCAATATTCGTGACAGGTAAACTTACTTTTTGCAGGAATTTGAAAAAGCCATGGTGCCGGGCACATGGTGAGCCTACTGTGTGAGGGTAAAGCGCAGGCTGAAACCAATGTTGGTTTCGATGCGCCTGAACGACCTTGATGTATGGGGCTTGTTTAAGGTACGGTCGAAGAAGAACTGCACGTTGAAGCGGGGTGACAGCAGGTAGTCGGCGGTGAATTGTATTTTAAAAATTTTGTCACCCAGCGTAATCTGATCGCTTTCGTCCTGTTCGGTTAGGGCAAGGTAGCGAACCAGGGTTTTATTGTCGCGGACCGACAGGTCGAAACGTACGTTGAGGTCGCTTTCGTAAGCCCTTTCGCCAATTTTTATGGGTACTTTGTTGAAGCGGTAGCCGGCGCCTACAATGAGGTCCTTGTTATGGGTTTCGGTAAGCTGGTTATTGGCGAGGCTCAGCGTGAGGGTACGCGACTGCCGCCACTCGAAGCGGGTAATGAGGCTGTTGATCCAGGTGCCGTCGAAACCGAAGAGGGGGTTCATCTCCTCGCGAATGGCAACGGTGTTCATCTGCAGCTCGGGGACAAAATTGTTCTGGTAATCGCGCACATAGCCCAGCCCGTCGAAAGCATCCTCGTAATACAGGAAATTGGTGGCATAGGAGTTGACGCTGTATGTTGATTTATAGCTGTGCCTGATGGATAAAGTCCGCAGGTAGCGCTTGAAGAAGTCGAGTTTGGTAAGGCCGTCGAAGGTCAGTGTCCAGTTGGGGACCATGCTGAGGATGCCGGGGAACGGATTGAGCGACATTTTTGCGGGGTCTTTGCCTGTATAGGCGGCCAGGAAAGCCGGAATGATCACTTCAGGAGACGTGGAACCGTAGCCATCGGCATACCCGGTTTCGATTTGCTGGCTGACGAGTCCCTGGTAATTGTAAGCGCTGTTTCGGACCCGTTGCTGGTAACGGCGGCGCGAAATGGTCTGCCGGTAGCGCTTAAAACGTTCGTACGATGCGGAATAATACTGGTTGCTGCTTTCGAGCTTTTCAAATGCCGAACCGATGGAGATCACGGAAATGGAAAACCCGCCGTTTACCATGCGGTTGTCGAAGTAAAAGCCGCTGTTGGAAGCTACCGAATCGCTGTAGTGGAAGTACTCGCTGTTGAATTCGGTATAGCTGCGGACGCTGGTCAGGTCGATACGGAAACCTTTGAAGGGTTCGAAAGTACCCCGGATGTTCACATTTTCGGTTTTCGACATGGTATATGGATTGGTGAAAGCGGGGTGGGTGGTAAGCCATCCGTTGGCAGCTGCCTCTTTGACAAAGTTTTTGTCCTGCACACCCACGAGGAATGGTAACCCGGGCGCTCCGTTGAAGTCTTCACCGGTGTTGAAGCCCGCCACGTTGGGCGTTGGCATAAAGCCCATCACCTGGGTACCACTGGTAAGTGAGTAGGACAGCGATACATTTTTGAGCCCGGTTAAAAAGCGAATGGAATTTTCTGCCATGAAAATCAGCGGGTTTTCGCCGGTTTCGACCTGTCCGTCGATTACTACATTCAACCCTGTATAACCGCTGTCGGACTGCACGCTGATACGGTTATCGTCGAGTACCGAATAGGAAACCGCAACCTCCTGCCCCTGTTCGTCGGTGACTTTGACTTCAACATCGGAAGATCCGAGTTTATGGGTTATGTTGCGCGGCACACCCGGGCGCAGGAAGAAGTTTTCGCGGGTGAAGCTCACGGTTTTGTAGTTTTTTGGCTTTTTTGAAGCTGTTGCCGGTGCATATTTGGTATCCAGCTTCTTCAGGTATTTCGATTTGTTGTACAGCCCGGTGAAATTCAGTGATCCGTTGGCCTGTATGGTGCTGGAGTTGAGGATGGTATTGCCCAGTGAGTCCCCGCCGTTGAATTTTGGTCCCCGTTGCCAGTCGTACCCCGCATTATATTTCAGATTCAGCGATGTCCAGCTGATGATGGGGAATTTACTCAATGGCAGGTTATAGGAAAGGCTCATCCGGTGGTTATAATCCATGGGCCGTCCGCCGTCTTTAATGCTTTCCCACACTGTATGCGACCATTCGCTGTTATCGCCTTTCCGGAATAAGTCGTATGCCCCGGGCAGTTCGTCAATACGTGAACGGCTGTTGACGGTGAGGTCGAATTTCAACGCGCGGGTAAGGTCCCAGTTGAGGTCGTAAGCCCGGTTCCAGAGGAAGTCCTTGCTAACGGTGGAGTCGATCAGCACGGCCCTGTCGCGGTAAACATTCCGCATTTTCATTTCGTTGTACGTACGGTCGAAATCGGTACGGAAGCCGATACGGCTGGGGGCAGGCGAGAAGTTGAAGTCCTTGAAGAAGCGCCAGTAAGGCGATTTGAGGCCTTTGACGTTTTTAAAAGGGGTGATGCTTTTGGGACGTGCGCTGTAGGCATAGCTGAAAGCCAGGCCATAATCGACAGTGTTGTTGCGTTCGATTTCGTAATTGTGGGCTTTGGTTTCGCTATAACCGGCCGTGATAGAGAAATTGGCGGGAGAAAACACGCGGTATTTTTTAAACTCCTTGTTTACCCGTACGTTGGTAAGGTTAATGCTTTTGCGCTTGATCACTTCCTGGGAAGCTTCCTTGATATCCTGTTTTTCGGCGTCGGTGGCGGCATCATCCAGGGCATCTTTCATGAGCCTGTCGGGCTCCTGTTCGGAGTATTCGGGGGTAACTACAATACTCGACACGGCTACATAAAGGGGTACCGAAACCCTGGCTTTTTCCGGGAGCAGTTTCCCGAGCTCAAGGTTGGCCGACACGTCGAGTTGGTTGGTTTCTTCCTGGTTGCGGTCGTCGACCTTTTGCTCTATACTTCCGAAGCCTGGTTTGGAGGTGCTGCCGGCAACCGAAATAATGCCCAGGTCGGCCAGCCTTAGCTGTGTTCGCGCGTTGGCGGCCCACCCGCCTTTGTTGTTGAAGTCGGTCAGCCGGAGTTCGTTAAACCATATTTCAGCCGATTTGGGCATGCCATCGTTGAAAAACGGGTTGTCGGTATCGCCCGGGTTTTTGACCCCCAGCAGCATGGTGCGGATGTTGCTGAGGCTTGGTGTACCCTTAATTTTCAGCACGTTTTTACCTACCTGCCTGCGGTATACTTTGGTACGGTCGTACAGGTCGGGGTGTTCGGCCATGGCACGGTCGCGTTCCACTTTAAGGTCGACCATTTCGTCGAGGATGATTTCCACCAGGTTACTGTCGGGCCATACAATATGGCTTTCAGTGGAATTGTAACTGTTTTTATGGGGGGTTACCTGCAGGGGCACTTCGTATTCGTAATAATTGTCGGTCTGGTCCGATCCGAGGCGGATAAAGGCTGACATTTCATTGTCGTTGAGTTGTTCTTCTATCAGGGCCTCGGCATGAACGAACATTTTCAGCTTTTTGTACTGCCGCAGGTCGAGATTCATGTTTTTGTATGCCACGCGTGCATCGCCGTCGGGCAGATCGCGAACCTTCAGCACAATCGATTGTTCGTTGAGCTGTGCTACCTGGGGCTGGCTGGGGTCGATGACCCTGTCGATACCGGGGGGCAGTACATAGTTGACGGGCAGCTTGGCTGAGTTTTCCTCTATGTTCACCGAGGTAATCTCGAAGGAGCCGCTTTCTACCTGGTCAGTAACCGAGGGGCCGCCTTCGGCGAGGTCGCCGATGTACTTGCGCCATTCCGAGCGCACCAGGTGCAGTTCGGCAAAGCGGAGGATAACGGGCTCGCTGAAGCCGCTCATGTACATACGCATAAAGCGGATCGACTGGAAATCTTCGATATCGCCGTACTTGCGTTTAAAGTCGTCGATGGGTATACGGAACTGAAACCAGGTTACGCCTTCGCCCCACACGCTGTCGGTTACATAGCTGTTATCGAAGTTCAGGTCTTCGGGCCTTATGGATACCTGGTATTCGAAATAGCGGTTTTTGTCGTCGAGGTTGTTGTCATGGTTGATATCCTCGGTGTTGGGCAGGGTGGTGGCGGCGGCAAAGGCGCCCCCGCTTTGCTCGGTGGTGGGCGAATTGCCCTGCGGATTGTTATAGTCCTTATACCGGTTGATAACCTTATCAACTGAGCCGGTGTCGTAGTCGGAACTCAGGAAGTATTTGAAATTATCGCCTGCCGGGTCGTTATAAGCCTGCTCATAAAAAGGTGATGCCGGATCGAGCTGGTTGAGCCAGCCGGCGAATTTTTCCCTTTCGTCTTCGTCGGTAAGCCCGTCGAGACCCACATCCTGAATGGCGCGATTTTTTGGGTCGGCATCGAACGAGTTGACAATGCTCTGTATGGTAGGTACGCGGCCCCATACGGTGCTTTCATCGACCTTGGTTACGGAGTCGGTTGTTGGCAGTCCGTTTTCGAATGCCTTACGCGAATCTTTGAGCACGTCCTCGGAGATGTCGCCAAGGTTAAAGTACAGGTCGCCGCCCTGGTGATCGGGGTTGTTCACAAAGGGGTTCATCAGCCAGAATTCGATGTATTCGATGTTGGAGGTTTCGAAATCGCTGGTTTGCAGTTCGCGCATGATACCGCCCCAGCGTTTTTCGGGTTCGGGCAGCCGGCCGTTAGGACTGAGCGTAAGGGCATTGTCGAAGTTATAGGGACCCCTTTCGTTGGGGAAGTATGCTAGGTTAAGCACCAGCAGGGTGTTTTCGAAACCTGTTCCGCTTTCACGGTTTTTGAACAGCTCCGTTTCGAGAATTTCACGCACAAAATGGTCTTCCTGATCATCTTCGTTTATATTTCCGGGCGTGCGGCTTTCGTTGCGGGTAAAAAGCGGGTCGATGGAATACCAGGCCAGTTTGGCACGGTCGTAACCATAATCCAATGAATTATTCTGATTAGCATTGGGGAAACCCAGCGGGGTGCTGGCCAGGAACCACGAGGTAGGGGTTTTCAGTTCAATGGTGGTTTCGGTGCCTTCGAAATCGTCGATATAAGCCACGCCACCTTCGCCGATTATTTTGGCCTGGCCGGGAACGAGTTGCGCAAATTCGGCATCGAAGGATATGGATGAAGTTTCCTTGGTTTCGATGAGCGGGAGTTTGTCAACCAGCTTGGTAAGCAGCCGCGATTCGGTGCGGTAGCTGGTGTTAAGTCCCCATATGGTATTGGATATAGGCTCATCGCCCATGTTTACTTTTTGGGTGAGGGGCCTTTCTGTGAGCTTCATGAAGGTTCCGCCCACGTTGAAATTATCAGAGAACCGGTAGTCGAGGTGCGTACCCAGCAGTGTTTTGGTCTGGAGGTTGAACAGCGCATTGTTTTCGAGGGAAATATTCAGGGGAGCGCCCGATTGCAGCAGGCCCTGGTTGATAATTTTCACGCGGCCGAGGGTATAGTCAACGGTATAATCCTGGCCCTCCACCAGGGTTATGCCGCCTGAAGATACTTTAACCGAGCCCTGCGGGATGTTCATGGCGTTCAGCTGTATTTCGGAGCCGGAAGCGGCCTGGTAAGTACCCGCCAGGAAGAACTTGTTCTTTTTTGAAAGTTGCCGGGCTTTTATCTGGGTTGAATCGTACAGTTCCGTGAAGACAAATTTATCGGCTATTTTGTGTACCGGGTTGCTTTCATCGTTGTAATTGCGGCCGGCAATGGTACGGCGCAGGTCATCGCCAAAAGGTTCAGTCTGCGGCAGAAATATCCGGCCGTCGCGCGCGGTAATGGTTGTTCCCTCGATGAAGTCGAAGCGGCCATCGGGATTGGGTTCGTTGCGCGAGTCGAGGTAGTCCATTCCCAGCACGCGCAGCAGTATTTTCCGGTTGAAAGCACTGTCGGCGCCATTTTCAACAATATAATTCACAGGCACGCCGGTTTCGTCTTTCCGGTAGAGCACATCGAGCAGAAAATCGGTGTTGGAAACCTGGTAGGCGCCAATGGCATAAACGTTCTTCATCATCAGGTCCCAGGTTCCCGATTTGGGGGTAAGGCTGGTACCTTTTATCAGTTTCACCAGCAGGGTCGCGGGCGAGCTGATGCCGTCGGTTGACAATTCACCGACCTTGAATTTCTTACCCTGGTAGGTGTAAACGTAGGCTACCGACAACACTTCGTCGGCGCGCAAGGCCGAGTTCAGCGATATGTAGCCCAGCTCTTCATTGAGTTTAAATTCCGATGCAGAAAGCCTGCGGGCATTTTCAATTTTTTCGTAATCCCTGCCGTCGTTGAAGTTGTACGATGTCTGTAACGAGGCAAAGGCGCTGGTGATCTGGCTGAAGGTTCTGAACTGGTCGTATTGCCGGGTAATGGTTGCATACAGGGCATTGCGCGCATTGTCGGCCGGGCCGTTACGGTCGGCGGCCGGCTGCACCAGCAACAGGTTGCCTATGAAATTTTGCCCGTTGTCGTCGGATCCATAGGTTTCCACATCGGGGCCATAGGCTTCGGCCAGGTCGGTAACGGCCAGCAGGTTACGGGTGTCGGTGGTGGAACTCGACTTGTTGGTGATCCACACCTCAATTTGTTCGATACGCACACCTGAATTCACATACGGCAGTGTGGATAACCATTTGTTGTAGTTGTCCCTGAAAAAATGCGACAGGAAAAAGTGGCGGTTGGCGTCGTAGTCGGCCGCGTCGATCTCGAATTCGCTCACCTGCGCGCCGCCTTTTACTTCTATTTGCTGCGACTGGCCGCGTTGGTGGCTGAGCACTGAGCTGACAAAGAGCTTCCCAAACTGAAGTTCGGTTTTGATACCGAAAAGGCTCTGGCTGCCGGTGATGAGTGTGCCGGGGAGCGAGAAAGCCACGTTGCCGACTTCTATTTTTTTAATGATCTCGTCTTCCTTGCCGGTATATTCGAGCTTGGTTTTGTTCTCGAAATCGAAATTGGCCTCGGTGTTGTAATTGATGCCCAGTTGCATTTTATCGCCAATGCTGCCGGTAACGTTCATCTGAATTTTTTCCTTGAAGATGAAGGAGGGATTCTTACGGTTTTTTTCGGAAAGGGCGGGGTTGTCGATACGCGACATGTTGTAGCCGAAAACCAGTTCTGCCGATCCCTGGGGTACTATGCTGATGACGTCGGTGCCAAAAACCTTGTCGAAGGTTTCGCCCATGCGAATTCCGGGAATCATGCCCGATGTACCGGGGCTTTTGGTTTCGCGCGATTTCTGGTACCAGTAATTGTTCACCGCGCTTTTGCGCTCGTATTCCATGTATTCCTGCAACGACATCGACGAAGGGGGCCTGTAATTAAGGTTGCCCACCTTTTCGGAAAATTCGTAGCGTCCTGTTACCGGGTTATATTCGATTTGCTGCTGAACGTTCGACGGGTTGCGCAGGTAGAGCGGCGACTGCAATCCGGAATTTGAAAAAGGGTAGCGGTTTTTTTCGGAGAAAGGATACTGTAGTTTGACCGAGTCCGATGAAGCCGGTTGCGTGGTTTGCGCCAGGGTGTGCTGTGCAGGGATGGTGATCAGGGTCGCCAGCAACAGGCATATGATCAGGCGCGAGGAAAATTTCCGGGGGTTGATATGTCTGACCAGCAGGGTTGACAAATTAGGTTAATTTATAAGGCTTTTACAATTGCTTCAGTGCTCTTTTAATAAGGTCTTCCAGGGTCAGGTCTTTGTCGGCGAGCACTATTTTGTTGATGGCTTTTTCGGCTTCGCCTTTGTTAAAACCAAGGATAACCAATGCTGATAACGCTTCAACCTTTAAACTATTGTCTGTTGGCGGAAATAATTCAGCGGCACCTTTTTCTTTGGTTATTTTGTCGCGCAAATCGATGATGACACGTTGGGCCGTTTTTTGCCCGATACCTTTAATGCCCTGGAGGATTGACGAATTGCCCGATATGATGGCCTGTTGCAGGTCGTCGGGCGAAAGCGACGAAAGCATCATGCGGGCGGTGTTGGCACCGATACCCGAAACGGTAATGAGCATTCTGAAAAGTTCGCGTTCCTGGCGGGTGTAAAAGCCAAACAGCAGGTGGGCATCTTCGCGTACCACCTGGTGCAGGTAAAGTTTAACAGGTTTATTGACGGGCAGCTTGCTGAAGGTGGTAAGCGAAATCTGAATGGCATAGCCCACTCCGCCTGCTTCAATAACACAAAAAGCGGGGTTTTTCTCAATCAGATCGCCTTGGATATATTCGTACATAATGCAGTTGGGTTGATGGTCAGATATCGGAGATATCAACCTGCCCGAGCGGGTTGGCTGTTATTTCCCTTTGCCGGATGCGGTTTCGGTATATGTCGCATGCCATGTAAATGGCTTTCAGGAACGAGTCGGGGGAAGCTTCGTTTTTTCCGGCAATATCGTAAGCGGTGCCGTGTGCCGGCGAAGTGCGCACAATGGGAAGTCCCGCGGTAAAATTAACGCCTCCTTCGGTAGTCAGGGCTTTAAAGGGAATCAGCCCCTGGTCGTGATACATGGCCAACAGGGCATCGTAGCGGACATAGTTGCCGGCGCCGAAAAAGCCGTCGGCCGGGAAGGGTCCGAAGGCCATGATGCCTTCTTCGCGGGCCGCATTAATGGCCGGGATGATTTCGTTTATTTCTTCGTCGCCTATGAGACCGCTGTCGCCGGCATGCGGGTTCAGCCCCATAACGGCGATTCGCGGTTTACGGATGCCGAAATCAACAAGCAATGACTTGTTGAGGATTCTGAGTTTGTTCAGCACAGCATCTTTCACAATGTATTCATTAACATTGGCGAGGGGTACGTGTGCGGTAACCACGCCAATGCGCATGAGTTCATTTACCATGAGCATAAGCACCCCATCGGATTTGAAGCGGGTTTCGAAGAATTCGGTGTGCCCGTTGAAGTTGAACCTGTCGGATTTAATATTGGCTTTGTTGATGGGGGCAGTGACCACAGCGTCGATTTTACCTTCGGCGAGGTCCTTGACGGCTGTTTCGAGCGCCTGAAGAGAGGCTTCGCCGGCGTAGGGTGTGGATTTTCCCAGTTCAACCCGTGCAGAGTCGTCGATGCAATTGATGAGGTTGGCTTTTTTGGCTACGGCTTCGTCAACCGTGCGAATGAGGTTAAACGAAAAATTTTCGAGTTCGAGTGCCTTACGGTGGTAGGCTGCCACTTTTGGAGAGCCGTAAACAACGGGTGTGCATAAATCGAACAAGCGGTTGTCGGCAAGGGCCTTCATAATCACTTCGTAGCTGATGCCGTTAATATCACCCTGGGTAATGCCGATAATTATTTTGTCGCCTTTCATCTGTTTTTTTTTATCGGCGATAAAGGTAATAAAAATTAGTGATGCATTATGTTTGCCGGCGACAAGTAGCGGGGACGGGCAGCACAGGTTGATGGCGAAATGGTGTGTGTCGGCGGAATTTTGTAACTTAGCCGCAAAAAAGAGATGGCTTTTTTACGGACATTACTGATTATCATCATCATATTTTACGTGGTAAGGCTTTTTACCCGCTACATTCTGCCTGCACTTTTCAGCAATTACATGGACAGCAAAGTGAAGGAGTTTTCGAAGCGGCAGCAACGTTATAACGAAGAAACCCGCAAACGCGAGGGGGAGGTAACCATTGATTATCACCCTGGGAACAAGGGGAAAGGCAAAACAGACAAAGGCGAGTATGTTGATTATGTTGAGGTTAAAGACTGACAGCTGCGCAGGCAGGCTTACCGGCTCATCGATTTGATTTTTTTGGCAAAGTTGGAAGCAAAAACAAAGTCGTCGAGGTTATTGTTGCCGGTATCGAGAATTTCTTCGCGTGTTCCTTCCCATTCTTTATGCCCTTCGTGAATAAAAACCACTTTTTCACCTATTTCCATCACCGAATTCATGTCGTGGGTGTTGATCACCGTGGTCATATCGTATTCGTGGGTGATTTCACTGATCAGGTCGTCGATCACCAGTGATGTGCGGGGGTCGAGGCCTGAGTTAGGCTCGTCGCAAAAGAGGTAACGCGGATTTTCGACTATGGCACGGGCAATGGCCACGCGTTTTTTCATGCCGCCGCTGAGTTCGCCGGGATAGAGCTTATTAACATTGGCAAGGTTCACACGTTTGAGGCAGTTATTAACCCTTTCGCGTTTTTCGGCTTGCGACAGGGAGGAGAACATGTTCAGCGGAAACATCACATTTTCTTCAACCGTAAGGGAATCAAACAGGGCGCTGCCCTGGAAGAGCATGCCTATTTCGCGGCGTATCTGTTTCCGCTCCCTGAAGTCCATTTTCACAAAGTCGCGGTTGTTGTACAATATACTTCCGTCATTTACTTCGTGGAGACCCACCAGGCATTTCATGAATACCGTTTTGCCCGAGCCGCTGCGACCAATGATGAGATTGGTTTTGCCCTTTTCGAAAGTTACCGAAATATCGTGCAGCACGGTAACGTTGTTAAACGCTTTGGAGAGGTTGTCGACTTGGATCATCAGGCGAGCATGAGTTGGGTTAACACAAGGTCGGCCAGGAGAATGAGAATACTGCTGTAAACCACGCCACGGGTGCTGGCGCGGCCTACCTCGAGTGCGCCGCCCTGTACATTATACCCGTAAAAGGCCGATACCGAGGTAATGATAAAAGCATATACAACGGTTTTAACCAGGGCATAGGTTATGTAAAAGGGCACAAACAGGTATTGTATGCCAAAGATGTAGTCGGCCGAAGGCAGGGCACCCGTAAGGATGACGGCCATCCAGCCGCCGACCAGCCCTACAAACATACTGATGAGGGTAAGGAAGGGGTTAAACAGCATGGTGGCCACAATTTTCGGCAGAATCAGGTAGCTGGCGGAATTAATACCCATCATCTCCAGGGCGTCTATTTGTTCGGTAATGCGCATGGTGCCTATCTCGGAAGCAATGTTGGAACCAACTTTCCCGGCCAGGATGAGGCCAACCATGGTGGAGGAAAACTCGAGCAGCAGGGTGTCGCGGGCGGTGAGTCCTATGAGGTAGAGCGGGATCCAGGAACTCTCGAGGTTATACCGGGTTTGAAGGGTGATGACCGCCCCGATGAATATGGAGATGATGATGACAATGCCAACGGAGTTCAGGCCAAGGCTTTCAATTTCCCTAATGGTCTGCTGCAGGTAGATCTTTGGTTTTTCGGGTTTTGCAAAAACCCGCGAAAGCAGCACAACGTAACGGCCGAATGTGGAAAAGAAATTCATGAGGGCAAAAATAAGGATATAAAATCAAAGTTTATCCGAAATTTGTCCATGGTTTCGGTAACAATATCAAATTTACGCATTCACCAAAGGTTAATTTGCTAATTTCGTGTGAAATTATAAACCGCTCTCATGAACAAAGATCATTACTGCATTGTTATGGCCGGTGGCATTGGCAGCCGCTTTTGGCCGTTAAGCCGCACCAAGAAGCCAAAACAATTTCTGGACATCCTGGGAACCGGGCGAACGCTTCTTCAGCAAACAGTGGACCGCCTGCGCAAAATCATTCCCATAGAAAATATTCTTATTGTCACCAATGAGGACTATGACGGGCTGGTACGAAAGCAATTGCCTGATTTATTACCCAACCAGATATTGCTGGAGCCCATGCGCCGGAATACGGCACCCTGTATTGCCTATGCCAATCATAAAATTAAGCTGATCAATCCCAATGCCTGCATACTGGTTGCTCCATCGGACCACATTATCCTGAAGGAAGACGATTTTCTGGGGGTGGTGCAGAAGGGGCTCGACTTTGTCACCACAAGCGACAGCATTCTCACCCTGGGAATTCAGCCCAACCGGCCCGAAACGGGGTACGGCTATATTCAGATCAACGGTGACAAAAACAGTATAACGCTCAACGAGAGCTTCCGCAGGGTGAAAACGTTTACCGAGAAGCCGGATATCGACATGGCACAGGTATTTTTGCAAAGCGGCGATTTTTTCTGGAATTCAGGGATGTTCTTCTGGTCGCTCGGCACCATCATGAAGGCTTTTAAGACTTACCTGCCCGATGTTGACCAGCTGTTTGCCGAAGGCGATGCTTATTACAACACCGATAAGGAGAGTGAATTCATCAGCAGGGTGTATCCGAACTGCAAAAACATTTCGATCGACTATGGCATCATGGAAAAGGCAGAGAATGTTTTTGTGCTTTGTTCGGATTTTGGCTGGTCGGATTTGGGTACCTGGGGTTCGTTGTACGAGATGCTTTGCAAGGATGACGATGAAAATTCCGTAACGGGGACAAGTGTATTTACCTATAATACCAACCGTTGTTTGATTAACTTACCCGATAACAAGCTGGCTGTCATCCAGGGACTCGACGATTATATTGTGGTGGAGTCGGATAATATTCTGCTGATTTGTAGAAAAGAAGAGGAGCAGAAGATCAAGAATTTTGTGAATGACGTAAGGTTGGAGAAAGGGGAGGGGGTTATTTAGGGACAAGTGACGAGGGACAAGGGACGGGGGACAAGTGGCAGCGGCAGTGGCAGTGGTAGAAATCAGCAAGAGTTTGAGTATTTAGCAAGAGAAAGACCAAGCATTCAAACAACATGGAACAGCATGGAACAATCTTGAACAACGAACACCGAACAAGGAACACTGATTTAAGAACATCGAAGAGTAGGGAAACACCGAACACACCTGTCCCGATCTGTAGGGAGAACACCGAATAGTGAATTAGTGAAGGACTGCAAAGGGGCAGGAGAATGAAGAAATCAGCGAATAAAATCAAGGGACAAAGCATAACAGGAAGAAAGGTTGATCTGTGCAATATCCCCCTCTGGAGGGGGCTGGGGGAGGAAGGACGATTGCTTACTACTAATAATTCAATATACGTTTATAGACGTTATATTTTTTCAATATATTTCAATTGAATTTGTCGCAAAAATCCTCCCCCTGCCCCCTCCAAAGGGGGATACGCATAGAACAATGCTCAAATCTTAACTACAAAGCCCCTGCCAAAAGCTGAAACAGGTTCAAACCTGCCAACGCATAGCCTAAGCCAGGCAGACAGGCTCAGCAACCAGGCACGGGCCGTCAAATCCCAATTCCCAATTCCAAATACCCACACATCCAGTATCCAGCATCCAGTATCCAGCATCTAGTATCCAGCATCTAGCATCCAGTATCCAGTATCCAGCCCCCAGACCTATACAAAAAAAACCGCGGGATTCCGCGGTTTTTTTTGCTTTTTACTGATTGTTATTTTTGTAGGAGGACTAGTATTCCCAGAGGTCGTGTTCGGTTTCGAAGAGGTATTGTTTAACACGGTCGGCTTCGAGCAGGGCATCGAGGCCCATGGTGTATGACGAGATAACGCGGTTGGAATACACGTTTGACTCGGCAAAGATGTAGCTGTTAAAGCGGCGCTGGGTGAAGTAGTCGTCGAATGAAATGCGCTGTGCATCGTTATTTTCGTTGAACATTTCGTGCCGTGCAAAGAGGGGGCGCAGTTCGGGGAAGTAAACCCAAAATGTCTGCCGTCTGAGGATAGCGTCGGTGGGCATGCCCTGGTCGTCGAGCTGGTTATAAACCCTGATGGGGCAAAGGCCTACGATACGTACGCTCATCACGGAATGGTTTTTATCGAAGAACCATTTTTCTTTCACGAGGACCTGTTTAACCTCGTCGACGCGGCGTTCGTTTGAAATGGTGGTATCCACATAGGTACCGTCCATGGTAAGTTTTTTAATGGTAGTTTGCCCTGCACCGAGTGCATCGTCGATTTTGGTACGGTCGAGCGGAATGGTAAACTCGTTGTTGGGATCGTCGGTTGAAAAGGCACGGATGCCTTCGTTGTCGATACCCCAGAGGATGAGCTGAACGAGGTTATACCGGTCGTTTATCGGGCGCAGCGGATAGTACAGCGTAAGATTTTGTTTTTGTTTGAGATCGATAATCCTGTATATATCCTTTGCCCACATTACGTCGGCTTCGCGCAGGTATGCATAAGGTACGGGCATTTTGTTGGGGATATGCTCACGGGTGTATACCTCGGTAAGGATATCCTGGGCCGTCATTTTCTGCGGAGCAACGGCAAGCATTGCAAATCCCATCAGTAATAAAGCAACTCGTTTCATTCGGCTATAATTTTAATAAAATTAATTCAGTTTAAAGTTAATGGAGTTCAGGCTACGGACAGTGCCGTCGGGGCCCACCGCCCTGATCTCGTTGATCATTACCGGATTCCCTTTGGAGGTATTGTTGATCAGGTTAATCACCTCCTGGTTAAACCGGGCGCCTTTCACCTTGGCTTCGCGCACGAAACCCTGGATAATGGTCATTACGGTAAATTCGGTAACATTGAATTTCAGGTCAAAGTCGAAGTCGGGTGGCATGGTGGCCATTACACCGCTTTGTGCCATCAGCAGGTTTTTGGCTATCATACCTCCTTTTTGGTTGTTAACAGTGGCTACCGGGTCGGGTACGGCCTTCACACGGAATTCCTTGGTGCCTACGGTTGACCACTTACCATCGAGTTCGGCCGAAACGGTAACCATGCAATTGCCGATTCGTTTGGCCCGCATGATGAATGAGTTTCCGCGCGATTCGAGCACGCCATTGGAGGCGGTTGCCCTTATTTTGTTGCCGGGGACACCCGATACCGATATTTCAACCGGGTTGTCGACGCCCAAGTAGAAAACGTTCATTTTAGTCGGAGAAACCACCACGCTGCCTTCGGCAACGGTGTATTCAGCCGAGAAGGGCCTGATGATGGGTTCACCACCGGGGCCATTGATCTGGATGATACCACCCCATGAGCGCTGTCCTACTGAACTTCCCTGGCGTTCGTACACACCTTTTCCGGTACCGCGTTCGGCGGCGAGTTCGGTATAGTTAAGGCCCTCTTTCCGGCTGTAAACTTTCTGACCACTGGTGGGGTCGATGCTTTCGGTCCAGGGCTGGCTTACCCCTTCGACGATGAATATTTTGGGAGCCTGCGTGGTATCGCGGGCTGCCAGAAATATGTTGGCCTTGTATGGGTTACCCCTGATGACGTAATTGGTGTTGGGGATCACCACGGCCTCGAGTTCATTGAACTTTACTTCGCCGGCGCTGATCTGCCCGTACAGGTAATTGATCATTTCCGATTCGGCATTCCTGAGGTCGATCTGTAGTGACGACATGATAGCCAGGAAGCCCATGAGCGGGGTATGACCAAATTTATGGTATTCCCAGGTTGAGTTTTCCGGAGTACGCTTCTGGCCGGGTTGCAGCGTTGGAGGTTCGGTATCGAGACTTTTGGAAACGGAGTTCCGGAGCTGTTCGGGAATGTCTTTTTCCTTTACCAGCGAAAGCAGGAATTCGCGGTAGGCTTCAATTTCGTCTTTCAGCTTGCGGGCTTCGCTTTTGTCGGTGAGTTCGTTACCAATCATAATACGGGCAGGGGTATCGTAGTCGGTAGTGGCCTTGATCTGGTCGCGATCGATGGTGTTACCCTGAATGATACCTTCGGTTTTGCCGCGTTCAGCTTCGGTAAGCGTTGTGATTTTGAGTTTCTGGATGTAGTCGTAGAGCTTCTGAGTTCTTTCGCGTACCTGGATAGCCCGGTCGCGCCAGAGGGCGGTTTTGTTCTGGTTGAGCTGATATGCCTGCTCGAACTCGTTATAAATGTCTTTATTCTTGCTCTCCATGGTGACTCCGGTCTTCTCCAGTCCCTCGTCGATGATCTTGAAAGCGTCGAGCACGCTGATGGATACATTCAGTGCCAACATAGCGGTCAGCACCAAATACATCATGCCGATCATCTTTTGTCTTGGAGTTTCTTTGCCGTGTGCCATAATTGTGATGTATAAGTATTAGGTCCTTATTTATTAATGATCACATTCATGGCGGATAGCATATTGCCATAGATATTGTTGAGTGACGACAGGTTATCGCGGAGTTTAACCACTTCTTCCTTGTAGCGGTTGGTTTCGTCGATCGAATCTTTGAGTTTGGCGATCATATCCTCGATGCCTGTGTACACCTGCTGTGAATTTTTCAGGTGTGTACTGCCTTCCTTCACCTGCAATTCGTAAACGGCGTTGAGGGCCGACAGGTTTTTATTGAGCGATTCGAGGTGTTGCTCGTGGGCTTTGCCGCTTTGGGCGATCATTTCGTGTTCGCCTTTAAGGGTTTCGGCAATCTTCTGGTACGATCCGGCTACTTCGGTACCCGACTTGGCCACCTGTTCGGCGGAGGCCAGGTAAGCTGTGGCCAGTGAGGAGGCCGATTCCTTGATCGACTGCACCGTGGTGTCGTATGCTTCGTTCATACCGCCAACTGAGGTGGCTGCATGCTGAAGGTTTGCAAGAAACTCCTTGGTGGCAGCGGTGGCTCCGGTCAGATCGGCAATGCCTGAAGCGGCAACGTTTAGTTTCTGCAGGCCCGAGCCGATGTTTTTAAGGGTATCTTCGTTGATACTGGCTTCGCCCAGGAGATTTTCGATACGTTCAACCGGTCGTCCGCCAAAGCCCGCGCCGAGTTCCTTCATTTCTTCCATCTCGTCTTGCTCGGTCATACCGGCCAGTTCGGGGTAAACGAGGGTCCAGTCGAGCTCTTCGTGAAGCGGTTCGAACGCGGAAAAGAAGAAGATGATTGCTTCGGTGAACATACCGACAGCGAGCATAAGGGTAGCGCCGCGCCAGTGGTTGATTTTGAAGAGTGCCCCGATGATTACGATTGAAGCTCCCCAACCGTATAATTTGGCCATGAATTTTTTCCAGCCTGAACTTTCGACAATCTCTGTTAGCCTTGCCATGGTATTAGTAGCGTTTAATTGTGTAGATAAGTAATGGTAATATTAGATTCCACCCAGTACCGGCCGTACGCAACGGAAACCGATAAAGGATTTTGATGTATCCTGATATTCATAAGTACGGGTACCGTTTTGCATAAAATAAGCGATGTCTTTCCATGAGCCGCCGCGGATCACTTTACGTTTCATCACCGGAGGATCGTTTGGTTTGGCATCGTAACGGTAATCGGGATTCAGGTCGTGTGAGAATGCGTAGGACGATTCGTCGTATGCTGTGATGGTCCATTCGGCCACGTTACCTGACATATCGTACAGACCATATTCGTTTGGCTGATAGGTACCGACAGGAACAGTGGTTACACCGCCATCATCGGCATAGTTACCGCGCAAAGGCTTGAAATTGGCCAGGAAACAACCGTCTTTGTTACGGGTATAGTAACCGCCCCAGGGGTACATGGAATTTTCGAGACCGCCGCGTGCAGCATATTCCCATTCCGATTCGGTGGGCAGACGGTAATCGTGTGCGCCGGGTTGTCCGCTGGCACGCATGGAAGCGTTCAGGAACATCGACCGCCAGATGCAGAATGCGGTAGCCTGTTTCCAGGAAACACCAACCACCGGGTAATTATCGTACGAGGGATGCCAGAAGTACATCATGGTCATGGGCTCGTTGAACGAATAGGTGAAGTCGGCAATCCAAACCAGCGTATCGGGATAAACATTCACCACATCGCGGATAACGAATGAGGAACGGTCCCTGATCTCGATTTTCTCGCCCTGGTTGTCAACAATGAAACCTTCGTATTTCTTGGTATCGAAATTGTAACGGTTGGGCTTGCGCGAAGCCTGCTTGAGATCGATCCAGAAGTACTCGTAATTAAGTTTCCGGGTATCGATTTCTTTTTTGTTGTAAAAACGTTCCTGCTGGTTCAGGTACATCTCACTGAGGATTTCATTGACTTCCTCATCGCGCATGTCGATACGCGCATCCCAGTTAATGGCCGGGGGTTCGATGGGGTTGCCATATTCATCTTCGGTGATCACATAGTCATCGAGTTGTTCACCCAGCAAACGGCGCATGATGGAATCGCGCACCCAGAATACAAATTGCCTGTATTCGTTATTGGTGATTTCCGTTTCATCCATCCAGAAGGGTTCAACGGTGACCGTTTTGGTTTGTGATGACTGTGCCCAGGCAACTTCCTGATCGTTGATACCCATGTTAAAACTTCCCTGGGGTACAAAGATCATTCCAAAAGGGTCGCTTTCCTGGTAGGCTTTTGGCCTTCCTTCAACACCTGTCAACTCACCGGAGGAGCCAGGTCCGGAGCAGCTACTGATAATAAACAGTGCGAACACAAATCCTAAAGAAAGTAACTTTTTCATACTCAATGATGTTTATCCTAAATTTGGAGCCGTTTATATTCTTTACGTAAATCTTTCATTAAAGATACCTTATGCTTTTATATTTTTGCGGAATTTTATCAATTCCCACGTTAAAGCTATATCCAACCAGTATTTCATGAGATCCTTTTGATGTATTTGAGAGTGCCGAAGTTTGAAAATCGTACGCATATCCAATCTTCACGCCGTTGAAAATGTTGATCCCGAGCATGCCCACCACATCGGAACCGACCCTATAGGAAACGCCTGCCCAAAACTTTTTATTGTATAAGAGGGTGGCATTCAGGTCGATTTTTGTTATGTTGAGCGTGGAGGTAACAAAAACAGAGGGCAGGAATTCGAGCGAGGGGTTGGGTAGTGGCAGGGTATAACCGGCGGTAAGGTAAAAATGCCGCTTGAGGGTTTCTTCGGATACCCCGGTACCGGTGGTGGATTTCTGGTATTCGAAACTGCTTTCGAGCAGACGCGTCGACGAAAGGCCCACGTAGAGTTCATCGGTCTGGTAAAACAAACCTGCGGCCAGGTCGATGGCAAAATCGTTTTCTTCGTTGGAAGGTATGGCCATGTCATCGTCGGGCGATGTGTGCACGGGGTTCCATTCGGCATTGATTTCGCGGTTGATGAAATTTCCGCTGATACCAAGTCCCAGCCGGCCGCCTCCCACAGCAAACTGGTAAGCATAGGATGCGGTAAGATCGATATCCTGGTTAAAACCAAGCTCGTCTCTCCAAACCGACAACCCTGCACCATGGTGGGTGCTGCCGAGCTTAAAAGGAACGCTCAGGTTGAGGATGAAGTCGGTTGGGGCACCGTCGATACCTGCCCATTGCTGCCTGATGATGGCATGGGCCGACACCATATCGATGCTGCCTGCTGAACCGGGATTGATGGAAACGTGGTCGTACATATAATGGCTTACCTGTCTTTCTTGCTGCGAAAAGCCGCTGATGCCTATGGCGAGCGCGTAAAAGACTAATATTAATTTTTTCATGTTTTCCTTTTCTGCTTAATTAAATTGTGCCTCTGTTGGGCATAAACCGCCTACATAAAAGGTAAAATAAGCAAAAATATTGTTTAACCGCAAATCAAAATTAACACTAATCTGTTAATAAACTTTTCACAAATTACCCCTATTATACTTAAAACCCGAAAGAATGTTTCCCCTCTCCTGATTTTTTTCATAAAAATAATTCCCGGCCGACGTATCTGCAAGGGAAAACAATGCTATACACCAAAGAAAATCAACGAAATAAACCGCGTGACCAGGTTGCCAGCAGGGGGTTATTTTACCCGGTAATTGTAAAGAAAATTATCGTTGCTGCCAACAATCAGGTTAAAACGCGAGAGGGTATCGCCAAACTGTCCGATTGAAAAGGGCGTATTGCCCTGCAGCGGAAATCCGTTGTACAGTTCACCGTTATTATTAAACAGGTAAATATGGTTTTCGTGGCGCGACACCACGCCCAGCTTATAGTCGGTGGCCGAAAACTGGTAAACCTGGGGACGCGATACCACCGGTGTTTCAAAAGTATAGTCGAACAATCCCGAGAAGTCGTGGTTATATACCCTGAGTTTTTTGTCCTGCAGGTAGATAAACTCGCCCTTACGATCGCCGTTGAGGTCGGCATAAACGAAATAGTGTTGCCCGGCAAAGGGATCAGGGGGCCTGACCGTTTTTACCTGGCCGTTGAAGCCAATGAAGTATACCTGTCCTGTGGTATCGGTGGTGACCAGTGCAGGGCCCTGACCGGCAGGCGGCAGATCGAGCCAGTAGTTGTTGCGGGGTGAACGTTCGAAAAAAGTATTGGAGCTGACCCTGGTCTTTCCCCGCCGGTCGAGAATATAGGTTTTGTACCGGTCGCCGAAAACCAGGAAGTCTTTATCGCCTATGCGGAAATGGTTCACCGGTTGTGTGACCTCGCTTTCGGAAGTACCGAATTCCCATCCCTGCACCAGGTTTCCTTCTTTGGTATAGGCGTAAACATGGCGATCGTCGCAGGCAATGAAAAGCCTGTAATCGCGGTTGTTATCGTAATCGAATACCGAAACGCCACAGGTTGCCGGTGCACGTAATTTAACAGGGTATTTTTCAACAAAATTGCCTTTGCGGTCAACCAGGTATAGCTCGTGGCGCGTGCTGAAAAGCAGCTGAAGCTTTCCGTTGCGAAAGTAATCGACCTGAAAAACTTCGCTGTTGATAGGTTCCGGAAGACGGATCTTCCATAAAACCCTTCCGGCCTGGTTAATGAGGTAAATGTTATTTTGCAGATCCTGAACAAAAACTTCGTTCTGCTGTGTGTTGTGGTTTATCACAAAAACTGGTTTGAAATCAGCCAGGGTGTCGAGCTTGCTTTCCCAAACGGTTTGGGTGGCGGTGCGGTACGATCCCAGGTATTTTGCAAAAACATTGGCATAGAGCATGTTGTTGCTGGCGTTTAGCTGAAAGCCGGCTACCTGCACACGCTGAAATACCGGCAGGTACTTATCCCAGGCGTCCGAAAGGCTTTGGATGAGATAGGTATCGAAAAACTGTCTGCCTTTGCCCAGGTTGCAGTAATAGACCAGGTTTGAGCGCGGGGTGAGGTTGTTTTTAAAGGCCTTGTAAGCCTGGTCGTTCTGAAGGGTTTTGTTGAGCACGTACTGGTGAATAAGCGATTTAACCGATTCAACCGATCCGGAGAAAACAACATAGTTATCCAGTACGGTGTAATAATGATCGTCGAGTGCGGCATAAAGATTGCCGAAGACTTTGGAAACCAGTTTTTTAATGGGCAGGTGGTAAATGGGGTACGACAGGTCGGCATCGAGCCTGTAATGAACGGTAAAGGCAGAGGCCTGCTTTGACTCAGCTGCGGCAAACTTTGTCAGTATTTCATGCAGCTTTTCTTCGGCCTGGGTTTTGCTTTTTACGCGCATGACAAAGTACACGGCAGGTGTTATGCCTGCTGTAGCACCGGCATCGAAACCCAGGGTGATTTCCTTGTCGACCAGGCCGGTGAGATCGTCCGGAAAATCAGTGCCATAGGCATTGTTAAGTGAGCTGAGCGTATTTTGATAGGGGGTAAGTTTACCCTGTTCCCTGAGCAGCGAACGGTAACCTTCCATGTAGGAACCGGCATCGGAAATGGCAATGGTGAGAAAGGAGGCCAGGGAGGCCGGTAACACTTCACCCGAGGTGAAACGTTGCGGAGCCTGGCTTAGCATCAGCGATGCCACGGAATTTGCCGAGTCGGGGGGATTGACAAAACCGTTGAACAGTATCATGTCGGTGAGCAGGTTGACATCCATTTCGGCCCAACCGGCAAAATGGTTGAACGAACGGACCTCGGATTTGTAATCGGTTTTTACAAATACCGACAGGCTGCGGGGCAATTGCCGGAAATTGATGAAAACATTGGCATCGACATTTTTACCGGCGGTGGCATATATTTCGCTGAAACCACCAAGCTTGTGAAGCGATTCGTTGTTGATGAGCTGCCGTATGGCATCTTCGAGCAGCACGGTTGAGAAGCTGATCATTAAAATGTCGCGGTAAACCGAAAAAGAAAAGTTTTGCACGGCCTGCTTGTTGAGCAGGGTAACTTCGTGTATTTCGAGCCCTTCGTAATTACGTATTTTAATGGTACCGGCGTTAACAATCAGCTGGTTGATAAGGTTAATGGCTTTCTTTGGACTATACCGGGGCGGTAATTGAAAAGCATGCAGCACACTTATTTTATCCCTGCCTGAAAAATGCAGCGAAAGAAATGAAGGGGTATTCCTCAATATGTCTTTGGCTTCGGACTGGTTCCGGTAAAGTGAGTCGAGAAATTTCAACTGGGTGTTGATCCGGACGATTTCGGCTATGGTGCGCATTTCGGCCCAGAGCTGGTTGCGGCCGGTAAGCTTCTGAAATAAACTTTCGAAGTCATTTATCTTTACCACCACGGAGGCGTCAACGGGTATGGCCCTCAGCGGTTCGGCCAGGCCCGAAGGCTTGCGCAATGCAAAATAGGCTATGAGGGCAATCAGTAAAACAGCGAACAGTACAAATGGTAAAACCGACCATTTTTTCTTGGTTGACATGGTCCTGTGTATTGATGACTGATCAAAAATAAGAAATCTTTTGCTATTTTTAACCCAACGCGACAGGTGTGGCTTGTTAATGCAGCGGAAAGCTTTTTTCAGGCCGCATAGGTTTCGCGTCCAAAACAACAGACGATGGAAATCAACCCACAGATAGAGCCCAGCTGGAAGGAAGCGCTTAAGGATGAATTTGCCAGTTCTTATTTTGCCGGGCTGAAAGAATTCCTGGTGGAAGAAAAGTCGCGCTATACAATTTATCCTCCGGGCGGCCTTATTTTTAATGCTTTCCGGCTGACGCCCTTCGACCAGGTAAGGGTGGTGATTCTTGGACAGGACCCTTATCATGGCGAAGGCCAGGCACACGGCCTCTGTTTTTCGGTGCCTGCCGGCATTCATCCACCACCTTCGCTGGTGAATATTTTCAAGGAAATAGAACGCGACCTGGGTTTACCGGTGCCGGGACAAGGCAACCTCGAAAAATGGGCACGGCAGGGTGTACTGCTGCTCAATGCCACGCTAACCGTAAGGGCCAATCAACCCGGCTCGCACCAGCGGAAGGGTTGGGAAACTTTTACCAACACGGTAATCCAGCGGTTATCGGAAAAAAGAGTCGGACTGGTATTCCTGCTGTGGGGCAAATTTGCACAGGAAAAAGAAAGCCTTATCGATACCAACCGGCACTACGTGCTCAAGGCAGCACATCCTTCGCCTTATTCGGCCTATAACGGTTTTTTCGGATGCCGGCATTTTTCAAAGACAAATGAAATTTTGTCCCGGCACGGATTGGAAACGATTAACTGGGGATTGTAAACGGGCAGACCGGCCTGTCGGGTAACATAAAACGGCTATTCCTCATCTTCGGCAACATCGTCGCCGATTTCGAGACTTTCGAAGTTATCGAATTCATCGAACGATGAGGATTCGCTTTCTTCCTCCTCTTCGGCAGGACTTACCCTTGGCAGTTTAATAAGGTAGTAAATATCATCCGTTTCAAAGGGAATGGCCACTTCGATCTCACCCCTGGGGTTGGTAAAAGTGATGGTGCGGTCCTCGTAGCCGTCGGGATATTTTTCCTTCAGTTTTTCTACCAACTCCTCCGACAGTTGTTCATATGATTTTATTATTCTCTTTTTTGCCACAGTATTACAGGTGATTTAGATTAGTACCTCTACCGGGGGTAAATATAAATAAATTTTATTCTCATAAACAAGCGCAACGAATGATATTTTTCAGTGTTTAAATTACCCGTTTCGGGTGAGTATTATGCTTACCGAAGGATCGTTAATCCAGGCCGATTGCATGAGCCGTTCGAGGTTAATGTTTCCGATGAGGTAATTCGAATCCGCCGATTCATGAATGGCCGTTATGGATGAAAAATCTTCGCAGGGTGGTTTTGACCCGGGAACATAGCTCACAAACACTTCGAGGGAGTGATTGCATGAATAATTGAGGTTAAGTTGTTGCTGCAACTTTTTGTACTCGTAACGGTAATCGTAGGTGAGGGCCGATATATCGGACAACACTGCCGAACCTGTTGCACTTCCGCCGGCACCTTTCCCCATGAAGAACTGGTGTTCCGAAAAGGCGCCCTCGATAAGCAGTCCGTTGTATTCGTAATTCACCTTATTAAGGGTATCGGCCTGTTGCACAAAAGCAGGCATGACATAGGCATATACATGACTGTTGGTTTTGGCACACCTGGCAATGAGCCTGATGCGCGCGTTTTTTTCCCGGGCATAACGGATATCAGCGTCCTTAATCCGACCTATTCCATAATTAAATATATCGCCGGGCTTTAGTAATATACCGAAAGCATGCAGCAGAATGATCAGCAGTTTGTACTTGGCATCGTGACCGTCGACGTCGAGCGAGGGATCTGCTTCGGCATATCCCAGTTGCTGGGCATCTTTCAGCGCTTCATCAAAGTTCTTGTTGTTTTCGAATATGTGGGAGAGGATGTAATTGGTTGACCCGTTGAGGATACCTTCAATACTGGTCAGCAAATCATTATCGTAATACTCCTCGAGGTTACGCAGCACCGGAATGCTGGCACAGCACGAAGCCTCGTACAAAAACGGCGTCTGGTACTGTTGTTGCAACCTGAGCAATTCGGGGAAATGCTCGGCGATCATTTTTTTATTGGCCGAAACAACTGCTTTCCGGTTTTTAAGGGCGGTAGCGACAATTTCGTAAGCAGCTTCCACTTCGCTGATGAGTTCCACCACGACATCAATATCGGGGTTGTTGAGAATTTCATCGCGGTTGGTAGTGAAAAGCGACGCGTCTAACGGGCGCTGCTTGTCGGGATGCTTGATACAAATTTTTTTGATTTCGGCCCGGATGCCCCTGGTTTGATTCAACACGCTGTAAAGACCTTGTCCGACACATCCAAAGCCAAATACGCCCAGTCTGATATTTTTCTTCATACAATTAATTATTAAAATGAACCAGTCAGGCAGGGCGTTCCGCTGAAAAACAAAAAAATCCCTTCTGATAAGTCAAAAGAGATTGTTGAGGATTCCCGACTTATCTTTCTCCGGATGTCCGGAGCAGGAGTTAGCACCTTCTTCTGCCGCAAGGGCAAAAGGGTTGCTAAGGTTTCACAGGGCCATACCCTCCACCTTTCTGGATAAGCAATTATGTTAATGAACCCGGGACAAAGGTAGTATTAATTGGAACTTTAACAAGTAACTTTTTTACAGAATTTGCGTTAACATTGCGCCATAAAATCTCAATTGCCTTTTTCGTTTCATGAGAACCATCATCACCGTAATTGTCGGACTTACCTGCAGTAATCTGTTCATGACCTTTGCCTGGTACGGTCACCTTAAAAACATGAAAACCAGTCACTGGTTTCTGGCAGCGATACTCAGCTGGGGAATTGCTTTGTTTGAATACATTATACAGGTGCCTACCAACCGGATTGGCAGTTCGCAGCTTTCGGTCGGGCAACTTAAGATCATACAGGAGGTGATCACCCTTTCGGTTTTCATCCCTTTTAGCATACTGTATTTGAAAGAGCCCCTGAAGATGAATTATTTATGGGCAGGATTGTGTATGGTTGGAGCGGTGTATTTTATGTTCAGGGCTTGAGCCGGTTCCCCGGGCACTATTTTACCATTATCTTTTCGGTGTGGGTAACCTTGCCTTCGAACCCGATGCGCACCAGGTAAATACCTTTTTCGAGATTTTCGAGTTCAATAACTTCCGTTTGGGTACCCAGGGAATACTCGCGGTTGAAAACCAGCTCGCCGGTGATATTCATCACCTGCACCGAGCGGAAACTTTCTTCGGATTTGATGGTAATTCTTCCTTCGTAAACAGGATTGGGAAAGATTTCGACAGTCTTTTCGGGTTGTTCCTGACTGAATCCGGCAAAGAAAGGGGTAGCAGGATGCGTATTGCCATAGGGGGGGAATTCGCTTCCCAGGGCTGTTGCAGCCCAGCAAATGAAAATGGCAGCTAAGGATATCATTCTTTTCATACGCATAACATTTACGCAAATATAGTATAAATGTTTTTAAAATGCTATTGGTTATTAGCTATGAGCTGTGAGCTGCGAGCTGTGAGCTGTGAGCTGTGAGCTGCGAGCTGTGAGCTTTTTACAGCATTCCCAGGTCGAACATGGCTTCTTCGGACATCATCGACTGGTCCCAGGGCGGATCAAAGACCACCTTAACTTCGGCACCGGTTACACCCGGAATTTGCATGATCTTCTCCTTCATTTCCTGGGGCAGTGAATCGGCAACCGGGCAATTGGGGGCTGTAAGGGTCATGGTGATCAGCACTTTTTTATTATCGTCGGTCTGGATATCGTAAATCAGTCCCAGGTCGTAAATGTTTACCGGGATTTCCGGATCGAAAACGTTTTTCAGCACGTGGACAATTTCGGTCTCCAGTGACAGTATGTTTTGCTCATCATTCATTTTTACTTTCGTATTTGGCCTGGTATGCCAGGGCGTACAATTTCATCTGTTTAACCATGGAAAGCAAACCGTTTGATCGGGTAGGCGAGAGATTCTGCCTGAGGCCTATACGGTCGATGAATTCCAGGTCGGCATCGATGATTTCTTTTGGCGTCCGGTCCGATAAAACCCGTATGAGCAGCGACACTATACCTTTGGTGATGATGGCATCGCTGTCGGCGGTAAAGCGGATGATGCCCCCTTCGTATTCGCCGTTGAGCCACACCTTCGATTGGCAACCGTTGATAAGGTTTTCTTTAACCTTGTACCTGGGATTGATAGCCGGCAGGTCACGGCTCAGCTCAATCAGGTAATTGTACTTGTCCATCCAGTCGTCGAACGCCTCAAATTCAGTCACAATTTCTTCCTGAATGTCGTGTATGCTTTTCACGTGTTATTACTTTAACAATTAAAACCCGGTTTGGTTGCAAAGATATGAAACGTATGGTTAAAACACGGCCTGAGCAGTGAAAATCAGCCAAACATGGTTTTCACTTTTTGAATGGTATCCACCAGGATGTCTAATTCGGTAGTTGTATTGTATAGGGCCAGGGATGCCCTTATGGTTCCCTCGATACCGAAATGCTGCATGACAGGCTGGGCACAGTGGGTGCCTGTACGTACGGCAATGCCGGCCTTGTCGAGTACCATACCGGCATCGTATGGATGCACGCCGTTGATGTTGAACGACAGGATGGAACTTTTTCCGGGGGTGTTTCCGTAAAGGGTTACATAGTTCAGGCTCAATAACCTTTTGGTGCCATGTTGCAACAACTGGTGTTCGTACCGGGCAATGTTTTCAATACCAAGCGAAGTCAGGTAGTTAAGCGCTTCTGCCAGGGCAATGGCGCCTATATAATTGGGTGTGCCGGCCTCGAATTTAAAAGGCAGTTCGTTCCAGGTTGTCTTTTCGAAGGTGACCACATCTACCATTTCGCCCCCGCCCTGAAAGGGGGGCATTTCATCGAGCCATTTTTCTTTGGCATAAAGCACTCCAATCCCGGTTGGGCCGTAAGCTTTGTGGCCACTGAAAACAAAGAAGTCACAGTCGGTTTTAACTACATCAACCGGGAGGTGTTGAACCGACTGGGCCCCATCGACCAGCACGGGAATGTTATGGCTGTGCGCAAGGCTGATGATGTCGGCGATGGGATTGACAGTTCCGAGGGTATTGGAAACATGGATAACAGCAATAAGTTTTGTTTTAGCGGTGATCAGCTGTTGCAGGGTTTCAGTCTGCAGCAGACCCTGGTCGGTGAACGGGATTACCTTCAGCCGGGCTTGTTTACGTTCACAAAGCATTTGCCAGGGCACAATATTGGAATGGTGTTCCATTTCGGTGACGATGATTTCGTCGCCGTGTGTAATGTATCTTTCTCCAAAGGCGAAGGCGAGGTAGTTGATGGCCGCGGTGGTACCCGGGGTGAAAATCACCTCATGCGCGTGGCGGGCATTAATGAAGCGGCGGACCGTTTCACGGGCATTTTCGTATGCTTCGGTGGCCTGTTCGCTGAGAAAATGCACACCCCTGTGGATGCTGCTGTTCAGGAATGTATGGTAGTTGTTGATGCAATCGATTACCACACGGGGTTTTTGGGTGGTGGCTCCATTGTCGAGATATACCAGTGGCTTTCCGTAAACCTGGCGGCTGAGAATGGGGAAATCGTTACGGACTTGTTGTATATTGAATTCCATTGTTATTCAGAAGATTATCCGCAATTTGCTTTGCATTCGGCACAACGTGCTATTTCGTTACGCAGTCGTTTTTCGACCAGGTCAATAATCCTGCTTTTGAGTACAGGTATGGTGATAAGGCTGACTATTTCGTTGGCAAAGGCATACATGAGCAGGTGCCGGGCCTCATCTTCGCCGATACCCCGCGACCGCAGGTAGAACATGGCTTCCTTGTCAATTTGTCCGACTGTTGCCCCGTGGCTGCATTTCACGTCGTCGGCATAAATTTCAAGATGCGGTTTGGTATTCATCCGCGAGGTGTCGGAAAGGAGCATGTTGTTGTTTTTCTGATAGGCCTGGGTTTTCTGGGCATCTTTCCGGACCAGGATTTTGCCGTTGAACGACCCGGTGGCATTGTCGCGGAGTATTCCCTTGAAAAGCTGGCTTGACGTGCAGTGCGGGCTGGCATGGTCGACCAGTATGTAGTTTGCCACATGCTGTGAATCGTCGCAAAGGAAAAGGCCATTCAGAAAGGCTTCGGCACGGGGACCGCCCATGGTGACGTAAAAATTGTTACGGATGAGCCCGCCGTGCAGGGATATACTGTTACAGGTAAGATGGCTGTCGGCCGATTGGTAAGCGAAGAGGTGGTTGAGCTGGGTCGACAGGCTGTTCTCGTTCTGCAGCCGGTTGAAATTTATGCTGGCGTTTGGGCCGGTGAAGATTTCAGTAAGGGTATTCGAAAGAAATTGTTTGTTGCACAGGGTATGATCGCAAAACACCAGGTTTGCCGAAGCGTTTTCCCCGGCAATGATGAGGTTTCGCCGTGTAATACGCTGGTTGTGAAAAGCGTGACTGAGGTTGATCACCTGCAGGGGTTTTTCCATAATGGTTCCCGGGGGCAGGTAAATGAAAACACCGTCGTACGCGAACAGGGTGTTCAGTGCCACCAGGCCGTCGATGGCCGTGTCGGCATATCGTCCATAGTGTTTTTCAACCAGCTCGGGATATTTTACCGAGGCTTCACTGAGTCCGCAAACCACCATGCCCTTTGGCAGTACATCGGGACGGTTGGATGGCGAATAGCGGCCGTTATGTACCAGTACTACCTGGGTGTCGAGCTCCGGAACATCGCATTGGAAAATGTCGTCGACATTTACCGGGAAAGGGTTGTCATACGAATTGTCGTAATCACCGCGGAAATAGTTTTCGAGTGGTGTATAGCGGTAATTTTCGTTTTTCTGCGTGGGAATTCCCAGCCGGCTGAAATCATCCAGCGCTTTCTTACGGTGCTGGTTCAATATTTCGCCTGATTGCCCTGTAAGCCATTGACTTTGCTGTTCGTAAAGGTTCATCATCTGGCTGGTGAGGGTAACGGGGGTCAATGTGTCGTTCATAAGTACTGCCTTTAATCGTTGTCGGTTTTGATCCAGTCGTATCCTTTCTCCTCGAGTTCGAGGGCCAGTTCCTTCCCGCTCGATTTCACAATTTTGCCTTTGTAGAGTACGTGCACAAAGTCGGGCACAATGTACTCGAGCAAGCGCTGGTAGTGTGTGATGACGATGGTGGCATTGTGTGGCCTGCGGAGCTGGTTCACCCCGTTGGCGACTGTTTTGAGGGCATCAATATCGAGTCCCGAATCAGTTTCGTCGAGAATGGCCAGCATAGGTTCGAGCATGGCCATCTGGAAGATTTCGTTTTTCTTTTTTTCGCCACCGGAGAAGCCTTCGTTTACCGAACGGTTGGTGAGGCTCGAAGTAAAGCCGACGAGCTCTTTTTTGTCGCGCATGAGTTTCAGGAAGTCAGCGGCAGATATTGGTTCGAGTCCCTTGAATTTACGGTGCTCGTTGATGGCGGTTTTCATAAAATTGACAATGGAAACGCCCGGGATTTCAACCGGATATTGGAAGCCCAAAAATAATCCTTTACGGGCGCGGTCCTCGGGGCTGAGTCCGAGCAGGTCTTCGTTCATGTAGGTTACCGAGCCACTGGTTATTTCGAAAAGTTCCCTGCCGGCAAGCGCTGCTGCCAGGGTGCTTTTACCCGATCCGTTCGGGCCCATGATGGCATGCACTTCGCCTGCCTTAACCTCGAGGCTGATGCCTTTCAGAATCTCCTTGCCGTCGATTGAAACGTGTAAATCGTTGATCTGTAACATTTAGCTGTATCTATGGTTGTTGTTATTATTTTTTCATCCAGTTGTAAAAGCCGGATATTGTTACCCCACGCTGCCTTCGAGGCTTATCTGTAGGAGTTTCTGGGCTTCCACGGCAAATTCCATGGGCAGTTTATTCAGCACTTCGCGGGCGTAACCATTGATGATAAGGCCAATAGCGTTTTCGGTGTCAATGCCGCGTTGGTTGCAGTAAAATATCTGGTCTTCGCCAATGCGCGAAGTAGTTGCCTCGTGTTCAATAACGGCCGAATCGTTTTCCACTTCTATATAAGGGAAGGTATGTGCGCCGCATTTATCGCCCATGAGCATGGAATCGCACTGGGTAAAATTACGTGCCCCGCCGGCATTTTTGCTCACCTTAACAAGGCTGCGGAAGCTGTTTTGGCCGTGTCCGGCCGATATGCCTTTGGAGATGATGGTACTGCGACTGTTTTTGCCCAGGTGGATCATTTTGGTCCCGGTGTCGGCCTGCTGGTAGTTATTGGTCACGGCTACCGAGTAAAATTCGCCGGTGGTATTTTCACCCCTGAGAATACAGCTGGGATATTTCCAGGTAATGGCCGACCCGGTTTCTACCTGCGTCCACGAAATTTTGGAATGGTCGCCTTTGCACATGCCTCTTTTGGTGACAAAGTTGAAAATGCCGCCTTTGCCGTTTTTGTCGCCGGGGTACCAGTTTTGTACCGTTGAATATTTTACTTCGGCATTATCGAGTGCAAGAATTTCCACCACGGCTGCATGAAGCTGGTTTTCGTCGCGCATGGGGGCCGTGCATCCTTCGAGGTAACTCACGTAGCTGTCGTCGTCGGCCACCAGCAGGGTTCTTTCGAACTGCCCGGTATTGGCTGCATTGATCCTGAAGTAGGTAGACAACTCCATGGGGCAGCGAACACCTTTGGGAATATAGCAGAACGAACCATCGCTGAAAACAGCCGAATTAAGGGCTGCAAAATAGTTATCGGTATAGGGCACCACCGTTCCCAGGTACTTTTTCACCAGTTCGGGATATTCGCGTATGGCCTCGCTCATGGAGCAAAAGATGATGCCCAGTTCGGCCAGCGATTCACGGAAGGTGGTTTTCACCGACACGCTGTCCATCACCGCATCAACGGCTACGCCGGTAAGCAATTTCTGCTCCTCGAGGGGGATTCCCAGTTTATTGAAGGTTCGCAGCAATTCGGGGTCGACCTCGTCGAGACTTTTGGGACCGGCCACCTGTTTGGGCGCTGCATAAAAAATGATATCCTGGTAATCGATTTCGGGTATGGTAAGGTGCGCCCAGTCCGGCATCTTCATGGTGAGCCAGTGGCGGTAGGCCTTGAGCCTGAATTCGAGCATAAAACCGGGTTCATCCTTTTTGGCGGATATCAGGCGTATGACCTCTTCGTTGAGTCCCTTGGGTATGGTTTCGGTTTCTACATCGGTAAAAAAGCCATATTTGTATTCTCCCCCGGTTACCTCATTCAACAATTTATCCTGCGCATCATCCATGCAAGAAACCTTTTAAAATATTGTTATACAACAAAATAACATATTTAGAACAATTCTAAATAATGGCAAAGATACTAAATCTGTATCAATTTATATTGATATTTGCAGGCGTTAAAAAGCAGCAAATTGAGCATGGAAGAAAACGGACAACAGCAGCGTATCTCGGATTTGGGTGAATTCGGACTCATCCGGCATCTGACAGGTGACCTGGTGATGAAAAACCGCAGTACGGTAAAGGGTATTGGCGATGATGCAGCTGTGCTGGATTACGCGGCCACCAGGGTGGTAGTATCAACCGACATGCTGGCCGAGGGGGTTCATTTCAACCTGATGTATACACCCCTGAAGCACCTGGGTTATAAGGCTGCAGTGGTTAACTTTTCGGATATTTATGCCATGAACGCGCAGCCTCGTCAGTTGCTGGTGTCGATGGCCCTGTCGGGCAAGTATACCCTTGAGATGGTTGAGGAAGTATATACCGGCATTAGGCTTGCCTGTGAGCGGTATGGTGTGGACCTGGCGGGAGGCGATACCACGTCGTCCTACACTGGTATGACGCTTAGTTTCACGGCCATAGGTGAGGGGCCCGATGAAAAGATCACGTACCGTTCGGGTGCCGGGTTGCACGATTTGATTTGTGTTTCGGGCGACCTGGGCGGTGCTTACCTGGGCCTTCAGTTACTGGAAAGAGAGCGGATGTTGTTTGAACGCGAGAAAGGGATACAACCGGTGTTGGAGGGATACGACTATGTGCTGGAGCGTCAGCTGAAGCCCGAAGCCAGGCAGGACATCATTGCCCTGCTGGACGAATTGGGTATTAAACCCACGGCCATGATTGATATTTCCGACGGGTTGTCGTCGGAGTTATTGCACATTTGCGGGCAATCGGGGAAAGGCTGTGCCGTGTATGCCGATAAAATTCCGCTACACGACGAAACCCGCAGGGTGGCCCATGAATTTGGAATTGATCCGTTAATTGCCGCGTTGAACGGGGGAGAGGATTACGAATTGTTGTTTACGGTTCCGGTAGCACAATACGACAGGATTGGCAACCGGCCGGAAATTAGCATAATAGGTCATGTTACCGAAAGCAGCGAAGGGGTGCGGATGATATCTCCGCAAGGTGAGGAAATTCCGCTGCAGGCCCAGGGATGGAATGCGTTACGGTAATTAATCCTCGATGTCGAGCATGCCCCTGATGATACCTCTTTCGGAGCTTCTTACGAATTCGATGATGTAGTCGCGTTCTTCGCATTGCGGCATACCTTCTTCAATGGCACGCACCGCGTCGGAGTTGTTCAATCCCTTTTGGTACAGGGTCCGGTAGATTTCCTGGATTTCCTGAATTTTTTCACTGGAAAAATTACGGCGTCTGAGGCCAACCAGGTTAATACCCGCGTAAACAACGGGGTCCCTGCCGGCCATGACAAAAGGCGGAACATCTTTTATCACCTTACAGCCTCCTTGCACCATAACGTGCCGGCCTATACGGACAAACTGGTGAATAAGGCTTCCGCCACCCAGGATGGCCCAGTCGTCAATTACCACTTCGCCTGCCAGTCCGGAATAACCCGAAAGTATACAATGATTCCCCACTTTGCAGTCGTGTGCAATATGCACATACGATTGCAGCAGGCAGTCGGAACCCACCACGGTTTTTCCCTTTGACTTGGTACCACGGTTGATGGTAACGTATTCGCGTATGGTGGTATTATCGCCGACTTCGGCGGTGGTTATTTCGCCCTGAAATTTCAGGTCCTGGGGTATGCCCGATATAACAGCACCCGGGAAGATCCGGCAGTTTTTGCCAATGCGGGCCCCGTCCATGATGGTTACGTTGTTTGCAATCCAGGTATTGTCGCCAATCACAACATCGCCATAAATGGTGGTAAAGGGACCGATTTCGACTCCCTTGCCGATTTTGGCGTCGGGGTGCAGGAAATACAACGGTTGATTATTCATTGAAAAAGTTAAAAATAGTAATTATGTTACTGATCACACCTCAGGTTTTTTTGCCAGTTGCGCCATGAAGGCTGCTTCAATCGCCAGGTTATCGCCAACAAAGCCCTCACCCTTGCAAAGCGCTATGCCGCGTTTAATAGGTTCGGTAAGCGTCATGCGGATATTCAGGGTATCGCCGGGTACCACCTTGCGTTTGAATCTAACAGAGTCGATACGCATGAAATACAGGAGGTAATTTTCGGGGTCGGGTACGGTGCTGAGCAGCAGCATTCCGCCACATTGCGCGAGGGCTTCTATCTGCAGCACACCGGGCATTACAGGCTCTTCGGGGAAATGGCCGACAAAGAAGGCCTCATTCATGGTAACATTTTTAATGCCGGTTACCACCCATTTGTCCATGTAGGTGACTTTGTCCACCAGCAGGAAAGGAGGGCGATGGGGCAGCCATTTCTGTATCTGGTTGATGTCGAACAGGGGTTCCTTATTGGGATCGTATTCCGGCGGTAACGGTTTATTATGTGTTGCCTTTATTTGTTTACGGAGTATTTTGGCAAATTCTACGTTGGCATTGTGACCCGGTTTGTTGGCAATGATGCGGCCTTTAAGGCGAACGCCGCATAAAGCCAGGTCGCCGATCACATCGAGCAGTTTATGGCGGGCAGGTTCGTTGGCAAAAGCCAGGTCGATATTGTTGAGGATCCCTTCGGGTTTAACCTTCATGGAAGGCTTGTTGAAAAGTAAAGCCAGGCGGTCCATTTCTTCCTGCGATACCGGCCGGTCGATGATCACGATGGCATTGTCGAGGTCCCCGCCCTTGATGAGGTTATGTTTCTGCAGGAGTTCAATTTCGTGTAAAAACACAAAGGTGCGGCAGGCAGAAAAGCCTGTTTCGAATTCACTGATGTTTTTGAGGGAGGCAAACTGGTGGCCGAGCACCCTTGAGTTATAGTCGATATGCACATCTACAATGAATTCATGGTCGGGGTAGGCAGTCAGCTGAATGCCTTTTTCTTCGTCGATGAATTCGGTTTTTTCCCTGATCTGGAAATAAACGCGTTCTGCTTCCTGTTCAACGATGCCGGCTGATTTAATGGCATTAACAAAGGGCTGGGCACTGCCATCGATAATGGGAACTTCGGGACCGTTGATTTCCATAAGGGCATTGTCAACGCCCATTCCGTATAACGCGGCCAGCAGGTGCTCAACGGTGGTGATGGACGCACCTTTGTCCACAATGGTGGTACTGCGTTCGGTAATTTTCACATTTTCGGCTAGCGCCCTGATAACGGGTTCACCTTCCTGGTCGATACGTTTAAATTGGTATCCGTGGTTTTCGGGAGCCGGGCAGATGGTAACCTCAACTTCAACGCCCGAATGCAGTCCGTTGCCTTTTAAACTTACCGGTTTGGCAAGCGTTCTTTGCTTTTCCGCCATTATTTATATAATATGTATTTCGTAGATAAAAAACAGGGCGAAATTATAAAAATTTTACGAATAGCAAGTTATTAGGAAAATGAAGATAAGAAAGAGCCAGGAACCAGAAACCAGGGACAACCCTCCTTCGCTAAAGCTACGGCGGGCAAAGGAGACGGGGGACAAGTGGCAGTAGCAATAGCAGTGGCAGTGGCAGTGGCAGAAAATCAGCAGGCATTTGAGTATTTAGCAAGAGGAAAACCAAGACAAGCGGCAGTGGCAGCAGCAGCGGCAGTCAAATCTCAATTCCCAATTCCCGCACATCCAGTACCCAGTACCTAGTACCCAGTACCTAGCACCCAGTACCCAGCACCCAGCACCCAGCACCCAGTAACCAGTAACCAGTACCTAGCACCCAGCACCCAGCACCCAGCGTTTGCAGTATTA
>CAZUBW010000039.1:0-36084 GCA_964618645.1 uncultured Bacteroidales bacterium | reverse complement strand
TTAGTTTTTGCTTCGGAATTGCGACTGTTGGTGGCAGCCCTGCCCGAGAAACCCAATTTGCAGCACGAATACCTGCTCGATACGCTGGTAACCGTGAAAACCCCCAAGGAACTGTCGCCTTTCGAAAACCTTTACCGCTTGCCTCCGGCGCATACGTTGGGTATCTCAGCAGGAAACCTCTCCACGCAGGTTTACTGGCAGTTGGATACGGATAAGCAAATAGATCTTCCCACGGAAGCAGCTTATATGAGCCTGCTGACCCAAAAACTGGTGAATGCGGTGAGGATGCGCTGCCAGGGTGTATCTACACTCGGAACAGAGCTGAGCGGAGGACTCGATTCGTCGGCGGTTACCGGCATCGCGGCAGATTACCTGCAAAAAAGCGGCGGCAGGCTGACAGCCCTGTCCAATGTTTTTCCGCAAGGGACCGGACTGGAATTCAAAGACGAAAGGGAATTCATTACGGCCATGCAACACCACATATCTTTCAACTGGGTTGGGGTGGATTCCTATACACATGATATTCCAGTCAGTCTCCAACAGGCTGTCAATTTTCAGGGTTGTTTTATCCAGCAAAATTTCAGTGTATTCAGCCAGGCCCTTTATGAAAAAGCCGGGGAAGCCGGTTTACAGGTACTATTATCGGGTTTCGGGGGCGATGAGCTGGTATCGGCCCGGGTGGCCATGCCCTGGCATGAGTTCATAGATAAAAGGCAGTGGAAGGTCATGGCCGATGAAATTTTTTATAAGGGCATTTCAGTGCGGTCGTTGCTAAAGCCAGGATTACTGGCGTTCCGTTACCTGAAACAACGGCTGTCAACAGTGCCCTATACCAGCGGGGTTTTTACCGGTGAATTGCTCGATAACAGGTTTGCCCGCTTGCCTTTACAACCAATGTTTGCGGAGAAGAATGAATTACGCCGCCGGCTGGGCGATAATTACCGTAAGTTGAAACGACGGACGCTGAACGAAAAGCAGGCCGACCGCATCATGCTGGATCACCTGCCCCAGCGTATGGAATATTGCTATGCGGCAGCCGCGCAATATGGTATTGAATACCGGTATCCCCTGCTCGATATTGAGCTGGTGGAAACGGCCCTGGCCTTGCCCCCGTGGGTAAAGCAGCACCATGGCATCAACCGGTATATGTTCCGGCAGGCCATGCGGGGCTTTGTGCCGGAAGCGATCCGGCAGCGCGATGACAAATCGGGTACCACCATTCCCCAGACCTTTTATCAACTTGTAAACGAAAAGGAAGCGCTGATGGATATCGTGAAAAGAGCCAGCCAATCAGCGTACCTGAAAGAGATATTCGATTTTTCGCGCTTTGAGATGTGGTATGAGGCATTGGTGAAACGCGATGCCGCGGATATGAATTACCTTATGCCCGGGGCGTTTTATGCTTATTTGATGATGATGATTTATTATGAAAATGCTGTAGAGACGCAAGATCTTGCGTCTGTTGTAAAGACGCAAGATCTTGCGTCTCTACGGAAACAAAACCCACATGGATAAAAACCCGGAAATATCCATTTTAATGCAATTATTGAAAGGCGAAGCCTTTCAGCAGGGTGTCCTGAATCCGGTCCATGCCGGGGGCCTGATAAAGCTTGCCAGAAGACACAAAACCCTATACCAGTTGCTGGTATTTGCCCGGCAGCATGCTGAACAGTTTAGCGCGGAGCAGCTGATCGCCCTTGAAAACCGTTGCCGGCAATCGGCGCTGCAATCGCTGGTGCAATTGAATGAGCTGAAGCGTATTGCAGGCCGGCTCAACGACTGCGGTATAGGGTATGTGTGCATTAAGGGACCGCAGCTTGCCCGCAGGATATATGGTCGCGAAGCGCTAAAGGAATCGGTCGATATCGACATTATGCTGGTGAATGCCATCGACCTGCAAAGGGTACATGATCTGCTGGCCACCCTGGGATACAACCGTTCGAACCTGAACCGCTATACCGGTCGACTTAGCCGTAAACGCTTTCTGATTGCCAAACGCGAGGTGCAGTATTTCAACAGGGACAACCGGTGCGCCATTGACCTGCATATACGGCCCGGGGCCAATACCTACCTGACGGAAAAGAATTTCAGGGACTTGCTGACCAACCTTGTCAACGAAAATCTCGAAGGCACACCGGTAAAGGTACTGCCCGATGAAGCCTACTTTGTTTACCTGTGTTACCACGGGTCGCTGCACCAGTTTTCGCGACTGGCCTGGCTGCTCGACATCCGGGCCTTTCTGCAGGTGACGGGCGATGGCCTCGACTGGCATACGGTATATTCCGAGGCCCTGAAATTAAAAGTGGAGCGGAACGTTTTGCTGGCGCTTTGGCTGATGAAAGAATATTTCGGGGATGTATATGCCGGCAGGTATATGCAGGTTGTTGCGGAGCGTCACAAAACCAAGGCAAACAGCATGTCCCCCCGGATGCGATACCTGGTAAAGGTTTGCAAAAACATGCTTTACCGCGAAGCCGGGTATGGCATATCCATCCGGGGCAGGATTGTCAAGGTGGTTTACATCATGCTGCTCATCAAAGGGTGGGCAGGACGGGTGGATTGGGTGTATGGCATTGTTATGCGGAAATTGTTTGCAAACAGGTAGGGATTGGAGCGTAGTCTGGAGACTACGCTCAGCATAGGAGATAAATTTCTACGCTCAGCATAGGGACTACGCTGCTCACCTGTTCGTTATGGTATCGTTAACCATTGCCGGTGCCTGGTTGAAGCTGGTTTCGATATCTTTTACCCGCCGGCCTGCATGTTCAAAATCCGCTGGGGTTACCACCGAGGTACCGGTAATTATAACGGATTCGCCATTATCTTTCAGCAGGCTTAAGAACTCGTGGTAATACTTCAAAGCTACGGCTTTATCATCCATCCAGTTATCATAATGCACGGCCAGCTTATATAAAACGGCCGGATCGCGGGGTGTGAGTTCCAGTGCCTGTTGCAGGGCGGCCAGGGCATCGTTGTACCGGCGGTTTTTGGTGAGGGCGAGCGACAGGTCCTGGTGCACAGTCGACAACATGGTCACCACCGGCATACCCAGGTTGATGGCTGCCTGGAAATACCGGATGTTTTTGGGCGGGTCATGCGCCAGTCCCAGTACATAGCACATTTCCGCATCGGATGAGTCCCTGGCAAAAATCCGTTCAAGGCAGGGTATGGCATTGGCAAAGTCATTCATTTTAAAGTAGCTGTAACCCATGTATTTATCGGCGAATTCGGTGGTGTCGCCCTGGTTGAGACATTGCTGAAAGCGTTCCACCGAGCGGTTGAAGTCCTGGTTCAGGTAATGCATATAACCACTCAGCCGGTTTATATCGGGGTTATCGGGATGCCGGCTCAGAAAGCTGTCGGCCACGGCAATGCCCGGATCGTATTGGCGCCAGTTTTTGTAAAGGTTGGCGAGCCTGAAGAAAGGCTGGTAATCGTCGGGGTCCCGTGCCATGGCCCGTTGGTAGTAATGAATGGCGGAGTCGGTCATCATCAGCTTTTCGTAGCAGGTGCCGGTTTGTTTCAGCAGAAAGGTCGTGGTATCGTCGCTGCACGCGGCAAGATAGTGGCGGCAGGCTGGCAGGTATTGTGATGCGTTCATGTAGGAATCGGCCAGCAGTTGGTTGATGTAAGTATTGCCGGGGTGCCGCCGCAGGGTTTCCTGGTAAATTTCGTGTGCTTTGCCGGGGTTGTTAACCGATTTATAGCACGTGGCCAGGTCGAGCGCCACCCTTATCCCGGAGGAATCTTCGCGGTAAAGCCTTTCAAGGCAGACAATGGCTTCGGGAAAACGCGAAAGGTTATTCAGCGCTTTGGCTTTGAGGTAAAGGGTTTCAGCGGGAAGGCTGTCGCTGTTTGACTGGGCAATTAACTGCAGGGCAGCGGTGTATTGGTAATGCTCCATGAGGCTGATGACGGAATCGTTAACCTGGGCATTCACGCTGCCCAGGGCGCAACAAAACACAAGGGGAATAAGGATTTTTAGCATAGCGAAAGGATTAACGGGTGAAATATGACAAATTATTGCAGCTGAAAAATAACAGGCATTACAAACCGTTGGTTGACTACCCTGCCGCCATCTTCAGCCGGTGTCCAATCGGGTGAAAGGCGTAAAACACGGATTACCTCCTTATCAAGCTGCGGATCTACAGCTCTTAGGATTTTTACATTGCCTACCTTTCCTTGCGTATTTACTATAAACTGTACGGTGACCCTGCCAAAAATTCCATTTTCAACAGCTTCGGGCGGGTAAACCAGGTTTTTCTGCACCCATTCCCTGAAGGTTTCTATACCACCTCCCTGAAATTGGGCTTGTTTTTCCACAAAAACAAGGGCAGTGTCGCTTTCTGTGGCAAGAGTGTCGTTTGCAGCTGCTATAACTTCTATTGCTTTAGGTTCCGGGCTGATAACCGGTGAGGTTTGAGCAGGTTCCTTCGATTGGGTGCATCTGCTGCACAATACCAATGCCAGAAATGCAACCAGCGGAAGTACAGCCAGGTATTTCAGCCGGTTGTGGAGGGGGGATTTTTCTTTTGTCATCATGGTCAAACGTTTTTTAATGAGTGAGTAATTAAAAAAACTAAAAATCCCGGGTTGTACCCCAAAAACCTGGGTAAGGAGGAGCAGGCGGTACCGGTCGAATCCGCCATGCTGCTCCAACACGGCTTCATCGGCAAGGTACTCGTGGGTTTCTTTAAGTGCTTTTTCCAACAGGTAGATGAATGGATTAAACCATTGCAAAATCTTTACCAGTTGAACAACCATAATATCAAGCGAATGCCACTGCCGGGCATGACTCAGCTCGTGCTGCAGCACGGGACTGCTATTACCTTCGCGCAAAACGCCGGCACTCAGAAAGACCAGGTTGAAAAACGAAAAGGAGTTTTTATGTTCAGGCAGGGCAATGATTCGGTATCCTTTCAGAGAAGTCTTTTCACGTCGCAAAACAAGCACGGCCAGGGCGATGAGTTGGTACAGCAATAGGGCCAGCATAAAACCGCTGATTATCTGGTAAACCTTCCAGGTCAGGGGCATGGAATAGGCTACCTGCATACTGGATTGAACCGGTTTTTGTGTGGTATAAACGGTGACTTCGTCAATAAGGGTAAAAAATGCCGGAAGATTTTCACCGAGGGTTACAGGGGGAAAATGAATGGCGGGCAAAAAAAATGAAAAGGCCACACTGCCTAACAGGTAGAAGCGGTTAAACCGGTAAAAGGTTTCTTTGCGGAACAGGGCGTAATAAAGTCCGGTGAACAGCATGATGCACAGCCCGGCTTTCAGCTGGTATAGCAAAAAAGGTGTCATTTGGTTGTGTTTTTAGGTTTTTCGCCGAGTTCTTTTTTCATAAGTTGCAGGATGTCTTCCAGTTCACGGAGTTCCAATTTTTCGTGTTTCACGAAAAAGGATGCCAGTTGTTTGAACGATCCGCCGAAATAATTTTGCATGATGTTGCGCAGGGTTTGTTTGCGGTACTCGTCTTTTCCTACAAGGGGATAGTATTCATGCGATTTGCCGTACGCCGTATGTCCCACGAAGCCTTTGGTTTCGAGAATACGCACAATGGTGGAAACGGTATTATAGGCCGGCCTGGGATCGGGCAGGTGCTCAAGGATGTTTTTCACAAAGCCCTTGCCGATGTCCCACAGGATTTGCATAATTTCTTCTTCGGCGCGGGTAAGTTCCATTTTGGGGGTGTTGTTTTCCATAATGATTAAAAGGTTAATCAAATATATAACTAATAATTTAGTTAAACAACTAAATGATTAGTTTCAAATGCCAAAGAATGTTAAATCTTTTTGAACACCCAACCCTTCTCCGTAAAGTGCTCCAGCACCCGGGGCAGGGCGTAGAGTACTTTTTCCGAAGCTTTCACCGAATCGTGAAAAACGATTATCGATCCCGGCCGGGCGCATTGTATAACGTTTTTAAGGCATTGTTGCGGAGAGGTGTTATAAGCAAAATCATACGACATGATGCTCCACAGCAGAATACGGTACTGTTTACGCAGGTGGCGGAGTTGCCCGGGGGTGATCATGCCGTAAGCCGGCCGGTATAAGGCCGAAGGAACAAAATGGGCCGCAAGCGCTATATCGGCATAGTATTCACTGTCGGGTGTGAACCACCCTTTCAGGTGGCTGTAGGTGTGGTTACCCGTGGCGTGTCCGGCCGAAACAACCTGCCGGTAAATGTCGGGATGTCTTTCCACATTGCGGCCGATGCAAAAAAAGGTGGCTTTGGCATGGTATTGCTCCAGTATGTCGAGCACCTTTGCCGTGATGACGGGTGTTGGCCCGTCATCAAAGGTAAGGTAAAGTGATGGTTCGTCGTCCCTGATCTCCCAGGTTACAGAAGGGCAGAGCTCCTTCACGGGCCGGGGAATGCGGACCAGGTTCATGCGCTTGTCAGAGTCCTATATTCAGGGCCCCGGCATATTGCTGGAGCTTTTGTTCCATTTCGGTGGCCAGTTCGGGCATATTATAAGTGGTGGCCATCCTGCGGATATCGTTCAGGGAATAGAATGCCAGTCTTTTTTCGTACAACAGGTAATTGTCGTATTTTCTGCCCAGGCTTATGAAATATTCCATGTCCTGGTAAACGTTTTGCTTCACTGCTTCCATGATTCCACCGGCTTTTTGGGTGTCACCCAGTCGCAGGTAACCTTCAATGAGGAGCAGGTTGTATACATTATAAGGTACTGCGCTGTCGGGGATTACTTCGAGGCACCGGTCGAGGGCTTTCCGTGCTGAGTCGGGTTTGTTTTCCTCGATCAGTTTAATGGCCAGCCTGGCAAAGGTGCTTCTGAAATTGCCCAGCATGCGTGAGGTGTTTTCGTCGAGGTAAATGCCCGGTTTTTCGACGCCACCCCAGCGGAATTTATTGACCAGGTTATCGTACATGACATCGCTGTTGACACCTCCGCGGCCAAACATGTCGCCTTCGGAAGCAACGGGTGTAATACGGTATGCCAGGCCCTCCATCATAAAATGGCTGTCGAGGTTCAGGTAGTTGTCTTCCGACACCGTAATGGCATAGTACACCGGGCGTTCCCAGTTGTTGGTTGCCAGCAGGTCGAGGATCATCAGGTGGTTTTTGGTGATGTAATTGCGGCTCGACTCAAGCTCCCAGGCCATTTGTGGTGGTATGTCAGCAGCGTATTTAAGCGGAACGGTACCGTTTGCCAATACTTTGGCCGAATCCACGGGAATGAAGAACCTGGGGGTGGGGATAAAATCAACGGACTGTGCCAGGTCGGGCAGCCTTTTAGTTTCAGGGTTATCACTGGCCACAAAATCCATCACCTGTCGCAGGTCGCTGTAACCCTTGATGCGGTCGAGTATATAAACCACATCGCGTTTACCCGAGCGGTACTGGTCGAGTGTAAGCGACAGCGGAACGGGTTCGGACTCATAAGCTTTGCGATGCATCTGCTCAATGTACCAGTCGGCAGCCAGGTAGCTGAGGTTCATCACACGCACGTCGGTACGGATACCTTCTACTTCCTGAACGTACCAGAGCGGAAAGGTGTCGTTGTCGCCGTTGGTGAAAATAATGGCATTGGGGGCGCATGAATTAAGGTAATTATAGGCAAAGTCCCTTGCTGCATATCGTCCCGAACGATCGTGATCGTCCCAGTTTTCGCTGGCCATCAGTACGGGTACGGCCACTAATGAGATCAGCGTGGCCAGCACAGCGCCTGATGCAGAAGGTGTAATGCGTTTAAGCTGGCTGTGCAGGGCAAGTACACCCAGCCCGATCCAGATGGCAAAGGCATAGAACGACCCGGCATAGGCGTAATCGCGTTCACGCGGCTGCAGCGGATTTTGGTTCAGGTATATCACAATGGCCAGTCCGGTCATGATAAACAATACCATGGTTACCCAGAAATCGTTACGGTGCTTGCGGTACTGGTATACCAGTCCCACTAACCCCAGCAACAGCGGCAGCATGTAGTAGCGGTTGCGCGCCTTGTTGTTTTTCATGGCATCGGGCAGCTTTTGCTGGTTACCCAAACGGGCTTCGTCGATAAACCTGATACCGCTGATCCAGTTCCCTTTGTTGATTTCCGATTTGTAGTTGGCCTGGATATCGTTCTGGCGTCCGGAAAAATTCCACATAAAGTACCTGAAATACATGTGTACTACCTGGTAATTCCAGAAGAACCTGATGTTTTGCGCAAAGTTGGGGCTTTTCCGGCCTTTGGTGTAATCGTACACTATTTTGCCTTCGCGGTCGCGCATGGGTTTTCCTTCCTGATCGAGCCGCGCCTGGAACAAGTCGCTTTCCTTGAGGTTAGCCCAGTCGATGTAAGCGTTAAAGTGACCGCCGGCCTGGTCGCTGCTCCACATACGGGGGAAGATAGTTGTAAAACGCTTGTCGTAATTGTATTTTATACGGTAGCGGTTCTCGACATATTTATCACCTTTTTTGTAGTACGAAGGTTTTCCTTCGCGGGTGGAAAGAATGGGGGCATTAAAATACTGTCCGTGTACCAGGGGACGGTCGCCGTATTGTTCACGGTTCAGGTAATACAACAGCGAAAACAGGTCTTCGGGATCGTTCTGGTCCATGGGGGTATCGGCAGCTGAGCGGATAACCAGCATGGTATAGGACGAATAGCCGATAAGGATAACGGTAAGCATGAGGAGAGCAGTATGCATAACCACCTTTTGGTGGCGGTGTGCATAATAGATTCCATATACAATAAGGCCAACCAGGAGTAAACCATAAAACAGAATACCCGAGTTGAAGGGAAGCCTGAAGGTATTCACAAAAACCAGTTCGAAGTAAGAGGCAATGGTTACCACCCCGGGGATTACAATGTACATCACACCTCCCAGGATGACAGCTGATAATGCCAGAGCTTTCACTATTCCCCAGGGACTTACCTCGTATTTCCGGAAGTAATATACCAGCACAATGGCCGGGATGGCCAGCAGGTTCAGCAGGTGCACGCCAATGGACAGCCCCATCAAATAGGCAATGAGAATCAGCCAGCGGTTGGCGTAGGGCTCGTCGGCGGCATTTTCCCACTTGAGAATGGCCCAGAACACCAGTGCGGTGAACAGGGATGAGGAGGCATACACTTCGCCTTCAACGGCCGAAAACCAGAAGGTATCGGAAAAAGTATAAGCGAGCGCGCCGATCAGGCCGCTGCCGATGACAGCTATCATATTGCCCGTGGTCATTTCACCTTCGCGGGTAATGATTTTACGGGCCAGGTGGGTGATGGTCCAGAACAGGAAAAGAATGGTAAAGGCACTGGCCAGGGCCGACATGGCGTTTACCATTTTGGCTACCTGGGTAACATCGTTTCCGGCCAGCAGGGTGAAGAGCCGGCCCATGATCATAAAAAATGGCGCTCCGGGGGGATGACCGACTTCGAGTTTGAAGGCCGACGAAATGAACTCGCCGCAATCCCAGAAACTGGCCGTGGGCTCAATGGTGGAAAGATACACAAAAGCAGCCACAGCAAAAGTAATCCAGCCCGAAACGATATTGATGAGCTTATAATTCTTCATGTAAAATATTTTAATTGATTCTGCGAAATAAGCGAAAAATGTTGAAAGTATCAGGGCGTTTTCATTTTTTCGAATACGGCTTTGAAGCAGGCAGCGGAAGATTGCTCCCCGGTTTCTTTGGCGTAAAACGCATCCATAAAACCTTCGGCATTCGACCACACAGTTTGAATAATGCCTGCAAAGCGCTCCTGCATTTCCGGCGTGGCATGTTTCCTGAAGCGGGCCATATCTTCGACCTGGCGTACCGCAACTTCGGGTCTGTTCCACGGACATGTGGCTACCCTGAAGCCTTTCATGGCAAAGTAAACGGGCGTCTGATCAGGACGTTCGTAATGCCAGTCGCAGATAAAAACATCGCGGGGTATAAGATCAACAGCTTTGTAGGTGTTGTTCATGCTGGCTTCCCACATGCCCATGCCTGTGGTTTTGCCGTCGATCAGGCGATCGCCCCATATCCAAAGCTCCCTGTTCTTTAATGTCAGGTGGTTACGGACGGCGGTGACTTCTCCTGCAAAAAGTTCGGCTTTGTCGCGTCCGCTGCACCGGCTGCAGCTGTCATGCCCGATATAAAAAACCTCATCCATGCCAGCATGAAAGGCATCGGCTTCAAAAACATCACAAATTTCGTCAACTACGTCAAATACCACCTTATGAACATCGGGGTGAAGCGGACAGTAACTTTTGCAGTACAGCCCGTCGGTATTGGGCCATTTGTACTCCAGGGGCATTTTCACATGGGGCGTCTCGTCGAACTGCGGGTAAACGCTCAGCAGTTTACCAATGGTGCCGGCCCACGACTGGTGGCCAAGCAGGTTGATTTGCGGGATAAGTCTTATCTGATGGCGCCGGCAGGCTTTCACTAATTTTTTAACATCGTCGTAAGAAAGGGCAACGCCATCAACCAATTCGGGGTGACTGGCAAAGCGGTAATTGAAATCAACCCGCAGGATCAGCGTGTTTACCTGCCTGGGGGCCATTTCGTTGTTAATGAAGGTTATAAACCTGTCGATACTTTCAGGCCGTGGCGCCGCAATACACAATCCGCGTACGGGAAAATTTTTCCCGGACGATTGCGCCGGCAATAGGGTAGTTCCCAGCAGGCACAACCCGATGAGCATGCTTATCCGTTTTTTCATTAGGTATTTTATTCGTTGTCGAGGAGATAAAGTTAAGCAAATTGGTGTTTTTCAGGTGGAATTACCCGAAATAACAGTTTATCATCACATGATATGTGTAATAATTATACCTTTACAGCCTGGCAAATTTACAATAACCTATTTTTATTAGCACCATGAAAAACCTGCTGTTTTTAATTTCACTCTCCCTGCTGGGACTTGTTGCCTGTAACAAAGACGAGGATGTAAAACTCGATTTTGATATCACGGTTCCCGAAAACTGGTCGTATTTTGTACTGGCCAACGAGGGCAACATTTATTACGCTGTAAGAAACCAGGAAAACCCAACTGACACTGTGCTGGAATCGTTATACATTTCCAATGAATCGCTTCCGGATTACAGCCTTGCCATTTACTACAATGCATTGGCGCCTATTATTAAAAATTCGAAACTGTACCGTTCACAAATTTACCAGTCCGACACGGTGATTAACGATACCGATTTCAAAAAACTGATTTCCCGTGAAATATTCAGGACCGTGACAGCTGATACAGATACCATTGATTTTGATGTTGTTACCGAGCGGTATTTCTTTTTCGAGAACAACTATGGTTACAATATGGCCTTCTTTTCGGCTGACACTGCCTATGCTGACAACAGGGAGGTTTTTGGCGAAATCATGGGTTCATTTCAGTACCATTATTAATTAGTAGTGTCTGTTCATAAAGTCCCATTTGCTGCGTTACGCTTGTCCGAAAATTGCTCATTTACGAATAGTAAACTACGCATTTTCGGACTGCGCAAGCCTTGCAAATGGAACTCTCTGAACAGACACGTGATAAAATGAACACTTTACTAATTTTATTGACATAGTTGAGTCACCTTCGGCTGGCTGTAAGGATGTTCATTTTTTATTCTTTTTTGTTTTGTACCAAAGACGAAAAGGCAGTAGAACAGCGCAAAAAAAGCCACGCTGTCATACCCCTCGAGGGTGTCGATGGCAAACATCGAAATTATAAACATGGCTGCAAATACATTGAAAAGGTGGTAGCCGGCGCTGTTTCTCATATAAACCGGCAGTACCAGGCATAAAACAATGAAGATAAAGCCCGGAATGCCAAAAGCAAGCATCCAGAAAAGGTACTGGTTGTGAGGTTTACCCTCCCACTGCGCATCAGCTGTATAGTTGAGGGCAGCTGCCCTTTCACGCATGTCGTTGTTTACATCTCCGGGCCCGGTTCCGGTAAGCCAATGCTGTTGCAATAGCGACCAGGCAGTTTTAACAAAGGCTACGCGTTGTCCTACAGAATGGTTGTAGGTGAAACCTGTTTTTTCCAGCATGGCCAGTTCCCAGAGTATTTCGTAAACCCTTTGGCTTATGCCGGGGTGTGTTTTAAAACGTACATTGGCCAGTCCTGTCTCAACGCGTTGAATGTCAGTAGCCGATAAAAGGCTCACCCCTATAGAATCTTTTCTGTGTCCTGCTGAGGTCAGGTAGCGTTTCAGGGTCTGGGCAAGATGCTGCCCTTTCAGGTCTTTTCCGTTATAGGGCAGGCTGCTACGCTGGTTCCATTCCTTTTCCATCTCCGGCTCACAAACGTACAGCCCTGTATAATAGCCATTCTCGGGGACTTCGTCGAGACTGTGGCTATACAGGTTGCCATTGGCAGTATGCCGGTCGAGGTTGCTGATGTTAACCGGTGCAGGGCGAAAGTTCTGCGTCCAGGTGCGGATAACGAACCATGACGCTGCAGCAAGCAGTCCCCATACCATAAATGCCAGTCCGTAGCGGATAAGGTAATGACGGCTCAGCCGGGCTATGTTTAAAACAAAGAGCATGAGAGCGATCAGCAAAATAAGCAGTCCGGTAAATGAGCGCAGGTAGAACAGGAAAACCGTCAGCGCCATCGCATTCAGCAGCATCAATACCTTTTCGGTATGCAGCAAGCGGTTCCAGTGCGAATACACCCGGTATAGCATGATGAAAATGGCCATGACAACGAGCAGCGAAAAGCGGATATGCGACATGAAATAAGAAAGCTGCCGGAAATCGGTACCTGTTTTTCCGGCCAACGGCAGGAAGAGGATGGTGCTCACCAGTGCTGCAAATAGCGCTGCATCGGTGAATATCAGCAACAACCGGTTGAATGTTTTGGGCGGCAGTGGTGCCGAAGTGCCCGTAATGATGGCAAATACCAAAAAGGGAAGCATGTTAACCGCCTTATCCAGTGCGGTGTTTTTGTATTCGGAAAGCAGGATGCCAATGGCATATACCACAAGAACCGAAATAAACAGGAGTAGTGCGCGGTTGGTTTTCAGCGCGGCCAGTTTTCTGCGGAAATCACCTTCGACAATCCAGTTAAGGGCCAGCAGAAACTGTGCAACACTGAGCAGATAAGGCGAAAGCGAAAGGCAGCAAACCGACAGGGCAAGCCCGAAGAGGTATATGTAGCGGTGTATTTCATTGCGCAAGCCTTGCAAATGGAACTCTCTGAACAGACACATGACTAAATAAGCATTTTACTAACTTTATTGACAAGCTCTAATTGGATCTCTTGTGAAACCTTAATTCTTTAATTATGAAGAAAAGTATCCTCATCATTCTTGGTTTGTTGTTTTCTGCATCATTTGCATTCAGCCAGGCCGACAAAATTGTGGGCATCTGGGTTCCGGCCAAAGGAACCTCGCAGGTGAGAATTTTTAAAGCAACCAATGGTAAGTATTATGGCAAAGTCGAATGGCTTGAAACCGAAAAAGACAAGCTGGATGTCAATAACCCCGATCCCGGCCAACGCAATAAAAAGATCTGGGGGTTGATGATCCTTAAGGATTTTTCTTACAATGCCGAAAAGAACAGGTGGGAAGGAGGAACAGTTCATGATCCCGATAACGGAAAAACCTATGACTGTTACATGTGGTTCAATGGCGATGACAGTAAGATGACACTTAAGGGCTACGTGCTGGGGATGAAGTTTGTGGGCAGGGCAGAAGACTGGACCCGCGAAGCCAGTTTACGAAATTAGAGGCGCCTTTTTGTCCTTTGATTTTTAAGTTTCACTGGGTTAATTTTTATGTTCATCAATAATAATTAACCCGGCGGTGCTTTACAGCGTTAATGGTAGCAAACACTACTATTAACAAAAGGCGCTATGAAATGGTATTTATGCTTGGTGGTTTTCCTGGTTGCTGCGTGCAACGGCAAGATCACCGTTACTGAAGAAGATATAGGGGCAGACACTTTTTATGTTGAAGGCAGTTACAAACCTTTTTCTGGCAAATGCATTGTTTTATTTCATGCAGATGACCAGGTAAAGGAGCAATTCACCTTTAAAAGGGGAAAACTCCACGGCGAAACACTTGCCTGGCACCGTAACGGTCAGCCACGCTGGAAAGGCTCCTACTGCAAAGGTCAGATTTCCGGTAAATGGGAGTTCTATGACGAACAGGGGAATAAGACCATTGAAGCACATTATAAGCGCGATAACCTGCATGGTTCCTATACAGCTCTCTACCATAACGGTATGATCAGGGAAAAAGGGGACTATGCCATGAATAAACGAACCGGCCGGTGGGAGTATTATAACGAGAAAGGGCAGTTGGTCAGCAGGGACAAGTAGAAGCGGCAGTGGCAGTGGCAGTAGCAGTAGCAGTGGCAGTGGCAGTGGCAGCGGTAGTGGCAGTGGCAGTTGGTCAGCAGGGATAGGTGATAATAATAGAACCAAGAGCCAAGAACCAAGAACCAAGAACCAGGAGCCAAGAAACAGGACTTGCCTGTAACATATCCTGCTTTTAATCGTCATGTTGTAAATGTGACATCTATCTATGCAAAAATCGTTACTGCTATTTCTCACCATTGTTTCAGGGCTGGCATCCGTTACTTCCGCATATGCGCAATCGGTCAAAGGCCGCATAATCAATGAAAAAAATGAACCGGTTCCCTTTGTCGTTATTTACGACGAAACCACCTCAACAGGTGTGACCAGCAATGCCGAGGGCTATTACGAAATTAAACTTGAACCGGGCAAACACACTATCGTTTATAAATCGATGGGCTACTATTTGGTTCGCAAAAGCATTGTGGCAGGCGATGCTCCGTTGACCGAAGATGTTGTTCTCAAAGAGCAACCGGTGGAAGTTAAGGCAGTTGTCATAACACCCGGAAAGGAAGACCCTGCCTATGCCATCATGCGTAAGGTTATCAGTAAGGCTCCCTATCACCTGAACCTGGTGAACGAATATGAAGCAGAGGTTTATTTAAGGGGAACGGTGAATATTGTAAAAATTCCCCGGCTGATTGCCAAACATGCTACTGTGTCCGCTAATGGAAAGGAGTACCATCTAAAAAGTGGTGATGCCTTCATGGAGGAATCGGTTAACCGCATCCTCTTCCATGCCCCGGATAAATACGAGCAAAAAGTAATATCATTCAGGAGTACCTATCCTTGGAATAGTAACGATGTAAATCCACTGGGACTGGTTACTTCGAGCCTATATGAGCCCGAAATGGAGTCTTTCATTTCACCGCTGGCGCCCAGGGCTTTCAATTATTATCAATACAAATACGAGGGTTTTTTTGAAGAGGGCAACAGGGCTGTTTTCAAAATAAAGGTTATTCCCAAGCGCAATAGTCAGCAGTTGATGAATGGTTATTTGTTTATTGTCGACAGGCAATGGTGTTTACATTCTGCCGATCTGGCCATGGAAATGTTTTTTGGGAAACTCAGCTATAAAGTTATTTATGCTCCGGTGAAAGCCGGCGCATGGCTTCCGGTCAGTCACCAGTTTATAGCAGATGCTGCCATTATGGGTATAAATGCTACCTATAAATATGCAAGTTCGGTTAAGTTCATGCACGTGTCACTGAATACAAAAAATAAGAGCATTGCAGCCAAGGTTGCCAGGGCCGACACTACACAAAAGTCGCAGGTTACCGCAAAAGCGCAGGAAAAGAAAGCAAAGCAGCAACAGGAAATTGAAACGTTGCTCGCCAATGATGATCTTTCGAACCGCGACATGATAAAGCTGGCAACGCTCATGGCCAAAGAAACCCGTACAGACACGGCTGATGAAAAATCACTCGAAATCAGGGAGGAAAACCGCAAGGTGACCGTGGAGAAAGATGCCGTGCGAAGGGATACCGCTTATTGGAATACCATCCGGCCCATACCGCTTTCAACCATCGAAAACAGGATAACAGCTGCAGGTGACAGCGCCCTTACGATGAATGCCAGTCAGAAGCCTGTTGCTGATTCCACGGACAGAAAAGGTAAGTCCTCAACCATTAAAAAGGTTGCCAATGCCCTGTTTTTTGGAACCGGTTTTCATCTGATCGACAGTGCGCTGCGGGTACATTACGACGGCCTTATTGGTTTCAATAAAATTAACTTCAATACGGTTGACGGATTTGTCTTGCGCCAGTCGTTTCAAATTGAAGCACGGATCGATACTTTTCACCGTTTGAATATTAAGCCCGGGATAGCCTATGCCTTCAGCAGGGAACGTTTGATGTGGTGGACAGATATCCATTATAATTATGCGCCTATGCGGGGTGGCAGTCTTAAGTTTCACCTCTCGGTTGGATCGGCTGATTATAACGGTGAGACCGGCATTGACCCAACTGTCAATACTATTGCCTCGCTCTTTTTCAGGCGTAATTACCTGAAACTATACCAGCAAAATTTGGCTTATGTTTCCAATACCATTGACCTGGCCAACGGGTTGAAATTATTGACGGAAATTGGCTATCGCACAGCCAGTCCGTTGGTAAATCATGCTGATTATTCGTTTTTTTACCGGAATCAGCGGGATTACACTCCAAACTTGGTCGGTAATGAGCCTGACTGGACATCCCGGAATGTTTCCAACGAGGCGGCATACTGGGATATCGGGCTTGAATTCACGCCCCGGCATTTTTACAAGGTTTACAATGGCGTCAAGCGATACCAGTATTCGAAGTTTCCTACTTTTTATGCGCGGAATAAAACGGCAATCGCTGGAATTGTAAACAGTACAGCTGATTATAGCCTGCTGGAGGTTGGTGCAAGACAAAAGATGGAGTGGGGCATGATGCATGCTTTTTCGTGGAACATCAAAGGCGGAACTTTCCTGGCCCAGAAAAGGATCTTTGCTATGGACGACAAGTATTTCAACAATCAGGACATTCCGGTTCTGCTGACAAATAATAATGATGCTTTCAGACTTCTTCCCTATTACCGGCATCATTCCGTGAGTGCCTATGCCGAGGCACATATCGCCTTTACCACGCCTTACCTGCTGGTAAAATACCTGCCATTTCTGAGCAACAAACTATGGTGCGAAAACCTGCATATAAATTATCTTACCAGTAAGGCCAATCCGCATTACATTGAGCTGGGCTACAGCGTCAGCCAGATATTTCTAATGGGCAGCGTGGGCGTATTTGCAGGATTCAGTAATGGCAAATACCAGTCTGCCGGCGTTCAGGTGTCACTCGATTTTTAAAAACGGCAGCTTATCATATGCTTGATAACTCATGGTCAAAACCTGCAAGGAATTGATCAAAAAAAAGTTATATTTACGTTAACCCCGATGTTCGGAGAGCGTATAATTAGCTTATGAAAAGTAATTTCAAAGTTTTTATAACTGTCCTGTTCGTTGCTGCCTCAACAGGCAGCATGGGTACCGCTGATTGCTACGGGCAACCTCAGTTCCGCTTCAAGCACATTACGGTTGAAGATGGTTTGTCGCAGAGCACAGTCAGGGTTATTTACCAGGACAGAATGGGTTTCATGTGGTTTGGCACAGATATAGGTATTAACAAATACGACGGATCAAACATTACAGTTTATAAGCACAATACACTCGATACGGCAGGACTTCCATCGAATTTTATCGTTGAAATTCTTGAGGACAGTGCAGGTATTTTGTGGATAGGAACCGGCATTCACGGACTGGTAAAATTCGACAGGGAGCATGAAACTTTTTATACCTACCAGTATGAAGCCGGCAATCCCCAAACCATTGGGGGCAACAGTATCAGGGCATTGTTTGAGGACTCGCAATACAACCTGTGGATAGGGACTTCGGGAGGGGGGCTGAGTCTGTTTAACCGCCATAACAATACTTTTACACGTTACAGGCATGAACCGGGAAATAACACAGATATAGGCAGCAATTACATTTCGGGCATTGCCCAGGACAGCCGTGGATTCCTCTGGCTTTCCTCGCCCGAGGGTATTCTTACCCGGTTTGACCCGCGAAACAATAAGGGTTACCAGATTAAGCTCTTTCCGGATAAGGTAACCGACCTGGGCACCACTACCTTTGGAAATATTTATGTCGACTCGGAAGATAACATCTGGCTGGCTTCTGAAGTGGGGCTCTTTTTCTATGACCAGAAAACGGAATCTGTCAGGCATTTTGTCAAAGGAAAAACAAACCGGGATCTTAACGAAGATGCTGTCAGCGATGTGCATGAACTTTCACCTGGCATCTTTCTTATTGCCACCGACCATGGCGGACTGAACGTATACAACCGGCATACCGGTACTTTTACCTACTATAAGCATAATCAATACGACGAAGCCTCTATCAGTAACGATCAGCTCTATACCATTTTCGAGTCGGATGATGGTATTATCTGGATCGGTAATTACCATGGTGGTGTAAACATCCTTGACCTGAAAGCCAAAAAATTCCTAAATTATTCCGACCTGCTTGAGGACCCTTTACGGGAATCGCTTTTTGGATCGGTGCTGACGATTGAAGATGATGCCGATGGAAACATCTGGTTTGGATACGATGGTGAAGGGATCAGGGTATACAACCCCAAAACAAGGCGCATCAGGCAAATGCTGGCAACAGAGGGTGCTTCGAATACCATCCCGGGCAATAATGTTACAGAAATATACCGCGACAGCAAGGGGAATATGTGGATTGGCACTTACCTGAGAGGTATGGGCATGATGGACCGGAAAACAGGAAAATTCCACCACTATCGTTTTAACCCTAAAGATACCTTTGGTATTGGCGGCAATAATGTCTGGGCTATTCTCGAAGACAGTAAAGGCAATTTTTGGGTAGGCTTTCAGGGCAACGGACTCGACAGGTTTGATCCGCGCACCGGCATATTCACCCATTTCAGGCACAACCCCGATGACCTATCTACCCTGAGCAATAATGATATCTACCACCTGTTTGAAGACTCACGGGGCCACATTTATATTTCCACCCGGAATGGTTTATGCCGCTATAGTTATGAAAAAGATGGGTTTGAGCGCTTCATGTCCGGTACTGACCTCGAAAAGGGTATCATCGGAAACCGGGTATATGATATTTATGAGGACGCTGAGGGAAATCTTTGGGTTGGTACCGATCAGGCGCTCAATAAGCTTAATGTTGCAACCGGCACTTTCACCCATTGGCGTGAAACCGACGGAGTTCAGGGCAATGCCATCCTGTCGATAATGCGCGATAACCATAAATATCTCTGGTTATCTACCAATAAAGGGTTAAGCCGGTTTGACCTGGTCACCGAAAAATTCCGCAATTACGATGTGGCTGACGGTTTGCCCTGCAATGAGTTTAATTACATTTCGGATTTCAGGGATGCAGACGGACGGTTTTATTTTGGTGGCAAAACCGGCATTGCAGCATTCCACCCCGATAGTGTGCAGGACAATCCCAGGATTCCGCCGGTTTACTTTACCGGTCTGGAGGTGCTAAACACCCCGGTTAATGCACGTCAATTTCCCGAAATTCTGAGCCGGCATATCAATTATGAAAAGCGGATTACCCTGTCGCATAATCAACCGGTTGTTACCTTCAGGTTTGCAGCGCTGAATTATTCCACGCCCCGGAAAAACCAGTATGCTTATCAACTTGAAGGGTTTGATAAGGATTGGAATTACATTGGCAATAAAAACGAGATTACCTATACCAACCTGGACCCCGGGAAATACATACTGAGGGTAAAGGCGTCCAATAACGACGGGGTATGGAACGAAACAGGGGCAACCTTGATATTGAACGTATTACCGCCCTGGTACAAAACCTTGCTTTTCAGGATTACCCTGTACCTGCTGATTATCGGATTGATTATCATGGGGTATTACCTGCGCGTTGCCTTTTTCAAAAGTCAACAGCACAAGTTAATGGAACTGGTAAAGGAACGTACCCTGCAACTCGAAGAGGTAGCGGTTAAGCTCGAGGAGAAACAGGAGGAAATAAATTCGCAGAATGAAGAGTTGATGTCGCAGCGCGACGAACTGGAAAGTAACAATCATATGCTTATTGAGCAAAAGCAACAGATTACAGAACAGCACGAAGAGCTCGAAAAGCATAGGAACCAGCTCGAATCGCTTGTCGAGGAACGTACGCGCGAATTATTGCTGGCCAAGGAAAAAGCCGAAGAGTCAGACCGGCTTAAGTCGTCGTTCCTGGCTAATTTGTCTCACGAGATAAGAACACCCCTCAATGCAATTCTCGGTTTTTCGTCATTGCTGGGTGAAAAGGACATCACCGATGAAGAACGTGCCGAGTACAACCGTATTGTTCAGGGCAGCTCCGGAACATTGCTCGAGCTGATCAATGACATACTGGATATTTCGAAGATTGAAGCAGGACAACTGGAACTTGACCTGCACGAGGTATCACTCGATGCCTTGCTAAGCGATCAGGTAGTGGCTTTCGACATGTTGCTGAAACGCGATGATATAGGCTTAAATAAGGATATAGCTTTTAAGCTCGCCATGAACGACAGCATCAGGGATACCACCATCGTAACGGACAGCGTTCGCTTAAACCAGGTACTGTCGAACCTGATCAACAACGCGGTTAAGTTTACCCGCGAAGGCTATATAGAGGTAGGATGCCGGAAGCAACCCGACGCAGAAATGCTTGAGTTTTATGTGAAAGATACCGGAATAGGAATCCGGGAGGAGAATCAGCAAATGGTGTTTGAACGCTTCCGTAAGGTTGAGGAGAACAAGGACAGGTTGCACAGGGGAACCGGGTTGGGTTTGGCTATTTCAAACCAACTGGTGAATCTCCTGGGTGGGTCCATGCGTCTTACCTCAAAGGTTGGCGAAGGCTCGGTTTTTTATTTCACCGTACCGTTTATCAAAAGCGATGCGGACGTGTTGCGACATGTCGCCAGGAAAAAGAACTGTGATACCGTTGATCTTTCAGGTGTAAAGATCATTGTGGCGGAAGATGATACCGCAAATTTCAGCTACATCGATAAGCTGCTCCGCAAAACAAAAGCCATTGTACATCATGCCGAAACGGGCCGGCAGGTGCTCGAAATTTTGCAACGCGAAAAGGAAATCCGGTTAATTCTGATGGATATAAAAATGCCTGAAATGGATGGCATTGAGGCATTGCATGCGCTGAGGGACAGAAATTTTACCATGCCTGTTATAGCCCAGACAGCTTATGCCCTGGCCGATGAAGTAATCAAACTGAAACGGGAGGGCTTTGATGAATACATCTCAAAGCCCATTCAGCAGGAGCTGCTTTATGCCATGCTGGCAGCTTACTTCAAGTAAAACCAGGGCTACCTTTCCGGAATGGCTTTGGCGTTGTATTCCTGTATGGGTTTGTAGTCGCCGCTGTCGAGTTCCGTGATCCGTATTTTATAACCCCTGTTACCCAGTATCAGTTCCAGCGCCGTTTCCACATGCTTCTGCAAGGGCCGGGTTATCCAATCCAGTTCCCTGGGACCGTTCTCGGTTTCGCGCTCGGTTTTAACCCGGATCTCTTCTTTGAGTTGATTGGCCAGTTTATCGAGTTTTGCATTGGTTTTCCAATGGGTTCCGCCAAAAAAAGGCTCATTGTATTCGAGGATTTCAGCAATTTCCCATACGCAATTCCTTTTGGAAAACGACAAAAACTGGGGTATGGCATTGGCAATGCTTATTTCCTGTTTTTCTTCGTCGATTCGGTATTTCAGCTTTTTGAAATCGATGCCGTATTTTGCCACAAAATCAACATGCAATACGCCAATGAACTGAACCTGTTTCCGGTCGATTTCGAGATTGCGGTTAACCGTTCGCTTAAAACTGGTGTCTACCTCAATCAGTCCCAATTCGAGTATTTCGTTCACCTCGGTTATGTTAAGCCTGCGCCTTGAAAGTTCATCCAAATCCTGTTTCAACGCATTGTTTTCGGTTTGGATACGTTTCATTTCACGGGCGAGCTCGTCAAGCTGTTTTTCCTTCTCTTTCAGAAAGAATTCCCACATCGAAAAAATAATGCCCCCGATTCCAAGCATAATAAGTCCTGCAATGAGGACTTTGTTCAGGAGTAAGATAAGGCCCAGCGCCACCAGGCCGGCTACTATCAGATAAGCCCTGAGGTTTTTAAATTTCATATTACTGTCCGATCACTTTAATGAGCTTGCCGGCCTGAACCTTGTCGGTGAGTGCGAGGTGGTTCAGCAGGGCCACTTCCTGCATCCTGTCTTTTTTTACCCCGTAATAGGCAAATGCATCAGCAAGTGTTCCTGTACGCTGTACTTTCTTAATCATTAGTTTATCGGGCTTCCTGTTCAACTTAGAGGGATCGGTAAGTCTGGAAAAATTTACCATCGCGCTTGAAAAAACATCATCATAGGTAGCATAATCGGCCTCGGCAGTAACACCATGAAACACATAAAAACGATTGTCGAGGTTGATGAAATATGACATCACCTTGTTAGTTGATTGCTGTCCGGTGCTCTGATCCTGGGTTACCTGGTTGGAGAGGGCTCTTACGGCCTGCAAACCGTTAACGGTGGTATTAGTGCTTTGCACTGCCGTTAACCCAAGCTGTTCGAGAGTTGTTCTGGCTGCTTCTTCCAGTGAATTTCCGGATGTGAGGGTAAATACCATCAGGGCTTTGCCATCGGCCGGGGCCATATTAACCTGGGCAGGCTGGTTTTCCAATTGCCAGCCCTGGGGGATGGCAAATTTGAATTTCAACTCCGGATGATAAAAGGTATTCCCTTCAACAAAGCCCTGGCGGGGATCTTCGCCGTAAACAATTCCGTCGATCATTTGCAGGTAACTATCGGCATTGACTTTCCAGGCTGGCAGTTTCAGGCTGTCCTGCCATGCTTTGGCCTGCTGTTTCACCGAATTATAACGGTCGCCCGGATCGGGATGCGTTGAAAGAAAAGTGGGAACACCACCTTCCCCATCGGCCATGCTCATCTTGTTAAGCACATCAAAAAAGTCGGCCATTTTACTGGCATCGTAACCAATAAGCGAAGAGTAGGTCACCCCAAGGCGGTCGGCTTCGCGTTCGTTATCGCGACTGAATTTGAGGAACAGCAATTGCATACCCTGCATGGCATATTCAGCGTACGATGCAAACTTCTCAGAAGCAATCATGCCGCCTACCAGCAATAGCTGGCCTATTTGCTGTTTACTCTGCTGACTTGCAGAGTGCCGGGCTGTAATATGCCCCATCTCGTGACCGATGACGCCAATCAGTTCCGCTTCGTTGTTGAGTTGCGCCAGAATGCCCCGGGTGAGGTAAATGTACCCGCCGGGAACAGCAAAGGCATTTACCACCGGTGAGTCGAGTATTTTAATGTGGTACTGAATATTGGGCCTGTGCGAAATTTTGCCCATTTCGGTGGTTCTGGCCTGGAGTAAGTTCAGCAAGGGATCATTTTTATATTCGCCGAAAGTTGCAAGCACCTGTGGGTCGTATTGTGTGCCAAGCTCAACCTCCTGGGCCTCGCTCATGAACATGATCTGTTTTTTACCGGTAACCGGGTTAATGGCACAGGATACAACCGCTGCAACAAGCAGCAGGGTTAGTACAATTTTCTCTGTAAGTTGTAAAGTTCTCATTGTAAAAGGGTTTGGTTTATTATAGTTGCATATGCCAATGCTTACCCAAATATCGTCAAAAAATGAAAAAATAAGTAATGAACAAGGAAGAAATGAAAGAATGAAAGATATGCAAAAAAAAAGCCTGAATTGCTTCAGGCTTTTGGGTGGAAGACCGGGCTCGAACCGGCGACCTCCAGAGCCACAATCTGGCGCTCTAACCAACTGAGCTACGACCACCATCTGGTAAAACCATCCCGTAGGAATGGAGGCGCAAATTTAATGATCTTTTGATGTTTTTAAAATAAAAGCCTAAAAAAAGCTGGTTTGTTACCCTAACAAACCGTCAATGTGGTCAATCGTCAGAGAAATATTGAAAAAAGAGTATTATTTTTAACCATGTAAATAACGTATATGCCTGATCTTGAACAATATTTTAAACCTTATCGTGAACAGGTTGTTGGCGCGGATACCCGGTACCTGACTCCTTACGGACGGAAAAAACTGAGGTATTTCGACTGGGTGGCCAGCGGCCGTCTCTATCAGCCTATCGAAGATAAAATGGCCGGTGTGTTCGGACCCTATGTTGCCAACACCCACACCGAAACCAGTGAAGCCGGAAGCAGAATGACGCGTTGCTATAAATACGCACATGATCATATTAAAGGTCACGTCAATGCCGGTCCAAATGATGTGATCATCACTGCCGGATCGGGTATGACCAACGTGGTGAACAAATTGCAGCGTATTTTGAGCCTTCGCACCGGTAACAAACGGATCAGGAACGAATGTGTTGAATTGAGCGAACGTCCCGTGGTTTTTATTACCCACATGGAGCATCATTCCAATCAGATGTCGTGGTATGAAACCATTGCCGATGTGGTGATGATACCTCCCTCGGAAACGCTGCTGATAGATACCGATGCGCTCGATAAAGCCCTTAGGGAATACAGCAACCGTAAATTTAAAATTGGAGCATTTACAGCCTGTTCTAATGTAACCGGTATCATCACCCCATACCATCATCTGGCGGCCATCATGCATAAACACCAGGGGCTGTGTTTTGTCGATTTTGCCGCCTCGGCACCCTACGTGGATATCGATATGCATCCGGAAGATCCGATGCAGAAGCTCGATGCCATTTACTTTTCACCGCATAAATTCCTGGGCGGTCCCGGTTCATCGGGTGTGCTGATCTTCGACAGGTCGCTTTACCTTTCGGATATTCCGGATGACCCGGGTGGGGGTACGGTTGACTGGACCAATCCATGGGGTGAGTATAAGTATGTCGATGATATTGAATCGCGTGAAGATGGCGGTACGCCTGGTTTTTTACAGGCGATAAGGGCAAGCCTGGCCATAAAACTTAAGGAAAAAATGGGTGTGCCGCAGATGCTGCAACACGAAGAAGCGCTCACCCGGCAATTGATGAAAGGCCTGAATGCCATACCGGGAATATGCATCCTGGGTGATCAGCTGGTTCACCGCCTGGGCATTATCTCATTTTACCATTCCGGCATCCATTTTAACCTGATTGCCAAACTATTGAGCGACCGCTACGGCATTCAGGTAAGAGGGGGGTGTGTGTGCGCCGGCACATACGGCCATTTCCTGCTCGAGGTAAGTTACGACCGCTCGCACCAGATCACCGAGAAGATCAATCATGGCGATCTTTCAGAGAAGCCCGGTTGGGTTAGAGTGTCATTACACCCCGTAATGACATCGGCAGATGTAGCCTATTTTATACGTGCAGTAAAAGAAATTGTGGCAAACCATAGCGATTGGAAAAAAGAGTATATTTATACCCCCAAAAAAAACGAGTTTAAACACCGCTCTCATTCGGTTGCAAATGTCGACTGGATTGGAGAATGGTTTAAATTGTAAACCTATGAAGCTTATCGAAGTAAAAGACAAGACGACCACCAGGGAATTTCTCGAAGTACCAAAGATCCTTTACAAAAACGATCCGAACTGGTCGTGCCCGCTTGATTTGGAAATCGAAAACACGTTTAACCCCAAAAAGAACGCTTCCTTTAGCCATGGCGATGCACGCAGGTGGGTGCTGAAAAATAAACAGGGAAATCTTATCGGTCGCATTGCTGCTTTTTACGATGAACAGAAAGCTCATCACAACCCGCAGCCAACGGGCGGCATAGGTTTCTTCGAATGTATCGATGATCAGCAGGCCGCCAACCTGCTTTTTGACACTGCCAGGGGCTGGCTGGATGAAAAGGGCATGAAAGCCATGGATGGTCCTGTCAATTTTGGCGAAAACTTTGTCAACTGGGGTTTGCTGGTCGAAGGTTTCATGCCCCAGGGTTATGGGATGCCTTATAACTTTCCATATTACCGTGCGCTTTTTGAAAATTACGGGTTTAAAACATATTTTGAACAGTATAGCTTCCACGATACTTTCAGTCGTCCGTATCCCGAGCAAATGCGGAAGTTTGGCGAGCGTTTCTGGCGCAAGCCCGAATACTCGTTCAAACACCTCGAGATGAAAGAGGCAGAAAAATACATTCGCGAACTGGTGGTGATGTACAATAAAATATGGGCAGAATTTCTCGAAAATTACAACCCCCTGAAGTTTGAAGATTTCTATGGTATTTTTACAGAGGCAAAAGCCATGCTCGATGAAAACTATATATGGTTTGGCTATCACAAAGGCCAGCCTATCGGCTTTCTGATCGTCTTCCCCGATATGAACCAGGTTTTCAGGAAGCTGAAAAACGGCCGCCTTAACCTGTTCAATATCATTAAGTTATTGTATTATAAGAAGCGGGCCATTACACGTGGAAGGCTGCTGCTTTCTGGTGTCATACCTGAATTTCAACGAACCGGTGTGGTTGGGGGTATGTATATTAAGCTTACCGATGCTATGCGCGAAAATGGTTTGGAAGAGCTTGAATTGTCGTGGGTAGGCGATTATAATCTTACCGTGAACCGCATGTATGGCCAGTTTGGTGCTACCAAAGAAAAAACGCATATCACCTACCGCTATTTATTCGACCGCGAAGCGCCCTTTGAAAGATTCAATAACCTGAGTAAGAAATTTGAGAAGGACAGGAAAAAGGAGCAGGGAAATTTTGAGGATTAAAAATGATTCATTATTTTTGCACCCCAATCGGAAATAAAAGCTAAAGCAAAAGAAAATGAAAAAAGGTATACATCCCGAAAGTTACAGGCTGGTGGCCTTCAGGGACATGTCAAACGGACATACATTCATCACCAGGTCAACTGCCAATTCAAGAGAAACAGTGAAAATGGAAGATGGCCAGGAATATCCGCTGATCAAGCTTGAAATTTCGAATACATCGCACCCGTTTTATACAGGTAAGATGAAACTGGTAGATACCGCCGGACGTGTTGATAAGTTCATGAACCGTTACAAAAGCCATTACGACAAGAAAAAGCAGTAATTGAGATTGTTTTGTTCGATATTGTGCAACTCCGTTTTCACGTTGATGGAAACGGAGTTTTTGTTTTGGCAGAAAGAGCTACTGGTTGGCCATAATGCCGCTTATATACCTTATATTTGTATGTAACCGTTTCAATAGTATGGCTGTAACCAACAGGAAATACATATTGTTCGATGACCATCAGCGCGACCAGCTGTTGCCCCTTACCTTTATCAGGCCTGTTAGTGAATTAAGGATCGGTATACTCACCATACGCGAGAAGTGGGAGAAGTGGACCGGAAAAAGGTTTTCGCATTTCACGCAGGAATACCTGCAGGAAAAGTACCCGTTGGAAACCGGGGCTGTCAATGTGTTGATTAATGCACGCGTAATGCCCGGTGATGCCCTGATCGGGGAAATCGAATCGCTTGACACAGGCGAAGTGCTGGTTAAGGATCAGTTGTTTGTGGCTGCCTGCATCAACGGTATGATGATGGAGGGTTTTGACGGTTATCCCCCCGAAGGGTGCCGGCCGGTGCAGAGCAAGGCCGATTTCGTTGTTTTTTCCAGGCCCTGGCATCTGTTCAGGCTTAACGGAGCAGCATTACAGTCGGATTTTACCCTGATTACCCGCAACCGTAAATCATCGCCCATCAGTCCTGCCAATAACCTGGTTAATGCCGGGGATATTTTTGTTGAAGAGGGCGCCGTACTCGAATATGTCACCATTAATGCGTCAACAGGCCCTGTTTATATTGGCAGTAATGCACATATCATGGAAGGATCGCTGATCAGGGGGCCTTTTGCCATGGGCGAGGGGGCGCAGCTGAAAATGGGTACCCGTATATACGGACCCACCACCATAGGTCCCTATTCCAGGGCCGGTGGCGAAATAACAAATTCAGTGATCATTGGTTATTCAAACAAAGTACACGACGGTTACCTGGGCAATTCAGTAATTGGCGAATGGTGCAACATTGGCGCCGGATCAAACACTTCGAACCTGAAAAATAACTTTGGTTTGGTTTCGCTGTGGAACTATGCCCTGAACGATTACGAAGATACCGGCCTGCAATTCTGCGGGCTTATTATGGGTGATTACTCAAGATGCGGTATCAGTACCATGTTTAATACAGGAACGGTGGTGGGCATTTCTTCCAATATTTACGGATCGGGATATCCGGGCAATTTCATCCCCTCGTTCTCATGGGGTGGCGCCCCCGGCTTCGAAACCTACCGGCCCGACAAAGCCATTGAAACCATTCAGAAAGCCATGTATTTCAGGGAATTTGCTTTTGGCGAAACCGACCGGAAAATTGTGGAGAACGTATACCGGTTAACCGGCCGGTACCGGAAAACCATATGATTTAGCGGTGGTTTGCATAATATAATGAATGGCATGATGATTGTTAAAAGGACAAAGCGTATTTTTGCACCCGGGTGCTGACAAATTGTCCACTTATTTGTTTATTTCTCAGGAGGATTATTTTTTTATGAGCAAACTGCAGGAAAAGAAGCATGGCACGTTGTTTTTATCATCGTCTGTAAATGAGGATACCGACTTCATCCCGCTTATTTCGGAGGAGGATGAAGAGAGTATTACCATGACCACCGTTCCGGATACATTACCCATTTTGCCGCTGCGCAATACTGTTCTTTTTCCGGGAGTGATCATTCCCATTACGGTGGGTCGTGAGAAATCCATGCGACTGGTGAGGGAGATCTATCAGAAGAATAAAATTATAGGGACCGTTGCACAAAAGGATCCGAATATTGACGATCCCGAACCCGGCGAAATTTATGGTGTAGGTACCATGGCACAGTTACTTAGAATATTGGAAATGCCCGATGGTACCACCTCTGTGATCATACAGGGTAAAAAGCGCTTCGCGGTTCGCGAGATTGTTTCTACCGAACCCTACTACATGGCCCGGGTTATGGCGCTCGAAGATGTCAAGCCCAGGCGCAAGGATCATGAATTCGAGGCCATTATTGCAGCGCTGAAAGATCTTTCGCTCAAAATGATCAAGCTGTCGAGCAATATTCCACCCGAAACATCTTTTGCTGTTAAAAACATTGAAAGCTCTGCCTTTCTCATCAATTTTATCAGCTCCAACAGCGACATACGCATGTTGGAGAAACAGCACCTCCTTGAACAGAATAACCTGAAAAAACGCGCTACAGCCTTGCTGCAGTATCTCACCCGCGAGGTACAGATGCTTGAGCTGAAACATGACATCCAAACCAAGGTGAAGATCGACATGGATCAGCAGCAGCGCGAGTATTTCCTGCATCAGCAAATGAAAACCATTCAGGACGAACTGGGGGGGAATCCCATTGAGCAGGAAATCGAGGAATTAAAAAGCAAAGCCAAAAGGAAAAAGTGGGGTAAGGAGGTTCATAACGCCTTTCTAAAAGAACTCGATAAGCTAAACCGGCTAAATCCGGCCACCGGCGAGTATTCGGTTCAGCTGAATTACCTGCAGACTTTGCTCGAACTTCCCTGGGGTGAATATACCAAAGATAATTTCGACCTGAAAAGAGCGCAGCGGATACTCGACCGTGACCATTTCGGACTGGAAAAGGTAAAGGACAGGATTATCGAGCACCTGGCCGTACTCAAGCTCAAAGGCGATATGAAATCGCCCATTATTTGCCTCTACGGTCCCCCCGGCGTTGGGAAAACCTCGTTGGGCAAATCGGTTGCCAAAGCCCTTAACCGTAAATATATACGCATGTCGCTGGGTGGTGTACACGATGAGGCCGAAATAAGGGGTCACCGCAAAACCTATATTGGCGCCATGCCGGGACGTATCATCCAGAGTCTGAAAAAAGTCAAATCGTCGAACCCGGTTTTTGTGCTGGATGAAATCGACAAGGTGGGGAAGGATTTTCATGGTGATCCGTCATCAGCCCTGCTCGAGGTGCTTGACCCGGAGCAGAACAATGCGTTTCACGATAATTTTATTGAACTTGAATACGACTTGTCGCGTGTACTTTTTATTGCCACCGCCAACACCACAAGCACCATAAACCCTGCCTTGCTCGACAGGATGGAACTGATCAATGTAAGCGGCTATATCCTCGAGGAAAAGGTTGAGATTGCCAAAAGGCATCTGCTTCCGAAAGAACTTAAAAACCATGGCCTTACGGAAAGGGCAGTTTTGTTTTCGAAACAAAACCTGGCTTTCCTGGTGGAAAATTACACGCTGGAATCGGGGGTAAGAGAACTCGATAAGACCATTGCCAAAATGGTGCGGGTTATTGCCCGCAAGGTGGCCCTGGGCGAAACGTATCAGCGGAAATTTACACAAACTGACATTGAAACCATTCTGGGACCTCCCAAATACATCAAAGACAGGTACCAGGGAAATGAATTTGCAGGGGTGGTTACCGGACTGGCATGGACAGCCGCCGGAGGTGAAATACTCTATATTGAAACCAGTCTGAGTAAAGGAAAAGGGACGCTTACCCTTACCGGAAACCTGGGTGATGTGATGAAGGAATCTGCCGTAATTGCCCTGGAATATATTAAGTCGCACAGCGATTTGCTCGACCTGGCACCGGAAGTGTTCGAAAACTGGAATGTGCATGTGCATGTCCCTGAAGGCGCCATACCCAAAGACGGGCCATCGGCCGGTATCACCATGGCAACTTCCATAGCATCGGCTTTAACACAACGTAAGGTGAAAAAGCAACTGGCCATGACCGGCGAAATTACCCTGCGTGGTCGGGTGTTGCCGGTGGGCGGTATCAAGGAAAAAATGCTGGCTGCCAAACGTGCAGATATAAAAGAGATTATCCTTTCTTCGGAGAATCGCAAGGACATAGGTGAGATCAATGAAATATACCTGAGGGGCTTGGAGTTTCATTATGTCGATAATATTATGCAGGTATTTGAACTGGCACTCCTCGAAGACAAGGTTGATAAACCGAAAAAAATATCCTGATACCGGTATAAAAGTGTCGTTTACCGAAATTTGTTATATTTTTATGGCAAGGGTACCTTATTTTGCATTTAAATATTAAACATTTATGAAAATGGCACCAGGTTTATTTTGGGGTGTGTTGTTAATCCTGATCGGATTGGCCGCCATATTTAAGGTACTGTTCGATGTGAATATTTTCGGTGTGTTATTTGCCTTGTTCCTGATTTTTGTGGGTGTATCCATGCTGATGGGCAAACCCTGGATGTTCCGGATCCACCACGATGAAAAGCAAACCATGTTCGAGGACCGGACAGTTACCATTCAGCCTGAGGACAACAGCGAATACAACGTAATTTTTGGCCGGACGGTATATGATTTCCGGAATATTCAGTTTACCGACAATGAACCCATCAGGGTCAAAATCAATACTGTTTTTGGCAATTCAGTCATCCGCATCAATTCCAATACCCCTGTAAGAATTAAATCCGATGCCGTTTTTGCCGGCGCTACCATGCCCGATGGCAATACGGTTGCTTTTGGATCCATCCAGTATGCTACCGATACCGCCTCACGGGCCCTGAACCAGCTGATTATCGATGCCCCGGTAGTGTTTGGAGCTTTGCAGGTAAGGGCGGATTGATGATTAGAGCCAAGACCTGCCTGCCGGAGCGGCAGCGCAGGCAGGGCCAAGAGCCAGGATAAGGGAAAAGTGGCAGCGGCAGTGGCAGTGGCAGTGGCAGCGGCAGTGGCAGTGGCAGTGGCAGCGGCAGCGGCAGGGGCAGGGGCAGTAGCAGTGGCAGGGGCAGTGGCAGCGGCAGTAAAATCCTCAAGTATTTTCAAACCTGACTGACAGAAATAAGATACGCAGTTATGGGTAACGAATCCCCTTCAAGCGGTTGCAAACCCTTGAAGGGGACTTGTTGTTAATCTGGTTTGATAATGTTTTAAGGTTCGAGGCTTGCGACCTGACAGCGTCGTTAGACCTGCCTGCCTCTTTCAGACCCTTGCACGGCAGGCAGGCCTGTCAGCGTCGTTTTGGTAAGACCTGACAGCGTCAATCGACCTGTCAGAGTCAGTAAGGGCAAGACCTGATAGCTCATCAGCGAAAATTGTTTATAAATATCCCAACATTCATTTGCTTTTTTGTTTTTTTTTTTTTGTTTTGGGGTACGGCAACATGTTTAATAGAGAAGTTTGTTCAGGTTGATGTTGGGAATTCGTTGTCGCAATAGTGAGTTGAAAAGTAGGAATTAGGTTGAGGTATAGTTGGTAATTAAGTTTTGTAACAAAAGTTGTGGTTTATATTATGTTTCACATTTCAGCAAGCCTGTTTATGGCAAATGATTAACACTGCAAGCACATGTTAAAAATCCCCTATTTATATGAAACACCTTTTACCATTACTCACATGCTTTATTATTGGCCTGGTAGCAAATACAAGTTATGGCCAGCAGACCTATTCATTCGGATATGACGCTGCCGGTAACCGGGAATATCGCGTAATAGGGTTACCCCCCGGCCTTAAAAGCACTGCAAAAGCCGATTCGGCTCAAAGCAAGGAATACAAGGAGGTTATCGGCGAACTGGAGATTATCCTGTACCCCAATCCCACCGAAGGACTGCTCACGGTTGAGCTAAAGAACCTCGATGAAACACAACCCTCGTCTATAATGGTATATGATTACAGCGGCAGGTTGCTGCAAAGCAAAAACAACCTGGGCGCAATCAACACCGTTGACCTTTCGCAACTGCCCCGTGCCACCTATATACTCAGGGTCAGTTCCGGGGAACGGAAAACAGAGTGGAAGGTAGTGAAGCAGTAACACACCAGGAAATCAAAACTATACGACAATAAAAACCCAAAACAAAAAATACCATGAAAAAAGCTTTTACATTATTTGCAATAGCATTATGCTTAATTATAAACTTAGAAGCTCAGTTAAAAGTCTCTAATACAGGTTTTATTGGTCTGGGAAGTGTTACATCTCCAACATCACAATTGGAATTCGGTAACAATCAATGGCTAAAACTAACAGCAACCAGCGGCAAGTCTGGCATTCTTTTTTATGAAACCGGTACCAATTCTGCAACAGATGTTACCTATGGGGCAAGAATGTATTATGATGAATCAAATGACAGGTTCTTAATTGTAACAAAGCAAGAAGGAGTTGACCGATATGGAATTAGTATTCAGAGGACATATGGACGAGTTGGCATTGGTATGGTTAATCCATCCTATACACTTGACGTGAATGGTTATGTCAGGGCAACCAATATAACTGTTTCATCTGATTCCAGGCTAAAAACCAATATAACTAATTTTGAGCGAAAAGATGCTAATAAACTTTTCACCTTGCAAGCAAAGAAATATAAACCTTTACTACGAGAGCCTTTAAGTTTTGCATCCAGCGAATCAGATTCCAAGGAAGACACATTATCAACTGTATTGCGTGTTGATGATCCAAGTAGGAAAACTTTCTTTGGCTATCTGGCTCAGGATGTACAAAAAGTTTTTCCAGAATTAGTTTCGGAAGATGAGGAAGGTTACTTAAGTATTGATTATTTGGGATTAATCCCTGTGTTGGTGGAGGCAATGAAGGCACAGCAAGCAGAAATCACCGCATTAAAAAAGCAAATTGCTGCCCTTGTTAAGAATGAAGAAACGAAACCGCAATAAATCCTGCCGATATGAATAAAACAGGTATCCTGGCCATGTGTTTCATGGCCGGTAATATGCTGGCTTTTGGCCAGAATTATGATATAACACTAACAGGAACCGAAAGCGGCACGAAATCATATGCGGTATACAATTCGGTAACCCTCGGTCCCGGATATAGTTATTCACCATCCGGAGGCACCCTGACCGTTAATCCTATGGTTAACGGAAGTGTTGATTACGTTTCCACCCCGGTAGATCCCGAAACCCGGTCGTTGAATACATCTTTAATAGTAGGTGCAACCAATGGCAGTTTCAATGTCAATCCAATGGGGGGAGCTTCCTATTCCATTCCTTTGGAATTACCTCCCGGCGTAAACGGGCTGACACCCGGTTTATCGCTGGTATATTCAAGCAATACCGGACCGGGAATTGCAGGATATGGATGGCAGATAGCGGGATTTTCAATGATTAGTCGTGGCGGAAAGTCATATTACCACGATAATAAGGCTACAGGAATAGCAATGGATACAACCGACCGGTTTTATCTCGATGGCAACCGGTTAGTAAATACAAATACCTTTTATAACAATTATTCACAGGTTAAGTATCAAACAGCCAACGAAATATTTTCCAGAATTACGCCCAAAGATGTTACAAATTATTTAACAGCTCCCGTTTGGTTTTTTGCAGAAACAAAAACAGGATTACAATATGAATTTGGGAATACTGCTGAATCAAGGCAAAAGATACCTGGTTATCCATATACAGCAAATTGGTATGTTTCCAAGATTCATGATTTATTTGGGAATACAATAAATTTCACCTATATACAGGATAATTACAATGTGTATCCGGCTGAAATTATCTACGGGCCAAATACCGTCAGATTCATGTATAGGGAAAGGAATGACAAGCACTATCATTATCTGAAGGGTACAAAGATCGAACAGCAGTTTATACTGGACAAGATCGTTATTAAGTATAATAACAACATTGTTAAAGCTTATGATTTTAAATACAATAACAAGGGTTCATCTTATAATACTTATTCTTTATTAAATGAGGTTATTGAATCAGGAATAGGTTCAGCCAGGTTAAATTCTACGGTATTTACCTATCAATTGCCGGAAGATGTTGCTTTCTCGCAGGCTGTCTATAATACGACGCATACTTATATTACGCATGATTCAAAACTACTTTCCGGGGATTTTAACGGAGATGGGAAGTCGGATGTTTTTTGTATGCCACAAAGCGGTGGATGGCGGTATTATAAAGGTAATGGGGATAATACTTTTTCATTAGCCAATTCAGGGGATTTCGATATCGATGAGTCCACTATTAGCGAACTATTCGCGATGGATATCAATGGAGACAACATGGATGACATCATGTTTAACACGTTCACTACCCAAAGGAAATATTATTACATGTTGAGCGAAGGGACTGATTTTGGGAATGACAAATTTTACGAGAATTCTCAAGGGAAACCGATTTCGATACAGTATAAATCATGCTCGGGAGATATAAATGGCGATGGCTTAAATGATTACATTATTGTTGAGCCCGGCGGTCAGATTAAAGTTTGTTCATTTGAATACGAAAATGGACATCTTACATACATGAACCTTAGTTATACACTTAATTTCGGCGTTTCAATCGGAACAAACGTTAATGTTTTTTTAGCTGATTTTGATGGTGATGGCTTGGCTGATATTTGGAAAATCAATAGTTCCGGAATCAAGATATATAAAGTCAACGAAACGAGTATGACCGAGGTGTATTCAAGTAGTATACCAACAATTGAACATCACTATAAGATTGGCGATTACAATGGCGATGGGAAAGCTGACATGTTTATTTGCGGGTATTCATCAACAGATTGGTCAGATTGGCAAGTGAGAATTTCAAATGGAGCAGGTTTTGAAACGGTTTATATACCGCAAAAGAAGGATAATCTAAAAGATGATATATTACGTGTTGGCGATTTCAATGGTGATGGCTGTTCAGATTTAATGGTAACTGCAGATGCGGATAATAGTTGGTCTGGCCATTATTACTATATAAGTAAGAACAGGGGAGAGGACTTTTATGCTCATTTCTTTTATGGACAGATTTCCACACATAATTATTACATTGATGATTTTAATGGGGACGGAAGAGACGACTATTTATGTACCGATGGCTTTTCGCCATGGTGGAACGGGTATATGATTTACAATGCTCCTGGTAACACAAATGTATTAATGGCTAATGTGGGCAATGGACTTGGTTATGTTACCAAGCTTACCTATACAAAGCTATCCCAGGCATCCACAAGTGTTTATCAGCGAGGCACAGGAGCCTCTTTCCCGGTTACTGGTTACCAGGGGCCTTTATCAGTGGTTACTTCAATTCAATATGACAATGGGCGAGGATCAATGAACACGGAGAATTATTACTACGAGGGACTAAAATTGCATCAACAGGGACAGGGATTTCTGTGTTATACAAAAACTAGGATTAGGGATGTTATCAATGCCATTGAAACGGAAAAACAAGCAAGTTATCATGCTAACTATTTCTTTGCACAACCCGTTTCAATAACAAAAAAGCGCACAGGACAAACCAATCCATTTGAAACCACCACCAACACATGGTCTGTAAAAGTATTGGATGCAGCGCGTA
>CAZUBW010000038.1:0-36649 GCA_964618645.1 uncultured Bacteroidales bacterium | reverse complement strand
CCACTGCCACTGCCGCTGCCACTGCCACTGCCGCTGCCACTGCCACTGCCACTGCTACTGCCGCTGGCCTTGTCCCTTGTCCCTTGTCTCTCGTCCCTGTCTTGATCTACTCCCCAAATGGCATAATCCGCTTCAAACCAAGATCAATAGCCGGCATATTCTTTTCAAAAGCACTATGATAAACCACCATGGCAGCACCCAGTGCAGTGGCATTGTCCATTTCGGAAGTATATACTTTCTTCCCCGGTAACCGTGAGGCCAGCAACCGTGTAAAAATTTCATTACGGGCAAAACCGCCTGATATATAAACTACATCGGACTGGTCATCCGCGGTTATAACCAGGCTGAGCGATTCCATGGCCAGATCGGTAAGGTCGTACATTAACCGGTGATAAGCCTCGTCAAAAGTCAGGAAACTGCCCGGATTCACAGCAGTATCGACATAGTCAGCCGGAATGCCCTGCTGAAAAAATACCCTGCCTGCATTTTTGTGCAGCCATGCCGATAGTTTATTCCCGTTAGCTTTTACCGTTTTGTAAAAATCCTTCGCTGTGCCAAAATGCCGGTTCAGCCTTTCCACGTTCACATCATGAATGTGGCCAAGGAAGAGGCGCGACGATTTCACCTGTTGTTGCTGTATGCTCAGATAACATAGCGAATCTTTACGTAACTGCTCCGCGGTAAGGGGTTCGCTATTAAAAGGATTCATAAAAATACACCAGGTACCGGTGGATATCAGCATAAACTGGTCGTTGGTAGCCTTAAAATAGGGCACCAACGACGAAGAACTGTCGTGAATACCAATTCCTACCGGGATTTCCAAATTTTTCATCTGTACAGGGTAAACTGTTTCATTCGCCAGGGGCTGCGGCAAAGGCAGTTTTTCGGCCAGGGTCCACGGGTGATACTGTTGGTGATCAAAATCCCAGAGAGCGGTATGGCACCCGATGGAGGTGTATTCCGATGCTTGTTTACCGGTAAACAAATGGCTCAGGTATTGCGGAAAATGCAGGATGGTTTTTACCCTTGAATAAATACCGGGCTTTTTCTGCTTTATCCATAGTGCCTGCAAACCCGAGTTAAGCATGCCCAGTGCCGGTGAGGCCGTTTTCCGGCAAAACTCCTCCTGGCCGCCCCATTTATCGTAAAAACCTTCCATTACCTCTTCGGGCATGGGTTTCAGGTAGTTGTACACGGGTGTTAAACGTTTGCCGGCATCATCTAGGTACATGAGCGTAGCGCCATAGGTACTGAAATTGACAGCTTTTACCTGGTATTGACCGTTTTGCACAGCCTTGTCAAGGCATTGCTCCATCCACTGTTCCAACCTTTTGATATCGTCGCAGGGAAAACCATCGTCGTCGGTGATTTCTGCGAATTTTTCCTCCTCCTGATGCACAAGGCTCAGTTGTGCATCAAAGAGGAGAAATTTCTTATTGGTTTTGCCAATGTCAAAAATGGCTATTACTGCTTGTGGCATACATTTACTTTTAAATCAGGACTGTTAGCTGTTAGCTCATAGCTCATAGCTCATAGCTCATAGCTCATGGCTCATAGCTCATAGCTCATAGCTCATAGCTCATAGCTCTTGGTTCCTCCGGCTATCTTTTACTCAGCACCTCTTTCTCGTACTGCTGAATTACAGGGATATAATCTTCGGCCACCGGAACATTATGGGTATGGCAGTAATAATTATAAACTGCACCCAATGGTTTGGTTTTCATCACTTCCATCAGGGCAAGGCGCTCGAAGTTATTGCCATTCTCCTCATAATTCCTGAGCATTTCAATTGGTTCAAGCAGCGCGTACAAAAAGGCCAACTGGGCAGCTCTTGTCCCTATCACATAAGCGCCAATGCGGTTAAGGCTGGCATCGAAATAATCGAGTCCTACATTCACCCTGTTGAGGGCATTTGCCCGAACGATCTCCTGGGCGATCAGCTGAATCTCATCGTTAAAAATTACCACATGGTCGCTGTCCCACCTTACCCCGCGGGTTACATGCAACAGTAATTCGTCGACATACTGCAGTACCGAAGATATTTTATCGCCCACCTGTTCGGTTGGGTGAAAATGGCCGTTATCGAGACAAATCAGCTTGTTGTTTTTAATGGCATAGCCCAGGTAAAACTCGGCTGAACCCACTACCATCGACTCGGAGCCAATGCCAAAAAGCTTGCTTTCCATGGAATCTTTCAGGTATTGCCGGGAAAATTCTTCTGTAAAAATCTCATCGAGTGATTTTTTCAGAATTGCCCTGTGGGCATTGCGGTCGACCGGAATATCCTTTGATCCGTCGGGTATCCATATATTATTCACCGAGGGTGTTCCGAGTTGTTTACCCATTTCTGCCGCTATACGGCGTGTGCGTTTGGTGTGCTCAACCCAGAATTTCCGTATTTTCTCGTTTTTGCTCGAAAGGGTAAATCCATCGTCGGCATAAGGATGAGAAAAACAGGTTGGATTGAAATCCAAACCGGTTTCCATTTTTTTGGCCCAGTCAATCCAGCTTTGAAAATGTTTCACTTCAATCTGATCGCGGTCCACTTTTTCACCCTTAAAATCGCCGTAAATGGCGTGCAGATTTAAACGCTGTTTACCGGGCAACAGGCTCATTACCTTTTCGATGTCCTGCTTCAGCTGCTCAATGGTTTTGGCTTTACCCGGGTAATTACCCGTAGCCTGAATGCCGCCCCCGCCAAGCACGGCATTGGGCGTTTCAAAGCCGCCAACATCATCGGTCTGCCAACAATGGAGACTAATTTTTACCTGGTCGAGTCTTTTCAATGCAGCATCGGTATCAACGCCAACAACTGCATATTGTTCCTGGGCATCTTTATATGCCTGTAATACTTTTTCTGCTTTCATATTATTTGTTGATTTGATGATTTAATAATCTGTTGATTTGTTTTACTTCAGCCACATTAATTAAAACTTAATGACAAAAGTTGATAACACCAGGATTATCAGACCTGCCACAAGCACCATAATGGTTTTTCTTCCTGCTCCTTTCCATTCCTTTAGGATTATGCCCCAAATGTTGCTGAAGGTTATGTTCATGGCCATCAGTATGCTCCAGGCAAAGGCAACCATGGCTACCGGAAGTTTGCTTTCACCCATGCCCATGAAAAAGAACTGCATATACCAGAGTGTACCTCCAATGGCTGAAAATACGATATTGTTGACCAGCACTCCGGGAGAAACCGAAAGGTAATCCTTACCGGTTTTGTTTTTAACATTCAGGAAAACGCAGTACAGCATGTTGGTCACAAAACCGCCAAAAGTAACAAACATAATCACCGGGTTTTTGGCAAACAGGGGGTTGGTGCCCAAATTCAGGGCTGATTCCTGGATAGGTTTTCCGGCAGTAAGTCCGAAATTGAAACAGGCACTCATCACGCCCGACAAGATGGCAATGAGTATACCTTTCTTTAATGCAAACTCGGCAACCGCTTTCTTTTTATCCTCATCGGACATGTTTTTGGTTTTAAGGCTTCCTGCATAGCCTATAATGGCTATACCAGCAATCGCCACTGCCACACCAATTACCATAAGAATGCCCGCACGGTCGGCAAACAAATCCTGCCCGGCAACTACCGGAGGCACCAAGGTACCTATGGCTGCACATAAACCAAGGGCAATGGACTGTCCCAGCGCAACACCCAGGTAGCGCATGCTTAACCCGAAGGTTAATCCACCAACACCCCACAGGGCGCCATAAAAAACAGCCATCCACCTGGATGAAGACGGGGACTGGTTAACAATGTCGTTCAGACTTCCGGAGGGAACTGTAAGCCAGGCAAACAGCAAGGGCACCAGAATCCATGAAAAAACACCCTGGACAAGCCAGTACGATTCCCACGACCATCCTTTGATTTTCCGTATCGGAACATAAAAGCTGGCTGCACAAATGCTACCTACAGCCATCAGCAGAATACTCAGCAATGAATTCATATTATGATTTTATTTTAGTAATTTGGCGAGTCGGTTAACCAAATATATGACTCATTTTATGTGATTTCAATACATATTTTGGGCAATTCTTTATACAATCTGATACCCTTATGTCCTGTAACAATTTTAAATACCTGGCACACAACACCGAAGACAAGAACTGGGGTATATATCTCACGGTGGTAGGTTCGGCCAGGGTTGAGCCCGATAACCAGTATCCGCCACCGGGTCATCCCAGCGGTTACCATTTTAACTGGAACAACGGTCGCGTGTTGCAGGAATACCAGGTTAATTACATTACCGAAGGCGAAGGGCTTATGGAAACGCGGGAGGGCAGTTACCATATTCGCGAAGGTTCAGTGATTATGCTAAAGCCCAATGTATGGCATCGTTACCGGCCGCTGAAAAATACCGGTTGGACAGAACACTATGTAGGATTTATGGGCGCTTCGGCCAGTGCCATGATGATGTCGGCTGCCTTATTGCGCGATACACCCGTTGTTCAGGTCGGGTTCCACGAAAACATCATCCGTATTATACAGGATATTGAAAACCTCGTTAAAACCGAAAGGCCCGGATACCAGCAAATTTCTTCGGGATTGCTGATACAATTACTCGGACACATCATTTCGCTGAAGAAAAATGAAAACTTCAGACATGGCCAGGTTGAAAAGTCCATCCAGAAAGCCTGTCTGATTATTCGCGAACACCCGTCAGATAACCTTAAAATCGAGGAACTTGCCGAACAGGTTAACCTCAACTACTCCATATTCCGCAAGGCTTTTAAAAGGTATACGGGCTTATCGCCCATGCAGTATCATTCGACGTTGCGGTTGAAACAGGCAACTCACCTGCTTACCAATACCGACATGAGTATCAAGGAAATATCGTTTGACCTGGGTTTTTGTTCTGTTTTCTATTTCAGCAAGCTATTCAAGGAAAAAACCGGGATGACCCCCGGAGAATTCAGAAAAAAGAATGGCAATGCTTAGCAATTTTATGCAACTTTAATAACATCTTATATGAAATCTGTTTCGAACCCCGACCTACAACTGGCGCTTGACTTTGTTCAGCATACCAACCGGAATATTTTCCTGACCGGGAAAGCCGGCACCGGTAAAACCACTTTTCTTCGCAACCTGAAAACATTATCTCCCAAGCGGATGATTGTTGTTGCGCCCACCGGCGTAGCTGCTATCAATGCAGGTGGTGTTACCATTCATTCATTTTTCCAGTTGCCTTTTCATCCGCACATTCCTGTTCAATACATCGATGCAGGCCACCCGTATCAGCCCGACGCCATTGCTTCAGGCTCATTCAAAATCAGTCGTGAAAAGATCAACATTATGAAAAGCCTCGACTTGTTGGTCATTGATGAGATCAGCATGGTAAGGGCCGATTTGCTCGACGCCGTTGACGCTGTTTTACGCAGGTACAAAAACAAAGGCCTTCCGTTCGGCGGCGTTCAACTGCTGATGATCGGCGACCTTCAGCAATTGCCGCCTGTAATAAAGGACGACGACCGCGAAATTCTTTTCAGGTATTACGACACCGGCTTTTTTTTCGGCAGTCATGCCTTACGCAGCACTGATTATGTGACCATTGAACTAAAGCACATTTACCGGCAACGCGACCAGGAGTTTATTTCGTTGCTGAACAAAATACGCGACAATCAGCTGGATGCTGAGGCGCTCGCAGCACTTAACAAACGTTACAATCCGCGTTTCGATGCCGATGCTGACGGCGGATACATAACACTGACCACACATAACGCCCAGGCACAATCGATCAACGAAAGCCGGCTGGCACACCTGCCCGGCAAAATGCGTACTTTTAAGGCTATCATAAAGGACGACTTCCCTGAATATGCCTACCCTACCTCACCAGAACTGGAATTAAAAACCGGTGCCCAGGTAATGTTTGTCAAGAATGACATTTCAAAAGATAAACTCTTCTTTAACGGGAAAATTGGTAAGGTAACCGGTTTCGAAGAGGATGTCATTGTCGTTCAATGTCAGGGCGACGATGATCCCATTTTGGTTGAAAAGGCCGAATGGCAGAATATGAAATATTCACTGAACGAGGAAACAAAAGAAATTGAAGAAACGGTTATCGGTACCTTTATACAATACCCGCTTAAGCTGGCGTGGGCCATTACCATTCATAAAAGCCAGGGACTTACCTTCGACAGGGCCATTATTGATGCCCAGGCTGCGTTTGCCCACGGCCAGGTTTACGTAGCGCTAAGCCGTTGCCGTAGTCTCGATGGACTGGTACTCAGTGCCCCGGTAGCACAGCGGGGTATCATCAGCGACCCTGTGGTTTCGGGTTTCATTCGCGAAACCGAAAAACGCCAGCCCGATCAACGTCAACTGGCTGATTCAAAAAAAGCTTACCAGGAAAACCTGATTATGGAATTGTTTGATTTCAGCCCGCTGGTTCGCGGCCTTCAATACTGCCTGAAACTGTTAAATGAGCATCACCAGCGCATTGTCGGAAGCCCCAAAGAGAAATTCGAGCAAATGCTGACAGTTGTTACGCGTGACCTGACCGGCGTAGCAGAAAAATTCCATCCCCAACTCAGAAATCTGCTGCAATCGCACCCCGATGCCGAAACAAACGCAGCACTGCAGGAAAGGATCAACAAGGCCAGTCACTTTTTTACCGGGGTTATGAAAAAAAGCCTGGATGACATTATTAAAGGTGTACCGGTGGAAACCGACAACAGAGAGACTAAAAAATCGCTTACCGATGCCTTTAACAGGTTGCGACAGGATGTCTTCCGAAAAATGGCCTGCCTGGAATCGGTAAAAACCGGATTCCGAACCAGGGATTACCTGGAAACAAAGGCCAGGGCCGCTATTGAACCACCGGCTGCCAAATCACGCACTGCACGGACTGTTGAAGACGACACCGGAGTGATCAATCATCCCGAGTTGTTCAGAATATTGAAAGCGTGGCGCGACAGCAAGGCCAAAGAATCAAACCTCCCCCATTACATGATCCTTCACCAGCGAACACTTGAAACGCTCTGCAATTTCCTGCCGCAAAACCCTGCAGCATTAAAGCTTGTGAAAGGAATGGGAAAAGCAAAGTTTGAAAAATATGGCAATGAACTGCTGGAAATCATCACCGATTTTTGCCTCGAAGAACACATTGACCCTCCTCCCATTAAGCCAGGGACAAAAAAAGCAAAAACCGGAGCGCAGAAGCCCAACACCCGGCTCGCAACCTTCGACCTGTTCCGCAAGGGTAAAACACCTGCTGAAATTGCACAGGAACGGGGACTTGCTGTCACCACCATCGAAGGTCATCTGGCCCATTACATTGGAACCGGGGAGCTGTCGGTAAACGAATTCGTATCTCCCGATATCATTGAGCGTGTTGCTACACACATACGTACCACAACCGACCGTAACCTTGCCCCGGCAAAGGCAGCGCTGGGCGATGAGATTTCTTACAGCGACATCAGGTTTGTGATGAAACACCTTGAATGGTTAACCACGAGACAAAAGTAATTTTATGTTGACAATTATATGGTAACTTGTATGTATTAAAGAATTATTTTCAATGACAAAAAACTATTTTTGAAACAAAAAGATGGATATTAAAACTGAATTGTACCTTGGTGATTGTAAGAATATTCTAAAGGATTTTGCTGATAATTCAGTGGATTTGATTTTCACTTCGCCCCCCTATGCCGATCAAAGAAAGGAAACTTATGGCGGTATTCAACCAGATAAATATGTTAACTGGTTCTTGCCCATATCTAATGAACTTCTTAGAATTCTAAAACCAACAGGAACTTTTGTCCTTAACATCAAAGAAAAGGTCGTTGATGGTGAGCGGAGTACATACGTTATGGAATTAATTATTGAGATGCGTAAACAAGGTTGGTTATGGACAGAAGAATTTATATGGCATAAGAAAAACTGTTATCCGGGAAAATGGCCAAACCGATTCAGAGATGCCTGGGAAAGGTTACTGCAATTTAACAAAAACAAAAACTTTTCGATGTATCAGGAAGAAGTAATGGTACCAATGGGGGATTGGAAAAAAACGAGACTGCGAAAATTAAGCGATACTGATAAAATACGCGACAATTCAAAAGTTGGAAGTGGTTTCGGAAAAAATATATCGAACTGGATTGACAGAGAAATGGCTTATCCAACAAATGTGCTTCATCTGGCGACTGAATGTAGCAACAAAAATCACAGTGCCGCATTCCCTGAAGGCTTACCAGAATGGTTCATTAAACTTTTTACCAAACCCGGAGATTGGATTTTGGATCCATTTATGGGATCAGGGACAACTAATTTTGTTGCCCAGAAAATGTTAAGGAATTCCATTGGCATTGAAATTATTCCCGCATATTATGAAAAAGTAAAAAGCGAAATTCAGCCCATTCAATATATTTTGTTTGATTCAAATAAAAAATATGAAAAAGCTAAATCTGAAAAACGTTACGCAGTACGTTGAAGATAATGTCGGTACGTTTCATAAAAAACGTATAGATAGCTTGAATAATCTTAAGCTTAAAACTGTCCTAAAAAAGAAGAATCCTTATCTTTTCAAAGCCAAACATCTTGTTACTGCTGAACAAATTATCAGAGGACTTACAGATGCTTATATATCATCAAATGAAGAAACTATTTTCGGCGACTGGCTTGAAGGCTTGGCCATATTCATCAATTCACAAGTTTATTCTGGCTGGAAATCTGGAATAACCGGAATTGATTTAGAATTTGATAAAGATGCCATACGTTATATTGTGACAATAAAATCAGGGCCAAACTGGGGAAACAGCAGTCAGATATCAAAAATGAGGACTGATTTTAAAAGTGCAATGAAAACTTTAAGGACAAGTAACTCAAAAATACAGGTTATAGCGGTAAACGGATGTTGTTATGGGAAAGACAATCTACCGGACAAAGGGGATTATTACAAATATTGCGGACAGAAATTTTGGGAGTTTTTATCAGGAAACGAAAATTTGTTCATCGACCTGATTGAACCACTTGGACATAAGGCAAAACTACGAAATGATGAATTTGTTGAATCTTACAATAATATGATCAATAAATTCACTAAAGAATTCATTACAGATTTCTGCAAGAGTTCAGGTGAAATTGATTGGATCAGTTTAGTTAAATTCAATTCCGGTAAATAAAGAAACAAGCTATCGTTTCACGGAAAGATAAACGGCATAATAATGGGTCAGACTACCGGCCAGCACAAATAAATGCCAGATGGCATGACTGTATGCCAGCTGCTTTTTCAGGTAAAAAATGGTTCCCCCTGTGTAGAACAGTCCGCCAATCAGCAGGTATATCAACACAATCCGTGGCATGGTATCAAAAAGCGGCCAGGCCAGCATGGCGCCTGCCCAAGCCACACCTACATATATTAAGGTGCTGACCAGTTTATATTTGCCAGTAAGAAATAGCTTATAAACAACACCGCCTCCCATGGCGGCCCAAAAACCAGCCAAAAAAGGCAATCCGTTCCAGCTTCCCATGTTGTAAACCACTATGGGCGTAAAAGTGCCGCCAATAAGCAGGAAAATATTCATGTGATCGAGTATTCTCAGCTTTTTTTTCAGATCATTACGTGTTGACCAATGGTACAGAGCCGAATTCAGGTACATCATCACCAGGCAGAAGCTGAAAATCATCACCGGCCAGCTAGCATTGCCCTGTTTTAGGGTAAAACTTACCAGCAGCGGCGCCAATACACCAAAAATAACAACGCCGAATCCATGTGTTAGCGCGTTGGCAATATCTTCCTTTCGTGTGTTCATATGCAATTATAACCGATAACGGGTCACAAACATGCTTTATTGCTTTTATGCCGGCTATCAACGCAGGCAAAGGTAAAAAAAAACCCCGCTTTGAAACAAAGCAGGGCTATTTTGAGCCAGTTGGCTTATGTATAAAGCACCCTTATTTCGAAACAAGTTCCACCGAAAGGATCATGTCGTCATCAATAAACTGGTCTTTCAGGTTGGCAAAAATCGATTTCGACTGGTAATTCACCCCCCAAAGAGTACGATTGAGGGCAAAAGGCTGTGTGCTGGCAATAACCTTGCCGTTACGCACATTAACACTGGCATTGAAAGCGATCTTTTTCGTTACGCCTTTAATGGTAAGGTTGCCCTCAATCCGGTGTGTTGCTTTTGCTGTGGCAGCCGACTGGCTGTTCAGTTTACTGACCTGTGTGATTACAAAGCGCGCCGTGGGGTATTTTTCCACTTCAAAAAAATCGGCCGATTTCAGATGACCGACCAACCTGCCGTTCATTCCTTCATCCTTAATGTCAAGCACCGTAATCGAATTCAGATCAATCACAAACGATCCGCCTTTGATCTCGTTTTTCTGCATCAGTATTTCGCCGTTGGAGATTTTCACATACCCGTTGTGCTCTCCGCCTGGTTTTTTACCAATCCAGTTTACCTTGCTATCGGCTGTATTAACCGTAAGCTTTTCAGGGGTTTCGGCATGTGCTGAAACTGTGTAGGCCAGCAGGCCGGCAAATGCAAACACTGCATATTTCAATTTTCGTGTTTTCATGGTGTATTGTTAATGTTTAATGATCCTATTTTATCATTTAAACAAAAAAATCCTGTTCTTGTTCAAAACAGGATTTTCAACTTTAGCCCCCCGGCCTCACTAACTGTCGAGTTCTCTTGTAATATCAATGGCTGCAATGGTTCCATCGGCAATGGCTGTGGTGATCTGACGGTATTTTTTACTCCTCACATCGCCAATGGCATATATGTCGTCCATATTGGTCCGCATATCCTCATCGGTTTCAAGATAGCCCCGTTCATCACATGCCAGGTCATTCCCAAATAACTCGGTATTGGGCTTCAGTCCCACAAAAATAAATACCCCATCGGTTTCCAGCTCAGCTGTTCTATTGGTTTTCAGATCCTCCACAACAACCACCATTTTATCTCCCCGACGGGCGAAAGAACGGGGTTCGTGACTGAACAATACCTTCACCCCGGGGTGTGCGAGTAATTTCTCCTGCGCCTGCCGGTTGGCCTGAAACTTATCAAACTGGTGCACTATGGTAACCGACCTGGCAAACCGGGTAATAAAATCCGCTTCTTCCACAGCCGAGTTACCACCGCCAATAACCACAACATCTTTGTCGGCATAATACTTGGCATCGCAGGTGGCACAGTATGAGATGCCTTTGCCTTTGAATTCCTTCTCACCCGGAATATTCAGGTAATTGGGTGAACTGCCGGTAGCAATAATGATCTTCCGGGCCTGAACGGTTTCATACTCGTCGATAACAATTTGCCTTTCATGGAGATCAACCCGGGTAACATCCACGGCCACCTTAAAGACTGTTCCGCACTTTTTGGTTTGTTCCGACATGTTGTGGGAAAGCATGTAGCCAGGTTGCGGATCAATGAAACCGGGATAATTGGACACCTGGTGGGTAAGACTGACATACCCCCCGGGCAGACCTGTATCAATTAATACCGTGTTAACACGGGCCTGGCAAAGGTATAGTCCTGCGGTAAGCCCGCCGGGACCACTGCCAATGATAGCTACATCAAAGTTTGAAACAAACGGTTTAAGCTTGCTTTTTATATGTGCAACTTTCTCAGCCGGTATCATGGCATTCAGGTTATGCATGATCTCGGAACGTTTTATGCCCCCGGAAAGGCGTATACCGGTTTCCCTGCCTTTATCGAAAAAAACCAGCGTAGGCGAACCGTGAACACCCAGTCGTTCAGCCAGATCACGGTTCTGTTGCCGGAAAACCTTCATGAATTTTATGTCGCTTCCATACAATTCGGCCAGCGATTCAAATTTAGGGGCTAATGCCTCGCAGGGCGGGCATTCTGTAGAATAAAAATCGAGGACAACCTTATCCCCCTGCATTACTTCACGTTCAAAATCGGCAGTTGTTATCTCTTTCATAGATTGGTGATTGGTTACTGGTTACTGGGTGCTGGGTGCTAGGTGCTAGGTGCTGGGTGCTGGGTGTTCTTCGAAATTCGGTGTTCGGTGTTCGGTGTTCGGTGTTCGGTGTGTTTATTTGATGTTGTTTGAAATTGTTTGATAGGGTTTGATAGGGTTTGATGTTGGCGTTGCTGTGATGGTCTTCAAAGTCTTCTAAGTCCTATAGTCTTGCAGTCTTGCAGTCAGTATGTCCATATATTTTTTCATTCCTTCATTCTTTCATTTTTTCATTGTTCTGGTTTCTCCTCTTGCTTCCTACTCAAACTCTTGCTGATTTCCTCGTCCCTCGTCTCTTGTCTCTTGTCCCTGTCTTGGCTCTTGCTCAAAACTCCTCCTCTTGCTGATTTCTGCCGCTGCCTGGATGCTGAGCGGAGTCGAAGCACTGCTTACTCGTCCCTTGTCCCTCGTCTCTCGTCCCTTGTCTTGGTTCTTGGTTCTTGGTTCTTGGTTCTATTACCGGTACAATGCAATGCCCAGCTCAAGCAATTCCTTTACGGGCCGGCAATCGGGTGCATGCAGGTTATGTTCGCGGTTGTATGCCACGCTGGCACAGCCGCCACCGCATGCCAACCGGAGGTTACAATTTTTACATGCTTCAATACTAAGCACATCCCTGTCCTGCCATTGACTAACCTTTTGACTGTTGAGGTTAACCTCCGGGTAAAAAGTGCCCAATGCTTCACCCGGTTTTCCAACAGTTGCAGTGCATGAAAAAATTTTCCCGGTGAAGTCGAAAGCCCATTCGGTTTTACAGCCGGGACAAGAGTCGAACAGCGGGTCGGGTAGTTCCCCGTTCTCAAACAGGAATTTGGAAACCGAAAAAGCCGGTTTGTGAAATTCGAGTATTTGCGGGTGCTGAAGGATCAGGTTGTACAGGTCCCTGTATAGTTCGATGCGTGAATAGAGCTTCGACTGCTGCGACTGGCAGTAATGCAACTCATAATTACGGCCAAGCTGGGTTTTAAAATGAGGTTGTGTTGTCCATCCCTGTTTAATGGCAAACGAAGCCAGTTCAGGCAATGAGGAGAGGTTCCCGCGATCGACCACCACCCTGAGGTTCACTGGCAATCCGGCTTCAAGTGCCTTATCGATACCTTCGGTGACATGGCTGAATGTTCCCTGTCCGCCTTTGAGCGGCCTTCGGTGATTATGAACCGCCTCGGGACCATCGAGTGTAACCTGTATCTCGCGGATTGATGCCCTGGAAAGCAAAGGAATATAGGAGGCCAGGTGGTAACCGTTGGTAACTACTGCCAGTTCAAGATTGAGTTCAGTACAGCGGTCTACAAAAAATGCAAGGAAATGCCTCATCATTGCATTGTCGAGCAATGGCTCACCCCCAAATAAGGTAATGTATTTCTGTCTTTCCCTGAACTGTTCCTGCACATAGCTAAAAAAAGCTTCGGCCACCTCAAGACTTTCCGTTATGCCAAGTTGGGGGTATCCCTCCTGATAGCAATAGGAACAGGCAAAGTTGCAGGCATAAGTAGGAACATAAAAAACCTGGATTTCATCGGTTTCCCTGGCATCAATAAAGTCGAGGTATTTGCTCCTGAATAATTTATGTTCCTGCTCAGGATCGACCACATAACCCTTTTCAACCAACTCGGGACTATCCGGCACCTGGCTGCCTGAAAACAATTGTGCTTCCCGGGCCGAAAGAATATCTGCCTGACCCGAAAGCAGGTTTACAATGAAAAAATCATCTGACTGATGAAGCCTGGAGATAATATTGTGCTTCGAAAACTCCATCCGTCCCGGCCGTCAATCGTGGCAACCTGCCACAATTTTAGAAGTTTTAGCACAACATTGTGCTACTTTTTGCTTTTTCTCAGTCTTCTTTTTGGTTGTTAACGATTTCATAATATGATTGTTTGATGTCTATGCTACCACTGCTGCCGCGTTACTGCCACTGCCACTGCTACTGCTACTGTTCTGCTGTTCTGCTGGTCTGCTAAGTCTTGTAGTCTTGCAGTCTTGCAGTCTTGTAGTCTTGCAGTCTTGCAGTCTTGCAGTCTTGTAGTCTTGCAGTCTTGTTGTCAGCATATCTATTTATTCTTTCATTCTTTCATTCTTTCATTCTTTCATTTCTTCATTCTTTCATTTCTTCCTCGTCCTTTCGTCTGATTCCCGTTTCATACTTCACCATCCTAACCACAGCAACAACATTTCTTTTCTTTACTACCAAATATAGTAAAACTGGCGACATGAATCAAGCCCTTTGGATAGGGTTTGCTTTCCTCGAGAATGGTTATACCTTTAAATCCGGTTTCGTCGAGGGTTTTCAGATACTCCTCGCGCGTAACCGCTCCGGCCCAGCACTCCGATACCGCAACAGGATCATTCCTGTACTGCGCGGGAACAGGTTCGAGGGAATAAATATCGCTAACCACAAAACGCCCACCCGGCTTGAGCATTCTGAATATCTCGCTCCATACCTTGTGCTTATCGGCAGCATGATTAATGGTGCAGTTGGATATAACCAGATCGGCAATGCCTCCCGGAATGGTTATGCTTTCGAGATCCGACCGGATAAAACTGACATTGCTTACGCCAAGTTTGGCAGCATTTTTCTGTGCCGTCTGAAGCATCCCATCAGATATATCCACACCGTAAACAAAACCGTTTGGACCAACAGCTTCTGCCATACGCAGCACGTCGGTGCCCCTGCCGCTTCCCAGGTCGACACAACATTCGCCCGGCCCGGGTTCAGCGTAATTGATGGCGCCGCCACAGGAAAGACAACAGCTTTCATTGGCCAAATCAGTATACCGTATGTTAATCGAGGATGTATCCATTTTTTAGTAATTGATTGCAAATATATGTATTTATTTATATATGTTTATTTGTGTAATAGTGAAATTTTTCACTTCAGCACTAGAACGTCATGGTAAACACCGTTTCCACTTCCGGCTCGGAGTGTGCAGTAATGGTGGCATTGTGCAGCCGGAGGATTTGTTTTGATAAACTTAGGCCTATGCCTGATCCGGAAGGTTTTGTGGTAAAGAAAGGGATGAAAATCTTGTCGAGTACTTCCTTCAGTATCCCCGGACCATTGTCGATTACCTGCAGGGTAATACGCCCTCGTTTGTTCAGGTAGCCGAGCAACTGAATGCGGGCATCGGGCTGGTTGTTGAGGGCATGAATAGCGTTTTTGAGCAGATTGATGAGCACCTGTTCAATAAGTTGTTCGTCAGCTGTAAATTCGAGACTTTCAGGTTCAACCTTTACCACCAGCTTTATTCCGCATCGCTGAACCTCCTCTTCCATCAGGTTCTCGATATTATCAAACAATTCCTTCACCTTGCAAAGCTTGAAATCGGGTTTGGGGATACGTGTCAGGTTCCGGTAGGTGTTAACGAAATAAAGCAGGCCGGTGCTTCTTTTGTTGATGGTCTGAAGGGCTTCCTGTATTTCATTAACCGATTCCTTTTCGATTTGCAAGACACCGTCGCCACTCTCTTCCACCATGCCCTTGAGCATTAGGTCAAGCGTTGAAGAAAGCGAAGCAATAGGTGTAATGGAATTCATGATTTCATGTGTAAGCACCCTGATTAGCTTCTGCCAGGCTTCCGTTTCCTGCTCTTCGAGTACGTTTTGAATATCTTTAATGGTTACCAGGTAAATGAGCTTATCCTTCACCTTAATGGTAGTGGCATATATGGCCAGTTGCAAAAAATCATCCTCGTACTGAACCTTCACCAGTTTGTTTTCGCCGGGCCGGATGGTCAGCAGGGTATTTACCAATTCCATGCTCAACGGTTCCAGTGCCTTGATGTTTTTAATGCTGGATAGCTGAAACAGCTTTTTGGCTGTTTTGTTGATGAGTTCGATATTGCCATCGGCACTGTAGGCGATAACACTCACATCAATATTTTGCACTATGGTTTGCAGGTAATGAAAGCTTTCTTCTTTTTCCGCGCGTACTTTCTGAAAGTCCTGCATAACTTCGTTGAAGGCCTTGCTCAGTTCGTTATAGGTACCTCCCATTTCATCTATCCTGAAGGTGTTGGTGAACTCGGAAAAGCGAATCGACTGCAAAAAAGTAGCCAGCTCGCGGTTGGTTTTGTCGAGGTACCTGATCAGGGAGGCCACCTGGAACACACCCAGCACTGCCATAATGACAGGCACCACGTAGTATCCAGGCTTGCTGAAGAAATAGAACAGTGCTAACAGGGTTAGTACCAGCAGTGCTACCCGGATAATGATATTTACACGATAGTATTTAAAACCCATATTTTTCCATCCTGCGGTATAATGAGGTTCTGGTAAGTCCGAGTTCCTGAGCCGCCTGTGAAATATTGCCCTGGTTTTGTTTCATTACTTTTTCAATAACCCTTCTCTCAATCTCATCGAGATTATAGGTGTCGAATTCCGGATCGCCCGAGCGCTTGCGGGGCGCAGAAAGTATGAAATCGTCCGGTTCAAGTGAAGGCGTCTCCGTCATAATAACCGCCCTTTCAATGGCATGTTGCAGTTCCCTCACATTGCCCGGCCAACCATAGTGCATCAGCTTTTTCAGGGCCGCTGAGGTAATTCCGCGGATAGTCTTCCGGTATTTCCGGGCGTAAATTTTCAGAAAATGATTGGCCAGCAGCTCTATGTCGTCGCCTCTTTCGCGTAACGGAGGCAGATGTACTTCAACGGTATTGATGCGGTACAAAAGGTCCTGCCGGAACAGGTTATTGCCTACCGATTCATACAAATCGCTGTTGGTGGCGCATATTAAACGCACATCAACCTGTATGGGACGGTTGGCACCCACCCTGGTGACTTCACGCCGTTCAATAACAGTAAGGATTTTCGATTGCATGGCCAGGGGCAGGTTTCCAATTTCGTCGAGAAACAGGGTTCCTTTGGAGGCAATTTCAAACCGTCCGGGTTTTTCCTTTTTGGCATCGGTAAAAGCGCCTTTCTCGTGTCCAAACAATTCGCTCTCAAAAAGGGTATCTGTCAGCGATCCCAGGTCAACACTGATAAAAACCTCATCACGCCGCGGCGAATTACGGTGCAGCGCCCGGGCAACCAATTCTTTGCCAGTGCCGTTCTCTCCCAAAATCAAAACATTGGCATCGGTTTGGGCCACTTTTTTGATGGTGTTAAAAACCTCCCGCATATTGGCCGAGTTACCCACAAAATCAACAAAAGGCTGATCCATAACAGCACTCATTTCCTTTTGCTTTGCCCGGAGGTCGTTGGCTTCGAGCCGCGAGCGCCTGAGCTTTACCGACGAAGAAACAGTTGCCAGCAATTTTTCGTTCTGCCAGGGTTTGAGCACAAAGTCCGTTGCACCCGATTTAATGGCTTTAACTGCTTTTTCTGCATCGCCGTAAGCGGTGATGAACACTACCACAGCCTGCGGATCTATCTGCAGAATCCGCCCCAGCCAATCGAAACCTTCCTGCCCGCTGATAGCATCCTTGTTAAAGTTCATATCCAGTAAAATCATGTCGAAAAGTTCCTTCGACATAAGCTCCGGAATCTTCTCAGGGGTGTTCAGCGTGGTTATCTTTTCCACATGAGGCTTAAGCAGCAGCTTAAGTGCGAATAATATATCCTCATTGTCGTCAACAGCCAGGATATTTCCGGTTTTTTCAGTCATTTTTGTTTTTTTTTGCGTACCTGAAACAAAAATAGCTAAATATGCGAAATATAGCTGATGCCCCCGATGCATTATTTTTCTGTTTTTAAATTGTCCGTTTCCGTACATCAAGTGTTTCAATTATGTACACAATATTTTGTCCAGCCGTTATGATGATTTTAACAAATTATTGTATTTTAACCAATTATTAGAATTGGCACAATTCATGCCCTTAACGGGTACAATATTGAATTTTAAACACACCACCTCTCATGACCATGGATGGAATGGACCGGAAAATTGAAAAGAAAAGATTTGGAAAAAAGCAAATCTACTGGAGCATTGCCATAGTTGTTTTTTTTCTGGTGCTGGTTAGACTGGTATTTGCCGACAACAGTTCGCGGTTGAACGTGGAAAAGGAAAAACTCACCATTGGCGAAGTCACCGAGGGCAAGTACCAGGATTATATATCGGTAAACGGTACCGTGGAACCCATTCAGACCATCTACCTCGATGCTGTTGAATCGGGACGCGTCGAGAAAATCCTGATCGAAGAAGGCACAAAGGTCAAAGAAGGGGATATTATCCTTACCCTTAGTAACTACAACCTGTTGCTTGACATTTCAGGAAACGAGGCGGATGTGTCGCGTGCTGTTAACGACCTTAAAACTGCCCGGTTAAACCTGGAGAACCAGAATCTCCAGACCCGCTCAAACGTTCTGCAATTGCAGTACCAACTTCGTAAACTCGAAAGGCAGCACCGCAACAACCTGAAACTCATCGAACAAAACCTCATCTCGAAAGAAGAGTTTGAATATGCGAAGGAGCAATTCGAAGAAGCCACCATGTTGCTGGCACTGCAGCAACAGAAATTCATCCGCGACTCCGTTTATACCATATCGAGGTTGCAGGCCGACGAATCCTCCATTGAACGCATGCAAAGTAACCTCAATCTTACCCGTCGCCGGCTTGAGAACCTTAATATCAAAGCCCCGGTAGACGGTGAGTTGGCTACGCTAAATCCCGAAGTAGGAGAAGTTATTAACTATGGAAGCCGCGTGGGTACCATTAACATACTCGACTCCTATAAGATGCGTGTGCTCATCGACGAACATTATATTACCAGGATCAGCAGAGGACTGAAGGCCGATTTCGACTTTGCCAGCAAAAAAAACACCCTGCGTATTGTTAAAGTTTATCCCGAAGTGCAGAACGGCACCTTTGCGGTAGATATGGAATTTACCAGCGAAATACCCAAACAGATCAGGATAGGACAAACAGCCAGGATACACCTTGAACTGGGTGAATCGGAGGAAGCCCTGCTGCTTCCCAAGGGAGGTTTTTACCAGAGTACCGGAGGGCAATGGGTATACCTGCTCAATGCCGCAGGCGACATGGCGGAAAAACACAACATACGCCTGGGACGTCAAAATCCAAGGTTTTACGAAGTGCTTGACGGGCTAAAACCTGGTGATAAAGTGGTTATTTCGGACTATCAGTCGTTTAACAACGTAGATAAACTAATATTAAAAGAGCATCATAAATAGTAAAACCTTTATAAACCTTTCCATTATGATAAAGACAACTGATCTGGTAAAGGTCTTCCGCACAGATGAGGTGGAAACCACTGCACTCAATAAGGTGAACATCACCGTTGAAAAAGGCGAATTTGTTGCCATCATGGGACCCTCGGGTTGCGGAAAATCAACCCTGCTGAACATCCTGGGTTTACTTGACACACCCTCTGGGGGACAGTATTTTTTCAACGGCGAAGAAGTGGCCGGCTACAGGGAAAAGCAACGTACCAACCTTCGTAAGGGAAATATTGGCTTCGTATTTCAGAGTTTCAACCTGATTGACGAGCTGACGGTTTATGAAAATGTTGAACTCCCGCTGCTATACCTGAAAGTGTCTGCTGCAACCCGGCGCAGTAAGGTAAACGAAGTGCTCGAAAGAATGAAAATAAGCCACAGAAAGAAACACTTCCCGCAGCAATTATCGGGCGGCCAGCAACAGCGTGTGGCCATTGCACGTGCAGTGGTAACACGTCCACACCTGATATTGGCAGACGAACCGACAGGAAACCTCGACTCGGCCAATGGCGAAGAGGTAATGGGGTTGCTGACCGAACTCAATAACGAAGGCACCACCATCATTATGGTTACCCACTCGCCATCGGATGCTGACAAGGCACACCGTATTGTGCAGTTGTTCGATGGGCATATTGTCACCGAAAACATCAGACAGATACTTTAACCACGATGAGCATGCAGATCACATTCATGTACTTTACCGGAAAAAACAGTGATATTCATTAGTTAAATACAATAAATACGCTTTATGAAAAAAATACCCGTACTTCTTTGTTCACTTTTTTTGTTGGGACTTTCATCCGCTCATGCACAGAAAGCATGGTCGCTGCAGGAATGCATCAGCTATGCCCTCGAAAACAATCTGCAGGTGAAACGGCAGGAGTTGAATGTACAATACAGCAAAAACAACTATACGCAAAGTTATTTCAATACGTTGCCGAATTTAAACGGTGCGATTAACTACGGTTTCAGTTCCGGAAAAACCATTGATTATTCCAAATTCGAATATGTTGATCAGAATTACTGGTCGGGTAACTTCGGACTTAACAGTAATGTTACGCTATTCGGAGGTTTTCAGGTTATAAACAACATAATGAAATCGAAGTATGATTTTTTAAAAAGTCAGTCAGACCTGGATAAAGCCAAAAACGACATCTCACTGCAACTTGCGCTTGCCTATTTACAGGTACTTTTTTCAAAAGAATTGGTTGATGTTTCTAAAAACAAGCTGGAAGTTACTTCCATGCAGGTTGAACGTACACGGAAAATGCTTGAGGTTGGTAACGTAGCCCAGGGTGAATTTCTTCAGATTAAAGCCCAGGAAGCCAATGATAAAACCAGCCTTCTCAATGCCGAGAATAACCTGGGAATTGCCTACCTTGACCTGACCCAGTTGCTGGACCTGGATTCAATTGGTGGTTTTGACGTAGTGGTTCCGGGAAATATCGAAGTAGAATTGTTATCAGCACTGGAACCGGTTCAGGAGGTTTACAACACGGCGCTGTCAACCATGCCACAAATAAAAAGCGCCTCCTACGCACTTAAAAGTGCGGAAAAACAGTTATCAATGGCTTGGGGACAAGCAAGTCCATCTGTCGACCTGAACGGAAATCTTTCGAGCCGTTATTCTGAAGTTGCCGAAGACATTGTCAACCCCGGAGCTGATTATAAACTGAAAGATCAGTTGGGCGATTACTATTACAAACAATTCACCATAGGTGTATCCATCCCGATATTCAACCGCCTTCAGGTAAAAAACAGTATCAGCAATTCAAAATTGCAGGTGCAGGATTACAAACTGCAGCTCGACCAGACAAGAATGGCGTTATATAAAGAAGTACAACAAGCACATGCCGATGCGTCTGACGCCCGTGAAAAATATTTTTCCAGTGTTGAAGCTGTGAATTACAACGAAGAGGCTTTCAAATATACCAGTCAGAAAATGGAAGTAGGTCTGGTAAATTCAGTGGATTACAACATTGCACAGAATAATCTGATCAGCGCCAAGTCGAGCATGCTGCAGGCCAAATACGAATACATATTTAAACTGAAAATTCTTGATTTGTACATGGGCAAGCCCATTACGCTTTAATTTTGAATACGGGTTAGGTTTAGCCAGGTGTGGACTTCCGCACCTGGTTTTTTTTACCTCACCCCTGCGCGGTTGCGTAGAAAGCCAGAAACCATCATTGGTGGAAGAAACAACTAAAGTAATCTATCTGTATATTAACAGATTGCTTCACTTCGTTCGCAATGACGGCTTCGTTTATCGAACTATTTACACAGCCTCAAGAACGTTTCATCGTTATCTCCCCGTGTCTTTAGGAGAGGGATTGTGAGTGATGTCAAACGCATTCCAAATATCACCCTCCGGAACGGGGGCGGTAATCACCTCTTCTTTCTTTGTTACCGGGTGCATAAACCTTATCGACCTGGCATGCAGACTTATACCCCCGTCGGCATTGGAACGGGGAAAGCCATATTTCAGGTCGCCTTTGATTGGGCACCCGATGTAAGCCAGTTGCGCCCTTATCTGGTGGTGCCTTCCGGTTTCGAGGTCTACTTCCAGCAGAAAGTAGTTATCAGACTTACCAATAATCTTATAGCTTAAAGCAGCTTCTTTGGATCCCGGTTTGGGTTCAATGTTGCAATACGATTTGTTTTGTTTGGCATTGCGGGTGAGAAAATGTACGAGCCGGTCGCTTTCCTTCGGTGGTTTCTGCTTAACAATGGCCCAATAGGTTTTCCGGATCTTACCTTCGCGAAACATAGTAGTGAGCCTTGTCAACGCCTTGCTGGTTCGTGCAAACAGCACCGCACCGGTAACAGGACGGTCGAGCCGGTGCACCACCCCCAGAAAAACCTCACCGGGCTTGGCATACTTGTCTTTCAGGTATTGCTTAAGCTTATCATCAAGTGACAAATCTCCTGTCGCATCCTTTTGTACCAGGTCGCGATGCGTTTTGTTAACAGCAATGATGTGGTTGTCCTCGAATAGAATATTTAATGGTTCAGGCATTTTTTTGGCTGTTGGTGATTGGTGATTGGCTGTTGGTGATTGGTGATTGGCTGTTGGCTGTTGGCTGTTGGCTAACGGCTAATGGCTAATGGCTGTTGGCTGTTGGCTGTTGGCTAACCCTCCTTTGCTAAAGCTACGGCGGGCAAGCGGCTAACCCTCCTTCGCTAAAGCTACGGCGGGCAAGCGGCTAACGGCTTTTCTGTATACTGCTACTGCTACTGCTACTGCCCCTGCCGCTGCTACTGCTACTGCCCCCAGTCTTGGCTCTTGGTTCTTGGTTCTTGGCTCTTCTTCTAATACTGCTCCTTATCATTCGGAAATTCCAGATTTTTCACATCGGTGATGTAATTATTCACGGCACTGGTAATTTCCTGGTAGAGGTTATGGTATCGCCTGAGAAACCTGGGTGAAAAATCCTGATTAATGCCCAGCATGTCGTGGATTACCAGCACCTGTCCGTCGACATACCTGCCCGCTCCTATCCCGATAATGGGTATCTTGAGTTCCTGGGCCACCTGTGCACCTAGTCGGGCCGGGATTTTTTCGAGCACTATTGAAAAACAACCGGCTTTTTCCAGTTCGTGGGCATCGTCTATAAGTTTCCGGGCTTCTTCTTCGTCCCTGGCCCTGACAACAAAGGTGCCGAATTTGTGAATCGACTGCGGGGTAAGGCCCAGGTGCCCCATTACCGGGATGCCGGCACAAAGAATACGGTTGATCGATTCCACTATTTCCCTGCCACCTTCGAGTTTAACACCATGCGCACCCGTTTCCTTCATAATGCGTATGGCCGAATTAAGCGCCTCTTTTGAATTACCCTGGTAGCTGCCAAAGGGCAGATCGACAATCACCAGTGACCTTTCCACGGCACGCACCACGCCCGAAGCATAGTAGATCATCTCGTTGAGGGTAATGGGTACGGTGGTTTCGTAACCTGCCATAACATTGGAAGCCGAATCGCCCACCAGGATGACATCAATGCCTGCACGGTCGATTATTTTGGCCATGGAATAATCGTAAGCCGTTAGCATGGAAATTTTCTCACCCCTGTTTTTCATTTCCTGCAATACATGCGTGGTAATCCGCTTTGGTTTATCGGCTGATGCAACAGACATATCTCTTCGGTTTTATGGTTAAACAAGCAGGCAAATTTGCTAAATAATGCCGGATAAAGCAAAACAATTACAAACTGTCAGTTTACAGCCGGCAATCCTGCCTGTTGTGTCATACCCCGCCACTTTACGCTGCCTAATTGTCAGTACTGTAGCAAATGGCATAATCCTTGTCAATTTATGCCTGAAAACAAGGAATATTAACCAATAAAATATTATAGCATGAGCAAAATAATCGGAATTGATCTGGGGACGACCAATTCATGCGTTGCAGTGATGGAGGGTAATGAACCGGTTGTGATTCCCAACAGCGAAGGTAAACGCACAACCCCTTCGGTAGTGGCTTTTATGGATAACGGTGAGCGTAAAGTTGGTGATCCGGCAAAACGCCAGGCCATAACCAATCCGCAAAAAACAGTTTCTTCTATTAAGCGTTTCATGGGAGAAACCTATGACAAGATGCAAAAAGAAATTTCGCGCATGCCCTATAAAGTGGCAAAAGGCGATAACAATACCCCACGCGTGGTTATTGACGACCGTAAATTTACCCCGCAGGAGATTTCCGCACTTGTTTTGCAGAAAATGAAAAAAACAGCTGAAGATTATCTCGGGCACGAAGTTACAGAGGCAGTGATCACCGTCCCCGCCTATTTCAGTGATTCACAGCGTCAGGCCACTAAGGAAGCCGGAGAAATTGCAGGGCTCAAAGTAAAACGTATCATCAACGAGCCTACTGCTGCCTCGCTGGCTTATGGACTCGACAAGAAACACCACGATATGAAAATCGCCGTTTACGACCTTGGCGGCGGTACTTTTGATATTTCCATCCTCGAACTGGGCGATGGCGTGTTTGAAGTAAAATCAACCAACGGCGATACCCACCTGGGTGGCGACGATTTTGACCAGTGCATCATCGACTGGCTTGCCGAAGAATTCAAAAAAGACGAAGGCATCGACCTGAAAAAAGATCCCATGGCCTTGCAAAGACTTAAGGAAGCTGCTGAAAAGGCAAAAATTGAACTTTCGAGTTCAACCTCCACAGAAATAAACCTGCCTTACATCATGCCGGTTGACGGCATTCCCAAGCACCTGGTAAAAAGCCTTACCCGTGCCAAGTTCGAAAGCCTTATTGACAAACTTGTTCAGGCCACCATTGAGCCATGCCGTAAGGCCTTGCAGGACGCCGGTTTGTCGGCTTCAGATATCAACGAAGTGATACTGGTGGGCGGATCTACCCGTATCCCCATTATTCAGGAAGTTGTTGAGAAATTCTTCGGTCGCAAGCCCTCAAAAGGTGTAAATCCCGACGAAGTGGTCGCCGTTGGAGCAGCCATTCAGGGCGGTGTGCTCACCGGCGAGGTAAAAGATATTCTGCTGCTCGACGTAACCCCGCTTTCACTGGGGATCGAAACCATGGGCGGTGTGGCTACAAAACTTATCGAAGCCAATACCACCATACCCACCAAGAAAACGGAAACCTTTACCACGGCATCAGACAACCAGCCCTCTGTTGAAATTCATATTCTGCAGGGCGAAAGACCAATGGCCTCCGATAACAAAACCATCGGCCGTTTCCACCTCGATGGCATTCCGCCTGCCCCCAGGGGAATCCCGCAAATTGAGGTAACATTTGACATTGATGCCAACGGTATTCTGCACGTATCGGCAAAAGACAAGGGAACCGGCAAACAACAGAGCATCCGTATTGAGGCATCTTCGGGACTTTCGTCCGACGATATCGAAAGAATGAAACGCGAGGCCAAGGAAAACGAGGCACGCGACAAGGAACAGCGCGAACGCGTTGATAAACTGAATGCAGCTGACAGTTTGATTTTCCAAACCGAAAAGCAACTTAAGGAGTTTGGCGACAAATTGCCTGCCGATAAGAAAGGCCCCATTGAACAGGCCCTGGGTAAGCTAAAAGAAGCCCATAAATCGCAGGACCTGGCGGCTGTTGACAAAGCTTCTGCTGAACTCACTTCGGTATGGCAGGCTGCCTCCGAAGAGCTTTACAAGAGCCAGCAACAGGCAGGCGGACAGCAGCAGGAACCCCAACAGGGATACACTGCCGATGCCGGAGCAAGTCAGAACGGCGGAGCCAAAAAAGACGACGAGGTTACCGATGTAGATTTTGAAGAAGTAAAATAGTGTTCTTTTTAAGTGTAGTGAAAAGAGGCTGTCTAAAAAGTCATAAAAAGAGCGTAGTCTGGAGACTACGCTCAGCGTACAAAGCTGACATTCTGTAGAATGCGCTAGGCATAGTTTGCAACTACGCCTAACAAATTGACTTTTTAGACAGCCTCTTTTTTTTCATACATAGTTTAGGAATCTAAATTCATTTTGATATTACGTAGCCATTCGCTATATTTTGGCTTTGATTGTTGACGAATTCCTAATCAGTTACAATTTTATAGCCATGTTTAACAAAATTGCTTTCGCCCTGCTGGCTTCAGCAGTCATCCTGATCACCTCGTGTTCCACACCCCACTCGCCTGCCATTGTTGATGCGGCATCGGCCGATATGTCTGCCGAAAGGCTTAAAAACATCGATAACCTGTTGCAGAGCAGCATCGACAGCAACTGGATCAACAACGCTGTTGCCTATATCGCACGTGAGGGTAAGCCTGTTTATTACAAGGCCTTCGGTTTGTCAGATGCCGAAAACAAGGTTCCTATGGAAAAAGATGCCATTTTCCGTATTGCCTCACAAACCAAAGCCATCACCAGTGTTGCTGTAATGATGCTTTTTGAGGAAGGTAAATTCCTCCTCGATGACCCGGTTTCGAAGTATATTCCGGAATTTGCCAACCCCACTGTATTACTGCAGTATAACCCGGCTGACACCACTTATACCACCCTGCCGGCCGAAAGGGAAATAACCATCCGCGATCTGCTGACCCATACTTCGGGTATTGATTATGCCAAAATAGGATCACCTACCATGACGGCCATTTACGATAAGGCTGACATTCCGGTTGGTTTCGAACAACGGCCGCTATTACTGGGTGATGCAATGAAAAGACTCGCTTCCCAGCCATTGGCACATCAACCCGGGATAAAATTCACTTACGGTCTGAATTCAGATTTACTGGGCTACCTGGTTGAAGTAATTTCGGGAATGCCGCTCGACCAGTTTTTGAAACAGCGCATTTTTGAACCGCTGAACATGAATGACACCTATTTTTACCTGCCTGCAGAGAAAAAAGCCCGGCTGGTGCCTGTTTATACCGAAGACGCATCAAAGAACCTGGTTAAACTAACTACCGAAAGCTTTGGCGGACTAAATCCAGGCTATCCATTGGCTTCGGGCACCTATTTTTCCGGCGGCGCCGGACTAAGTTCAACCATCCTCGATTATGCCGCGTTTCTGCAAATGTTGCTCGACGGCGGTAAATACAAAGGCAAACGACTATTGGCAGAAAGAACCGTTGAACTTATGATTTCCAACCAAATTGGTGATATCAACCTAGGCACCAACAAGTTTGGCCTGGGGTTTGAAATTACCACCCAGGCCGGTGAGGCGAAGCTCGGCGTAACGGAGGGATCATTTGCATGGGGTGGCTTTTTTGGAACAACCTATTGGGCCGACCCCGAAGAAAACCTGGTTTGCCTGCTGTTTTGCCAGCAATACCCCATCAGTCGCGGAGAGATCTCCGATAAATTCAGGGTGCTGGTGTATGCCGCATTGGATGAATAGCAACTCCATTAAGCAACCGTTTCAAAACCTGCAATAATACTTTTGTTATCTTTGCCATTATTAAATTACCAGAAGATGCGGTTACTGATTGTTATGCTTTTCACCCTGCTGTTGTGCACAACAGCAAATTCCCAGTCCGACACGGTATTTAACCAAACCGATGCCCGTAACCTGAAACAGGGATACTGGAAAAAATATTACCCTAACGGTAAGCTCATGTACGCAGGTTTCTTTCGCGACAATAAACCTGAAGGTGAAATGCGCAGGTATTTCGAATCGGGAGTGCTACGTGCTGTATTGCACTACCATGCCGGTGGTGAGTATTCAACCGCCAGGCTGTATTACGAAAACGGTAACCTCGCCGCTACAGGCAATTACTACCATACCCAAAAGGACAGCACCTGGGTGTATTACAGCTTTTACGAAAAGGTGAAAACTGCCGAGGAGTCCTATCACCAGGGGAAACGTCATGGCATGATGACCAGCTATTACAGCAACGGTGAACCATCGGAACGCATTGAATGGCATGATAACATGAAATCAGGTACCTGGGAACAATACCATCCCGGAAACACGTTGAAGCTTAAGGCAACCTATGTAAATAACAAACTCGAAGGCAAGTTCATGGTTTTTCAGGCCGATGGTAAACCCTACGTCGAAGGTGAATATATAAATGACCGGCGTAATGGTACATGGACTTTCTACAATACCGACGGCACGCTTCAGAAAACACTTCATTATACCAATGGCATAGCAGCAGAAGAAAACAACCTGAATAATGAGCAACAGGACTTCTTCAGAATGATTGATGAGAATCAGGGGAAATATGAAGAACCCGATGAAACCAATTTCCTTACCCCGCAAGGCAGGCCATAATAAGCACACCATGGGCTTATTATTCCGGAATTGCCTGTTGTTTTTCCCGGCTTTGTTTGCTTTATGCCCGGCAGAAATACAGGCTCAGCATCCTTTTGAACAAACAGCTCCGGAGCGATACCGCATCCTCTTTACCGGGAAAACAGGTACGCCATATTCCATTGAAGCTCCCGGGGAATTTCTTTCTGCAAGGGCCATCGAAAGAAGGCAACGACAAAACATACCCGTTGTAGTCAACGACCTGCCGGTTAACCCGGCTTACCTCGACAGTATCACTGCAGCAGGGGCACAGGTCCTCAACGTTTCGAAATGGCTGAATGCAGCCACCGTGAAAATTACCGAATACAGTACACTCGAAAGAATCGCCCGACTGACCTTTGTTAAAAAAGGTTCTTTTCCGGCTATAACGGTAAAGGCTTTGCAAACCCAAAATGCTACGCAGGATCTGCAATACCAGATGGCCGATTATGGCCCTTCGTGGTGGCAAACCGCCATTCACAACGGCCACCAGTTGCACACAAGGGGTTACACGGGCACTGGTAAGATTATTGCCGTTATCGATGCGGGATTCCTGAACACCGATCAGCTGCCAGCATTTGAACGCTTATGGGCCGAAGGACGAATACTGGCCACGCGTGATTTTGTCAGCCCGGGCCAGGATGTCTTCAGACAACAGAGTCACGGTATGTCAGTACTATCCATCATCGGCGGGCGAATACCGGGTGAACTCACCGGAACAGCACCCGATGCATCCTTTCTGTTGCTTCGTTCCGAAGACGGCTTAAGTGAATATCTTGTTGAGGAAGACAACTGGGTGGCAGCAGCCGAATTTGCCGATAGCGCGGGCGCCGACATCATCAATACTTCGCTGGGGTATACCGTATTCAATGACACCCTTCAGAACCATACCTATGCCGATTTAAACGGCGATGTTACCCGCATTTCGCAGGCAGCCGACATAGCAGCATCAAAAGGAATGCTGGTAATAGTAAGTGCAGGTAACCAGGGACAAACCTCGTGGCGACACATATCAGCACCTTCCGATGCCGACAGCGTGCTTGCCATTGGTGCAATTGACCGATACGGAGTGATAGCAGGTTTCAGCGGACGTGGCCCCTCGTCGGATCAGCAGGTCAAGCCTAACATTGTTGCCATAGGCAGCAGTACCTATGTGCAAAACCTCGACGGAACCGTGAAACCCGGAAACGGGACCTCCTACTCGGCCCCGGTGATTACCGGACTGTCAGCCTGTTTATGGCAGGCAAACCCCAATGCCACCGCCATGGAAATATTTGATGCCATATGCAAAAGTGCCGATCGTTACACCTTCCCGGATTTTGATTACGGATTTGGCATTCCCGATTTTGTGCTGGCAAACGCCCTCCTCGGGGCAAGTCAAAACCTTAGCCCCGATTGCCCCCTGACCGTTTTCCCAAATCCCTTCAGTAACGACCTTTATATTTTCTTTCACAACGAAATGCACTCGGCGGTTACCATTATCTTATATGATATTGCCGGAAACGAAGTGTTTCGCAAACAATACCCCCAGGTAGCCGGAACAGACTACCTGAAAATCGACCGCGACCTCGACCGGTTGCTGCAAGGCGTATACATCATCAGCGTGAATGCAGTTAATTTTGCTGAAAATGCCCGGCTCATCAAGTTTTAAGTAATGGATACCAAAGCCCAAACGCTATATGAAGTTCTCGGACAGGTTAAGTCTGTTCTGAAGAACAACACACCCCCGGCATGGTGGGTTGTAGCTGAAATTGGTGAACTTAAAGTTAACTACAGCGGACATTGCTATCTCGAACTGATTGAAAAAGATGACGATGGTATATCCATCAGGGCCAAAGCCAGGGCTACCATATGGTCGTCGGTATTCCGCATGCTGAAACCCTATTTCGAAACCACCACCAATGCTACGCTGGCCGCCGGAATGAAAGTACTGCTAAAAGTTTCTGCCGAATTTCACGAATTGTACGGCTTTAGCCTTAACATAACCGATATTGAACCCAGCTTCACCCTGGGTGAACTGGCCCGGCAGAAACAGGAAATCATCAGGCGGCTTAAGGCAGATGGTGTGTTTGAAATGAACAAAGGCCTTCACCTGCCCGAACTTCCCAGGAAAATTGCCGTAATATCCTCAGTAACTGCAGCCGGTTTTGGCGATTTTCATGATCAGCTTACGCGGAATCCATTTGGCTATAAATTTTATCCCCGGCTTTTCCCCGCCGCAATGCAGGGACAGGAAGCAGAAGCATCCATCATTGAAGCACTCGACAACATCTATCGCTACGAAAATTTCTTTGATGTAGTGGTATTGATCAGGGGAGGTGGCTCCCAATCAGACCTCAATTGCTTTAACAGTTACTGGCTCGCATCGAATTTGTGCCAGTTTCCCCTGCCCGTATTAACCGGAATCGGACATGAACAGGATGAAACCATCGCCGACCTTGTTGCGCATACCAGGCTCAAAACACCCACCGCAGTGGCAGAATTCCTCATCAGCCGGTTTCAGCTTGCCGATGAAAGAATTAATGAGCTTTCTGTTAATTTAATCGATACCGTTACTGAAAAGGTATCGCAGGAAAAGGAAAGACTAACCAGGTTCACCCTGCAACTAAAACCTGCCGCCCGGGAAATGCTAAATTCAGCTGCAGGAAAAATCCGTTTAATGCAGCGCGATATGGCTGGTTCGGTGAAACACATGCTGCTCCGGCAATCGACATTGCTAACCTCCAAAACAGTCCGCCTCCAGACACAGATCAGGGAAAACCTGAACCAAAAGCAGCATAAGCTCCGGCTGCTGGAAGAAAAATGCAATTACCTCGATCCCTTTGCCATTCTGAAAAGAGGTTATTCCATTACATATTACCAGGGTAAAGCGCTGAAAAATTCAAGTGCCGTTGCTGCCGGTGAGCCATTAGAAACCAGGCTGGCGGAAGGATTTATAAAAAGTAAGACCATCTAATTCAAACCGTATGAGCAAAACAAACCTGACGTATTCCGAAGCCATAGTAGCCATAGACGAAATAATGCATCACATCGAAACAGGAGAACTCGACGTAGATGAACTTGCCGTAAAAGTAAAACAGGCCGGTGAATTACTGAAACTATGCAAGAACAAGCTATTCAACACCGAAAAAGAGATTGAAAAAGTGCTGAAAGAAATGGATGAGCAACAAAAAACATGATTTTTTTCACTTTTTTTTGGTATATTGCAGTGTTGGATTATTACCGGCACCCTGATTGACTTACCTTACCTGACTGAAACCTGACAACAAAACCAGTTTTAGCGCGTACTTGAATACCTAAATCCAGAAGTTATGAGAACATGGTTAGCTGCATGGGCATGCTTGATGTTATCAGTGTATGTTGGCGCCACTGATTTTTCAAAAGTCAGGTTTGAATACATCACCGTCGAAGACGGTTTATCCCAGGGTATCGTGCAGGACATTTTCCAGGATAGCCGGGGATTTATCTGGATAGCCACCCGCAATGGCCTTAATCTGTACGATGGTAATCATTTCGTAGTTTACCATCACGAGAGAACCCGTCCAAACAGCCTTGCTGCCAACTTTATTTATTGCGTAACCGAGGATAGTTCAGGTAATATCTGGATCGGATCCAACGGACTGAATAAGTATAATCCACGCTCGGGTGAAATGACCAGAATTGCTGTTGATGCCGGTAATGACAAAGCTTTTCAGGGCGGCTGGGTTTATAATATTGCCGTTGATCACGATCATTCGGTATGGCTCGCTACCAGCAATGGTCTTGTTCATTATAACCCTGAAAACAATACCTTCAAAACCTATACCCATGATGCCCAAAATCCGCAAAGCCTGGCTTCCAACATAGTGTACGACGTACTGATAAGCGCCGATAACAGGTTGTTTGTGGCTGCCGATGCCGATCCTGTTTTTGAATATGACAGAAAAGCCGACTCTTTCAAGCCCATGGTTTATAAACAGCGTTACCTGGGTAACAACACTTTTAAACACCTTTACGAAAACGAAGGATTGTTGTACATTACTTCAGAAAACGCAGGCCTGCATATTTATAATCTTTTAACCGGTCTGGCCACAATTATCGATGCCAGTCCCGATGGTTTGAATGCCAATACCATCAGGTCGTTGTTGTTTGCCGCGAAAGATGAAATCTGGCTGGGCACCGACGGAGGCGGAATCAACATCTATAATCCGCTGAACGGTACCTTTGCCTACCTTCAGTACGATACCAAAACCGACCAGGCACTCAACAGCAATACGGTTTATGCCCTGTTACAGGATAAAGACCGGAACGTTTGGGCAGGCCATTTTGGAAATGGGCTTAGTATCTGGAAAAGAAACAAGGAGAAGTTCACATCGTTCAGACACAATCCGTTAAACCCTCAAACCATTAACAAAGAGATTGTAAGTGCCATTTTCGAGGACAGCCAGGGAAGATTATGGGTTGGACAGGATGGCGGAGGCCTCAGCCGGTTTATTGATTCAACCGGTCAGTTTATTCACTTCAGGCATAACAAATATGACCCAGCATCGCTGCGAAGCGACGTTATCCTGGCCATTCAGGAAGACCCTTCAGGTAACCTGTTGCTGGGAACTTATGCTGCCGGTATGATGGTTTTCGATCCCGAAACCGGTAGTATTGTCAGTACCTACACCATGTCAGATGGCTTGCCCAGCAATGATATCTGGCAAATTTTGGTTGATGCAAGTAACCGTTACTGGATATTGACACTTCGCGGAGGACTTACCAGGTTTGACCCCGACCTGAAAACCTTTACAAACTATTTACCTGAAATTGGAAGCAACAGTAAGAACGCTGTGGATTTCATGACCATGGCCGAAGATCCACGGGGTAACCTATGGCTGGGGACAGATGATAAAGGCATTTATGTTTTCAGCCCCGATGAAGGCAAATTCATTAAGCATTACCAAAACGAGGAGAAAAACCTTAACTCTATTTCTGACAACTCAATCCGTTCCATATTCTTCAGCGAAAACTTTGCGTGGATTGCCACCAATGGCGGCGGTTTGAACCGGCTTCACCTTGACTCCGACAGTATAAGGGTTTATACCGTGCGGGAGGGTCTCTCATCCAATGCTATCATGGGGATACTCACAGATAGTCAGGGCTATTTGTGGATAAGCTCAGCAAGGGGACTCATGAAATTCGATCAAATTACCAGTATGGTAGTTAAATACGACAGGTCACATGGCATACAGGGAAGCGAATTTAAATACAACTCCCAGTATTTGTTAGCTGACAGCAGCATGGCCTTTGGCGGAGTCAGCGGACTCACCGTTTTCCACCCCGGCCAGGTAAAAAGCAGCGCCATCATACCTCCGTTGGTATTGACCGGCTTTAAGATAAACAATACTTCCATTAAGCCAGGTCAAAAGCACTCACCCCTGAAAAACACCATTGATTATTCGGAATCGATAACCCTTAAACACAACCAGAATAACCTTACTTTCGAATTCGCGTCGCTTGATTTCACTTCGCCGGGCAGTAACCTTTACCAATACAAAATGCAAGGCGTTGATGATAACTGGATAGATGCAGGTAACACCACAAGCGTTACCTATACCGGTTTACGCCCCGGCAGGTATAACTTCATGGTTAAAGGATCAAACAGCGACGGCGTTTGGAACGAGCATTACCGCCAGGTGAAAATACGCGTTACCCCACCCTGGTACAAAACATGGGTGGCATACCTGTTCTACCTGTTAACTGTGGCATCTACTGCCTTGTTTGCCTATAAGCGGCAACGCGAACGGAGGGAAATTGCAGACAATAATTTGTTGCAGCAAAAAATTAATAATGCCGAAGCTCAACTCAGCGCCAGGTTAGAAGAACTGGAATTGCAGAAAGAGGAGATTAAAAGAAGAGATCAACAGGAAAAGGATATCCGTTTCTTAACAAATGGCATTGCCAAATTCAGTGATATCATTGCAAAAAGCCGTCAAAACCTTAATCAACTGGCCACCCATGTCATTAAAGAACTGGTTGATTATGTGGGTGCATCAGCCGGGGAAATCTTTGTACTGGATGAAACCGACCCAAATCACCCGCAGCTCATGGTAATGGGTGATTATCTGATGAGTTCAGAAAAAGAGAGAATTTACAGGTTTGATGTCGGAGAAGGACTACCCGGAGCCTGTTTTGCCGAAAAGAAAATACAACACATCGATAATATTCCCGAGGGATTTATCCTGCTCAAGTCGGGGTTGGGTAAAGTTTCCTTAAAACACCTGGCGCTGGTACCCCTGATACAGGATGAAATTTGTATCGGCGTAATTGAGATAGCTTCGCTGGACAAATTGACTGAAAACAAGATAGCTTTTATTGAAAAGATTGCCGAATCCATTTCGTCTGTCATTGCCATCATTCGGGCAAATGAAAAAACCAATGCCTTAGTGGAACAAATTAATGCCCAGACTGAGGAACTCATGAGCCAGGAAGAAGAAATGAGGCAAAACATGGAGGAAATGATGGCCACCCAGGAAGAGTCGCAACGCAGGGAACAGGAGTTATCGCAAAAACTCGAAGAAAGCAGGGCAGAGACAGCAGAACAGAGAGAGCTTGTTGCAAAACTTACAGAAAAACTCGGCTTACCTGAAAAAGCCAATTAATAGCCTTTTTTTACAAATAGCTGCATTTATCTTATCCACAGGGTAATTGTAACAGTTTTCGCTGGCAAAAATCATAACCTTTTAAGGGGTTTTTCAGTATATCTAGATTGATCCCTTAAACTCGCAGAGATGAAAATAGTGATGCTTCTGCCAGCCTTAATCCTTTCCTTTTCAACCGCTTTCGCAACGGATTTATCGAAGATCAGGTTCGAAAACCTTACAGTAGAAGATGGCCTTGCCCAGGGAATTGTCGAATGCATTATGCAGGACAGCCAGGGGTTTATATGGATTGCCACGCACGATGGATTAAACCGTTATGATGGCCTTCAATTTACTTCGTTCAGGAATAACAAGAAAGACCCCAACAGTTTGGCAGCCAATTATGTCGACTGGGTGGTTGAAGACAGGGAAGGAAAAATCTGGATCGGGTCAAGGGGCATAAACTGCTATGACCCGGTTATCGATCAGATGATCCGGATACCGGTCGATCCCGGTAATCCCGATGCCTATCATGGCGAAAGAATTCAGCACATTACCGTGGATGCCGACAGCACCTTGTGGTTCTCTGCCCAGGGAGGGCTGATACATTACTTACCGAAAACAAACCGCTTTAAGACCTACCGGAATGATCCGGGGGACCCTGGCTCACCAATATTTACCACCGTCCGGATGACCCTGCTTACGCACGATAACCGCCTGCTTATTGCACCTGACAATGATGTAATTTATGAATACGACCGCCAAAACGATACATTCAGGGAAATAAACTACCGCGTAGCGTATCATGGCAGAAACAGCCATAAATTTATTCAGGAAGACCACCAGGGATTTCTTTATATCACTTCGGAATTCTCGGGCCTTCATATACTGGATCCCAAAACAGGTAATGTCAGATTTATCGACAAGGTCGATGGCGCCCTCAATAATGCCAGCATCCGGAGCCAGGTGCTTATGGTAGGCCCCGACGAGGTATGGATTGGAACAGATGGAGGTGGTATCAACGTGTTCAACCCGTTAACCGGGGCCATGCAATACCTTGAGGCCAACAGCAAAAACAGGGGTGGTATTGCCAACAACGCGGTGATCTGCTTGTTTCAGGACCGCGACAAGAACATTTGGGTAGGTCATTTTGGCGCCGGGATAAGCGTTTGGAAAAAAAACAAGGAGAAGTTTGTATCCTATAGTCATAATCCACTCGATCCGGCCTCTATCAATAAAGAAATTGTCTCGGCCATTTTCGAAGACTCAAAAGGCAGGATATGGATCGGACAGGACGGCGGAGGGTTAAGCCAGTTTAGTGAAGCCAATAAATCATTTGAGCATATACTTGCTCAACCAGGCGTTCCCGGGTCGCTTACCTCCAACGTAATCCTGGCCATTAATGAAGATTCCGACGGCAATCTTTTACTGGGCACCTACGCCGGAGGACTGATGGTTTTTGACCCCGAAAGCCGGAAAGTGATCCGGTCATTCAACTCAGGCAGTGGCATGGCCAGTGACCATGTCTGGAGTATTTTGCGCGGAAGCGGCAACCGTTACTGGATTTCGGATTACCGGCAGGGCTTTTTTCTTTTCGACCCGATCGAATATACCATTGATAATCATGGCATGAACCACCCCGAATTACCGAGTTGTTCTGGTAATATTATTAACATCACCGAAGCGCCTGATGGAAAAATATGGTTTGCCACAGAAAACAATGGTTTTTGTATTTACGATCCGGAAAAAAATACGACCAGTAGCTTTCACTATGATCCCGAAAACGCAAATTCCCTGTCCGAAAACGATGTTAAATCGATTGTTTTTACTGAAAACTATGCATGGATAGCCACCAATGGAGGTGGTTTAAACCGGTTCGACCTGAAAACAGATTCCTTTAAAGTATTTGGCCAGCAAGAGGGTTTATCATCAAACGCCTTAATGGGCTTGCTTAAAGACAACCAGGACAATCTGTGGATAAGTTCCACAAGAGGATTGATGAAATTCGACACCCGCACCAACAACGTACAAACCTATGATAAATCCCAGGGTATCCAGGGCAGTGAGTTTAAATTCAATTCGCAGGTTATGTTACGCGACGGCCGTATGCTTTTTGGCGGGGTAAACGGACTGACCATATTTCATCCCGACAGCATACGGAACAGTACTGTTGTGCCTTCAGTTGTTTTTACCGATTTCAGGATTTTTGACAAA
>CAZUBW010000037.1:0-37339 GCA_964618645.1 uncultured Bacteroidales bacterium | reverse complement strand
AAGGAATGAAGGAATGAAGGAATGAAGGAATGAAGGAATGAAGGAATGAAGGAATACTTAGATATACTGACTGCAGGACTGCAAGACTGTATGACTGCACGACCAGAAGACCAGAATACAATCAACAATGGCAGCAGTAATAACATCAAATCCTATCAAACCTTATCAAACAAAAAAACACCGAACACCAAACTAGTCCCAGCACCAGTAACCAGCACCCAGTAACCAGCTCATCACCATGTCTTTCAATGATATCATCATCTTAGCACTTATCGGCCTTTCAGCAGGCATTGTATCGGGACTGCTGGGTGTGGGCGGCGCCATCATTATTGTTCCAGCCCTGGTGTTTTTCTTTGGCCTTACCCAGCACCAGGCCCAGGGTACAAGTCTTGGCATATTGCTTCTTCCGGTAGGCTTTCTGGCCTTCTGGAATTATTATAAACAGGGTTATGTTAACTTTAAAATTGCCATTGTGGTTGCGCTGGCCTTTTTTATTGGGGGTTACCTCGGCTCAGTGCTGGCGGTGCGTTTACCCGAAAGAACGCTTAAAATTGCCTTTGGGATACTGATTGTATTCCTGGGACTCAGGATGATATTCAAAAAGTAATGTAATTTCCGGAAAATGGATCTACGTCAAAAAATCAAACGATTGGCTACCACACATTATGATGATGTAGTGGGAATACGCCGGCATATTCATCGTTTTCCCGAATTATCCTACGAGGAGTATAATACCTCCGCGTACATTCAGGAACAATTGCGCAGCATTGGTATACCTTTTAAATCGGGTTACCTTAAAAATGGTATTGTAGCCATCATCGAAGGTAAAAAGGCTACACGTAAAGCTTATTCACAAAGGGTTGTCGCCCTCCGTGCCGAAATGGATGCTTTGCCCATTGTGGAGAAAAACGACATTCCTTTTAAGTCGGAAAACCATGGCAAAATGCATGCCTGCGGACACGATATGCATATGGCGGCCCTTTTGGGTACAGGCATGATTTTAAATGAGCTTCGCGCTTCGGTGAAAGGCACTGTTATGCTGATATTTCAACCGGCTGAAGAAAAGCTTCCGGGAGGAGCCGATCAAATGATCAGGGAAGGAATTTTTGCAGATATGAAACCTTCACTGGTCATCGGGCAGCATGTACTACCGGGTATGTACACAGGCAATGTTGGCTACCGCCCGGGTGTATACATGGCTTCATCCGATGAGATATACCTGAATGTCAAAGGGAAAGGTGGTCATGGAGGTGTTCCGCATCAGATGATCGACCCCGTGCTAATAACAGCGCATATAATTGTGGCATTGCAGCAGGTAGTCAGTCGTAATGCCAATGCAGCCACGCCAACAGTGCTTTCATTCGGCAAAATTCATGCTCCGGGTACCACCAACGTTGTCCCCGATGAGGTATTTGTCGAGGGCACTTTCAGAACCATGAATGAAACCTGGCGGCGTGAGGCGCATGAGAGGATTGTAAAAATTGCAGGTTCAATTGCCTCAGGTATGGGTGGCAGTTGCGAAGTTACCATAACACATGGTTACCCGGTGTTGGAAAATAACGAAGCTTACACGCAAAGGGCTATAGAGTATTCCCGACAGTTGCTTGGCGACGATAAGGTACTGGATATGGACCTGAGGATGACCTCCGACGACTTTGCCTATTACTCCCAACAGTTTCCAGCCGTGTTCTATAGGTTTGGCACTACCGATGCTGAAAATAAATTCCTGTCGCCGGTGCATACTGCCCACTACATGGCCGATGAAAAGTCGCTTGAAACTGCAATGGCAAATTTGGCCTGGTTGACCATATCTTTTCTGGCGGATGAGTAAGGTCATCATTAAAGGGTAATGTTAACATGATTATTTTCTTTTGTGCATTTGAATTATTCCATTAAATTTGGCTGTTTAACGATAAAATTTTAGGTTATGGCTTATGTAATTAGTAACGAATGTACTGCTTGCGGCACATGCTTGCCCGAATGTCCTTCCGAAGCTATCAGCGAGGGAGATATTTACAAAATTGATCCTGATAAGTGCATCGATTGTGGAGCTTGTGCTGATGTTTGCCCGGTAGAAGCTATCAGCCCGGCCTGATATAATACATTCAAATTACGCTATTCTTGCCCTTCAGGTGGTTCAATTCCCCTGAAGGGCTGTGTTTTTTATAAGCATCCATGGGAGCGAAAATTTACCAGCCGGTTTGGCGTGAACCATTCCGCGTCCGCTCGTCTGACATCGGCCTTAATTTTGTCATGCGTATGAGCAGTGTTTGCAGTTATTTTCAGGAAATAGCAGGCAGGCACGCCAACCACCTCGACGTAGGGTACCATTTCATGCAACAGTCGGGGAAGGTATGGGTGTTATCACGTCTATATGTCAACGTGCTGAAGTATCCCAAATGGGGACAGGAGTTTTTCGCTGAAACCTGGCCTTTGGGTGCCGAGCGGATCTTTTTCAGACGCGATCACCGGATTGGTGTCGGGGATGAAACCTATATCAATGCAGCGTCTTATTGGATATTACTTGACCTTAGCAGTCGCAGGCCTTCTTCGGTTGCAATAGACGAAACGGTTTTGAAAACCAATGCCGGGAAGTTTGCCATGGAATTACCCTCCGATGGCTTTCCGGTTGTTACATCAGCACCCTGCGAAATACACAGGGTGAAATACAGCGATCTCGACCAGAACCGGCATGTGAATAATGCCAGGTATGTGGAATGGATTTTCGACTTGCTCGATCAGGAACTGCTTGAGCACAACATTCCCACTCATTTTGCCATTGAATACAAACACGAGGTCAGGTCGGGGGACAGTGTTGCACTGCACATCGATAAAACAAACGATGAACCGCTCACCTATGCGGTGGAAGGCAGTCTCCAGGATGCAAAAAAGGTGTGCCTGAAGGCGAAAATTGTATTTTAAAACCTGGCCTGAAACCTTATTGCTTCAGTTTGGCAATAATTTTCTTTTCGATTTCTTCAGCCAGTTCGGGGTTATCAGCCAGCAATTGTTTAACGGCATCACGTCCCTGTCCAAGACGCGTTTCGCCATAACTGAACCATGAGCCGCTTTTCTTGACAATTTCCTGTTCAGTGGCCATGTCAATTATTTCGCCAATGCGCGATATGCCTTCGCCATACATGATATCGAATTCGGCCTTCCGGAATGGAGGTGCCAGCTTGTTTTTTACAATTTTTACCTTGGTCCGGTTGCCGAAGACTTCTTCACCTTCTTTAATCTGGTTGATACGGCGGATATCGACACGGACAGATGCGTAGAACTTGAGCGCATTTCCACCGGTGGTGGTCTCCGGGTTTCCAAACATCACGCCAATCTTTTCGCGCAGCTGATTAATAAAAACACAGCAGGTATTGGTTTTGCTGATGGTGGCAGTGAGTTTTCGCAATGCCTGCGACATAAGCCGGGCATGTAAGCCAAGTTTTGAATCACCCATTTCACCTTCGATTTCGGCTTTTGGTGTAAGCGCGGCAACTGAGTCGATAACAATAATGTCTATGGCTCCCGAGCGAATCAGGTGATCGGCAATTTCAAGCGCCTGTTCACCGTTATCGGGTTGTGAAATCAGCAGGTTCTCGATATCTACACCCAGTTTTTGGGCATAGGTGCTGTCGAAAGCATGCTCGGCATCGATAAAAGCAGCAATACCACCGGCTTTTTGAGCCTGGGCAATGGCATGTATGGCCAATGTTGTTTTACCCGAAGATTCGGGGCCAAAGATCTCAACAACCCTGCCACGCGGATAACCGCCTACACCAAGGGCAATGTCCAGCGCAATGGACCCCGAAGGGATGACGCCAACCGATACCACGGCATGGTCTCCCAGTTTCATGATAGCGCCTTTGCCAAAGTCCTTTTCAATTTTACCAAGGGTTGTCTCAAGCGATTTAAGCTTTTCTTTACGGATATCGTCAACAGTTGCTTCTTTTGCCATTATATTGTTTATTAATTGATTCCCAGTTCTTCAAGGATCTGACGGGTATGGTCGCCCGTGTTTACCTTGCCGATGACCGTCAGTATTTTGCCCGACTCATCAATGATATAGGTTGTTCTTAATACCCCCATGTATTTTTTGCCATACATATTTTTTTCACCCCAAACTCCGTAGGCGTTCAGGATAACAGCGTCGGGATCAGCAATCAGGCTGAAAGGTAAATCATACTTATCCCTGAACTTTGCATGCGATTGCTCACTGTCGGGGCTTACCCCCACAATGGCAAATCCTCTCTTCAAAAGATCGCTGTAATTATCCCGCAGATTACAGGCCTCAGTTGTACATCCGGGTGTGTTATCCTTGGGATAGAAATACAAAACAACCTTTTTACCTTTAAAATCGTCCAGGCTCACCGTGTTACCGTCCTGGTCTTTTCCTTTAAACATGGGCGCCAAAGCGCCTTCTTTTAATAGTGCCATAATGTTCCGATTGAGTAAAAATACAAATTACGAATTGATCATTCCAACAATTTCACTGAATTAATTTCAGTAATATATTAACAGGGCAGCAAGGCATTTGTTTGATGGTAGGTTGAGGTTTACGGTTCGCTTTTGGGGTTATTAAAAATGTTTTTATATTGGCCTTTTGTTACATACCATTATCTTTGAAATCCAAACCAGCAATTTTTACTATGTCGCTTTTTGTTGATGTACACGAAGTATTGAGTAACCGCCTGAAGTCGGAGTTCCTGGGACTAATTGAACGTGAAAAAGGTGGTTACGACCGTTCAGTTCGCCGGATTTGTGATGTTTGCAAAAACTACATTGGCTATGGTGAGCTGCGTTACGATAAGATGGAAGACGCTATCAGCCGCCTTCAGGAGGAGGGTATTCAGGGGAAACCCTTTTTAACCCTGTTATATGCCATTTTGCATGAATCGCTCGACGAGGACGAGACAGCATTGGAGCATCTCGAAAAATTCAGTCCTTCAGATATGGCTTCATCTTTCAGGAACGAACTTGCTGATTTCATGGCCCTGGGAAGATTTGCTACGCTTAAGGAATATAGCAGGCTCGAAGAGGCTGCCAATATACTGATGGAGCGATACAGCACTGAGGAGGATATAAGCGATATACTGTCGAATCTTTACCTGAAGGTAGAGCACGATGAATATATCCCTGTATTTCAGCGTTTGCTTGTCCGTGCTAAGGAAAAATATCCCGGTAACCTGGCGCTCGATGGTTTGGAAGGCTTCATCAATACCAAGGGAAAAGATTACCGGAAAGCGCTTGAATCTTTTATGACTGTGAAAGAAAAGGTTGAGCAGGATAAGGAAAATCCTTATTTTCACTTTAATATGGCCACAGCCTGGAACAACATTGCCGGATGTTACCTTAAACTGGGCGATGTAGCTGCCACACTCGAAAGTTGCGAAACAGCTTTACAACACGAGCAAAAATCCGAGGATTATAAAGTGGGTCCGGCGCTGCTATACAAAAAAGCGGAAGCCCTGCTGCTTTCAGGCGAAAAAGATCAGTCTTCACTTATTGTTAACCAGTTGCTTGATGAAAATCCGCAGGATGAGACAGCGCTGGAATTAAAAAGCCGGTTATAGGAAGCAACCTTTTCGGGTATTGACTTTATTGTCGTCTACCGTTATATCCTCCACCCACCGCTGGCTTTTTCCACCCATTTCCGGTATTCCTCCTCGAAGTTGGGTGTAAAAACCTCCTTATTCAGGTGTTGTTGTATTTCGGATCGCGACCAGAAACGACCACCGGCTAATTCATATGGGTCGGTTTTTAGGTTGCCGTCGTACTGTGCAATGTAACAATAAACCAATTCGCGTTCGATTTCCGATTCCCAAATATAGCGGGCAACCAGGGTGGCTTTGAAATGGCTAATCCCAATTTCTTCCAGGGCTTCACGCTTCAGGCTGGTGTCCACACTTTCGCCATAAGCCACATGCCCGCCAACAGCTGTATCCCACTTACCTGGCTGAACAACTTTGTTTTCGGGCCTTTTTTGCAGGAAAATTTCGCCATTTTTGTTAATTACATGCAGATGCACAACCGGGTGCAGGTAGCGCTTATTGGTATGACAAAGGTTTCGTGGTGCTTTACCAATAACCTCTCCCTTTTCGTTCACCAACGGCAACCATTCTTCTTTCATTTACCTTCCCTGAATATATAAACACCCTGTTTCCCGTCGGCGGTGGCATAAGCCCTGAACATACCGGGTGTATTGAAGGTCATGGTAATGTTACCTGTCCGGTCAACGCCAATCACCCCGCCTTCGCCTCCGGCTTTAACCAGTTTTTCCATCACTACCTGTCCGGCAGCTTCTTTTATCGAAAGGCCCTTGTATTCCATCAATGCCGAAATGTCGTGTGCCACCGCATAACGGATAAAGTACTCGCCATGCCCTGTACACGAAATGGCACAGGTGGCATTGCTGGCATAGGTTCCGGCGCCGATAACGGGACTGTCGCCTATGCGGTTGTAACGCTTATTGGCCATGCCACCTGTGGATGTGCCGGCAGCCAGGTTGCCGTTTTGGTCGAGCGCCACACAGCCTACCGTGCCATGTTTCTCCGCTTTAAGCAAGTTCTGCAGGTCGTTCCACTTCCGGTCAGTCCGGAAATATTCAGGATCGGCTAATTCAAGTCCCTGTTCGCGTGCGAATTGCGAGGCTCCGGCGCCGGAAAGCATCACATGCTTTGAGCGCTCCATTACGGCCCTGGCAGCGGTAATGGGATTCTTTATGTCGGTTACCACCGCCACAGCGCCGGCTTTCAGGGTTGCACCATCCATAATGGAAGCATCGAGTTCATTGCGTCCATCGTGTGTAAAGGCTGCACCTTTTCCGGCGTTGAACAGCGGGTTGTCCTCGAGCATGCGAATCACAGTTTCCACCGCGTCCAGTGCGGCACCACCTTCGCTTAACACCTTTTTCCCTGCCTCAAGGGCCTGTTGCAGCGATGCCATGTATTGTGCTTCCAGTTCACTGTTAATGGCCTCTTCGTGCAGATTGCCTGCCCCGCCATGTAGTACCAGCGCCCATTCTGTGCGATGCTGTTGTATGGGTTGAGAACCGGTTTTGGACTCGTTGGTTTGTTTGCACGAGGTTACCATAACAAACAACCACATGCTTAAAAAAACTACAGGGTATATCGATTTCATATCGCTGTTTTTTTCTATCCCGCGATAAAGATATTACTATTTATCCTTTATGTGGTGTTGGGCCAGTGTAGCTGACAACCTTACACCAGCTTCTTTCTGAAGACAAATTTGTCGTCTCCCGGTGCATAGAAATCGGGCATTACGGCAACCTGCTCATAGCCAATGGCTTTGTAAAAAGCGCGCGTGGGTTCGTATATCGCCCGTCCCGAGGTTTCGACCCAAACGATGGTTCCTCCCAGTTTTATTACCTCTTCTTCGGTAAGGGCCATTAACCTACGGCCAATGCCCTTGTTCATCTGGTTTTTGTGCACGGCAATCCAGTAAAGGTCGTAACTCGATTCAGTACAGGGATTTTGTCCATAACAGCAATAACCGAGCATTTTTCCGGCTTCGTGTGCCACAATAAAATGATAACCCGATCTTTCGGCTCCCAGTTCCAGGTTCATGTCAGAGAGCTCTGCGGCAACAACAATTTCATAAGGGTAAAAGAAACCGGTTGATTCGAGTAGTTTCCTGATTTTATCCGTATCGTCGGGATACAATATTTTGCGATAGCTTATCATAGGTTAACAATCATCCTTTACGAAATTTCTTCAATTATCCTGCCAATGACCTCGCGGTTTGTGAGTCCTGCTGCGTGTGCAGCGGCAATAAAACCACTGTCGGGCGAAATGCAGGGGTTGCCATTGATTTCAATCACATACGGCTTACTGTTTCCGTCAACCCTGAAATCTACCCTGGCAAATCCTTTCAGGCCAAAACTATCCCAGCACTTTACCGACAGCTGAACCATTTCGCCATACAAGGGGGTGTCGGGCAACAGGGTGCCAAAAGAGCGGGTGGTGTTGCTATATTCGGCCGACGACTCATCCCATTTGGCTTTGTAACCTAACATCCGGGGTTTTCCAGCGGGGTAGTCGCGGAAAATCATTTCTGCCGGGGGAAGCACATCGGCACGGATGTTGCCTCCGAGTATGCTGAGGTTGAATTCCCGGCCTTCGATAAACTCCTCGATAAAATAATGTGAAGCGGACTGTTGCCGGATTTTTACCATCATTTCATTTTGGTCAGCTGTAAATACAGCATCTTCGTCGAGGCCAACGGAACCGTCTTCGCAGGTAGGCTTCAGCAGGTAACGTTTACCTTTTATGAGCTTATCTGTTTCCAGAAGCGAGAAAAAAGCAGGTGTTGGAATGCCATGCATCACCATAATTTTTTTGGCCAGTACCTTATTGGTGGTTAAGTATAAGCCTTCGGCCGGTACACCGGTATAGGGTATTTTTGAAGCATTCAGTAATGCCGGAGCCATATAAAGAAGTTCTCCCTTGTCGAAAACCGATTCCACCAGGTTGAAAACAAACCGTGGATGTGAAGTCGCTATTTTTTCAAGGTCGTTTCTCAGGTTGTCTCCCATGGCAAAGGATTCGGGCATATAGCCGAGGTTTTCCAGGGCTTCCGAAACCAGCGCCACCTGATCCATTACATCGGCCTCATCGGCGCTGCTGTGTTCATTCACTGCATTGTGCAGCACAATGACCTTCCTGTTATTTTCCATTTTCAGGAAAGATACGTTTTACGGCAGCATCCATAATCATGCCAATGAGCTGTGTATATTCAATACCGTTCATCCGGCTGAGGATGGGCAGGTCGGAATGAACAGGGTTTAGTCCGGCCAAGGGGTTAATTTCTATGAAACTAACCTTGCCGAAACGGTCGACTCTCACATCCACCCTTCCGCCGTCCCATGCATTCAGTGCATTCCAGGCTTTCAGGGATACATCGGCGCATTGTGCAAGCCAATCACCGGTAACGTGTTTATACCGGATACGGCCTTCGTAATTTTCCTTGTTGTCGTATGAATATACATCGTTGACGCCATTGCCGTAAATAACTTCCATAGCGCCAACAACACGGGCATGAGGGCCATTTCCAACAATTCCGACCGTGAATTCACGCCCGGGCAGGTATTCTTCAACCAGCACGGGTTGTTTAAATTTGTTTAGCAGGTAATGGCACATGTTGTCAAGCTGCCCGGGGGCGCTGATTACCGATCTGTCTTCGACGCCTTTGCCTGTTCCTTCGGCAATGGGTTTGGCAAACAGCGGATAGGTAAGGTTGCACCCGCTTACATCGCCTGGCTGGTTGACCACCAAAAACGGCGGTGTGTTGATACCGGCATCGCGGATGATTTGTTTGGCAAAAGCTTTGTTGAGCGAAATGCCCAATGTTACGGCTCCGGAAAACACATGGGGGATGCGGTAAGCGTCGAGGAGGGCGGGGACTAACGATTCGCGACTGTCGCCGTACATGCCTTCGCAAATGTTAAAAACCATGTCCCAGCGCCGGCCCGTAAGCAATTCATTCATCAGCTTACGGGCATGGCCTATCCTTTCGGTTTGGTATCCCAACGTCTGCAATGCACTTTCAATACCTGCGATGGTTTCTTCTTTATCGAATTCAGCCGTTTCTTCTGACGTGAATCCTTCTTTCAGGTAATCGCTGCGCAGGTCGTAGGTAAGTCCAATGTTCATTTTACGGTGTCGGGATAATAGAATTCCTTTCCCTCGTAATTATGGAGGACAACATTATCGCCATCGCGTCCGGCATAATATTCAGGTAACAGGGGTATTTTACCGCCACCACCGGGTGCATCAATTACGAAATGGGGAATGGCATAACCGCTGGTGAAGCCGCGCATCCCTTTTATAATTTCGAGTCCCTTTTCCACCGGCGTGCGAAAATGTCCTGAACCAGGTATCGGATCGCATTGGTAAATATAATAGGGACGTACGCGGTTGCGTAAAAGTCCTTGCATCAGCGCGGTCATTACCGGTACGCTGTCGTTTATACCCTTCAGCAAAACAGACTGGCTACCCAGGGGAATTCCTGCATTGGCCAGTTTGGTACAGGCTTCGTGAACCTCAGGTGTAAGCTCATGCGGGTGCATGAAGTGAATACTCATAAACAGCGGATGATAGCGTCGCAGCATATTCACAAAACTGTTGGTAATACGCTGGGGTAAAACAACAGGTACCTTGGTGCCTATGCGTATGATTTCCACATGGGGAATGCTGCGCAGATTGTCGAGTAAATACTCGAGGTGTGCTTCGGGCATGGTAAGCGGATCGCCACCGGAAATCAGCACGTCGCGTACGGCAGGGTTATTGCGGATATATTCGAGCCCTGCATGCCATGCGGCTTTACCATAGTGCATCTTCTCCTTTGCAACCATATGCGAACGGGTGCAATATCTGCAATAGGTAGAGCAGAAACCGGTGGCCAGGAACAAAACCCTGTCGGGGTAACGGTGTACAATGTTCGGTACAGGCGAAAAATTCTCCTCGTGCAGGGGGTCTGAAGCTTCACCTGGTGAAAGCTGCAGCTCTTTAATGCTGGGCACTACACCTTTTGCAATGGGATTGTCCACGCCGGCTCCGTCGATTAAGCTGGCATAGTAAGGCGTAATGCGTAAGGGAAGTTTTTCGTTTTCGGCGATCGATTCATCATCGATCATCCTTTTGAAGTCGATCACCTGGTTCAGTTGACTGAAAGAGGTATAGCTGTTTTTGATCTGCCATCGCCACGAATTCCATTGCTCGTCGCTGGTGTTGGGAAAGTATTTGCCGATAAACGTTCTTGTTTGCTGGCTGATGGTGGAAAACTCAGGATGCCTGTATTTAGGCATGCTGTTTTTGGTCAGGCCGGGCATTACATTATAGCCCGGCACCCCTAGCGGGACATCACTGTCTGAAGAGATGCTTTCCTCAATAAGTTTTGCGTTCATTGATAGTTTGTGATACTTGCGGTTTTAATGTTTGTCATAATCATAATTGTCAATTCATTGCAGTTGAATACTGCCCTGTAAAAACACCTGCGAATGTTACGCCGAATTTGAGTACGTTATACGTATCCTGTGTAAAAAGTTGTGAACTATTTATTAACTCAGGCATTTTTATCGGTAACCGGATCATTGTCCGGATACGTCACCACTAATGGGGATGTTTTTTCATGGCAGTAATTAGTGTCTGTCCATAAAGTCCCATTTGCTGCGTTACGCTTGTCCGAAAATTGCTCATTTACGAATAGTAAACTCCGCATTTTCGGACTGCGCAAGCCTTGCAAATGGAACTCTCTGATCAGACACATCATCAGTTAAACATATTTCCAACTTTATTGACAAGCTCTAATTATTGTATTAAGTGCAGTTCGATGCATTACAAAAAGCATACCAAATGGCAAACACCAGGGTGGCTGATTATTGGCTGATAAGCGACCTGGTTTTTATTTCCTCAATGAGTGCGTCCTTAATGGTTTTTTCGGCGCTGACATGGGTATAACTACCTTTTCCCGATGTTGACATTTTTTTCATGCGTTCAATGGCTTCCGTGTTTATACCAAAACCGAGTATAGAAAGCCTGATGCCTATATTGGCATAATTACCAATGAACTGCTGATAGTATTCGTCTGAAACATTTTTCTCGGAAAATTCACCATCGGTGGCTAAAATAACCTGGTTATTGCCGTTTGGGATATACTGTTTTAATGCCAGTTCGTAAGCTGAGTTCAGCCCTTTTACCCCCTGGGTGATGCCCAATGGCGTGAGTTCCTGCACGGCACCCATTATTTTTTTCTTGTCATTGCCGGGAATGCCTTTCAGCATGATGGTTGCTTCCCCGGCATAGGTGACAATGGAAACAAAGTCAATTGGCCGCAGGGCCAGCACCAGGTTATTAACCGATTGCTGCAACAGGGTGAATTTTCCCTGCTGACGCATCGAACTCGAAACGTCCAGCAACAGAACAATATTGTTGGCTGCATATTTGTCTTCTGGCAATTCGGTTGATGTCACGATGATTTTTTCTGTTGAAGTTTCGTGGGCGATGATCTCAACGGGCGGAGGATTCTCAACAGGAGGAGTGACAATTTCCGTTTTTTTTGGCACTAATTCAATCACTACGTTAGGCTGTGAGCGTGGCAGGAAAAAATCGAGCGAATAGGGTTCATAACCTGTTGTTGCTGATTGAGCATTGTACTGCCCGATGGGCAATTCCATAACCGCCTGGCCGTTTTTATCGGTCGGGCAAAGCAGGGGAGCATTACTCTTGAAGTTGTGAATAAAGGTAACGTCGGCAAGTGGCACCGGACTTTTATTTTCCTTGTTGATAACCAGTACATTGCGCAGGTTCATGTTGGCTTTATTTGGGAAACACTCTTCAATGGTCACAACGTTTCCGGTGAGGTTAACGGTATAGGGATTTTCATCGAGGTTGGTATAAATCCGCACTTCTTCGTTAAAGGCTCCCAGGTTCCTGGCTTCATACAAAAAGGTAATCAGGCTCTTTTCACCCTGCTGAAAAAATCGGTGTTCATACCCGGCCTTTACATTGGGGCCCTTTTCGACGACCAGAATGGCTAGCTTTTGGCCGGATACGTTGGTAAATTCAATGGTTTTGGCGAGGTGCATGGCCGAAGAAAAATTTCCGAAATCTACCGTTGAGGCAGAAAGCTTCATTGCCGGAGCCTGGGCATTTACTATTCCGGCACAGGAAAGCGCTGCTGTCAGCAACAGCAATATCCTGAACAGTTTTTGTTTGCGCATAATGGTTAAAATTGATCCCAATGGGTTATACCGCTAAACGATGTTTTTGGTTTTGATTTTATCAGGTATAATTTCAATTTTTCCAATAAATTCAGTAACTTTCAGGTATACGCGGTGAGAAGTAAAAAACATTCCAGCAGCATATACCAATACAGGAACGGATCGCATTTTCATTTCACAGGGTATGAACAGAACGAATTTCTTTTTTTATGTGCTTCTCTGGATTTCATTTATCGCTTTTGCTTTCATATGGAATCTAACGCTGGTCACGACCAACACCAGTAAGCTTGCCCTGAAAGAATCAAGGGCTTTTTTTAACCAGATAGTAATTTCACGTGAATGGAACGCCAGGCATGGGGGTGTTTATGTACCGGTAACGGAAGGCACACAACCCAATAAATACATCATTGACTCGCTTAGGGATATAAGGGTTAACGACAGGTTATTACTGACAAAGATCAACCCCGCGTACATGACACGGCAGGTTTCGGAAATAAACAAAGAACGGTTGGGCCTGCAGTTTCACATTACCAGCCTGAATCCGGTACGTGCCGAAAACAGGGCTGATGACTGGGAGATGCTGGCCCTGAAATCGTTTGAAGAGGACCGGCAAACGGAAGTATTTGAACTTATCGGGGATCGTTCCGGTAGGGTTTATAGGTACATGGCGCCACTGGTGACTGAGCAAAGTTGCCTGAAATGCCATGCACATCAGGGCTACCAGGTAGGCGATATCCGGGGTGACATCAGTATAAATGTGCCGGCCGGACCTTACCTGGCCACAGGGAAGAGTCAGCTTACTTTTTTCACCTTGGTATTATTTACCATATTGGTGGCCGGAATTTTTGTATCTGTTATCTATTACCAGCGCACCAACAGTTATTACCGGGTAATAGAGGCGAAAAACCAGGAACTGGAACATATGAACGCTACCAAGGATACGTTCTTTTCCATTATAGCACACGATTTGCGCAGTCCGTTGGGTGCGCTGATTGGTCTAGGCGAAATGTTACATGAAAGCCATGCTTCCATTACGCACGAAAAACGGGAAGAGCTGATTGACATTTTAAACAGAAATTCCAAAAAGACATTTACATTGCTCAACAATCTGTTGCAGTGGGCCAGCAACGAATCGGGTCAGCTGAGGGTCAAACCCCTGCATATTCCGCTGTTTGGGTCCGTGGCGTCAAACCTGATGATCTTTGATGTCAACATCCGCGAAAAGCAGTTGGTTATCCACAACCAGGTCGATAAAAGCCTTGGCGTTTATGCCGATGCTGACATGTTCCAGACTATTATCAGGAACCTGTTGTCGAATGCCATAAAGTTTACACCTGCCGGAGGGGCAATCAACATTCAAGCAGAAAAATGGCATGAAGGTTTTGTAAGGATATGCATTGCAGATACCGGGGTGGGAATTTCAGACGAAGCAATAATGAAAATTATGAGCCGGGATGTTATGTTTTCCACCATGGGTACGAACAAGGAAAAAGGTACCGGTTTAGGCCTAAAACTGTGCCGCGAGTTTGTTGAGAAGAACAAGGGAACCATGACCATCGAAAGCGTACCCGGACAATGGACCCGCATTTGTTTTTCATTGCCGGAAAGTTTAAATTTATGACCGTAAGATCGAATAATTGACTTTACAGGAAATAAGGTGTTATTTAGATAATGAATACTATTAAAATGGTTTTCAGTATTGTTTATTTCAAAAAAGGAATTTGCCTGATAGCATTGCTATCTATATGGTTTCATTTTGGCCAGGCTCAAAAAATACCGGTAATCACTTCCAATGAAATAGTGGCAGGTCGCGATCATCTGAATAATAAAGATATTTATGCCATCGAATATTTATTTCCGGAGAAAATTCACGATTTTTATTTTAACGCGGACAACCAATCCTTTACCCTTCATCTTCGCGGTTCCAGCGACAGTGGATTTTATGTCAGAAACAATGGTAAGTATTGTTTATTTAACCTTGCAGAAAAGAAAGTGAAATGGATAAACCGTAACAATTACAGGTTGAATTCTTTGCAGCAGTTCGATACTATAATATTGAAGACCAATCCTGAAACAACTACCCGGATTAATCTGAAAACAGGTCATGATCAATGGGTCATGGATAAAAATATCCTTTTTGTTGATCCGCGTGCACAGGTGTGTTTGGGTTACCCCTATGGCTTTTATGACAGGCTCGAAGCCTATGATATGAATAGTGGAAATTTGTTGTGGTTCAGAGGTATAAGCCGAGAATGCGGGTGGAATTATGTTATGCATTTAAATGACTCTGTGATTATTGTTGTCGCTGATGGCCTTCATATGGTCAATCTGAAAACAGGCTATGGTTGGGACTACAAAGCGGTAACAGGAACAAAAGACTATTCATCAACGGTAATGCTGAATGCATTTGGAATTCTTTCGGGTATAATAACTGGCGTTTATTATACTTATTATGGATATGGCGTTAATTCTGATTTGGTATCAAACGTAATAGCTAACAGTACTTATCTTTATTTTGCTTCGCGCGAAAAGATAGCCTGCCTTAATTATGATGGTAACGAAATATGGAATTCTCCCTTTCCAAAGCGGAAAGGAAGTAAGTCCTCAATTTTTATTAAGGACAGTCTTATTTATGTGGTAAATTATGGATGTGCCTACTCGGGTTATCAAAGGATTGATTTCGGAACTCCTTTTATAGCTGCATATAATAAGTATAGCGGGAAGCAGATTTATTTTTCCGAACGAAAAGATGAAATGGAATCCATTGTTGATTTCCTATCAGGTGAAAATACTATAGTCCTTTTATTGGAAGATCATTTAGTTATTTATTCATTGGAATCAGGTACGCTTATTTATGAAAAGGAAATCCCGCTGAAAAAGAATGGTGAGTTATTTGGTTTTGTTGCCAATGAGTTTGATATTGAGTCGGATAGTGTTTATTTATCATTGGGGCAAAATGATCCGTCAAAGCTTTATGTACTTACTTTTAAAGACAAAATACTTAAAATCAACGCAGATTTTGAAATAGATTCAATTATTGATGCAGGCAAATTGTTTTTTCGTTATTTGTATACAGACAAGTACCGCTTTGTGTTTAGGAATAAGGAAACCCTTATAATTAACAATGAAAACAAGAGAATTGCAGTATTGCAGGCTTCACGCAATGCAATTCTATCGGGTGATAAACTCTATGACAGACGAGGCAAAAGTCTATTGGAAATTGATTTGTCTGGAATAATTCATCTGGAAAACTGATTTTTGAACCTCTGTTGCCAAAGAGAACAAAAACCCGGTTGATTTACAAAAAACCCCTGTTTGTTGATTGCATTTGGGAATGTGTTGAGCGTACTGCAAATTTGACATCTAATATCATTAGCATTTGTTATGAAGTCGTTTGCCGCCTTACTTGTTGTGATTGTTATGCAGTTCTGCATATACCTGCTGTGTTTCCGTCCGTTTATTTTGCATTGGGGTGTTACCGGTGCTGAGTTTACCATGCCCATGAAAGGTGATAAATATGCTGAGACGATCAGCTGTACCCGGGCCATTAATGTGGATGCGCCTGCACCTGTGGTTTGGAAATACCTGGCCTGTTTGGGCGCCGACCGTGGAGGCTTTTACAGCTATACCTTTCTTGAGCGTTTGTATGGCGCCGAGTTTGCCGGTAAACCCGGAACAGGGCATAGCGATATTCCGGTGGGGCGATTGATTCCTTTTACCGTTAGTCCCGAGACATCTTTAAAAAATGACGGATTCACGGTAATTGAATCGGAGCAGAACCGTTATTTTGTGTTAAAGGGCTGGGGAGAATTTCTTCTGCAGGAGAAACAAGGTGGTAAAACACGTTTTTATTTACGCACCCATTGGAAAAAGTCAGAAAGGTTAATCGACAGGTTATGGACCTGGGTTTTTGATGCCGGTCATTATATTATGGAGCGAAGGATGATGCTGGGCATCGGCCATTATGCCGAAACCGGCCGGCCCTATAATCTCCCTGCAGGCGATATAATCTGGTTTATTGGTGTAGTGCTGTCGGGTTTGACAGGGCTTCTTTTACCCTTCATCTCACAAGGGCATTATAAGCTGCTGCTTCCCAGCGTTTTGCTAATCATCTGGCAGTTTTTTGTACTGGTGCTGAATCCAAAGCCATTGCCTGCTGTTATCCTGCTGTTGTTGGCAGTGTATTTTGGGTATCTTTCCAGAAAAGAGCCAGGAACGGAGAACCGAGGTACAAGTGACGAGGGACAAGGGACGAGCGAAATCAGCAAGGTTATCGTTGTTACGGATTCCCTTCAAGCGGTTGAAAACCCTTGAAGGGTGCTTGCCTTCTATTTCTTCATTCTCTCATTTTTTCATTCCTTCATTAATTTACCCCCTATAAAAAAAACACCGAACCTGTCTGCCAGCCAGGCAGGCATCGAACGCTGAATTTCGAACAACCTAGCACCCAGCACCCAGCACCCAGCACCCAGCACCCAGCCCACCCCCCCAACCAATTTTTTTACTATCTTTCATCCAAAATATGCTTATTCATCACTAAAACTTTTGGATATGGGATTTTTTGGACCTGTCAGCCGTTTTAACGATTTCAAAGACGATTTTTTGAAAGACACCGGAAAGAATGCAGCAGACGATATGCAGATGTATGCTCAGTATGTGTCGGCTCGTTTTGCCGATATGAATCACCGCCTGCTTAACAACCTGTCGACCGAAATTCAGGAACTCCAGAAATTACTGAAGAAAGTATAAGTGAAAGACTTCCTGCAAAAATCAGGGCAATCAAAAAATCAGTCTAATCAAAGTTTAGACATTTTCCCCGTTCTGAACATTTCAATCAGTTCTCCGGCAATACTGATGCTGGCGGAGCGACAACACAGGAAACTCCTGGATAATGAAAAAGCGGAGGAATGAAGTAATGAAATCAAGAGGCGTGCAAAATATTGTAAACAAGTGCCATTTACTTACCACTTAAAGGATAGAAGTCCACTGATATAATAAACTGTAGGTTATATTGCTGTAGGTTTAGGATATATGCTTTTACATCAACAAAACGAGCAAAGCTTTGGAAAAACTAAATGCGATTATCTTATTAATATAAAGATAGTCAGGTAAATGCAATTTTTTTAATAGAATTTTACCAAAAAATTTGGATTTGAGTAGTAAAACATATTATCTTTGTGAGTGAATATTCACAAACTTAGATAATATGAATACAAACATAACAGAACGTCAACAAGAAATTTTAAATGTTTCTCTATCTCTGATTGCTGAAAGCGGAATACAATCATTAACTATTAAAAACCTTGCAAAGAGAATTGGTTTTGCTGAATCAGCAATTTATCGTCATTACGAAAATAAGGTACAGATACTGTTAACTATCCTTGATTTTTTCAGACAAAATATTGAACATTTTTTTACGGATCAATCAAGTTCCACGGATCATGCACTTATTAAAATTGAAAATCTATTCCAAAACCATTTCAAAAAATTCGCAGCTTCACCATCATTAGTTTCAGTTATTTTTTCGGAAGAAATTTTTCGCAATGAATCAGAATTGACTGAAAAGGTGAAAGAAATAATGAATAAAAGCATAGAAAACTTAAAAACTATCATCGAAAACGGTCAAAGAAAGGGAGAAATAAGGGCTGATATTGAAGCTTCTCATATTTCAATAATTATTATGGGGTCATTAAGATTATTTGTAAAACAATGGCACATGTCAGATTACAAGTTTAACCTGGTTGAAAAAGGCTCAGACTTTATCAATGCTATAAAAATGCTGGTTAAAAAATAACACTTGATGCTGAAATAAATGTATCTAATAATTCCTAAACCAACAATGCTAACGAAATTCCAATAAAACAATTTCTATATGAGAAATAAAAAAATTTTAAGCATAAAGTTAGTGAATATTCACTACCATCAAAGGATATTGCTTTTTGCGCTCTTGTTGGTGATATCCTTTCAGGCATCCGCCCAATCGTTATCCTTGCAGCAATGCATCGACACTGCACAGTTGTATAATAAGAATTTAATGATAAGCAGGAATAATATTCTTATTAGTAAGAAAAAACATAAAGAAGCAATATCCAATCTAGTACCCAAAATTACCGCAATTGGGGATTACAGGTATTTTACCGACTTACCGTACCAGCTAATGCCCTTATCCATGTTCAATCCAACGGCACCTGAAGGGCAGTATAAAGAATCTCAATTTGGAGTACCTCATAATGTTAATGCGGCAATAAACATATCTGTCCCATTATACAGCCCTCAAATATATGGAGGCATAAGTACAACAAAAATTACCGAAGAGATGAGTGAACTTCAAAACGTTAGAACTGAGGAACAGGTTTTCTTTGATGTTTCAACCCTTTACTATAATGTACAAATCTTACATTATCAATTGGCATTTTTAGATAGCAATATTATTAATTCGGCATTATTGTTAAAGAATATACAACTCCTAAACCAACATTCAATGGCTAAAGAGACAGACGTAATGCAGGTGGAACTTCAATTAGAACAACTTAAAACAGAGAGAGAAACTACCGGAAACAATATCGAACAGTTGCTGAATTCTCTGAAAATTGCAATAGGTTTTCCAATAACCAACGAAATTAAAATTGACACAAAAATTCAATTTAAGGAAATAAATGTCTACTCAAATAGTCAAACGGTAGATATTCAGTATAATAACCTACAGAATCAGTTGTTAAAAAGCGAGCTTAAAACTTTAAAAAATTCCGGATTGCCTTCTGTTGCATTATATGGGAGCTATGGTCAAACTGGCTTTGGATATGACAAAAAGCCAAACGATTTTTTAAAATTTTTCCCTTCAGGTTTTGTTGGTATTAATCTTTCGTTACCACTTTTTAATGGTACTGTGACTCACAGAAAGGTCAGTCAGAAAAAAATAGAGATTCAAAATAACGAATTACAAATGAGTTTTATGACCGACCAATTAAGTATGCTAATTGAGAATGCCACAAAACGAAGAGGTATTGCGCATAAGAATATTGGGAATGCCCTATCACAGATTAAGTTGGCAGAAACTGTTTATAAGCAAATGCTTTTACAATTGAAGGAAGGGAATGCCAGTTTAAACGATGTGTTACTAGCAGATAACACTTTACGCGAAGCGCAGCAAAAGCATTTATTAACCATAGTTGAATACCTGAAGGCTGATCTGGAATTAAAAAAAGTAACTGGAAATATTTCATTTAAAAATTAACGGACATGGTAAAGAGAATCATTTATATTGTTTTGGCAATCGCTATGGTTGGCTTTATGGTTTTTAAGCTTAAAAGCAATAAAGAAACCAGCGAGGAAAGGGTTTATCAGTATGACATCCATAAACCGGTAAGCGTTAAATCAATAGTAGCAAGCTTAGAACCTCAGGATACTAAACATACTTATACAGGGACTTTTGAACCTGAAAAAGAAAGTAAAATAAGTACCGATTTTCAGGGAAAAGTTAATGCTGTTTATGTTGATGTTGGCAGTGAAGTAAATAAAGGGCAGACTCTTATTCAATTAGATAACAGTCTTTTAAAACTACAATTGCAAAGTCTTGAATTCCAAATACAGGGACTGGAAACAGATGTTAAACGTTATACTGTTTTAGCAAAGGCAGATGCTATACAAGGTGTTCAACTCGAGAAAGCTGAATTGGGTTTAAAAACTGCCAAAGTTCAAAAAGCTACACTTCTTGAACAAATCAGCAAAACAACTGTAGTTGCACCGTTCAATGGTATTATCACTGCAAAATTCACAGAAGAAGGTGCATTTGCAGCTCCCGGAATGCCACTGTTGCAAATTACCAAAATTTCCAGTCTTAAGCTTACAATAAATGTTCCCGAGGATAAACTTGCACAATTTAAAAAAGGTCAGGTTTGCGATGTTCAAGCAGATGTTTATCCCGAAGTGAATTTAAGCGGAAAAGTTGTAATGATAGCGAGCAAAGCAAATCCGGGAAATAGTTACGCGGTGCAATTGGAGGTTAAAAATACTGATGATGCGATAATAAAAGCAGGAATGTTTGGAAAAGTTTTTATTAGACCCCATAACATTCTTCCCAAAATTGCTATTCCAGCATCAGCAGTTGTAGGTAGCTCTTTACAACCACAGGTTTATACAGCCAGAAATGGCAAGGCCAGATTACAAGATATTACCATATCTGAACGATTGGAAGATAAAGTAATTATAGCCAATGGAATAGCGGAAGGAGACATAATTATTACAAACGGTTTCATAAATCTGTTCGATGGAGCCAATGTTGTTGTTAAATAAATAAGCCATGAATATTACAGAAATATCGATAAAAAGACCATCCCTTATTTTAGTGTTATTCAGTGTGTTTACACTTTTGGGAATTATTGGCTACCAGAATCTAAATTATGAATTATTGCCCGATTTCAATCAGCCTGTTGTTGTTATAAAAACAATTTACCCGGGGGCAGAACCCCAGGAAGTAGAAACATCAGTTTCCCGCAAGATCGAGGATGCCTTGTCGAACCTCGAAGGTGTTGACTATTTGGAAACAAAATCGATGCCTAATGCATCCGTTATTATTGCTAATCTAAAATATGGGACCAATGTTGATAATGCTATGCAGGACGCTCAGCGTTATATTGACAATATCAGAGCCGATTTGCCCGATGAAATCCAAAGTCCTGTTATGAGTAAAGTTTCCCCAAACGATTTGCCGATCATTTCAATCAGTGCTACAAGCAACCTGCCGGAAACTGAATTCTATCAGAAAATGAAGGATGATTTTTTACCTCAGATCCAACAGTTGAAAGGGGTAGCTGAAATTACGCTCCTTGGAGGTGAGGAGCGGGAAATTCAGGTTATGGTTGACCAGGAGAAATTGAAATTGTACAAGATTTCCCTGATTCAGGTGGTAGAGTCTATTAACCGGTCCGGGATTGATTTGCCGGCAGGAAAAGTTCAGTCAGCCGAAACCAATAACTCAGTACGTTTAATAGGTAAATTTAAAAGCATATCTGATATTCTGAATGTACAAATTGCTCTGCCCTTTCCGGGAAGTCCTGTTTATGTTAAAGATGTTGCTACTGTTGTTGATGGAGTGAAAGAAATAACCTCAGTGAGCCGTTTTAATGGACAATACGGTATAGGATTATTACTAAAAAAGCAAGGCGACGCCAATGCAGTAGAGGTTTCAAGATTAGTCCGCGAAAAACTGAGTGACATTGAGCAACAGAACAAAAATGCCAGTATAAAATTTGTTATTGCTGATGATTCAACTGACAATACTATAGCAGCGGTTGATTCTGTTGTACACGATTTGATTCTAGCCGTGATTTTGGTTTCAATTGTTATGTTGCTTTTTTTACGAAGTTACCGTAATTCACTTATTGTGTTGATATCAATACCAACTTCACTTGTTACAGCATTTGCAGTAATGTGGTTGCTGGGATATACCTTGAACCTAATGACATTACTTGCTATGTCGTTGATAATCGGAATTTTGGTGGATGATGCCATTGTGGTGCTTGAAAATATTCAGCGACACCTCGACAAGGGCAAAGAAAGACGAACTGCTGCAATGGACGGTCGCATGGAAATAGGTTTTTCTGCACTTTCAATCACTTTAGTGGATGTGGTTGTTTTTTTGCCCATTTTGTTTTTGCAGGTTTTTATCGCGGATATGCTTAAACAATTTGCAGTGGTTGTAATTACATCAACCTTAACCAGCTTATTAGTCGGATTTACTTTAACACCCTGGTTGGCATCGCGGATAGGGAAAAAAGAGGACCTAAAACCGACTAATGTATTCAACCGATTCTTGCTTTGGTTCGAACAACAGTTAGAAAAATTTATTCAATGGTATGGGAAACTATTAGAATGGGTGCTAAAGCATAAATTATTATTTACCGGAATTGTAGCTCTGCTATTATTGCTTACTGCAGGAATGATGAAACAAGGAATTATTGGGAAAGAGATGATGTCAACCGGCGATCAGGGGAAATTCCGTTTAAACCTTGAATTCGATAAAACAACAACTGTCCGGCAAAACAATATTATTTCGCGCCAGGTTGAAAATTATATTTTACAACACAACGAAGTTGCCTCGCTTTTTAGCAACATTGGTGGTCCCAGTACCGGTATAGGAAGCCTTGGGGTTGGTTCTGCCAATAAATCGGAATTTACCATTCAATTAAAGCCCGAGAAAGAACGGGGGATAAAAACCGAAGCCTTTATGAAAACCTTGAGAAACGAACTGGAATTCGAATTTCCCGGAATTAATTTCTCCATGGCATTTCTTGGATTACTGCCCAAATCAGCTCCAATAAAAATCACATTAAGTGGGGCAAGTTTTCCGTCGGTAATGAAATCGGCTCAAGAACTTCAAACAGCGTTTAGGAACCTGCCAGGCGCAGACAATGTTCAGCTTTCAGTTGAGGAAGGGAATCCCGAATACAAAATTATTCCAGACAAGGATAAAATGCAACGACTTGGTTTGACAACTGCTTATGTGGGATCTAATTTGCGAACGGCATTTTCAGGAAATGAGGATGCTTCTTTGATAGGAGATGGAATAGAATATCCTGTTAGAATTTGGCTGGATGATTTCGACAGAAAGAACTTCGAAGATGTTCAGAATATTTTGATCGTTAACCCGCTGAATATTCCCGTTGCTGTATCACAGTTTGCTGAAGTAAGGCAGGATAATTCGCCTTCAATGTTGGAACGATTAGACAGGCAAACATCTGTAACCCTTACTGCTGAATCATTTGGTAGGCCATCTGGTACACTTGCCGATGATGCAGAATCTTACCTTAAATTAAATCCCTTGCCAGCAGATGTAAAAATGACCTGGGGAGCTGATATTAAAACACAAAATGAAAGTTTTGGCGCGCTCGGTTCAGTTCTGATCATATCATTTATCCTTATTTACCTAATCATGGTTGCATTATATGATAGTTATATTTACCCGTTTGTTGCTTTATTTGGCATACCGGTAGCGGCCATTGGCGCTTTTCTTGCTCTGAATTTGTCAGCAAATGATGTCACATTATTTGCACTTCTTGGTTTAATTATGCTTATGGGGCTTGTTACAAAAAATGCCATTTTGATTGTTGATTTTACAAATCAGTTAAAACAAAAAGGATATCACTTTAAAGAGGCATTAATCGTTGCCGGAAAAGAAAGAATGCGCCCTATTTTAATGACCACATTGGCTATGGCTATTGGTATGCTACCTATTGCATTGGCACAGGGAACTGCCAGTGAGTGGAAAAATGGATTGGCCTGGGTTATCATCGGTGGACTTATTTCATCATTAATACTAACAGTGTTTCTTGTTCCGGTTGTTTATTATGCTGTGGATAGTGTTAAAGAAAAATTTCTTAAAAGAAATTCCAGATGAGAAAGTTCGTTGTGTTGTCCAGTATGATACTTTGGCTTAAAATACCAGCATATAATCAGGATTATGATTCCATATATCCGATAAGCCTGACGTTAATTTCCCAGGTCAATCAAGGTAATAGTTATATTACATTCCCTGCAGATATTGGGAATATAGAACCCCTATGGTTTGAAGGGAATGTAATCCCTAACTTTTATCTGCGCGAAAGTCAGAACTCCCGTCTTTAAGCTATCAACTGAGAATAACAAGTCCGTATCAGCAAAACCTGCAATTTCACTTAAAGGAGAAACTACCTGGATGTTTGACAAATTCAATCAATTGGGATTCATTTCAACACGGAGGTTAAACCTTGGATTGACTTTTTACTATCATCCAGGTTTTATGGAAGATATTGGACTTTTTGTACAATATTACCATGGTTCAGATTATTACAATATATATTTCTATCATAGACTTGACATCCTCTGAATTGGTATAATGACTGATAAATTAAGGTTTTGAATGCGGTCGTATTTATACTTTAATAAAAAAATGATAAAGAAATTACATAATACTGAGGAGAGAATATTTCAAGCCGCCTGCAAAATATTTCTTTTATATGGCTACCATGGTAGCACTTTTCAACAGATCGCTATCTTAGCGGGCGTAAATAAGGCCGCTATCCATTATTATTTCCGTTCAAAGGATCAGTTATACGGAAAAGTTGTTATATACGTTCTGGAGGAAATATTTAAGGCTTTAAAAAAACCTTCAAACAAAAGGATTAGTGAAAACCAAAGGTGGTTTGTAATTACTGAATTGTACAATAATAACATCCTTTTTGAACGAACCTTAAAGGAATTTTATCTGGATGAATGGAGGAGTAAATTAAACACCTTAAAGGAATTATTGTAAGTTAACCCTTAACCTACTATCCAGATCCGGGTAAAAAAAACTGAATTCAATCAGCTTAATCAAAGTTTAGACAGCTGCCCCGTTTTGAACATCTCAATCAGTTCTCCGGCAATACTGATGCTGGCGGGCGGATGCGGAGGAAGGTTTTCGCGGGAAAACCAGGCAGCATGACTGATTTCCTTAGGGTCGATTGTAATGATTTGCTGATCATCGGCTTCGGCAATAAAGCCGATCATCAGTGAGCCGGATATGGGCCAGGGGGAGCTTTTGTAATAGCGGATGTTTTTGACATCCAACCCCACTTCTTCTTTAACTTCCCTGGCAACAGCTTCTTCAAGCGATTCGCCAACATCGGCATATCCGGCAACCAGCGAATAAAAACCGCCGCGGAAGTTAATGCCTTTTGCCAGCAATATGTTTTCGCCACAGGTAATGGCCACAATTATGGCTGGTGAGATTTTGGGGTATACCGTGTTTTCGCAACCCGTACAGGTGATGGCTCGTTCATCGTTCCGGGGAAGCATGGGAGCGCCACATTTTCCGCAAAAGCGGTTTGCCTGGTACCAATTCATCAGCTGGTGAGCCACTATAGATGCCCAGGCGATTTCCTGCTGCCGCAGGCTGCGGAATAGGTTTATTTCAGACCAGGTATAGGCTGAATCATCCGGTAAGTTGCAATCATCCAGCAGGTAACAGTGCCTGCCATCCAGCGAAAACAAAAACAGCCCTGCACCGGCATGCATTCCCAGTTCTTTTCTTGACGGAATGGTTAACTCATCGCCCTCTTTGCGCAGCAACAAAGCATCTTTTTTGAAATAAAAAAGGTAATCGTCGTCGCAAATAAGCGCATCCTTATCAAATTGGTTACTGAACAAGTGGGGTAAAATATCCTGGATCACAAACGGTAAAATTTTAATCTCCAAATTTAGGTAAATTCGGCTTTTTTCCGGACCAGTCCCGGTAAATAATCAACCTGCTTATGGACCAGATCGGGAGATACACCAAATGAGTCGGGTATCCGGGTTAGATTTTATTTATTATCTTCAATCCGTAAACCCGATTATCCTATAAGAAAAAGAAGTTTATGGAAAATTCCTGTTAATGCACCTTATCAGAAACCTCTCATTATGAAAAAACCAGTTTTGACATGTATTGCTTTTATCGCCGGATTGCTGTCTTGCTTTATAGCTTCTGCACAGGAAATCAGGTGGAATGACACCCCTGCGGATGGGTTTGTTTACAGGATTTCCAATAAGGAAGCTCAAAAGTTGCTTACCGGTAAGGTTACAGATGAAAAAATTACTAATCTGCTGCATACAGTCATCGACACCTTTACTGTTAAAACAGGTTGGAAGAACCGACCTTCAGCAGGACACTTTATCCTGACCACTATAGTTGGTACAACGTTACATTGCAATTATACCTGCGTTTTCCCTTACCAGGTTTTCCTGTTACGGGAATACAATGCCTTATCGCTCCAGGTTGTGGATCATGCAGGTATTGTCAGGGATGATGCGAAAGTTAAGTTTGGTTTCAGACGTATTGGTTTTGACAAGGAGAGTAAAAATTACCGGTTAGAGGATGAGGGTTTTATGGGTAACAGGCGTTTTGTAACAGTGGAATGTGATGGTTTCCGGTCGGTGTTTGATATAGAAAGACACGAAGTTCCCACCTGGTATAATCACGACGACGAGTATGAGGGCCCTGTATTTTATAGTTACCTGATAACCGATAAAAACAAGTATAAACCTGGCGAACGGGTAAGATTCAAATCCTATGCCTTGTCGCATGTAAAATCCCCATTGCGTAAAGAACTTGAAATCTGGCTCACAAGCTATCCGCTTAACAAAAAAATAGGTGTTATCAGCCCACATAGGCCTGGTAGTTATGCCGGAGAATTGCAACTGCATGATTCACTGAAATTAACACTTGACAAAAATTTTACGTTACAATTACGCGAGAAAAACGGACGTACTGTATCCTCCTGCTCCTTTAAATATGAGGATTACGAACTCTCGGGCAATAAACTTGACCTGCAACTGGAATTGCCCCGTCACTTTTCCCCCAAAGGCAACAGGTTAACCATTACGGCAACGGATGTTAATGGAATGCTTTTAAAGGATGCCCGGGCCGAAATCCTGGTAACACCCAATACAATATTGAAGACGTTTCAACCTTTGTGCATACTGCCCGATACACTTTTTTATACCAATGCTGACCTCGACCCTGCTGCTGCAACAGTTTTGGATATTCCGGCTGATCTTTTTCAGCAAACCAATGTATCCTATGAGGTAAAGGTTACCGTCTTGAACAGTCAGAACCAACGTATGGTGGGATCGAGAATGGCATCGTACTATTTCTCCAATTATGAGCTGGCCACTTTCTTTTCAAACGACAGCCTTTGTTTTTCCCTGCTGAAAAACAATGTTGCTATGCACAATGTAGCTGCTTTGCTGAGAACTGACAACGATACAAGTGCCACCCGTGTTATACTTCCATACAAGCAAAAAATCAACCCTGCTGTTCATACCTACCACATTAAAAATGCCTGGACCAGCCAGGTGATTCAACAAAGCGCTTTAAACCCAACATTGGAGCTGATTGGCGGAATCCAACGCGATAGTTTTGTGGTTTACCTGAATAACCCACAGAAGCTCGAAGTATCGTGGTACATCTACCAGGGAAGCCGGTTATTGTCGAAAGGTTTTGGGCATGAGATGGCGTTTGAGTCGCTTATAGAGGACCGTACCCAAACCTATTATGTTGAATTGCTTTATAGCTTTGGCGGCCAGGAGCATGCAAAGCGAAAGCAATATGAATTTAAGGAAGATTACCTTGATGTTATGCTGGATATTCCTGAACATGTATATCCCGGACAAAAGGTAAATGCAAACATATCGGTACGTGATCAACTGGGCAATCCCCTCAGGAATGTTGACCTGACAGCCATGGCAGTTACCGGGAAGCTGGATTACTATATTCCTGATATGCCTTATTATGGTTCGGCATCATCGCCCCGGCCTAAAAGTGCTACGTATAGCAAAAACGACCTGAGGAACCATACCCGCATTTTGGAACTTGATTACGCAGGATGGGAAAAGCGGTCGCGGTTGGATACCATGTTGTATTTCAGGTTTCGATACCCTAAACCCGAAGGATTTGTATTTGTCCTTCCTATATCCGACAGCACACAAATTGCACCGTTTGTCATGGAGAAAGGCAAATCGAAGCTGATTCATGTAATTGAGATCGACAGGCGCCCGGTGTACTATTCATGGACCACCCAGCCCAAAGGATACTCTTTTTATGTTGTGCCCGGCCGTAAACACGAAATCACACTCAGGCTTTCCGACAGGGTACTTTTGCTCGATTCCATGTTGTTCGAAAGAAATAGTAAAACCATTATCAACGTGGACCTCGATCATTTACCTCCAAATACAAAGACTATCAAAATGGAGAATAAGTTCACACCGACTGAAATGAGCCGGCATACATCTTATATAGCCCAGTTTAAAGTTGTCCCCTATGATTATGCTTATTTACAGTCGGAGCATGAATTTTATCCGCTTTTTAATAAATACAACCTGTCTAAAAGGTCACCCAATTTTGGCAGTATCATTGCCGGTCCGCTGATGCCTGGTAAAACAACTTATACCGAAGGCGAAAAGCTGAAAACCGCCTATCAGCATACGGGAGGTTTTTCCTATGCTTTTGAGGATAATATAGTATATAAACTGACTCCGGGATGGTTACTTCCCAAATACCTGTACGATGGTTCTCCCGATCCGATGGAGTTTATTAGTGACCGGGCATTTGACAAAGAACACTTTTTAAAAATGCAGGAAATCCGCGTCGACAATTCTCCAACATGGAAAGTTTCAACACTCGATATTTCTGATAACCATGCACGATTACGAATATTTCTGCCCGATACACTGCCCGCTGGTGGAATTGCAGCCCTGCTTTTCCAGGACTGCAAGAGCCGGAAAATTGTACCACCTACCTTCAACAGGTTCTATCACAATGCTTCCGGCACTTATAGTCTGCCGGTTGGATATCATGCAGTGGTTGTTCTTTTCGAAAACGGCTCTTACCTGAAGATGGACAGTGTATTGTTCAGAAAAAATGCAAGCGTTGCGCTGGCTTTATCGGAAGGGGATCTGATTCAGGCAGATGAGAAATCACTGTTATGGCTGACCACCTATATGTGGATGCATATTGATTACGGGAGGTCCGCTACCAGCTATCCCTCCCGGCGAGTGAGCACATTTCACAGGAATTATTCTCCCGGTAATGTAACAGGGACAATTTATGATGAAAGCAACGAGCCTTTGCCCGGTGCAGTGGTAATGGTCAAAGGAACCGATTATGGCACTGTTACTGACATAGATGGATGTTTTTCGCTCCAGATCGATGACTTCCAGGCCACAATTACCATTGGTTTTATTGGTTTTGTCAGCAAAGAAATGAACGTAACCAGGGGATCTGTTGTAGTAGTTCAACTTGAACCTGATGTATTGGCGCTGGAGGAGGTTGTAGTGGTTGGCTATGGCACTGTAAGCAAGAGTTCACTAACTGGTTCGGTTACTTCTTTACAGGGTCGTATGGCAGGAATTGCATCAGTGCCGGACGAACTGGAAGAATCAGTTGTTGATGATGTATTGGAGGACTCGGTTATATACCAGGCCGGTGAGAGGCTTTACCAGGAATTGCTTTCGCTGAAGACCATTCGCAAGAACTTTTCTGATGTAGGTTTCTGGGAGCCTTTTTTATTTACCGATAAAAACGGTAAAGCAAGCTTTGATATAACTTTCCCAGAGGACATTACCCGCTGGGATGCCGTTGTATATGCCATGAACAAATACGCGCAAACAGGAACCGTACGCAGGACAATCCGTTCTTATAAGCCCATAATGGCTGAACTGAGTGTTCCGCTTTTCCTAACCCGCGGCGATACATCGTTGCTGTTGGGAAAAGTATCAAATTTCTCCTCCGACAGCAACATAAACGGTAATGTGGAGTGGGGAGGGTCTCTGCCAGAAGGGACAAAGGCTGTATCGTTCTCACATTTTCACGCCGACATGATACCCTTGTATGTTACGGGTAAAGATACCCTAACTGCCAGGTATTCTTTCTCACGCAGTGATGGTTATTACGATGGCGAGGAAAGGACAATTCCTGTTGTAGAACAGGGTATTGAACGGGCCGAAGGGTCGCTTGCCATACTGGGCAATGGTTCATCCGTTGAAGTGAGTTCCCGGGGCAACAAAGAGGTTACAGTTACTTTGCTTGATAATCAATTGGATCTGTATACTAGTGAAATAAACTCCCTGATGTATTACCGGTACGATTGCAATGAGCAGTTAGCCTCAAAACTGATAGGGCTGCTTAGCTATAGATTGCTAATGGAGTCTGAGGGCAAAGCCTTTCATTACAACGGGTTGGTGAAGGGTATGATTCGCAGGCTTTTGCGGAATCAGAACAGAACCTTCCTCTGGTCGTGGTGGGATGTGTCTGAAAACACATCGTACTGGATGTCGGCTCATATTCTGAAGGCCTTAAAACTTGCCAGGGAAGCAGGTTTTGATGTCGATCTGAATATCGAAAATATTGCCAGAAAGGCAGATTACAGGTTTTCCGTACAAAAAAATTATACGCTGTCCGACATTGAGCTGTTGAATGCACTGGCTTGCTGGAATGTTGAGATGGATTACTTGCGGCATATTGAGGTGCTTGATTCTATTATAATTTCCACCGAAGAGAGAGAAATGAAAAATGCAGCAGGTTTTGGATACTCTTCTTCATTTTCTTACCTGAAAGAGAAACTGCTTCTGATGGAGATCCGGCAGATGAGAGGACTTCCATACAACCATGAATTTCTCCTGGGACATAAGAAAGAAGGAATACTGGGAGATGTATTTTTTACCGATAATAAACCGGTTCGCTATTGGTACACCGATAACCTTACGGCCAATGTAATTGCCTACAGGATAGTGCGCAATGATTCGCTGCTAAATAACATGTTACTGCCTATGCAAATGCACTTTGTTACTTCCAGGGAACAGGGTGAATGGAATACTTATCAATCATCAGGTATAATTATGAATGTGCTGCCCGATCTGCTGAAGGGGGGGTACACAAAGGGGCAACCTGCAAGTGTTCAGGTAAAGGGTAAAGAGAATATAACCATTACCCGTTTCCCCTATGCTGTTACCTTGAACGATGGTGAATACCTGCATATCCTTAAAGAATCAGGATTGCCTTTATTTCTCATGCAATACACCAACGAGGTGGTTACCAAAGCGCAACAAGGCGTGGAAGGTTTCAGGATTAACACCTTCTTTGGGAATAACAGCTACGATCTTGTTGCCGGAAAACCTGTTGATCTCATTGTTAATGTCACGGTGGAAAAGGATTCTCCGGTAGAGCATGTATTGATTGAAGTTCCTGTTCCCGGTGGGTGCAGTTATGCCAGTAAACGGCAACATTACCAGGGTGTGGAAACCTATCGTGAATACTTCAAGGAACGAACCATTATCTGCTGTGAAAAACTTGATCCGGGCAGGTATAGCTTTGTTATTCAGCTGCTACCTCGCTTTACCGGTAAATACCACCTTAACCCTGCGCAGGTGTCGCTGATGTATTTTCCAGTGGTGAATGCCAACACCGACATGAAGCGTGTTTGTGTTGAATAAACCATTTTGGGTAAGTTGTGTACCTGAAAATGTTTTGTATGCCTGATTATTTTACCATAACTCAACAACAAATCAACCCGCTATACGTTGATTACATATGCGTTACCTGAATATTATCCTGCCGGCCCTGTTGTTTGTGGTTATGCTTTGTCCTTTGTCCGGTACCCCACCCGGTAAGGTCAACAGTATGGCTTTTGGCGGTGGTGGCGGTGATCTTTCCTTCAGGGTGGGCATTAAGGGGGGTATTAATTTCACTGTTGCCATTCCGCTGGAACGGTTTTCGGTACTCCAGCCCATACAGGGTGCTGATGCCGCCAGCGGTGAAAAAGATTACGCGATGCTGTTCCGTAACCTGGGTCATCAGTATGGCTTCATCGGGATGCTGGATATTACTCCGGCCTTGCGCATTTCGCTGGAACCCACCTTCAGCAACTATACCCTTAAATACGAGGCCGCATCGGAATGGACTGATGCCTCAAATACGGCCGACCGCATAGCCGTTACTACCCATTACACCGATAAGCTAAGGTACTTCGAAATACCTGTTGTATTGAGGTATGTAATGGGTGCCGGACAGATAAAGCCCTATCTGGCAGCAGGCTTTTTTTATGGTATGCTCACGGGTGCATCGGGTCAGGTGGAATCGTCAACCGTGCAGTATATAAGCGAGGTTGAAATTCCGCTCGAGAACAGTACTTACGAAGGCGATATCTCAAACAATTTTATAAAAACCCGGCTGGCTGCTTTCCCCGGAGCCGGATTGATGGTTGACCTCAGCTTTGCCACTGTTTTTGCTGAGGCCGATTACTTCTTTACCCTGCACAATGTAGTGGACGAATCGGACCGCTATTCGAACCAGCAATCCACGGGAGGTTATTACAATGTTCCCGATAACCTGCGCCTTGATAACCTGGTGATTCACCTGGGTATTCTTTTTAATATTAACCGTGTTACCGGGCAAGGCAGGCAGGGCAGGGGAAGGGGCTCGGCAGTGGAATGTCCTCCTGTAAACAAAAAGCGATAGTGCTATGCGTTACCCCATGTTGCTCCCGACTCTTAAAAAATTGTTGCTTGTAGGTTGCATATTGCCTGCCATGCTGTCCTGCGACATCAAGAAAAGCGATGCCGATCCGTCCGACAGTTTCACCGCGGTATACGATCATGCCGATATGGACCTGTCGTTTTATCCCGTTGACATGGTGCAAACCAGCGATGATGGCTTCCTGGTGCTGTCGGTATACACCGATACCGCCCTCAGTACTTTCCCCCTGATAAGACTTATGAAAACCAATGAAGCCGGAATACTTGAAAGGGAAACCCTGGTGGATGAAGCTTATTGCAGCGCTGTCCCTTCACTGATGCGCAACGGCAACGTATGGCAGTTTGTTTGTATGGACGCCGTCAATCAGAATGTCAAGCTCATGGAAGTGAGTGAAGATCTTTCGGGTATTGCCGAATTGGCTGAACTTGCCGGCAAATACCCGCTTTACCTGTATGCCGACGATCAGCATAATTTTGTAGTGCTCAGCTTCGACAGGATTGCCCGTACCTCGGTACTTACCAAATACGGGGCCGGAGGCCAGCAACTTTGGCAAACGAGCTTCAACATTATCGAGGATTTCAAGAACCAGGTTGAAACCCACCTGAAAAAGGGTAACCGGCAGTTCCCGTTTTTCATCACCCGGGCAGGATCACCCGATATTACGCATTACCTGGTGAACTGCTTTTACAATTACACCATGACACTGCTGTTTGCCGGTCAGGCAAACGGAAGCAGAACCGGACAGCTGAATACCTACCAGGACGATGCAGCCATCAGCTCCATCGTTTTTCTCGGCAATGCACGTTTCGCCATCTCACGCTATTACATGGGTGCCAATTATGTATTCCCCGCTGTTGAACTGGACCTGAACGATACCCAGGGAGCCGACACCTTTGAAGATATTCAGCTGCCTGAACTTACTGCCGATGCCCCTGTCCGTTCACTGGTTGCAACTTTTAACGAGAGAGAAGTTGTTGTGCTGGCCAGTCAAACCAAGTCGAACCGGCTGGTGATATACTTTTTTGACAAAGCCGAAGGAGAATTGCTTACCACCCGCTATCTTGCATCCACTAACCCGGTTAAGATAGCCGGGCTGATTACTACAAACGACGGTGGTCTGGCATTGCTGGCACAAACCTTTGTGGCCGGAAGATTTCCAAGAACGGCCATTTTCAAGGTTTCACCCGGTGATATCCGTTTCGAATAATGTCTCTGGAACTTACTTTTTCAGCATTTTTACCGAATCGGTGAAATTGCCATTGTCAATCTGTATGAGGTATTCCCCGGTCTGCAAATCGCCCAGGTCAACAGGGGTTTCATTCCGGCCATAATGCGGTGCGTTCACCGTAATTTTTTTAACGGCTCTTCCGGAAAGGTCGTAAACCCTTATGGTGAATGTGGCAGGTTTCTGAACGAAATATGCAAGAGTAGTTTTGTTCACAACAGGGTTAGGGTAGCAGCCAATCAGTCCGGTTTTTCTATTGCCAACGGTCCGGTCATCAATCCCGGTTATCCCCGCAATCAGGTCAAGGCGTTGGCCTGTCCACTGGTCAAAACCGGTGGCCTGCATTGCCTCATTGGAAGCGCCCAGCCAGTCCTGCACCACCGAGGTATACACCTGCCGGTAATCGGTGGTATATTTCAGGTTTCCGTTGTTCAGGTCGTTCAGGTCGGGATTGGTACCCAGCACACCACCTTTCAAACCTTTTCCAAAAAGAAATACCGGCGTAGCGGAACCATGATCGGTTCCATAGCTGGCGTTGGAATAAACACGGCGTCCGAATTCGGTAAAGGTCATGGTAAGCACATTGTCTTCAATGTTCATGGCTGCCAGATCGTCCTGGAATGCCTTGATGGTCGACGACAGATGATACAGCAGGGCGGCATGGGTTCCCAGGGTGGCATCGTAAGGTTCAACCTGTTCGCCGTGCAAATCAAAGCCGGCAATCCGGCAAAGGAAAATCCTGGTTTTGAGGCCGCCTTTCAGCAGGCGGGCAATAAGCCTGAGCTGGTCCGAAAGGGGGTTGTTCAGGAATGGTTCGGGAGCGCTGAGCGGATATGCTTCGGGGTAAACAACTGTTGAATTACTGCCCTGGTCGTAAGCTTCTTTCAACCGTCCGGCATACTGATTCGATTTTTTCTCAAGCTCCATCAGGTAACGCAGCTCGTCACCGGCATGACTGTCGGGGTATAAAATAGGCGGTTCCACTCCCACTGTGGTGATAAGCTGGTAAAACTGATCGGGGTTGTGAATGTTGATACCCATGGGAATGCCTTCCTCGCGATGAAAGGCTATCGACATGAGGTTTCCCATTTCAATGCCAATCGGATCCGGCATACTGTCCGAAGGGTAGGCTTCGGGGTAACCCGGGTAAGCATGGTTTAGAAATCGTCCCATCCAGCCCGAGGAATAATCCGTGGTGGCTTCACCACCCATCATTACAATGTCGCGCCCGCGGAAATGCGACATGTTCATGTCGGGGTAGCCTACATTTTGCACAATAGCAGCCTTCCCCTGGTCGTATAAATCCTTAAACCCGATCATGTCGGGGTGCAGGCCCATTTGATCCTCAAGGGCCAGCGTGTTATCCACCTGGATAAACTTGCGCGACCCACTATCGGGTATGGCAATATTAGGCCTGAAGTTATAATAAGTATCGTACTGATTAACAGGTATGAGGGTGTTCAGGGCATCGTTGCCGCCGTGTAACTGGACAAATATCAGTACATTGTCATTGCCGTTAGCAGCTAACGCTTTGAGGTTGCTGTTTGCAGCCAGCAGCCTAACAGGCACACCCGATATCATTACCGAGCCGGCAGAAGCCATGCCTATATTTCGTATGAATTTTCTTCTGTTCATGGTGGGTTGGTTTAGAATAACTGAAATTCAGGCGTTTGCATCAGTGAAGCCACAAGAGTTTCGAGCCGGTCGCGCACTACATCGTCGTTACCTCCCGATGTATAAAGGTTCCATTCAGTGGTCCAGGTGGCTGGTGCAAGATTGTCCAGAAAGACATCGTTGAGGAAGTAATTGTAGCGGTCAGTGTCGATTTCAACGGCCAGCAGGTTTTGCGTGAAGGTCTGAACCAGGGTTTCGGCATTGGAAGGATCGGAAACATTGCCCGAGTTTCTTACCCAGTCGACTATGTCGAGTTGGAAACCATAATCGCCGCCCTCGTCAAGCCTTCCCATAAGTATATTGGAGAAATGGTAACGGTGCCCTATGGCATTGGGGGTTATCCAGTCGCGGTTATAGCTGGGCTCCTGGCTGTAGGGCGGGTAACCCGACACGTCGATGGGCTCGTAGAAATCGAGACCTTGTTCCAGCATCATGGGCAGGATACCGTTAATATAAGATTTTTGGTAAAGGTCGCTCAGTGTGGCAGGCATGGATATGTTAAAGAAACGCAGGGAGCCTATGATCATTTCAAGGGGACTTTTGATGAGCGCCCCGATGGAATTGTCGGTGGTAGCCGGTGTGTCGGCATCGAAGAAATGTTCACTGGCCAGCAGTTGACGGAGTATGGGTTCCATCTCGTAATCATTTGTACGGAAGGTATTGGCCAGCGGGCCGATAATGTCGGTCTCCACTTCGGGTGATATATACCAGTAAACAAAAAAGCGGTATAGCTTGCGGCAGATGAAACGTGCCGTTTCTTCCTGCGCAAAGATCATTTCAATCATATCGTCGAATTCCTTGATGGCAGCCTCCCGGGTTGCCAGGTTCTCGACAATCTCAAATGGTTGAATGGTCTGGCTTCCAAATGCTGTAGTGAACACCTTGGGGTCTTTGTCGTGCCGCACGGCCAGTTCAGTGGCGGGCAAACCCGACGAGGTTTCTGTTTCGGGTTTTCCGGCAGGGATGTTGGTATCGGGGTCAAGGTTTGTGAAGGTTGAGTCGAACCGCCATCCGGTAAGTACCCTACAGGCAGCTTTAATGTCGTCTTCGGTGTAATTGGTATAATTACCTTCGGCAACCTGGGGACCCCGTCCGATGGAGTACAGTTCGAACATTTCACGGGCGAAATTTTCGTTGGGACTGTCCTTGTCATTGCTTTCGCCATCGATGTACCGGAGCATGGCATTGTCGAGGCAGATTTTTTTAAACAGGTCTTTGAAACTGCCAAAAGCATAATGCCGGAACAGTGCATTTTGATAATACACGGCTTCGCTGCTGCCAATGACCGACCAGGCAGTGGGCAGGTGGGTATGATAAAAATACGTAATGCGCTCCCGGAGGTTGTTGCCAGACAGGCGCATCTGTTCGAGGTGCCATGTCCTGAAGAAGTTAAATAGCGTGTCTTGTTCGCTGTTAACTTCTTCCACAGCAGCAGGTGTTGTGGGAGGATTAACCCAGCTTGCGCCTGTTTTCAGGTCAATGGGCGGATCAGGCACGGGCGGAGGCGAAAACAAGGCGTTAAGTGCCTCAGTAGCCGTAAGCGTTGAAAAGGTTTCAATGTCTGCCGGACCGGGACCCCAGGTTGCCCTGCGCAGCAAATGCGCGGCTCCTTTTTTGCCCAGTACGCCGGTAATCGGATTTAATGATGCCATAGGTTGTTGGTTTGGTTATTAAAAAAAAG
>CAZUBW010000036.1:0-37897 GCA_964618645.1 uncultured Bacteroidales bacterium | reverse complement strand
TCTTCGTGTACTTCGTGTTAAAAAAAAGACTGCCAAGCACAGCGCAGGCAGCGTATGGAAGAATCATACTAACCATTGAATATCTATACTTAATAATTATTAGCTTGACGGCTATGCCTCCAAAGGGGGATAGCGCTCAGCTCGAAGCGCAAATCTGAGCTCACAAAACTACTGCTAGTGGTCCCAACCCCACATCATGCCAGATCTACATGCCCTTCATTGCCATTTCGCCAGGCAGGCTCATCATGGCAGTAACATTCCGTTACGGCTATCGCGCAAGTTGTCCGCTATTCTTTCAGTGCTTCGGCACCGCCGACAATTTCGAGGATTTCGCCGGTAATGGAGGCCTGTCGGGCCTTGTTGTAGTTGAGCTCGAGTTCCCGGATAAGATCCGTGGCGTTGTCCGTGGCCTTGTGCATGGCCGTCATACGGGCGCCGTGTTCCGAAGCGTTCGACTCAAGCAATGCCCTGAAAAACTGTACCCTAAGGGTATAAGGTATCATTTCTTCGAGGATGGCCGTGTCCGAAGGCTCCAGGATGTAATCGGCATTTGATTCGAATTTGTCTTCAACCACTGCATCGGGAAGGAGCGGAAGGAAGAACTCCTCGGTAACGTCCTGAACGGCAGCGTTACGGAACTGGTTGTAAAAGAGTTTGATGACACCGTATTTACCCGAGAGGTATTCCTGCATCAGCAGGTCGGCTACGTGGGTCGATTTTTCGAAACTGAGCTTATCAAAAAGTTCATGGTGGGTGGAGGTGCTTTTGAATCCTTTGGCCTTCAGCAACTCGGCTCCTTTTTTCCCGATGGTCATGATATCGAGTTTACCCGCACGCCAGGCTTCGTGATATTGTTCGTGCGCGCTGGCCATAGCCTTTTTAGCAATGTTAGCATTAAAAGCACCGCAAAGACCCTTGTTGGAGGTGATCACCACCATCAGCACACGGCCTGTTTCGACATTCCGGGTGAAAATGCTTTCGTGGCCCTCATCCATCCCGCTGCTGACACGTTTAAGAATCTGGTGCAGCCGGCCAAAAAACGGCCTGAGCTGGAGTATTGCGTCCTGGGCTTTGCGCAACTTGGCAGCTGATACCATTTTCATGGCACTGGTGATCTGCCGTGTTGATTTCACCGAGTTCAGCCGGATGCGTATTTCTTTAAGGTTAGCCATATCGTTTTACACAAAATTCAACAACACCTCACCGTTTATTGTAACCTTTCAACGATTTCCTTCGCGATATCGGTCAGGTTTTTTTCAATTTCCTCGTTGAGTTTTCCTTCTTTCAGCGCGTTCAGCACGTTTTTATGTTTCAGCTCAAGCAGGTTGAGGTATTCTTCCTCAAACTGGCTTATTTTTTCAATAGGCAGGGCCGACAACAAGCCGCGGGTTCCGCAGTAGATAACAGCAATCTGTTTCTCTACCGACATGGGACTGTGGAGGGGCTGTTTCAGAATTTCAACGTTTTTGGCACCTTTGTCGAGCACAGCCAGGGTGGCAGCGTCGAGGTCGGAACCAAATTTCGAGAAAGCTTCCAGTTCGCGATACTGGGCCTGGTCGAGCTTCAGTGTTCCTGCCACACGCTTCATCGATTTGATCTGGGCCGAACCACCTACACGCGATACGGATATACCCACGTTGATGGCGGGACGTATACCTGAGTTGAACAGGTTGGTTTCGAGGAATATCTGTCCGTCGGTGATGGAAATCACGTTGGTGGGGATGTAAGCCGAAACGTCACCGGCCTGGGTTTCAATAATGGGGAGGGCTGTCAGCGAACCGCCTCCTTTTACCACCGGTTTCAGCGTGTCGGGCAGGTCGTTCATATTGGCCGCAATTTCGTCGTTGTTGATGATTTTGGCGGCACGCTCGAGCAAGCGCGAATGGAGGTAAAAAACGTCACCGGGATAGGCTTCGCGTCCGGGGGGACGGCGGAGCAGCAGCGACACTTCGCGGTACGATACGGCCTGTTTCGAAAGGTCGTCGTAGATGATCAGCGCGGCGCGGCCGGTATCCCTGAAATATTCACCAATGGCACAGCCTGCAAAAGGTGCGTAAAACTGCAGGGCAGCCGGATCAGATGCGGTGGCCGAAAGAATTACGGTATAGGGCATGGCGCCGTATGCTTCCAACGTTTTGGCCAGGTTGGCCACGGTGGAACCCTTCTGACCAATGGCTACATAAATACAGTATACCGGTTCACCTTTATCGTAAAACTCTTTCTGGTTGAGGATGGTGTCAACGGCAATCGACGATTTGCCGGTCTGGCGGTCGCCGATGATCAGCTCACGCTGTCCGCGTCCGATGGGAATCATGGCATCAATGGCCTTGATACCGGTTTGAAGCGGTTCGTTTACCGGGCGGCGGTAAATAACGCCGGGCGCTTTCCGCTCGAAAGGCATTTCAAAGGTTTTTCCTTCAATGGGACCTTTGCCGTCAATGGCTTCACCCAGGGTGTTGATGATACGTCCCAGCATGCCTTCGCTTACGTTGATAGAAGCGATTCTTCCGGTGCGTTTAACCGTATCACCTTCCTTGATTTTATCGGACGATCCGAGCAACACAGCGCCAACGTTGTCTTCCTCAAGGTTCAGCACAATGCCGCGAACCCCGCTGTCGAACTCGATCAGCTCGTTTGAACATACATTCGACATGCCATAAATTCTGGCAATGCCATCTCCAACCGTCAACACGGTTCCGATTTCATCAAGCTGTGCCCTGGTATCAATTCCCTGCAGCTGTTGTTTTAAAACCTTTGATACTTCTGATGGTTTAAGCGCCGACATTTTATCTTATTTTATTTAATTATCACAAAGTTTTTTGCATCAATGATGTTTTGATTCGGGAAAGTTTGCTGGCAATGCTGGCATCTATCTGCTGATCGCCGACCCGTAAAATAAAACCGCCAATAAGTTTTTCGTCAACCGATTCGCGCAGTTCCACTTTGGTGTTAAAGCGTTTGGTAATGAAGCTTAGGATGGAGGCACGCAATGCATCGCTCAGCGGCGTGGCGGTGACAAATTCTGCCGGTTCAATACCCTGCTCTGCTTTCAGCTTCGACAGGAAGTAACGGGCAATGCTCATCAGGTAGTCTTCCCTGCGGTGTTCGAGCACCAGGTTGATAAACCGGGCGGTAAGGGGGGTGAAGGCGCCGCGGAACGATTCTTCGAACAGCCTTATTTTATCGCTCACCTTGATCACGGGACTGCCAATAACATACTGCAATTCCGGAATTTCGTGAATACACTGGTACAGCAATTCCATATCGTGCTGCATGGCTTCGAAGGCGTTCGACTCTTTGGCCAGGGCAAAAAGTGCCTTGGCGTACCTTACGGTTATTTTGCTTTCATTCATCGGCTTTCCCGCAATAATCAGTTCAACTTGGCCTCTACTATCGATTTTTCTATGATCTCGCGCTGCTTGTCACTATCAGCAAGCTCGTGCATGAGGATCTTTTCGGAAATGGAAACCGACAACTCGGTTACCTGCCGCTTGATATCCTGAATGGCGGCAGCCTTTTCGTTTTTGATGGCCTCGCGGGCATCGGCAATCAGCTTCTGTCCTTCGCGTTTTGCCTGTTCGCGCGCATCGGTCAGCAATGATTCTTTCAGTTCGCGGGCTTCCTGCAAAATCTTGTCGCGTTCGGCTTTGGTTTCGGCCAGCAATTTTTCATTCTCACCCTGGAGCAGCGAAACTTCTCTTTTGGCAGTTTCGGCAGCCTGCAAGGCTTTTTCAATCGACTCGTCGCGTTGTTTCAATCCTTTCAGCACAGGTTTCCAGGCAAATTTGGCAAGGATGAAAAACGTTATCGAGAACCCAATCAACGACCAGATGATGGTACCGACTTCGGGAATCAACAAATCCATATTGTATAGTATTTAATGCGTTAAAAGCCGGGATTCGCACCAACCGTGCGAATCCCGGGATAAATCATAATACAACAGCCAGCAGGCTGATGATTACGCCAAAAAGGGCAACACCTTCAATAAGGGCTGCAGCTACGATCATGTTGGCACGGATATCACCCGATGCCTCCGGCTGACGGGCAATGGCTTCCATTGCACTGCCACCGATACGGCCAATACCAAAACCGGCACCCAAAGCGGCCAGTCCGGCGCCAATGGCACCACCCAGTTTGGCTAAACCGGCGCCTACCGTCATTCCTTCAAGGGCTGCTTGTAAAATAGTTGTTAACATAGTACAAATATTAAAATTAAGAACTCAGATCCTAAGCATGTTCCACCTCGTGGTGTTCCTTGTGATGTTCTTCCACCGCCATGCCAAAATAGATCGCCGACAGGAAGGTGAAGACAAAGGCCTGGATGAAAGCCACCAGTAATTCGAGAAACATCATGAACACATTGAACAGGATGGATACGATGGATACACCATAACCCAGTGCCGGGGCCATCTGGCCAAAAATGTATATCAGGCTGATGAAACCCATCGCAATGATGTGGCCGGCGGTGATGTTGGCAAAAAGTCGGACCATCAGCACAAAGGGCTTGGTAAATATGCCAATGATTTCTACCAGGGGGATAATGGGCAGCGGGGGCAGTTTTAACCATGCCGGCACGCCCGGGGTGTTGATGATATGTATCCAGTAATCTTTGTTTCCGCTGAAAGTGGTAATGACAAAAGTAAACAACGCCAGCACCATGGTAACGGCTATGTTACCGGTGAGGTTGGCGCCGCCGGGCGGAATGGGGATCAGGCCCAGCAGGTTATTGAAAAAGATGAAAAAGAAGAGGGTGAGCAGGTAGGGCATGTAACGTTCGTATTTCGGACCTATGGAAGGTTGGATCACGTCGTCGCGCAGGAAGGTGATCAGGGGTTCAACAAACGACTGCATGCCACTGGGGGCCCTGAGCGGGTTTTCGCGATAGCGTTTGCCTACGGCAAGAAAGATCCAGAGTAACAGGATGATGCTGAAGATCATGGCCACCACGTTTTTGGTCATCGACAGGTCGAGGGGCCTGGTACCGTCGGCTTCCAGTATCTTTCCCTTGTTTTCGCCCGAAGTTACAAGATGAAAACCTTTGTATTCGGAATGTCCGTGGTGAAATTTGCCCGACATGAAAACATGCAGTCCGCTGTTTTTGCTGTACAGGATCACCGGAAGCGGAATGCTGTAATGCCTGTCTCCGATGCTCATCAGATGCCAGTCGTGCGCATCCTTGATGTGATCGAACATAAAATCGCCGGGATTGAATTTTCCGGCGTGCGCTTCAGCTTCGTGGGCCGTGGCAGCTTCGTTGTGGCCTGCAGTAACTTCTTCACCATGTTTTTCCGCCGGCGCTGCCAGTGCTGCATTGCCGGGAATGAACGACAGCAGCAGTAAACAAAGCAGCATAACCTTACCAATCAATTTGTGCATAGTCAAAAAAATGTGGCCATAAATATAAAAAACAAATTTGAGAAGTGGCTTGCCAAAGCCAACTTTATTTCTTTTTCTTCAGCAACGACAGCATAATCAGCAAGTCGTACACTGTAAAAGCCAGGTACATGACAAACAGGGTGACTGCAAAAGGAACGGCTGTTTCGGGTGAAATAAAAACATAAGCCAGTACCAGCACAATGTAAAACATCAGTTTCAAACCGGTAGAAACCATGAAACCCCGGATGAACTGGTTGGGCGATTGTTTGAGTGAGCGGTAAAAATAAGTAAAAAATCCGGCATTAACAATAAGCAGGATACCGGCAAGGTAAGGGAAAAATCCAAAGGTAAACGGCCGGAGAACAGTGTTGAACAACAGGGTTCCGGCCGCGAATAGAACAGCGGTCAGTATAACCAGGCCGGTGAGTACTTTTTTCAGTGTGTGATCCATATATATTTATTTCATACGCAGGAAGTCTTTTATACCGTAATAAACGGCTAGTGCCGTAGCCAGCAGCGAAAGCACCACGGTAAAAACCGGGAATCCTGTTGCCAGCCATTGATCGAGTTTAATGCCGCCGAATACGCCAATTAATATGATGGCGACCATCTGGAAGGCCAGGCTCGAGTATTTGGCGTAGTTGCTAAGACTTCTTACTGTCTTCTCTTGGTTTGTCGGCTTCTTTTCCTGCATTGGAAGGAGTTGTTTCGGCATCCATACTGCAGTTCCCGCTGAACCTGGCACCGGGCTCGATGGCCAGACGCCGGGTTATAATATCACCGGTAAGCGATGAGGTTGCTTTTAAAGTAAGCAACTCTGTCACGGAAATCTTACCTTCGAGTTTTCCTTCGAGCACGGAGTTTTTACAGGATATTTCACCTTTCACCGCACCGGTTTCACCAATAACTACCTTTCCCTTGGTTTTGAGGTTGCCAATGAGTACGCCGTCAAAACGGATGTCGTTATTGGTGGAGACATCTCCTGTAATTTCAGTGCCAACGCCAATTTGGTTGATAACGTTGTTTTCGGTTTCGATAATTTTTGCCATCTGCAATGGTTTTTAATGTATGCTGCGAATAAACAAAGATAAGCAATCCGTTAAAAAAACCGGATACTGTTTTTACAAAAACGCGTAGAGACGCAAAATCTTGCGTCTTGGCGGATGTTAAAATATATTGAGACGCAAAATCTTGCACGAGGCTGTCTAAAAAGTCCGATAATCGAAGCCGTCATTGCGAACGAAGTGAAGCAATCCATTAATATACACATAGATTGCTTCGGTCGTACCTCCCTCGCAATGACGGGGGAGCGACTTTCTACACAGCCTCTACGGGTGTTAAAGAATGATTATTTTGGGTCGTAGGCCCATTTCACATAAATGGAACCCCAGGTGAAACCTGCGCCGAACGACGATAGTATCAGGTTATCGCCTTTCTTTAATTGTTTTTCATAATCCCACAGGCACAGGGGAATAGTGGCGGCAGTGGTGTTACCGTAACGGTCGATGTTGATCATCACCTGTTCACGCTCAATTTCCATGCGGCGGGCAGTGGCTTCGATAATACGCATATTGGCCTGGTGGGGTACCAGGAACTTAATATCCTTGTTCGACAGGTTGTTACGTTTCATAATTTCAACCGACACATCGGCCATTTTGGAAACGGCCATTTTAAAAACGGCCTGTCCTTCCTGGAAAATAAAATGTTGCCGGGCATCCACGGTGGCATGCGTGGGGGGATGCAATGAGCCGCCGGCATACATATGCAGGTGTTTGGCTCCCGATCCGTCAACAGCCAGAATCGAGTCGAGCACACCGGTTTCGTCTTTCGAGGGTTCGAGCAGTACGGCTCCGGCGCCATCTCCAAACAGGGGACATGTAGTACGGTCTTCGTAATCAACAATGGCCGACATCATATCGGCACCTACGACAATCACTTTCTGGTAGGCACCCGATTCGATGTAACGGCGACCGGTTTCGAGGGCAAAAATAAACCCCGAACAGGCTGCGCCAACATCAAAACTAAAGGCATTCGCAAGCCCGGTTTTTTCGCTGATGATATTGCCGGTGGCCGGAAAATGCATATCCGGTGTGATGGTAGCACATATCAATAACTGAATATCCAGCGGGTCGGTACCGGTTTTGGCCAGCAGGTCTTTAACGGCCCGGGCTCCCAGCGACGAAGTGGCCTTCCCCTTTTCCTTAAGAATTCTTCTTTCCTTTATGCCTATTCGTTGCATGATCCACTCGTCGGTGGTGTCAACCATTTGACTTAACTCATCGTTGGTGAGAACATAAGTTGGCACATAGGCGCCAACACCTGTGATAGCGGCTTTTATTCGGGACATTCTTTAAACGCTTCTTTAATTTTTTCGCAAAGTTTTCCTTTAATAACTTCTGCAGTCTGGAGGATCAGGGTTTTTATGGCAACATCATTCGAAACGCCATGGGCGATCATCACCGGTGCGTTTATACCCAGTACCGGTGTTCCGCCATGATGTTCGAAATTGAATTTTTCAAAAAAGTCGTCTACAATCTTGCGCTTCCGGATCATGCCGTAAAAAGCTTCTGCCTCTTTAAGCATGATATTGCCCACAAAGCCGTCACAAACCATAACATCGGCTTTATCGCTGAACAGGTCGGTACCTTCGACATTACCCACAAAATCGAATACAACGGAATCTTTCATCAACTGGTGTGCCGCTTTGGCAACCAGGTTTCCTTTACTCTCTTCTTCGCCTATATTCAACAGTCCAACCTTTGGCGATTCAATACCCAGCACCTGCCGGGCGTAAATATTTCCCAGGATACCGTACTGGTTAAGTTCTTCCTGTTCACAATCGGGGTTCAGTCCCACGTCGAGTAACAATAACGGTTTACCCGAAGGCCTGGGCACATTGGCGGCAATACAGGGCCGGATTACCCCGGGTATCGATTTGATCACCTGCATGGCGCCAACCATCATGGCTCCGGTGTTTCCGGCGCTGGCAAAAGCATCAATGGCGCCGTGGGAGAGCATTTTAAAACCCTTAACCACGCTGGCATCTGTTTTTTGAACAAATGCTTTGGCCGGATGTTCCGACATATTTATGACTTCGGTGGTATGCACCACTTCAAATGCCCGGGCATCAAAACCTTCACGTTCGCAGATGGTGCGAACGGCGTTTTCGTCGCCAATCAGCACAAGCCTGGCATCCGAAGGCAGGCTCTTTGAGGCCAATATGGCTCCGCAAACCGTTGCTTCGGGGGCATAGTCGCCGCCCATGATGTCAACACCGATTCTCATGATCAATTCCGATCAATGGTTCGCAATGTTGCTTACTTTACGGCAACTTCCTTGCTTATGGCAGGTTTTCCCTTGTAATAACCGCACTCGGGACAAACCCGGTGATACTGAATGGCAGCACCGCAATTCTGGCATGTACCTACCGTGGGTACCACGGCTGCGTCATGCGTTCTTCTCTTATCTCTCCGCTGCTTCGAATGTTTTCGTTTCGGATTCGGCATAATATTTAATTATATATAGTGAATGTTATCTAGATACTGGATACTGGATACTGGATACTTGATGTGTGGGTATTGGGGATTGGGGATTGAGATATAACTGCTACTGCCACTGCCACTGCCACTGCCACTGTCTTGGCTCTTGGCTCTTGGTTCTTGGTTCTTGGCTCTTGGTTCTTGGTTCTTGGCTCTAATAGCTTATTCATTCAACCAAATACTGATCCAGTCGCCGCAGCATTTCGGGGTCACAGCCGGGTTCACCGTTGGGCAAATCGGGATGTATCTTCCGGATGGGAATGCTCAGGCTCAGGCATTCGTAAAAGTAATGTGCCAGGTTGAGTTGGTAGTCCTCGGGCGACAGGAATATCACTTCTTCGTCGGGTTCCTTGGGCGTTTCGCTGAACCGTATCACCAGGTGCCCGTTGTATTGTACCGGCAGACTGAAATAGGCCAGGCAGCGATCGCATTGAACCTGCAGACTACCTGTAAGGGTAATGGCCAGATCCATAAAAGTGGTCTTTTTATGCAGTACCACCTTCACTTCTATCTGCCCGTCAGGCACTTCCAGATGTTCATAGGCTTCAAAGAACGGTTTGTCTATCGAAAATGAAAAGTCGTGAATCCCTTCTTTCAATCCTTTGAACTGAATGATATACCGGTTTTCAGTTTTCAACTTTCAACAGCATAAAATCAAAAGCCAACTGGCTAAAAAATTGTAAAAAAAAGTGTCGCAAAAGTAGGAATTAATTTCAAAAATGCAAAGAGAATTTTAGGGGAAGGAAGGTAAGAACCAAGAACCAAGAGCCAACCCTCCTTCGCTAAACCTGCCTGGCCGGCAGGCAGGGCTACGGCGGGCAAAGGAGCCAAGAACCAAGACAGTGGCAGTGGCAGTGGCAGTGGCAGTGGCAGTGGCAGTGGCAGTGGCAGTGGCAGTAGCAGTGGCAGTAGCAGTGGCAGTAGCAGTGGCAGTGGCAGTGGCAGTGGCAGTAGCAGTGGGGATTAATTTTAACCAAAGATCACAAAGTGAAAGCTTCACAGTAAAGCCCAAAATGTCGCAGACATTTTAACTTCGTGTTCTTTCTTCTTCGTGTCCTTTCCCGCCGAAGCGGGACAAGCTGTGAAGATTTCTCTTCGTGATCTTCGTGGTTAAATATCAAAATGTCGCAGACATTTTAAAAAAGAGTATTTTTGTTAGTGTTTTTTCCCGTTTCTGAGAACAACATCAAAAAACACCGAACCTGCCTGACCGGCAGGCAGGCACCGAACACCCAGCACCCAGCACCCAGCACCCGTCAGTCCAGCTTTTGCATGAAGTAATGCTCTACTGTTTCAATTAACGTGTTGATAAAGAAATCATCCTTGATCACATATTGCATGGCGCCATATTGTATGAAACGGCTGATCAGCGCCTGGTCTTTTTCCCGGCTCAGGATCACCACCGGAATGTTACTGTTTGTTTCGTGTATTTTTTTAAGCGTATCGAGCCCCGACATGGCGGTGGATTCACCTTCGCCCAGGTAGTAGTCGAGCACAATCATGCTGGGATTCAATCCCAGGTTCTCCAGGCATTCCTCTCCCGAAAAAAACGATTGTACATCAAAACCTTCCCTGCATTTGAAGGTGTACTCCATTAAGTTTAGCATCATTTTGTCGTCGTCCACAAAAAAAATCAACTTGTTTTCCATTCAGGGCGGGGATTTAAGGTTGCTGCCTGTTGTTATACGAAAGTTTCGCGATAAGTTTAAAAAAAACGCCGAAAAGTTTTAACAAATCAAACATCGCATTGAAAATAAGATAATTAAAAAGGCTGTGTAAAAAGTCTTTTCCCGTCATTGTAAGGGAGGTACGATCGAAGCAACCGGAGCGAAGCGGAGCTCAGCGAAGTTAATCTGTCTGTATATTAATAGATTGCTTCGCTTCGCTCGCAATGACAGCTTCGATTATTGGATTTTTTACACAGTCTCTTTAGAATACTATAAGTACTATAATTTGAGCGATATACCGGCTTTTAACCAGGCGATACCATAACCCAGTTCACCCATTACAGCCAAATTGTCCGCAAAGTAGTAACGGGCTCCGGCAAACAGGTCATACAATACACCGCTTGAATTGGTAGTATAGCTATATCCTGGCGTGTAAGTGCCATATTCTTTGTCAGTAACAATCTGGCCGCCAATTACCACACCGCCATACAGGTCGAGGTTGTCTACCAGATCGGTAAAATGATAACTACCGCGTGCACCGATCATAAATACCGAATACTTATAGCCCCAGTCGGGATAAGGTTCGTATTTGTACGACGAAAATGCCATAATACCACCAACACCAAGATTTCCGGGACCAAGATCTTCGCGGAGACAATAATCACCGGCCACAAAAACGGGCGGTACGCCTATTTTATAATAGTTGTTCCAACCCCCAACATAGGTTGATCCCAGTCCAAAACCGGCGCTCAGTACAATATCCCCTTCGTCAAACAACTGCGCATTTACATTGGAAACAGGCACGGTAAGGGCCATGGCCACACAAATCAGAAAAACATACATTACTTTTTTCATATCCGTCAGAATTTAGTTTTAGTAGTTACAGCAAAACAAAAATAAGAAAAGCTTTTAGAGCAATCCTGTTGATAAACGCATTTTTTTGACAATTGTGTATATTTTGGTGTCAGAAATACGGTTTGACGGTATGAAGCACTGAAGCAAACTGCAGATAACGGGGGAAGAAGGGTTGTGTGGCTTTTTTAAAAGCTATAGCCAAATATTAACGGGCCAATTTTTCAAAGTAACCAATTTAGTGATATATTTGTGACAATAATTTTAAAAGCTTATTATAATGACACAGTTGGTGGGAGAAGTGATTCAGATTATTGGACCTGTGGTTGACATTAGTTTTGAACGTGCAGGTAACGAATTACCCAATATTCATGATGCCCTTGAGGTAAAAAAAGATGACGGACAGGTTATCGTAGTGGAATGCCAGCAGCATATCGGTGAAAATTCCATCCGCGCCATTGCCATGGATTCAACCGATGGTTTACGCAGGGGCATAAAAGCCTATACGCTCGGCGGCGCTATTCGCATGCCGGTGGGCGAACAAATCCGCGGCAGGTTGCTCAACGTTATCGGCGATGCCATTGACGGACTACCCACAGTAGACAAGGCAGGCGGATATGAAATCCATGCCGATCCTCCCAAATACGATCAGCTATCTACCGAAACCGAAGTGCTGTTCACCGGTATCAAGGTGATCGATCTGCTGGAGCCTTATCCCAAAGGCGGTAAAATCGGACTTTTTGGTGGCGCCGGTGTAGGCAAAACCGTTATCATCATGGAACTCATCAACAATATTGCCAATAAATATGCCGGTATTTCGGTATTTGCCGGTGTCGGCGAAAGAACCCGTGAAGGAAACGACCTGTTACGCGAAATGATCGAATCGGGCGTTATCAATTACGGTGATGAATTTAAGAAAAGCATGGAAGAAGGCGGCTGGGATCTTTCCAAAGTCGACTACGAAGCCCTCAAAAAATCGCAGGCTACCCTGGTATTCGGACAGATGAATGAGCCTCCCGGAGCACGTGCCACCGTTGCCCTTTCTGGTCTTACTGTAGCCGAATCGTTCCGCGATGGCGACGAGGAGTCCGGCGGTCGCGATATCCTCTTCTTCGTGGACAATATTTTCCGTTTCACCCAGGCCGGTTCGGAAGTATCCGCACTGCTGGGCCGTATGCCTTCGGCCGTTGGATACCAGCCTACACTGGCTACCGAAATGGGTATCATGCAGGAACGCATTACCTCCACCAAACGCGGATCCATTACTTCGGTACAGGCCATTTACGTGCCGGCTGACGACCTTACCGACCCCGCGCCGGCAACAACTTTCTCGCACCTCGACGCTACCACGGTACTCAGCCGTAAAATATCGGAGCTGGGCATTTACCCGGCAGTCGACCCGCTCGACTCCACCTCGCGTATCCTGGCCCCGGAAATCATCGGCAAGGAACACTACGATACGGCCAAACGCATTAAAGAATTGCTGCAACGCTATAAAGAGCTGCAGGATATCATTGCCATCCTGGGTATGGACGAACTCTCCGAAAAAGATAAGCTGGTGGTTCACCGCGCCCGCAGGGTTCAGCGCTTCCTGTCGCAGCCCTTCCACGTGGCCGAGGCCTTTACCGGCACACCCGGCGTATGGGTTTCCATCGAAGATACCATCAAAGGCTTTAACATGATCATGGACGGTAAAGTCGACCAATATCCCGAGGCTGCCTTCCACATGGTGGGAACCATCGAAGAGGCCATTGCCAAAGGTGAAAAACTTATCGAACAGGCAAAAAAAAGCTAACCGACTGAAATCGTGAAACTCGAGATTATCACACCGGAAAAACGGCTTTTCGAAGGGAAGGTCAAGCTTGTGCAGGTACCAGGCGCCAAAGGGTCCTTCGAGATCCTCAATAACCACGCGCCCATCATCTCCACACTGGCCGGGGGACAGGTTAAACTGATCACCGAAGCCGACAAGCAGGAATTCTACGATATCCGTTCAGGAATTGTCGAGGTGGCTGCCAACCACATCACCATACTGGCAGTGACCGGCTGACAGCACCTGCCTCCCGGCAGGCAGGCCCTGTACGCGAAAAAATAGCCTAAAGAGGCAGTCTAAAAAGTCATAAAAAGAGCGTAGTCTGGAGACTACGCTTAGCGTACAGAGTTGACATTCAGTACAATGCGCTAGGTGTAGTCTCCTGACTACGCCTAATTATTTAACTTTTTAGACAGCCTCTTTTTTTATTGCTTTAAACAAGCTCTATCAGTAAAACTTTCACCACCCTTTTCCGTATACTTTTATGATGAAGGTAAAACACAGTGATTACTTTTTCGTATATTTATCAAAAAGTGGCCCTGGTGTACAATCTTAACAGGTTATTTTAGTTTAGTTTACAGAAACAGAATCTACATAAACCAATGATCAACTTAAGAATTCTTTTCGGGTGGGTACCGAAAACAGCCGACTATGAGGCAAAGCAGGATGCATTGAGAAAAGAATATGCCGATCTCAAAGCTTTTGCACAATCCAAAGAACTGGCAGATTACCTCGAACTGGAAAAAACAGTTACCTCTCCTGATTTTGCACACCGGAAAAAAGCCATCATGGCGCAACGGTATGCCAATACCGACGAATGTCGAAAGGAAAAGGAATACCTCCGGTTAAAAAAGCAGAAGGATATCCGGCTGTATTACCGGTTGAAAGATTCAGTGGAACTGAAGGACTTCCTGGAATTCGAAAATTCTCAGGATGTCAAGCATTACCACACCCTCGAGAAACTGGTGCACTCGGCCGAATTCGAGTCGCTCAGGAAATCCAAGGGAAAAGAATTCAAAAACACGCCCGAATACGAAAAATGGCAGGAATTTAATACCCTCAAAGAAACCAAAAGATTCAAGGATTTTTTTGCTTTTCGCAATTCAAAGGACTATAACAATTTCACGCTGCTGATAGGATCGGAAAAAATTACCGGTTTCGAAACCCTCGAAAAGCTGGTCAATTCCGACGAATTTCAAAAAACCAAGGAGTACATGTTGCTTCCGGCGAAGAAAAAGCTTGAATTGTCGGACGAATACCGCATGGAACAGCAATACCTCGAATGGAAAAAATCCGATAAGTTCAAATGGTACTTCAGCACCGTAAATTCTAAAAAATTCGACGAGATCAGGCGCTGGGAACTTACCTTTGCCGACGAGTTTGATACCCCTAAACTCGATATGCAAAAATGGCTTACCCGGTACTTTTATGCCGATGCCATTTTAAAGGACAGCTATGTGAACATGGCCGAAAAACAATTCTATCCCGCTGAAGGAAATGTGCAGGTCGACAAAGGTATTCTGAAAATAACCACGCGCCGCGAAAAAGCCAACGGAAAGGTATGGAATCCGGCCATCGGGTTTTTCCCCAAAGAATTTGAATACACTTCAGGTATTGTTAACACGGGCAAAAGCTTCCGGCAGCAGTTCGGCCTTTTCGAAGCCAAAATCAGGTTCAACCGCAATTACCCGGTTAATCACGGTATGTGGCTGGTATCCAACGTTATGCTTCCGCATATCGATGTGGCCCGCGCCGGCAGGAAAATTTCCTTTGGCAGTTTCTGGGGCAATCCCAATGCCAAAGGCGGTGTGGATAAAAAGGTGGCTTCGGTAAGCCGCAACCGTTATGGCTTCGATTACTGCATTTTTTCACTCGAGTGGACGAGTAGCAAACTTACCTGGAAGATCAACGGCGTGCCGGTACAATCCACCACGCAGGGCGTTCCCCAGGTGCCTATGTACATCAACATCAATTCGGCCTTGTATAACGATGTGAATGGCTCGGTACTTCCGGCCGAACTCGAGGTCGATTGGGTTCGATGCTATAAGCAGGCGTAATCATTACACTGCTCAGGCAAAGAGGCTGTCTAAAAAGTCATAAAAAGAGCGTAGTCTGGAGACTACGCTCAGCATACAGAGCTGACATTCTGTACAATGCGCTAGGCGTAGTTTAGCTTCGCTGAGCTCCCTTTGGTCGGTTGAAACTACGCCTAACAAAATGACTTTTTAGACAGCCTCTTTGTTGTTTTCAGAACTTTATTTCCAGCGCTACCTCGTAAACGCGTTTGATACCGTTGCGGTTGTTCCAGTCGATATCAAACAAAATCCGGTTTTGCCTGTAAAAGCGATACCCGACACCGGCAATAGCTACTTCGTAGCTTGTAAGCGCATGCGGATCAAAATAATCATAACGCGAGAAAACCATCAGGTTGGTATTGGGGATTACCAGCTCCCCGAAAAGTGAATAACCTTCGTTCAGGCCGGTAACGGAACCCGACATATTCCCCTTTCCGGTATAGTATTGCGCCGAAAGTGTAACCCAGCGCGATTCGTACGAAAGGTACAAGGCATTTACCCTGAAATCGGAGCTGAGTGAATCGTTGCTCTTGCCAAAAGCCATGTTATACGACAACTGAAGTCCCGGTAGTTTTTCGGGGAAAGGCCTAAGGGAAAAGCGGCCTTCCACTGTTTTGTTGTTGTTGTTTTCAAGGGCATGATAGCCGGCGCCATTGTATACACCCACGGCAATGCTGCCGTACTTACCGGGATAAGAGCGGCTGACCTTTTCCTGGTAATCCTTATCGAGTTTACCGCCCAGCAGGGTTACATAGGTCAATCCAAAATCGGCCGAGCCAATTACTTTATGCCGGTCGAGGAACATTTCACCCTGCACGCGGTAACCGTTTATATGCTCTTCAAAGTCCATCCAGGGCCGGTGTACCAGTCCCGCCACTATGTACGAATGGGTGAAAAAAGCAGCATCGGGCAGCATGGCCTTCAGGTAGCAATACTTGAAGCGGAGTTCCACGTTGCCGGCATCGTCGCCTTCGTCGTCAATGGTAATGTCCTGCGTGTAACGTGCCGAGAAAATATCGTTGAACTTGTTTTCCACTGTGAGATAACCCCGTTTCAGTTTGAAGGCATTGTTATCCTGGTTGGGATCTATCCACTGGTAAGCCATAAACCAGTCGCCTTTAATGGTCAGTGAACTGCTGATGCTGTCGCGTTTCAGCAGCTGGCCGTTCACGCCTGCATACCACAGGGTGATGAGCGTCACAAATACGATCCCTCTTTTTTGCATAAGGTAGTGTTAAGAAATGGTTGCATCCGGATGCAAACATAAGCAGGATTTTTGAATTGCTCGGGATGACATACTTGAAATATGTAACGTGATGAAGCTGTCATGCTGAGTGAGTCGAAGCATGACGTATAGTATGTTGAAGTAAACAGGGTGTCGCCCCCGTTCGGCCCCCGTTCGGCTCAGGCTGTGCCTGAGTCGTATCTATGTTTGCAGGCTTCGCCTGACAATGACACAATAGGCTATACTCTATCCTATTGACTACTTTACTATGTTTTCAATAATCAGGCAAAAGCCTGATGAAATAGGTCCGACTCAGGCACAACCTGATCCAAACTTCGGGGACGCCTGGCGCTCTTAAACTTTGGAAAAAAAACACCCTTCAAGGGTCTGGGACCGCTTGAAGGGTGTTTTTTTTGTAGCCCCACCAGGAATCGAACCTGGATTTAAGGTTTAGGAAACCTCCGTTCTATCCATTGAACTATAGGGCCGGGACTGATAAACAATTAACAATTAGCAATTAACAATTAGCAATGAACAATGAACAATAAAAAATGAACAATTACAATCATCAGTAATTGGTGCTGAAAAGCGGATGCCAGTGGTATTGCCGCCGCATTCAGCAAGTGTGTCAAGGGTGTTGGGAGTGCAAAAGTATCCAAAATGATTTGATTGGCAAAATGTTAATGTGAAAAATTTGCCTTACCTGTCAAAGCGTTGTCACTCTTCGATTTTACGGGTGATGCGGATGTGGGTGACCACCATATTACGCTCAAAAAGGCTGTCGGTATTCGAATAATTGACAATGAAACCCCTGATATGCGTAAAACGCCTGTCTCTCACCGTTTCGGTGGCCCTGTACTCCACCTCCTCGCCGGAACGATCGGCATACTTCACCTCGTCGAAAAATTGCCGGCGACCATCGGGCGACTGGTTATCGCTGTAATAGTAAACCGACATGCGCGGGTTGATCGACAACTCGTCGGGCAGCATTTTAACCTTTGCCGTTACAGTGTAGGTGCCTGTTTTGGTAATCGGAACGTCGATGTAAATCTTGTCCCCGATCAGGGGAGGGAACTTGTAAACCCGCTTATCCTCCCATATCAGCTCTGTTTTTACCCCTGCCTGCTCTTCTTTTTCCAGCGCCTCTTCGAGGCGCTTAAGCGAAGCCGTGACCTCGTTATAAACTTTTTCAAATTTGTCGGGTCGCAGGCTGTACCACGCCATGGTGGAATCAAACATGGCACGGGTTACATTGTGTTTCCTGAAAACCGAGCCATAAAGTCCTGCCGAATCGATCTGGTAGTCCGAAATATGATTTACATGCGTGGTGCCAAGGGATTCGGCCAGGTGCAGGTCGGTCAGAAACCGTACAAACTGCTTTTCGGGGATCAGGTATTGCCGGTGCCGGTTCCCGCACGAAACCATCAGCAACAATAATGCTGCAGACATGAGAATACCAGTCGTTCTCAATCGCCACCCCTTACGCGTCATCAGTCTTTTATATCGTTAAACCGGTATCCCAGCATAATTTCGTGCGATCCGAAATTGTGCGCTCCCAGCGGATTTAGCACCAGGTCGTATGAATAGCCGATATAAATCTTCCGTTCGTAGGTATAGCCTACCATAATCGACAGGGCTTCCATCGACCGGTATGACAAGCCTCCCCATACCTGGTTCTTATACCAGGCCCGCACGTTTATGTCGACCTGGAAGGGGGCCGGCCATACTTTTTTGAGTATCAGGCTGGGTTCAATGGCCCATTCGCGGTTGATGTAGTATTTATACCCCCCGGTAAGATAAATGTGGGGTTTCAGCCTGCTACTGCTGTCGCGGCTGGTTGATTCGTAAATATTGATACGGTTGTTAAGCACATGCCTGAATACCAAACCTGCATGGTAGGTCGACGACCAGAAATAGAAACCCACATTGGCATCGGGGATATAGTAGGTTTCCTTGGCATTGAGCGTCGGGTCCTCCAGCTCGGGCATGGTAATCGACGAGAAGTCGATTTTGTACTGCATGATACCCAGGCTCAACCCAGCCGAAAGGTTCATATCCTCGTTAATGTTGTACTGGTAGGCATAGGAACCATGAATGGTACCGGTGCTGTTGGCGCCATATACATCGTAGCTGATGGTTCCGCCCCAGCCCATGGGGTGTTTCACCAGCGGACCGTAAACACTCAACGAATTGGTGATGGGCGGGTCGGTGATGCCTATCCATTGAAAACGGCTCGACGAATTAACCTGGAAATAGGGATTGGTGCCTGCCAGCGCCGGGTTCAACACAAAAGGATTCGTCATGAACAGCGTCGAAAGCGGGTCCTGCTGGGTAAATGCCAGGTGGCCTGCAATCAGGCACAGCAATATGAGGCTTAAAAGTTTTTTCATTCGCGGTAGTGTTGAATGATTATCTTAATATGGTTACTGTTCCGGTATAGGGTTCCGACTTACCGTCTTTTACATCAATAATATAGTAGTACGATCCGACGGGCATTAACCTGCCGTTACGCGTACCATCCCATGCGTTCTCACCGCCATATCCCTTCGACTCAAACACCAGCTCACCCCAGCGGTTGTAAACCCTAACCCGGATCTTATCCCCGTATTCGATGGCATGTTCAATCTCCCACGTGTCGTTGATGCCATCGCTATTCGGACTGAAACCGGTATAGATCAATAGGTTACCTGCCACAATTACCTCGATGGTTTTGTAAGTTTTACAGCCGTTTTTGGTTATTCCAACAATGGTGTAAGTCTGACTTTGTGTCGGGTTCACATAATACAGGCTACTATCAGCCGGGTCCATGGTGAAGTTGTCAACTGGCGACCATTCAATCGTTTTAAAGTATATGGTATCATCAATTATCCAATCAACGGCATGCATGTCCAAGGTAACCGTTTCTCCTTCTATTAGATAAATAACAGAATCTTCACGCTGATCCTCGTCGTTCGGATCCTCAAAATAGAAGTCATTAGGACCATCCACCGATATTATAATTTCGTCCTGAGCCATACAGCCATTTTGATAAACCCTGTAGTAGAGAAGTGACATATACTCAGGTTTTATAATTGGGTTAGGTATCTCCGGGTTGTCAATGAAATCCAGAACATCTTCATCTTCCATTGGAACCCAACGGACTGTGTCGCCAGGTGATCCGTTCAGCTGAAGTGATTCGCCGTAACATATAAGTGTATCATAGCCTGCGAAGGCCCAGGCATAATTAAGGTAACCAACAGTGAAATCGAAAATCTCACTGCTGCATCCGTTTGTATCGGCTATGGTTACCTGATAATCGCCTGGCGATATATCTATAATATCTTCGGTTTTAGCACCATTCGACCAGAAATACTCAAATACTCCGGATCCTCCGGTGACAACCAGGTCAATAGCTCCGTCGTTCGTGAACGCGGCACATCTTGCAGGGGTAATAGCTGCAGTTGCCAGTATCGCGGTCGGCTCTGTGATGTCAATGGTGTCGATATACATACGTCCGGCAGCGTCTTCTATCTTCACATCGTATCTTCCGGCAGTCTGCCCGGTAAAGGCAAACGGACCGGTGGGCGATGTGAGGGTGTCGGTAAATGAACCGGTGAGCTGGTAAGGCCCTACACCATCGAGTATGGCCAGGAAAAAGCTTCCGTCGGCCAGGCCAAAACATGAGACATTGTGCTTGCTGACCATCACATCCAACATCTGGATATTGAGGTTGACGGTATCCACAAAGGAACATCCCAGGGTATCCACCACGTAAATGTAGTAGATGTCGGCCGACAGTCCGGTAAACACGCCCGATGGTTGCAGCGTGGCGCCGTTGTCGATCGAATAGCGGTAGGGCGCCACACCGCCCGATGCGGTGAGCGTAATACTGCCATTATCGATGCCGGTTACCGGTATCACGTCGATTTGTACGGCTAACGGGTCGTTTTCGTAAATGTAAACCGTTGTATCGAGCATACAGCCCCTGATGTCGGTAGCCCTGACGGTCCAGGCGCCTGCAGTGAGGTTATGGAACCTGCCGGTATCGGCATCTGCCGAAGGAATGTCGCCCGGGAGCAGGGTATAGCTGAACGAACCGGCTCCACCCATGGCAATGCCGGTAATGGTCCCTTCGGGCGAACCAAAGCAGGCAATGGTATCGGTATGCATAATGCTGTCCCACAAAATGGCCGGTGGTGAGGTAACTTCCACGGTGGCAATGGACGTACAGCCAATGGCATCGGTTACCAGTACCGAATAGGTTCCCTTGCCCAGCATCGCGTCGTCGCCGCTTACGGTGGTCGGACCCGTCCAGTCGTAGGTGAACGGCGGAATGCCGCCTTCAACGGTTACAATGGCATGGGCGTCCTCGGTGTTGAAACAGGTGGTCATCAGCCTGATCGGAACCACAAATGGCGTGGGCCGCAATTCACCACTGAGCGGGTTAATAATGCTGGTGGTAATGGGCCCCGAATTGTAGTCGACTACCGCTGTGTCGCCATTACTGTCGAGGTCGATAAAGGTGAGTGTTGCCGAAGTGATGACACCGTCGTAGACATCACCATTGGCATTTTCGGCATCGTATATTCTTACTTCCCATGCTCCGTTGGACGGATCCATTCCATGCAGTACATCCCAGTTGCCGGTGGCTGCAAAGGTACCGGTAACCAGGCTGCCGGGCGTGCAATAGTCGATGGTATCCGCAGGATCTGCTTCGGTGTTGAATTTCACATCCACATCCACGGGGTGGTTGGGCACACAATAATCGCCCGGTGCTTTCAGCATCACTTCGGTACCATCGGGCGCCACCAGGGCAAAGCCCAGGTCGTGTTTCAGGAAGTGATTTTCGATGGTCACACCCACTTCAATAAAGGTGGTGGTCGAGTTGATCATAAAGGGTGCCGGCGTACCAATGGTGGCAATCAGGCTGTTAATGTCGAGCCGCATGGTATCGGAAAAGGCCGGTCCGCATCCGCCCTGAACCAGCACACGGTAAAGGCCCGAATCGGGCAGGTCGGCCACGTTGATGGTGAGTACAGGTGTTGTGGATCCCGATATACGCGCATCATCCACCATATCCATCCACGAGCCGTAGTAACGCCGCTGCCACTGGTAGGTAAGACTGCCGTAACCTGTTGCGGCCACATTCAGTTCCACATTGCTTTCTTTACAAACGATGGTGTCGTTATCGATGATATTGGCCCGGGTTGCGGGGTAAACAATCAACACAGCGGTATTGCTCACAAGGGTGTCGCACATGCCGTAAACCACCACGTCGTAATTGCCGTCATCGGCAGGTGTCACAGCCGTGAGGTTGAGATCTGCGGACGTTTCGCCTGCCAGGTTTACGCCGTCCTTACGCCATTGATACGTAATATCGGTACCCGTGGCGGCCACGGTAAAGGTAACATCACCCCCTTCGCAAAGGTCGCGGTCGCCTGGTTGCAGGGTAATAACAGGACTTTCGGCAACGGTCAGCACAGCTGCATCGCTGATGGCGCTGCCGCAGGCATTGGAAACCACCACGTCGTAATTGCCCGCGTCGGTGACGTCTATATTCCCCAGGATTAGCGTATCATTGGTTTCGGCGGGAACAATGGGAACACCATTCTTCCGCCAGGTATAGGTTACATCCAGGCCGGTTGATACAACAGTGAACAATACATCCGTTCCGGTACACTGAATAACATCCTGTGGTTGTGTGGTGATCACCGGAATAATATTCACCGTAAGGTATGCATCCTGTGAGGTTTCACTGCCACAATCGCCGGTTACCACAACCGAGTAATTGCCTTCGTCGGCCGGGGTTATGGCTGCAATGGTGTATGCGTTGCCGGTGGCACCCGGAATGTCAACGCCGTCTTTACGCCACTGGTATTGAAGCGTAGATCCGTCAGCAATAACCGTAAAGGTTACACTGTTGCCTTCGCAATCGGTTATAGCTGCCGGTTGTGTGGTAATGGCTGTAATCGGGTTCACCACAAGCGCTGCAGGGTCCGAAAGTACATCAGCGCCGCAGTCGCCTGAAACCAGCACGGTATAATTGCCGGCATCACCGGCAATAATATTGCTGAGGGTATATTCCGATCCGGTGGCACCCGGTATATCGGTTCCGTTTTTCTGCCACTGGTAAACAAGGTTGGTGCCCACGGCGGAAACCGAAAATGTTGCACTGGTGCCAACGCAGCGCGTTGCTGAAACAGGCTGGGTCACAATGCTGGTGGCCAGGTTAACGGTAAGCGTTGCCACATCGGAAGTAACATCGGCGCCACAGTCGCCCGATACCACTACGGTATAGTTACCGGCGTCGGCGGCCGTAATATTGTTGATGGTATAGGAATCAGCGGTTGTACCGGAAATAGCGGTGCCATTTTTCCGCCACTGGTAGGTGATGTTGGTACCGTCGGCAACAACCGTAAAGGTTGCGTCGGTGCCCACACACTGTTCAAGCGAAACGGGCTGTGTGAGAATAGCTGTAGCCGGGTTCACCACCAGTGAAACCAGGTTTGAAACAGCATCGGCGCCACAGCTGCCCGATACCACTACATCAAAATTACCGGCATCGGCTGCCGTAATGTTGTTAAGGGTATAGGAGGCGGCATTGGCTCCGGGAATATCGGTTCCGTTTTTCCGCCATTGGTAGGTAAGGTTGGTACCTACAGCGGTAACGGTAAAGGTGGCATCATCGCCTGTACACTGTGCAAGCGAAACCGGCTGAACGGTAATGGCGGTCAGCGGGTTTACGGTTAGCAGTGCGTTATTCGAAGTTACATCGGCGCCACAGTCGCCCGACACCACCACGCTGTAATTGCCGGCATCGGCAGCGGTAATGTTGTTAAGGGTTATGGAGGCTGCCGTTTCCCCGGTAATATCGGTTCCGTTTTTCCGCCACTGGTAGGTAAGGTTGGTGCCCACGGCGGTAACGGTAAAGGTGACATTGGTGCCCGCGCACTGGGTAAGCGGTACCGGCTGGGCAGTAATGGCTGTCAGCGGGTTCACGGTCAGCGCTGCATCGTTTGAAACGGCATCGGCGCCGCAGCTACCCGACACTACCACGCTGTAATTACCGGCATTGGCGGCTGTAATGTTGTTAATGGTATAAGAGGCATTAGTAGCGCCGGAAATATTGGTGCCATCCTTACGCCACTGGTAGGTAAGGTTGGTGCCCACGGCAGTAACAGTAAAGGCGGCATTGGTACCTGCGCACTGGGTAAGCGAAACAGGCTGGCCGGTGATAGCCGTCAGTGGGTTCACGGTAAGCAGCGCATTGTTCGAAATTACATCGGCGCCACAGTCGCCCGATACTATCACGCTATAATTACCGGCGTCGGCGGCCGCAATATTGCTGAGGGTTAAGGAGGGTGATGTTTCTCCGGCAATATCGGTACCATCTTTACGCCACTGGTAGGTAAGGTTGGTACCCACGGCGGTAACGTTAAAAGTGACATTGCCGCCGGTACATTCGGTTATGGGCGAAGGCTGTATGGTAATGGCTGTAAGCGGATTCACAGTCAGCGATACGGTAGTTGAAACGGCATCGGCGCCGCAGCTGCCCGAAACCACCACGTCGTAATTTCCTGCATCACCTGCGTTGATGTTGTTGATGGTATAGCTGGCACTGGTAGCGCCACCAATGTTCACGCCGTTTTTACGCCACTGGTAGGTGAGGTTGGTGCCCACGGCGGTGACGTTAAAAGTGGCATTGGTACCAGCGCACTGGGTAAGCGGCGAAGGCTGTGCCGTAATGGCAGTCAGCGGGTTCACGGTCAGCAGGGCGTTATTGGAAGTAACATCGGCGCCGCAGTCGCCCGACACCACTACGCTGTAATTGCCGGCATCGGCAGCGGTAATGTTGTTAAGGGTTAACGAAGCTGAAGTTTCCCCGGCAATATCGGTTCCGTTTTTACGCCACTGGTAAGTGAGGTTGGTACCCACGGCGGTAACGTTAAAGGTGACATTGCCGCCGGCACATTCGGTTACAGGCTGCGGCTGCACGGTGATGGCCGTCAGCGGGTTCACGGTGAGCGTTGCATTGTCCGAGAGCACGTTCACTCCGCAACTGCCCGATACCATTACGCTGTAATTGGCAGCGTCGGCAGCCGTTATGTTATTGATGGTATAGCTGGCACTGGTAGCGCTACCAATGTTCACGCCATTTTTACGCCACTGGTAGGTGAGGTTGGTACCCACGGCGGTGACGTTAAAGGTGGCATTGGTACCTGCGCACTGGGTAAGCGATACCGGCTGGGCGGTAATGGCTGTCAGCGGGTTCACCACCAGGGCAGCATTGTTCGAAACGGCATCTGCGCCACAGTCGCCCGACACCACCACGCTGTAGTTACCGGCGTCGGCAGCTGTAATATTGATGATGGTGTAGGAAGCCGAATTGGCTCCGGGTATATCGGTGCCGTTCTTGCGCCACTGGTAGGTGAGGTTGGTGCCCACAGCGGAGACATTAAAAGTGGCATTGGTACCAGCGCATTGGGTAAGCGGCGAAGGCTGTGCCGTAATGGCTGTCAGCGGGTTCACCACCAGCGCGGCATTGCTTGAGGTCACCGTACCGCAGGTACCGGTGATCACCACGCTGTAATTACCGGCATCGGCGGCTGTAATATTGTTGATGATATACGAAGCTGAAGTGGCTCCTGATATATTGGCTCCGTTTTTACGCCACTGAAAGGTAAGGTTGGTACCTACGGCGGTAACTGAAAACATAACATTGGTACCGGCACATGCAGTAACAGCAACAGGCTGGGCGGTAATGGCCGTGAGCGGATTTACCACCAGCGCGGCATTGTTTGAAACCACATCGGCACCGCAGTCGCCCGACACTACCACGCTGTAGTTGCCGGCATCGGCGGCTGTAATATCATTGAGGGTCAGGGAGGCTGAAGTTTCTCCCGAAATATCGGTTCCATCTTTTCGCCATTGGTACGAGAGGTTAGTACCCACAGCGGTTACCGTAAAGGTGGCATCGGTGCCGGCGCACTGGGTAACCGGAACAGGCTGAACCGTAATAGCAGTCAGCGGGTTCACCACCAGCGCGGCATTGTTTGAGGTAACTGTTCCGCACGATCCGGTAACCACCACGCTGTAATTGCCGGCATCGGCAGCGGCAATGTTGTTGATGGTATAGGAGGCCAACGTGGCACCGGAAATATTGGCGCCGTTCTTACGCCACTGATAGGTAAGGTTGCTGCCCACGGCAGTCACGTTAAAAGTGGCATTGGTGCCTGCACACTGGGTGAGCGGCACCGGCTGGGCGGTGATGGCAGTGTTCACCAGTACCGAAGCGGTGATGGTGTTCGATGTCGCCGGGTTATTGGTGGTACAGCGCAGGTCCGAGGTTAGCACCACGCTTACCTGGTCGCCGTTTGCCAACGTAGCATTGGTATAGGTGGGACTGTTGGTGCCCACGTTTGTTCCGTTGAGCTTCCACTGGTAGGCCGGAGCGGTTCCGCCATTCACCGGGGTTGCCGTAAAAGTAACGCTGGTTGCCGGGCATATAGCGGTTGCCGGGTTGGCAACTATGGAAACACTAACCGGCGCATTGGGTGTAACACCCACGGTAACATCGGGACCGGCTTTTTTACAGCCTTTACGGTCCATTACCCACGACTGGTAAGTACCGCCGCCCAGGTTACTGAACAGGCTGTCGGCCTGGTAACCGCTTGCTCCGCCTGTGGTTATCGAAAACTGATAGGGCTTGATACCGCCATGGGCGCTGATGTCAATGGAGCCGTTAGATTGTCCGTCGCACGTAGTGGTGGCCACGGAACCATCGTGGTATAATACGGGGGGTATGCTGTCGGTGAATCCTTCCAGGAAGTATTCCACAGCCTGGGTAGGTCCGCACAAATTGGCATCGTTGATCAATACACGGTAGCGCCCCTGGTTCAGAGTGGTGGCTACCTGGGTTGTCTGGCCTATATTTAAGTAGGTTGATCCGTTATACCTTTGCCAGGTATAGGAATAGGGAGGTGTGCCGCCCGTCTGAACGGCGCGTAGTTCGCCATCCGAACCTTCGTTACAGGTGAGTCCTTTTTGTATAACAATATCGGGTGTGGCCAACGGTGTAGGCTCGGTAATCACCAGGGCTCCGTTAAGTGTGCGCGTACACGAGGTGACAGCGGCATCGCGCATCACCACATTGTAGGTGCCGGGCCCAAGTGTTGTATAGGTGTAGGTACCGGTGGTGGAAGCCGACCAGGGCGTACCGCCGGTGATGGTATACTGGTAACCCGTACCGGTTCCGCCGGTAGGCGCCGATAATTCAATGCTGCCCGTTTTAACCCCTGCACACTTGGGATTGGTGGCGGTAAGGGTGGCATTCAGCTGCGGGTTTTGCGTAATTTCGAGGTTGTTGTTCAACACCAGCACGCAGCCGGGGTTGGCACGGTCGCGTATCTGCACATTGTAAAATCCGGCCGGCAGGTTGGTAAAACTGCCGGTGGTCTGGTGTGTGGCCCAGCCGTCGATGGTAAAGTCATACTGCCCATATCCGCCCGATACACTACTGATAGTAATGGAACCGGTAGAAGCGCCGAAACAATTGATGTTGGTACTGCTGTAGGTAGCATTCAGCGGACCGGGTTCCGTGAACAGGTAATAATAGAATCCCAGCCAAATGTCGGGATCCGCTGCATCTTTCACAACAAAGATATAGGGCCTGCCGGGGATGAGGTTGGTAAAAGTGTACGACGGTGCCGTGGTGGGACCAACCGAGTCGTTGTTTACCTGGTAATTCATGTCGTAACAAACATACCAGTAGGGATCGGTATAGCCGCTTACATCAATTTGCATGGTGGCATCGTCAGCCCCGTTGCAGGTAACGTTGGTCGGCGTAAATTCAATGGTTTGCGATTTCGCCGGGAAAGCGAAAATAAGCATTACCAAAGCAGATACCAACCAGAATTTATTGTATCGGATAGCCATGGGATATGGTTTTATTTAGTTCAGTTTTCAGTTTCCTTCACCACTATTGTCCTGCCGGTTTGCACACCTGTGCCGTCCGTTATTTTAAGCATGTATTTACCGGGTTTCACCTGCCGGAAGGTATACTGCTTTTCGGTACCGGGCTCCGACTGCATCAGCACTTCGCCCTTCAGCAAATCGTTGGTCATCAGGTAAAAGGTGTAAACGGGACTTCCCGCTGTAACCGTTATGGTGATGTCGGCAGTGATGCCTGACGCGTCTGTGTTGTACCTGATTTCGGCTTCGTATTGCAGGGTTTGCGCATAAAGCGAAACCGACAGCAGACTCAACAAACTAAGCAGTATTAGTGACTTCTTCATAGGGTTACATTTTTATCTCAATATTTACGCACAAATGCGAACTGTAGTTAAAACTGTTTTACGAAAAATGGCAGCAATAAGTTGCATTGTCCAAATGCCGTTTCTGCAAACCTTTGCCGAGGTTATCCAACTATAATCAATAAATGTAAGCGTAAAAACAAGGGGTTAAAAGCCAATATTTTAACAGGCTTCAGCGTTAAGCGATAGATATATCATATAAAGGACAGAAAGTCAATCAAATACAGACGGGAAAAATTGTCAATGCTTTGTTAATAAGTTGTGTGGAGGTAGAACCAAGAGCCAACCCTCCTTCGCTAAACCTGCCTGGCCGGCAGGCAGGGCTACGGCGGGCAAAGGAGCCAAGAGCCAAGACAGCGGCAGCGGCAGTGGCAGCGGCAGTGGCAGCGGCAGTAGCAGTAGCTGTCGTAGTCAAACCCCAATTCCCAATTCCAACTACCCGCACACCTGCCTGCCGGTAGGCAGGTCAAGTATCCAGCATCCAGTATCCAGCATCCAGTATCCAGCATCAAGTATCCAGCACCCTATTCCTTCATTATTTCATTTCTTCATTCTTTCATTATTCAACGCCCTATCATTCCCCCGCCAGCCCCGTGTGGGTAAGACGCGAAAGAAACCGCACCGGGTACCAGGCAGCGAAGAATCCGATGATGATCACGGCTACCAGGGTGAGCGCTACATCGCCGGCTTTTACCACCACCGGGTAGGCATCAATGATGAATGACCCCGAGCCCTGGAGCTTTATGATGCCGAAATGCATCTGCAGCCAGCATACCAGCAATCCCAGCAGGGTTCCGGCAATGGCGCCCGAAAAGGCAATCAGCCAGCCTTCGTAAAGAAAAACCTTGCGCAGTAATTTGTTGTCGGCGCCCAACCCCGACAAAATGGAAACGTCTTTCTTTTTTTCGAGCATGAGCATGGTGAGCGTGCCGATTACATTAAACGAAGCAATCATCAGTATAAAGAAAAGGATCAGGAAAATGGCCCATTTCTCAGCTTTCATGGTTTTGTAAAACACCTCGTTCTGCTGGTAGCGGTTCAGCACTTTATAGGCCGGGCCCAATATCTGCTGCAGGTTTTTCTGCACTTTTGCCTCATTTGCGCCTGGCTGCAGCTTTACCTCCAGGGTGCTGAGTTCGTCCGGGCGGCATTCGAAAAGTCCCTGCGCAAAGCTTAAAGACACCATCACGTAATTGAGGTCGTAATCCTGTTCAACCGAAAAAACACCCGCCACGGAACAGTACCTGCGGTTCAGCGCCCGGGTGGCGTCCATGCTGAAACTGCCGGTACGCTTGGGAACATAAAACACCAGCTGTCGGGGCGAAAGCAACATCACGTTAAGAAATATCCTGATGCCCCTGCCAATAACAGCATAGGGTTCCCCCCGCGCTTCCAGTATATAGGCGCCGTCAACCATCATCGAATCGATACCGGTGATGCCGGCATAGTTACGGCTCACTCCCTTAACAATGGCAATGGTCTGCTGCTCGTCGTATTTCACCAACGCCTTGTCTTCGAGCACCAGGCCAATATCGTACACACCGGGCTGGCTTTTCAATGCCTGTAACAGCGAATCGCCGGGAACGAACGTTTTGCCCTCGGCCAGTTCAATTTTCAGGTCGGGGTTGAACGCGTTGATGAGTGAGCGCACCAGCTCGTCGAAACCATTGAATACCGAAAGGATGATGACCAGCGCCATGGTGCCCACGGTAACGCCCATCACCGAAATAAGCGAGATGATGTTGATGGCGTTGTGCGATTTTTTGGCCAGCAGGTAACGCCGGGCGATATAAAAGGGGAAATTCAAGGCCGGAAGCTATTTTTTAAGCAGCTTTTCAATACGTTCCACATAATCCATCGAGTCGTCGATATAAAAGGCCAGCTCGGGGATGATGCGCACCTGGTGCCGTATGGTGTTGCCCAGCACGGTCCTTATGGTCTTGCTATGTGGCGTTACCTGGGCAATGAAATCCTCATCGGGCTGGTGCGGAAACACACTCAGGTAGACCTTGGCCAGTCCCAGGTCGGGTGAAACCCTTACCACGGTGACGGTAATCAGCTTACCGGGGAACAGATCGCGGCTATGCGACTGGAAAAACGTTGCCAGTTCTTTCTGTAACAAACGGGCTATCTTGCTTTGACGAACAGAGTCCATGGCACAACGGTTTGGAATTCGTGGTAAAAATAGATTTTTTACACGAGTAATCGGGTACATTGCCCCGATATTTTAGCCCCGTTGCACCCCACGCAGCCTACTGAAGAATTTCACGCAGATTGATGAAGAATTTCTCGCGGTTATTTTGCAGCGTAACCGGGAGGCCGTAGCCGTCAACTTAAGAAATTATTCAATAGGACAAAGCACTTGCTTTATTAGTTTGAGATAAGTTTTGAAAATGTGCTATCCCCCGCTGGCGGCATAGCCGTCAAGCTAAGAATTATAAAGTATAGATATTCAATGGTTAGTATGATTCTTCCATACGCTGCCTGCGCTGTGCTTGGCAGTCTTTTTTTTAACACGAAGTACACAAAGAGAAAGCTTCACTAAGACCACTAAGTTTAAGAACACTAAGAGGTCCCGCCGATGGCGGGACTTTCCTTCGTGTGCTTAGTTCTTGTGTTCATAGTGACGATTTCACTTTGAGCGCTTCGTGTTTATAAAATCTGCCGTGTAAGTGTGTACGGCAGATAATAAATGTCAAAAAAATAAAGACAAAATAGTATTATAACTAATTATTATATAATTATTTAAACCGTCTTAGCTTGACGGCTAAGCCTCCAAAGGGGGATAGCGCTCTGTTCAGCGTTAACTGCTCTGATATTGATGTCAACATATGTTTATCCTTAAGTTGACAGCCATGGTCTGGAGACTACGCCTGCCTGGCAGCAGACAGGTATTGCCTTTTTAATTCCGGAGGAATTACATGTTTGTAGAAGAAAGCATTAGTCGGGATAGGAGGCTGTCTAAAAAGTCATAAAAAGAGCGTAGTCTGGAGACTACGCTTAGCGTACAGAGTTGACATTCAGTACAATGCGCTAGGCGTAGTCTCCAGACTACGCCTAATTAATTAACTTTTTAGACAGCCTCTGTTTTTAAGAGGCTGGTTTCTATACACATCAGACTCCTCCGGAGTCTTTACTTTTCCAATCACCGATTTAAAAAACATTTTATAGATTTGTGACCTTGTTAATAGTTTTACCATGACCAAAAAAAGAGTTCTTTCATGCATCCAGCCTACCGGCGAAATTCATATCGGCAATTATTTCGGCGCTGTCCGCAACTGGGTGGATATCCAGGATAAATACGACTGTGTTTACGGTGTGGTGGACCTGCATGCCATGACCATGCCTTACGATCCGGCCCGGCTGCGCGAAAACACCACGCAAATGTTCATCGACCTGTTGGCCTGCGGCATCGATCCGCAGCAATCGGTGCTCTTTGTACAATCGCTGGTTCCCCAGCATACCGAACTTACCTGGATCTTCAGCTGCGTTACTTCCTACGGCGAGCTTTCGCGCATGACCCAGTTCAAAGACAAGACAAGCCAGCTCGAAGAGGAAGGCGGCAGGAAGAACTTCATCTCGGCAGGCCTGTTCACCTATCCCATTCTGATGGCCGCCGACATCCTTATCTACAAGGCCCATTTTGTACCCGTCGGCAAGGACCAGGAACAGCATCTCGAAATGTCGCGTAACATTGCCGTACGGTTCAACAGCCAGTTTGGCGACTATTTCCCCGAGTCCGCACCCCTGTACACCGAACTTCCCAAGGTTATGTCGCTGGCCGACCCCACGCGCAAAATGAGCAAGAGCCTGGGCGAAAAACATTATATCGGCCTTTTCGAAAGCGAGGAATCCATTCGCAAAAAGGTAAAAACCGCCGTTACCGATGCCGGCAGCACGCCCGGCGGCGAAATGAGTCCCGGTGTAGCCAATCTTTTTGCCATTATCAAAGCATGCGGTAATTTACAGGCCTGGGACGAACTCAACCAACAATTTCTGAACGGAACGCTAAAATACAGCGAACTTAAAAATGTTACGGCCGATTCGCTGGTAAATACCCTCAGGCCCCTGCGCGAAAAGCGTACGGAATTGAACAGTGACCGTCCGCTTGCGGACAGGCTCATGCACGAAGCATCGGCCGTGGCCAGGGATTATACTACCAAAGTACTCGACGATGTGAAGGGCATGGTGGGGCTGATCGGGTAAAGGAAGAAGCGGCAGCAGCAGTGGCAGTGGCAGCGGCAGTAGCAGGGGCAGTGGCAGTGGCAGCAGCAGTGGTAGTAGCAGTGGCAGTGGCAGTGGCAGCGGCAGTAGTAGGGGCAGGGGCAGTGGCAGTAGCAGTGGCAGTGGCAGTAGCAGCGGGGATTAATTTTAACCAAAGATCACAAAGTGAAAACTTCACCGTAAAGCCCAAAATGTCGCAGACATTTTAACTTCGTGTTCTTTCTTCTTCGTGTCCTTTCCCGCCGAAGCGGGACAAGCTGTGAAGATTTCTCTTCGTGATCTTCGTGGTTAAATATCAAAATGTCGCAGACATTTTAAAAAAGAGTATTTTGTTAGTGTTTTTTCCCGTTTCTGAGAACAACATCAAACCTGCCTGCCAACGCATAGCACAAGCCAGGCAGGCTGGCCGTATCAAACTTATTTTTCAAACCCTATCAAACATACCGCAACGACTCTGTCAGGTCACCCAGCACCCAGCAACCAGCACCCAGTATCCAGTATCCAGCACCCAGCAACAGTTTGATTTTGAGTAGGGGGGAAAATAAAAAGCCCCGGGGGTGAGCCGGGACTTGCCCTGATGATCAGGTATATCTTGGTTGAACTGTCGGTTAAATCAGTACAAATTTTGTGCCAGAAAATTTTGGTGTAAGGCCAAAAAATGTCATTCCATTTAATTACTGTTTACGTAGTGGTGTCACCCTTCGACAAGCTCAGGATGACCATACGCTTGCAGTGCCGCCCTGTGACCCCTGCTAATTCCCGTAACCGTAAGCCGTGGCGTTGACTTCCACGCGGGGTAGGTCGCCGTACGACTTGTGGAAGAATTTGGTGTCGATCAGCACACAGTGCGCTTTCAGCACCGCGGCTTTTTTACGCAGTATCACCGAGGCCTGCCGCATTAACTCTTCGTTGCCTGCATTTCCAACGGCTGCTTCATATTTGACCTTCAGATCGCCCATGGCAGTGAGGTTGCCCACATCGGCCGGATTTTCGGTAATCATTACCTTCATCCAGTCCTTCTGGTTTTTAATGATGATGCGTGTGGTGTCCACCAGCTGCTTTTGGTTAACCTCGCGACCTTCAAGCGCTATGAAAACATCACGGCGTCCGTCGGCATATAATATCTGGCTGATGAGCGATTTGTTCAACGATGCCATTTTATCACCTGCCGGCAATGTAAAACGCACTTCCGAAAAGGTAATGTTGTAGATTTTGCCTACATACACGTCGCGCTCGTAGGTGATAATCTTGTCGAGCCCCCTGAGCGCAGCGGTATCAATACGGTATTCAATGGCCCGCTGCCTGGCACGTTGCTGTATTTCGGTGTCGGACATCAGCGCTGCATTGTCACCGGCTGCCGGCTGGGCTGTTGCCACAACGGTAGCAGCAGACAGCGCCATAAAGCACAGGAAACGCAACATGCCGTGGGAATTATCGGAAATCCATTTCATCTGGTTATTTTTCAATTTTCATGGACGTTTCATAACGGTAACTTGTGTTACAAAGATAATGGCTGGTACGTACCGGCCAAAAAAATTACACCAGCGGTAAAAAATGATCCATGAAAGCAGCACTTAAAGGTTTCCGGCATTACTGCAGCGAAAACACCATCCGCACCTGTGCCCCTTTGTCGGGCAGGTTGGCAATATCGAGTTTGGCCGACAGCGTGTCAAGGATGATTTTGGCAGTGGCCAGTCCCACGCCAAAACCATGCGAATGGTAACGCAGGTTGTCGGCTGTGAACAAGTCGTACAAGCTTTCCAGCGCCTTGGTGGTGAAGCCGGGTCCGTCGTCGAGCACTTCAATACCGGCCAGTTCGTCCTCGCGGAACGTGCGTATGATAACCTTGCCATTTTCGGGACTGTATTTCAGGGCGTTGTCGATCACCAGCTCGAGGCAGGTATTCATCAGCCGCTGATCGGCCTTCACAAAAAGACTTTCCCCGGGATTTTTGTGTTCAACGGTTATCCGCTCCCTGTCTTTCCGGTATATCTCAAGGATCTGGCTCACGGCATGCTTAAGCGAGAGCGGTTTGAGGGTTATCTTGTAGTTTTTGGCCTTTATCTCGGTGAAGAGCAGCGATATTTCCGAAAGCTTTACCAGCCGTTTCACCAATTGGTTGATCGACTGCAGGTATTCTTTTTGTTCCGGCGTATCCACAATTTCTTCGAGGATGAGGGTAAAGCCGTGAATACCTTGCAGCGGTGTCCGCAGTTCGTGGTTGATATGCCGGATGAATTCATCCTTGGCCTTGTCGAGGTTCGACAGTTCCTGGTAGGCCATTTCGAGTTTGCGGTTGGTATCGGTCAGGTTACGGTTGGCCTCGGTAATTTCGGCGGTACGAAGCTTCACCTCCTCTTCGAGGAACTGGTTCATCAGTTTCAGGGCTTCGGTCTTCGACCTCAGCTCGAGGTGGGTTTTAACCCGGGCAATCAGCTCGGTGGCGTTGAAGGGCTTGAGAATGTAATCTACCGCTCCGGCTTCAAATCCTTTCAGGATGTCTTCGGGTTCGGTGCGTGCCGTCAGGAAAATAACCGGTAGGTCGCGTGTGGCAGGGTTGTCTTTGAGTTTTTCACATACCTCGTAACCGTCCATCATGGGCATGGCAATGTCCAGCAAAATAAGGTCGGGGAGTTTATAGCCTGCTATTTTCAGTGCATCTGAACCGGTGGTGGCCAGCAACACACTAATCCCCTCGAGGTCGAGCACCTCGCTCAGGAAATTCAGATTGCTGGGGATGTCGTCAACAATCAGAACCTCGGGTTTCTTTTGGGTGTTGTTCAACATAAGACCTGGGCAAATATAATGGTTTGCCTGGTTTTTCAACCGGGCCATTGCAATTATGTTGCATTATTCATTTACCACACCGCTTTTTTTCAGGTATTCCCCAAAACGGGGCAGCACCTTTATCACCTGGTCGATCTGGTGACCAATGGTGAGCGTATGAAGCGATTTTCCGTATCCCGAAAGGTCCGGCAGTGCATGTTGCTCCCCGGCCACAATAATCGCCCTGGCAAAACGGTCGAGGTTTTCGATCGACAGCGCCCGGGTTACCTCTTCGAACAGGGGTACAACCTGCTGTTTGAATTCTTCTTTAACTTCAGCAGAAAACGGACTGGCCGAATTCACCAGCCGCTCGGCCATTTTATCCGCCGTAGCTTCGGGATTGGGCTCAGTGATGTCCTCGTCGGTGTCGGCGCGGATGGCTAGTGGCAGGGTAAATACAAACAGGCTTCCCTTACCGGGAGTGCTTTCGGCCCGTATGGTGCCCCCGTTCTTGGTAAGCATTTCGTGGCATATCACCAGTCCGAGACCCACGCCTTCCTGGTCCGAAAGGTTGGCTTTCGATTGGGTGAAGTCGAAGTCGAACAGTTTTTCGAGCTTTTCGGCGGGTATGCCGGTGCCGCTATCGGAAATGGCAATTTCGGTATGCTGTTCCTTAACGCGGCAGCTTATGTTTATTTTCCCGGCGGCGGGCGTATGGTATATGGCGTTGTTCACCAGGTTCTGCAGCACGGTGGCTATCATGGTACGGTCGGCTATGACAAATACATTGCCGTTGCCGGTAACCGACAGGTTGATGTCTTTACGGGCCGCCTCGCGGTTATTCATCTCGGCAACATCGCGGATGAGGCCCATCATCTCAACGGTTTCGGGCTTTACTTCAAAGGTACGGCGTTGGAGCCGCGACCATTCGAGGAGGTTGGCCAGCACCTTCTGTACCTGGGCCGATAAATTACGAATCAGCCCCGCGTATTGCAATACCTTTTCATTGTCGCGCGTTTCGGCAGCCCGTTGCATCAGCTCCGCGAATCCCATGATGGTGTTGAAAGGATTCCGCAGGTTATGCCCCACAAACGAAAAGAACCGGTCCTTCATGTCGTTTAGCGCCACCAGCTCTTCGCCTTGTGTAGCCAGTTTTTTGTTAAGTGTAGCGTAGCGGTTGTTCATGCGGTTGAGCAGGTACAGCACCACTCCCAGCACTACCACCAGCATGGTGATCATGATGATCACCAGCGTGCGGGTTCGTATACGCTTGTTGGTGAGCAGGTTCAGCTGCCGCAGCGAACGGTTTTCTTCTTCTTTTTGGCTTACCTCGTAAAGGGTCCGGATGCGGGCCAGCTGTTCTGCCTTTTCGGCGTTCATAATGGTGTCAGAAATGGCGGCATGTTCGCGGCCAAAGGTGTAGGCCTGCCGGTAATTTCCGGTGGCGGCATATATCTCTGCCAATACGCGGGCGGCTTCGCTGTATATTTCGTCGAAGCGTCCCGATTTGGCCAGGTCATATCCCAATCGCGCATATTTGAGGGCGGCAGGGTAGTTTTTCAGCTGGTAATAGCCGCGTGCAATGTTTACCTGGGCTTCGGAGCGGGTGAGGTCATCGGGCTGGTCGCCCAACAGCTCAAGCACCTTGTAGAAATTGCCCAGGGCTTCCTCGTGCCGGTTCATGCGGGCATACCCGTAACCGATATATTTGAGCAGAGCCACCTTTTCGGTTTCCAGGTTCAGGCTGTCGGCAATCATCAGCGACACCAGGAAGTACGACAGCCCTTTGTCCACGCTGTCGGTCTCCAGGTAATTCACACCCATGTTCATATAATTGTGAACCACCTGTGCCGGGTTTTTGGCACGCCGGTTAAGTTCAAGCGCCTTGCGGTAATGGCGTTGGGCTTCGTCGAAATCGCCCGACGACATGTGTATCACCCCAATGTGGTTATAGCAGCCGGCCATGGCCACGCTGTCGCGCAGCCTGGTAAACTGTTCCAGGGCCAGCAGCTGGTATTCGAGGGCCTTGTCATATACTGCCGTAACCGTGTATACTTCGGCAAGGGCATCACAGGCCAGCGCGGCCCGGTGAATGTCTTTCAGCTCACGCGCCATGTCGAGTGCTTCCCGGGCATACCCGAAGGCTTCCTTCGGCTGGGTTTTTAACAGCTCTTCGCTTATTTTCAGCAGCAGGTCAATGCGTATGGTATCGCGCGTTTGCGCGAGTTGCTGCAACGCGTCGCTTTTTACCCCGGCGGTTTCACCCTGTGCCGCCGTCAACAACGGCAAGGCCAGTATCATAAACAAAAAAAGCACAGGTTTGATCACATGTCCGCAGTTCATAGGGGCAATGGTTAGATGCAGGAAACACGAATATAGCAAATAATTCAATTGGCCATGTTACAATATTATTAAACCCGGGCCACCCCTCCTGTCACTGCAAATTTCATGGCTTCGGAAGGGGGTATGTTAAGAGGCCGCACATGCTCGCGGGGCACAATGAACAGCTCACCCGACCAGTTGTACGAATGGGGAAACAACACCGCAACCTTGCCTTCGCAGCCCAGGTCGGCCAAATCCTCGGTGGTGATGAAGCCAATCTTCTCGAGGTCGGATATAAGGTTTACCTTCACCATCACGGGACGGGTGAATTTCTTCTTTTCCCCCACAAAGGCATTCACAAAGTCGTTTATGGAGGTATACACCATTTTAAGCACCGGGATTTTCTCGAAAAGGGTTTCCACCAGCTGACCAATGGGTTTGAACAAAAACGACTGGCCAATCCAGCCCACGAGGGCAATCAGCAGAAAAGTGACCACCAGGCCCACCCCCGGTATCTGCAAGCCAATCATCGAATGAATGACGTTACGCAAGGGCTCATCGAGGAAATTGAAGAGCCAGTAAACGATGAATACGGTTAGCCCGGTAGGGGCAACCAGCAACAGGCCTTTCAGAAAGTAACGGAAGATGCTTTTCATAGGGGTTTATTTTGACGTAAAAGTACGAAAGTTATTGGAAGAAGAGGATGGCGGAAACATTGGCGTAGTTAAAAACTACGCCTAGCGAGGG
>CAZUBW010000035.1:0-37907 GCA_964618645.1 uncultured Bacteroidales bacterium | reverse complement strand
TGATGAAACCTGTGATGTGTGCTCCAGTTCTCTACGCCAATCAGCGCAAATGAGCAGTTGTTAAGCGACAATACCCGGTGTTCGTTCAGCAATACCTGCCACCCCATGCTGCGCTGATATTGCAGCAACTTATCAACATCGGCCTGTTTTTCTGCATCCGATGGCCAGTTAAGATAATCACCATAATCGTGGTTTCCCAAAATGGAATATACCCCCAACGGTGCCTGCAGCCGGCCGAAAATATCGAGAAAAGGCTCTATTTCCGCTGCACGGTAATTCACCAGGTCGCCGGTAAACAATATCAAATCGGCTTTCAACGTCTCAATCATATTCATTCCGGCTGCAATGGCCTCTTTATCAAATAACCCGCCGGCATGAATATCCGAAAGCTGTACGATCCGCATTCCCTTTAAAGCATGGGGCAGGTTGCGCAGCTTAACCTGCACCTGTTTAATGCGATAGCGGTATTTATTGGTCATGCCATATCCCAGGCCGGCCGATACAATTCCACCGAGCGCCAATGCACTGCGCGAAATGAATTGCGAACGGGTAATGGAGGAGGCATTGCTTGCCAGCTGCCCGGCAGGTAAGGGATTTTTGCGCCTTACGGTATGGTTAATGGCCATTGCCAAGCGTGTCAGCAATATTAAAATGCTTCCTGTGGCCTGAACCAATGCAACAACAATCTTTCCAAAAAACAGCCCGACACCGGTATTCACCGCTACCCTGATCCATGCCGCCGGCCATTGGGTGGACGCCCAAATGGGGAAAGCCACCATGCTTAAAAGGATAAGCAGCGACAACAAGGCATATCCTAACCAAAGCTTCCTCCTTTTCAGGGGGGGCATACGGCCCATGACCCTGCGCACGGCCAAATAACAGAAAAATTCAATGAAAGGTATCAGCAAACTGACAACCAGTATTTGTTTAGCAAGCATAAACTAAATAGTTTTGACCAATCATTTACATTGGCTGGCTAAAATAGTACTTTCTTTGAATTCCCTGCCTGATATGCAGCTAAGGAATAAAAACAAAGGTGAACTGCAGTTATCGAAGTATAAAAGGGTAATGGTAACCCATTGTCCCCTAAAATAATTTACTGTCAGGTAAACAAAAAACAACAGTTCTTCGTATCAGGCACATATAGACCCAGTTAAGAAAACCGTTACTACATAATGAACTCATGAAAACGTTATTATGCATGATACTGCTGTTTACTTCCGCAGCACTGCAGTCGCAGGACCTTATTGTCCTAAGGGAAGGAAAAAGGTATTTACGGCACAGTTGGGATTTGGCTTTTTACTGGAAGAAGGGCCCGCATGGCCTGAATCCATGCCACATCCTCCCGTCATGCTCACCTATTCAGTGGGATTTTATTTTCCGGGCTAGGGGCAAATACCCTGGTTTGGATTAGCGTTCAATGATCTCTTTCCTGTAAAAGATCTTTTTCTCCGGGACGTTATATATTTCAGTAACAGCGCCATCCGCATCAAAACCCTGTTTTACGGCAAACCTGGCCAGCGCGGGATATACACGGGTGATACTGAATAAAACCGACATCTTTCCTATATAGGGAAATTCGGTAACGATATACCGCTGAACCGGCAAGATTTTAATTTTAAAACCGCATGTAACCAATACAGGGTTGCTGATGTCTCCGTTGTCAATAATACAACCAGCTTCGGAGCGGAGTTTCGATTTTTCGACTTTTTTGGGGTTATCGAGATACTTCCCATAACCCTTGTATGTCTCTATTTTGAGATTGTTTAGCAATGCGTAATACACTTTGTCCATTACCACACCACTCTGCCGGTAGTCTCCGGTGATTGCTTCATATACAACTGTTTCGCCACCCTGTTCTGCAATTTCAATTTTAAGTTTTTTCAGACCGCCATAGCAGGCATAAACAATAAAGCCGGCCAATACCAGGCAAAAAAGCACAAGTACAACTATTTTCATGATGATCATTTTTTTATGGTTTTTATGGGTAAGCAAAGATTTACAGTAAAAAAGCCTTCTATATCTTTTTCAGCAGGAATATACATTTCCAGGTGAGGCCTGTTAGCCGGAATATAAGTGCTTTTTAACAGCCACTCCTTAAAAATAAAATCCCAGGCCGTATGAATATCATCTTTATAGCCTTCGAAATAGAAGACCGCATACCATCCGCCCTTCAATGTTTTGGTGCCGGCCTGGAAACGCCTTGGCAGATCAGCTTTATTCACAGCCATACAGGCATCGTACTTACATTTACCGGCAGGTGTATAGTCAGGATCGTCGTAGCCGATGCCGATAAATTGTTTTATCCTGAAATTATTATCCAGGGCCAACCTGTATAATGAATCAAATACTTTTGGAATCAAATCCGCATTGTAACCTGTGGTAATTTTCCTGTACACAACAAAGGTACCGGGTATTCTTTCGATACCTTTAAAAGAAACGTTAAGCGATTGGAACGTGTTCAGCCGAATACCTGGTCTTGCAGTTAAGGCTGAAGATTTCACTTTCGAAGGTGATACCCCATGAAAACACTTAAAGTCTCTCGAAAAATTGGCCACAGCATGATAACCCAGCGTGTAAGTTAATTCCTTAACAGTAATGGTCTTGTCGGTTTGAAGCATCCGGTAAGCTTTGATCATCCGCTGGCGTTTGATAAAATCATTTAGCGTTTCACCGGTGACGTTCTTAAAAATCCGGTGGAAATGATATTTCGAAAACATAGCTACAGCGGCAAGTTCATTTAGCCTCAACCTGCCGTGGATATTGTCTTCGATATAATCGATAACCTTACTGATTCTGTCTGTATATAAATTGTCCGTCAAGCAGTGATGTTTTATACAAATATACGGATGCCATTGTTTTGTTTGTTTCCAAATATTGCTGACTTTTTCTATGGCATGTACCTGACAGCATATTTTTATCGGATAACTCGTTTGCTATTTCGCAAGGGCAGCCTATAGGTAATTCCCCTATGTAACGAACCTTACCGGAAAACCATCGAACAAAAATGAATTCGTTGTGTTACCTGTTTAATGATAGCGGATTAAAATAATATAGCGCTACCTGTTGTTATGGATAAAACGCCGAAAGCATGATAAAACTTCGAAAAGAACTCCGAACTGAGGCGATCATCCGCTCGACACCTCAAAAAATATGGATGATTTTAACCGGTTTTAACAGCTATCCCGAATGGAATCCTTTCATAACGAGCCTGACGGGCAACGCGGTTACCGGAAACACCATCTCTGCCGTGATTAAGCCCTCCGGGGGAAACGGGATGACCATACGACCCAAAATACTGAGGGTTGAGAAGAACCGTGAGTTACGGTGGAAAGGCCACCTGGTGATACCGGGTTTGTTTGACGGCGAACACATTTTTGAACTCATTGAAAACAATGATGGATCAACCACTTTCGTTCAACGCGAAATGTTCAGCGGCATCCTGATCCCGCTTTTCAGAAAGCTTATCGATGAAAACACCCGCAGTGGATTTGAAGCCATGAACCTGCAATTGAAAATGCGGGCCGAAAACCTGCCATGAAATGGAACCATTCCGGTTCAATGCCAGGTAGTTAATACCTGTTTCGTTTTATAAAGCCTTCCATTACTAACGTTTTTGACGCAATAGCAACACATCACAAATTTTCAACCTGAAAATTTGGTGGATTGAAAAATTGTCATTACTATTGCAGTGTATTAGTATAGTAGTACACTAAATACCCTATCGGAAATGATCCATATTCAAAACCTCTCATTTAGCTATCATAAGAAGTACCCGCTATTTGAACAGCTCAGCCTTTCGCTGCCAGCCGGAAATATATACGGCCTGCTGGGAAAAAACGGGGCTGGTAAAACCACCCTGCTGAAAATAATATCGGGCCTGCTTTTCCCTAAACACGGAGAATTGAATGTGAACGGCTTTCATCCGGCTGACCGCCTGCCACAGTTCCTGCAGGAAGTATTCCTGGTTTCGGAAGAATTTGAGCTGCCAAAAATACAAATGGAGACTTATGTGCGCTTGTGCAGTAGGTTCTATCCCAGGTTCAGTCATAGCCTGTTTCTAAACTACGTTCATGAATTTGACCTCCTCACCGATCAGAAACTTTCGGCACTCTCTTACGGGCAGAAGAAGAAATTTTTGCTATCGTTCGGGCTGGCGACCGACTCAAAACTACTGATCCTGGACGAGCCTACAAACGGTCTCGACATCCCTTCAAAAAGTCAGTTCAGGAAGATACTGGCCAATGCCATTCATGAGGAACGCAGCTTCATCATCTCCACCCACCAGGTGCGCGACATGGAAAACCTGATTGATCCGATTATTATACTGGATGAAGGCAGGATTATCTTCTTCGAAAACTGCGAAACGATTTCCGCGAAGCTTTCCATTATTCGGCAAAAGGAACTGGATAATCCGGAACAAATGCTCTATTACGAATCACACCTGGGTGGTTATACGGTAATGAAAGAAAACACCGGCCATGAAGAGACTAAGCTAAACCTCGAAATACTGTTCAATGCAGTAATCAGCAACCGGGTTAAGATAAATTCCATTTTTAAAAGCTAGACCTATGATACCGGCAAATTACTTCAACCTATCCAGGTTTCTGCAATTGCTCCAACTTGAACTTTTCAGAAGCAGAAAAGGCATCCTGATAACCCTCCTGGTCATCTTCGACCTGCTCCTGCTTGGCTTTGTCCTGGAATCGATCTTTGGTTACCAGAAAGTATTTGACTCGCATCCTGTGGCTTATGCTGTCGCTTTGCTTGCCGGAGGTTTCATACTCAGCAGCCTGGCTTTTCAAGATTTGGGTAATACCCTGAAAAGAACCAACTACCTTATGCTCCCTGCATCGGCATTCGAAAAATTCCTCAGTTTATGGATACTGACCTGTATTTGCTGGGTAATCGCCTTTTCGGCTTTATTCGTTCTTTTCGCTGCTGCCGCTAATTCCTTGGGACATCTTTTTTTCAGCGATATAACATATGTGTCATTCGACCTGTTTGGGAAGATACCCCTGACCGCTATTAAATATTATGTTGTAATACAAGGCATTTTCCTGGCAGGCGCAGTACATTTCAGGGGTTATGTTTTGCCCAAAACCATACTGACTATACTGTTGCTTGGGTTTGTTGGCGGAATCATTTTCTATTTTACCCTGTCGGATTTATATCCGTCACATGCCGAATTCATTGATCAATATGTAAAAATGACCGGTACCCCTTTGTTCAGGTTGTGGCTGGTACTGAAGTGGTTATTCTGGTGGATGCTGGCCCCTTTATGCTGGGTCATCACCCTGATTGGACTAAAGGAGCAGGAGGTATGATATGGAATTTGGAGACAGTAATGCCATTTACCTGCAGATAGCAGATCACTTTTGCGAAAATATTTTGTTGCGAAAGTGGAAAGCCGGTGACCGAATTCCTTCGGTTCGGGAAATGGCCGTTAACATCGAAGTTAACCCGAATACGGTGTTGCGGACTTACAATTACCTGCAGGATAGGGGCATTATTTTCAACAAAAGAGGCATTGGCTATTTTGTTTCGGAAGATGGCCTGGAAAAGACCATTTTGCTCAGGAAAGAAGACTTTGTCAGTCGGGAATTACCAAAGCTATTCAAGGCGATGCATTTGCTTCACCTATCCATGGAGGATTTGCAGCAATACTATAAAGATCACAGCCATACTGAAAGCGGGGACAACGAAAACAGCAAATTAACCTATTTGTCTGATGAAACGTCCGTGAAAAATAAAAAACAAACAGATGAAAACTAGCAAGACAATATTACTGGCCGTTGGCGCTCTAATGATTATCGGATTTTTTGCCGGCTTATTGCTGTTGCGGAATGGAGTGCAACTGCTCTACAATAACGACCCGCTTGCCAGCCGTTATCAAGAAGTAAAGGTAAATGCATTTGAACGACTCGATTTTTCATCGCACTGGATTGTCAAAATCCGGCAAGGTAAAGAATGCCATATAGAATCGACTTTTGATAAGAAATCGGCTGGGGGTCCGACCATTGAAAACATACATGGGACGCTCTGCTTCAGGGTTGATACAACTAGTGCAGCAACGCATACCGACAGCCTTTTCGTCAGGATTACCATGCCGGTACTCAGGTCGGTTAAGGCATCAAAAGGTTCTGATATCACCATTACCGATTTCATGGGCGATTCACTGCTCGTTACCCTCGAAGACGGTTGTACTTTCACGGGAATGAATCACAGCATCAAATACGTCACCTTCAAAACTTCAGGAGAAAACACCCTGAACATTACTAAAATATACTAAGTTACCAGAAACACCCAAATACCCATCCAAATGAAAACCGCTGTTAGTGTTCCATATTGGCCAACCCAATTTCATACCATACAAACCAACGAAAAGACTACTTCGGAAAAATCGGCACCATATGCACGATTAAGAACAACTTTTGATCAGGCACAATCATCCCATCGGTTGTGTGCAATTAAGCTTTTTATTTTATCGCTTGCAAGAGCCATATTGCTTGTTACAATGGCCATAATCAAAGCGCTTTCTGCAATTCTTTTCGTTGTGGAAATCCTATTCAAATCGGCTATGGCAAGGATAGAGAACCTGTAAATTGCCGGAATACATCTAATACAACATCATAAAACTAACCCCATGAAAGACGCCAGACGTATATTCTTGAAAAAAGGTTCCTGCTCGAATACCTTGTTTTTCCTGTTAAATCGCGAATTTGGTAACATCAGATCAACCGAGGAGCAGGCATCCGATCCGCTCGCCGGAGGATTAAATGCCACAGGGCACCAATGCGGTATGCTCTGGGGATCATCACTGGCAGTGGGAGCCGAGTCATTCCGCAGGTTTGGTCATTCGGGCAACGCTAATGCTATGGCCATTAAGGTAACACAACATGTGATGGGGTCTTTCGTTACCCGATCGCGATCGGCAAACTGCCGCGAGATCATTGGCTGCGACCTCACCACCAAGGCCGGCATGCGAAAACTGATGGTTAAAACCATTCTAAGCGGTTTTGTTTACAGCAAATGTTTCAACCTGGCCAAAAAATGGGCTCCCGAAGCATTCGAAACGGCACTAAAAGGATTATCTACCGGGTCGGCCGACATTCCAAAACAAGCTTTAAGCTGTGCTTCTGAAACAGTGATTAAAATGGGGGCAACCACAGAGCAGGCAACCATGGTTGCCGGTTTTGCCGGTGGAATGGGATTGAGCGGCAATGCATGCGGTGCCCTGGCTGCAGCAATGTGGTATAACACACTGGAATGGTGCAGGAAAAATCCCGGTAAGTTTGCTTATACCAATCCTGTTGCCAATGCGATGTTACGGGAATTTAAAGAAACTACAGGTGGTGAAATGCTGTGCGAGAAAATATGTGGCATGCGCTTCAATACCATTGAGGAGCATAACGATTTCATTCAAAACGGAGGATGCAGCAAACTTATCAATCTGCTTACCGCCAAATCGGATAATTAACCTGAATGCCACACCAGATATTGGAAAAAAAGTGCTAATTTAAATCCTAATTTTTCCGATACTTTTTGCATGCGGTACATAATTTCAATACTGCTTGTTTGCTTCTCGTTGCAGAATATCTGGTCTCAGGAAACCCAATCGTTGTTCAAACGCCTGAATGCTTCGAACGGATTGTCCAATAACTGGGTTCGTTGCATTTATATGGATGAGACAGGCTACATGTGGTTCGGTACTGCCGACGGGCTCAATAAATATGACGGGCATAAATTCAGTGTCTATCGGCCGGAAACCAACAGTGGTAAAAGTATTGGAAACATCAATGTTTCGGGCGTCCTGCAAAAAAACAGGCATGAACTCTGGGTTTGTACCGACCTGGGCTTATATACCTACAATTACCCCGACGATAAGCTGCATCCCTATCCCCTGATGAGATCATTGGCCATATTGTGCGTTACAGAGGACCGTGATAAAAAGTTATGGTTCGGAACAAATAACGGGTTGCACCGGTTGGACCCGCTGACGGAAAATCTTACTTCATACCTGCATGTTCCTTCGGACCCGTCGACTATAGCCAACAGTTACATCAATATTGTTTTTGAAGATTCCGGAGGTAATATCTGGGTTGGATCAAAAGCAGGGCTCAGTTTGTTTGTTAAGAACACCCAATCGTTTATCAATTATCAACCCAAAGATATCACCCTGGGCAATTCCACCAACGACGTTTCGTGGATTTGCGAAGACCATAACAAAAGGATCTGGATTGCCTATGCCGAAGAAGGGTTATATGCTTTCAGCCTGAACACCCTTCCGGAGATTGAAATATACAAGGTAATGGAGGGTAAAATAATGAAGCTGCTGGTAGACGGGCAAAACAATCTATGGGTAGGCAAAGGATCGGGTCAGGGACTCTATAAATTGCCGCTCAGTGAATTCACGCCGGGAGAAAAACCTGTATTTGAACATTATCAGCACAATCCGAACAATATACACAGTCTGAGCGACAATTCGGTATACAGTTTTTACCAGGACAAATTCAATGATATCTGGATCGGGACCTTTGGCAACGGAATCAATTATTTCAGCAGCCGGGGTAAAAAATTCAACGTCGTTAACGAAAACTCGGGAAAACAATTCAGGGTGCAGCATAACCTGATCAATGCTTTTGCCGAAGACAACCATTTCCTTTACATTGGCACCGAAGCCGGGCTGGATGTGTTCGACAAAAAAACAGGTATCATGTCTCATTACAATAATATACCCGGTAATCCGCAGAGTTTGTCTGCCAACCCGGTATATGCACTACACAAAGATCGCCGCGGTAACATATGGGTAGGCACATGGGCAGGTGGACTTAACCTCTTTAACCCGCGAACAAAGACCTTCAGACGGTTTATGGCCGATGGCAAACCCGGTTCCGTCAGCAATGGCAATATTTTTTCCATACTGGAAGATAATAAAGGCCATTTGTGGATTGGCACCATCGGAGGCGGCCTCAATCGTTACGATTATACGACCGGAAAATTCCGGCATTACCTGAACGACACTGAAAATCCAAATGGACTTCATGGCGACATGGTAGATCATATATTTCAGACCAGCAGCGGAAAACTATATATTTCGGTATATAACTCCCTGGCGCTTTACGATTATGAAAACGATCATTTCATTCACTACCGGCACGACCTGAACGATTCAACGGGGGATTTCGGCAACATCCTTTCTGTTTTCGAGGACAGTAAGAAGCAAATCTGGATTGCCACCAATGCGGGGCTTGAATACTTTGATGAAAAAACCGGGACCTTTCATTCCATATTATGGGAAATTCATCTTGGCGATAACGCCGTACAGGGAATCCTCGAAGACGCGCATGGCAATTTGTGGATTAGCACCAACAAGGGTATTTCGAAGTTTGTAAAAGGTATTGATATGCCGGCTGACCCGGTTGTATATAATTACACAGCCGAAGACGGCCTGTCGGGAAACGAATTCAAGAAAAGAGCCGTGTTCAAAAATGAGCAGGGGATCATGTATTTCGGATCGTCAAACGGATATACCTATTTTCACCCCGACAGCATCAAACTGAACACCATCCCCCCCCAGGTAGTGCTGAGCGGTTTCGACCTGCTCAATCCCTGGCCGTCAAAGAACAAAAAATATGAACAACTGGCCAGTCACATCAGCTCGCTGGACAAACTCCATCTGCCGCATAAGAATGCCGATTTTGTGATCAGTTTTGCAGCGCTGAATTACCTGAACCCGCAAAATAACCATTTCAGGTATAAACTTGAGGGCTACGATTCTAAATGGATTGATGCCGATAATACACAATCGGCCAGGTACACCAACCTTAACCATGGCACCTATACATTTTTGGTTATGGCATCCAACAACGACGGGGTGTGGTGCGAAATCCCAAAATCGCTGACCATCATCATACATCCTCCCTGGTGGAAAACACTTTTTTTCAAAATCAGCGCGCTGTTGCTGGCCATACTGTTGGTCATCGCCATATTCCAGATCAGGCTGCGTATGCTCAGAAAACAAAAGCGCGAACTGGAAAAAACCGTGCAGGAGCATACAAAGGAACTGCGCAATACAAATCAACTGCTCGAAGAAAAGCAACGCGAGATCACCCGCCAGTACGAAGAACTGTCGAAATACAAAAACCACCTTGAGACGATTGTTGAAGAAAGAACGGCAGCCCTTACGGCAGCAAAAGAAAAGGCTGAGGAAAGCGACCGGTTAAAAACAGCCTTTTTGCAAAACATGAGCCACGAGATACGAACGCCACTGAATGCCATAATGGGTTTTTCGACATTGCTCGAAGAGACACTCGAAGACAAGGAAACCTTGCTGAAATATGCCTCCATCATCAACCAAAAAGGCAATGATCTGCTGAATATCATCAATAATATCCTGGACATTTCCAAAATAGAAGCCGGTTCGATGAAAATATCCAACGAGGTGTGCAATCTCGATTCCCTGTTCGGCGAAATAGCAGTTTATGCCATGGATTACCAGAAACGGCTCAACAAGGAAAATATACCCTTCCGTATGGTTAACCGGTGTCCAAAGCCAAAAGTTGATATTATGCTGGACCAGGGAAAGGTCAAACAGGTGATCATCAACCTCATTGGGAATGCCTTTAAGTTTACAAGGGATGGCTCAATAGAATTTGGATGCCGCCCAACTGATGAAAATATGCTTGAGTTTTATGTTTCGGACACAGGAATTGGAATTCCAACAGACAAACAGGAGTTTATATTTGAACGTTTCCGGCAGATAGGCGAATCGGACTATCGCGAGGGTACCGGGCTTGGCCTGAGCATATCCAAAGGGATCATCGAATTGCTGGGAGGCAGCATATGGCTGACATCAGCAGAAAACAAAGGAACCACGTTTCATTTTACCGTTCCTTACCAGGTTGATAAGAAATCAATGGGAAAGAAATAGCACATGGCTTTCGGGGATGGGATAGAATGACTGCCTGTGAAAAATAGTTATTCAAAAACAAAAACCTGTTGAAGTATCAGCCTTCGGCATAAGCCTTTGGGGTTTTGCCATACATCTCCTGAAAACGTTTTGAAAAATAAGAATGATTGTTAAACCCTACCATGTACATTACCTCCGCCACGGTAAAAGTCTTACGCGACAATAGCATGGCGGCTTTTTTAAGCCTGACCGTACGTATATAATCAACTGCGGTTTGTCCGGTAAGTGATTTGATACGCCTGTACACCTGCTTCAGGCTATACCCCGAAAGCTCGCTTAACAGGTTAACGCTCAGTGCCGGATTGGTTAATTCATTCTCAACGATCTGGGTTATGGTATTCAGAAATTTTTCGTCGGTGGAAATTACCATGTCATTTTCTTTGGGCTTGATTATTGCCTCTTGCCGGGCCTTTTGAACCAGGAGGCTCCTGCCCTTCAAAAGGTGATGCAACCTGTCCGACAAATAACCTATCTCAAAAGGTTTTGCAATAAAAGCATCGGCACCGGAACGGTACCCGAGTATCTCTGTATTCTTGTCGTCCTTTGCTGTAAGCATAACAACCGGGATAAGTGATGTGGCAATGTTATCCTTCAGCTTTCTGCACATGTCAATACCATCCATCACCGGCATCATAATATCGGTAACGATAATATCGGGCTTTAGTTCCAATGCCTTTTCAAGTCCGGTTTTACCATCCTGTGCGGTCACGCACCTGAACGCATCTGATAAACTTTTGGTGATGAATGACAGGATCTCAAGGTTGTCCTCTACCACCAATAATAAGGGTTTGCTCTCCTGCTCATTTTCCGGCAGTTTTTGCCGGGTTGTTACGGTTACTTTGGTTTCGCCGACTAACTGAACAACCGGTAAAACTACCTCAACACAGGTGCCCTGCCCGTTTTCCGAGAGAAGCTGAACGCTACCCCTGTGCAGCTGAACATATTCTTTGACAATCGACAGGCCAACGCCTGATCCCTCTTTGTTTTGCGGAAGGGATTGACGCGACTGAAAAAAACGTTCAAATACATGTGGCAGGTCGCTGGCAGCAATCCCTGGTCCTTCATCTGAAACGGTTATTTTCACCTGTTCGTTGTCCGGAACAATTTTAACCGTAATGCCAGATCCATCGGGGGCAAATTTTGCAGCATTCGAGAGGATATTGTTCAGCATAACTTCGAGCTTGAAAACGTCGGCCTCAATACAAAAGACCGGTAATTCGCTCTCCAAATGAATAGATACAGAACGTTCCGCCAATTGTTTTTCAAATACCGAAACCACACTTTGCACAAAAGCCACGATATCGGTTTTAGACACAATAAGTCCGTAGCCGTCAAATTCCTGTCGGCTGGCCTCCATCATCTGATGAATAAGCGTTCCCATTTTTAAAGCATTCTGCCGTACTTCAGCCAGTTGACGTTTCAGTGGCAGTTGCTTCACCTGTTCTGCAATCCGCTCAAGCGGTCCAACAATAAGGCTTAGTGGTGTTTTCAGCTCGTGCGAAATATTGGTCAGAAAATCAATTTTATGAGCCGTAAGCTCCATGGTTTTCACCTTTTCGATTCGCTCGTATCGAAGCCGGTTTAACACAATATAGTAATTCACAAAAGCTATTATCAGCAGCAAAGCAAGTGTCAGGTAAAAAGCCCAGGCCCACCACGAAAAATACCATGGATGGCGAATAGAAATATCCATGGTAAGCGGGTCAGGCATAGGCTGACCATCCGTGCCAATACGCGAGATCATAAGCACATAATCGCCAGGTGGTAAATTGTTATAGGTCAGTCGGTTATTTTCTCTTTCGGTAAAATGCCAGTCGCTATCAAGCCCCTCCAGTTTACCTGCATACATTAAATGCTGCCGGTTATAGCTGAAACCCGAAAAGGTAAGTGAAATGTTGTTTTGATCATAAGGTAACTCAATAGCACGGGTAAAGCGCACACTTTTACCGAATCTGAGGGGAAGCGACTGATTGTTTTGCTCCTGCACGAGCTTGTTGTTTACCCAAAGTGAGGTAATAAAAAGGTTGCTGTGTGGCTCATCAGCCAATATCATTTCCGGATCAAACGATACATATTCGTTGATCCCCCCGACAATCATCCGGCGGTCCCTGGAATCGTAATAAAGCGATGAATAATAATTTCCCCCGGTATTAACCTGTTTAACCTTCAATGAGCGTTTATCAATATAGCACAACCCGTTTGCCAGGCTCATCCAGATCCGCCTGCCATCATCAGCCAGGGCATTGATATAAACATCAGCCAGGCGAGTGTCGGTAATGGTTTGAGTAGCATGTGTACGTGTATCCATACGGATAATCTGGTTGCGAAGCGCTATCCACAACACTCCGTCCTGATCGGTAATCATAGCCGTAACGTCATCCGACGGCAAATTGTTTTGGGTGGTACGGGTGGTAAATTGATGAACACGCTGGTTTAGACGATCGATTTTGCTTACTCCGTCGCGGAAAGTTCCGATCCACATGTTCCGTTCTTCATCCATGGCCAGAAACTGAAGCATTTTACCCGACAGGCCCAATTCTCCCTTGTGCGCAAAATAATTACGTTCAGCCACATAAGGTTTTCCTTTTGAGGCTAACAATTGCTGTTTGTCAACCACAAACAGTCCGCCCAGGCATGTGGCTATCCAAAATTTCCGGGTTTCGTCCTGGCAAAAGGCATATGACCAGTTGGCATTACGTGTATGTGTTGCATCCTCAATCTGGTATCTGTCAAATTGTGCTGTATGTTCGTTATACCTGCATATACTACCATCGGTGGCAATCCATATATCCCCATCGGCATCCTCAAATACCTGCCTTACCTTGTTGTGCGGAATGGCGTACTTGCTTTTGTTCTGCTGGTACCAAATTGTCTTGCCACTTTGCTTATCAACCCTGATAAGTCCGTTGTTGCCCCCAAGCCATAGGTTTCCCCTGCTGTCGGACAACAACGAAATAATCTGGTTTCCCTCATTCGACTGCGTAAGTTCACTGATCGACTGCACCATGAAATGTTTGTTGTACACAAAAAGCGAAACACCGGCATCAGTTCCTACCCAAATATTCTGTTCCCTGTCAGTAAATAAAGTCCATACCATATTGTTGAGCAACGACCTGTCGTTCACCGCATCGTGACGGATAAGACGGTGATGCCCCGATGACGGTTCATAAATATAAAGCCCGTTATCGGTTCCGGCCCAGAGGCATTGCTGGTTATCGAGCAGCAGCGATTTTACTGCATTCCCCTTAAAAAGGATTTCAGGTTCTGACTCGGGGTTTGCCATATTGAACCTGTAAAGGCCTGCTTCTGAACCGACCCACATGCAGTGGCGTCCGTAATCCGCAAGCAGTGAAATAACCAGCTGATTTGGATGCGATGCGCTACTACCCAGCGAAACTTCCTGGAAATGGCCTGTTTGAAGATCAAACCGGGAAAGACCGTTATATGTGCCAAAATAAAAGGTATTGTCGTCGTACCGCAAAATGGTGTAAATAGCAGGATGGGGTAAGCGTTCATCGCTGATCCTTTCAGCTTTCCGGCGCAACAAATCATAGCGGTATAATCCGTTAATACTGCCTATCCAAAAGTACCTGCTGTCGATTCGCGCAATGGCCCGCACATTTTCAGGCATGCCCTCCGGAGCAGGCTCGTAACTGTCGGTATAGGTATTGAAAACGAGTAAACCATCATCGGCTCCAAGCCAAAGTCGCACTGAATCAACCAACAAGGCACAATAAACCACCCCGTCGTTTTCAGCGCGTAGCTGATCCCTGGCTGAATAGTGCCGGGCCTGGTATCCATCGAAGTTATACAAACCCCTGTCGGTTCCGAGCCATATTAACCCCTGGTTGTCCTGAATAACACAATTTACTGCCGAAGCATTCATCCCCAGCCGGTGATCAATGGGCCTGAATTCGTGATGCTTCAAACCATGTGCGTTTACCTGCTGCAACGCCCAGGCTAACAACAGGAAACAAATGTGCCATCGGGAAAAAGCCACACTTTTGTTCATACACCTATTAAAGAAGAAATCTATTTCAACAAACAAATTTAACGAATTATCCAGGGTTTTATCCCCTCCAAAAAACGCTGTCCGATATGTGTCGGTATTTGTCCAAAATGTGTTATGCCTGTCCTTTTTGTTTTGCCTTTTGTTCAAAACCAATAACCGGGATTATTGGGATTACCGTAATTTCAATAACCAAAATCTGCTTTTTTCTGAGTATAAGTTTAAAAAGATAAATATGTTAAAACCGGTAATTGTTTTCTGGCTATCTATATTATGGTATAACCTTTTTGCCCAATCTGCCGTCAACCAGGTATATGTCGACGATAATGGGGTTATGCGCTGGTCGGCCGACAAGCGTGAGCTGCACGGGTTTGGTGTAAACTATACCCTGCCCTTTGCACATGAATACCGCATGGTTGCCAATGCGGGTATATCACATGAAGAAGCCATTAAGCAGGATGTATATCACATGGCCCGGCTCGACCTGGACCTTTACAGGGTACATATCTGGGATACGGAGATTAGCGATACGCTGGGTAATCTTATTGACAATGAACATTTGCGGTTATTCGACTTTGCCGTAAGCGAAATGAAAAAGCGGGGCATGCATTTTATTATCACCCCTATTGCCTACTGGGGGAATGGATGGCCCGAACCCGACGAAGCAACACCCGGTTTCTCCCGCAAGTATGGCAAAGCAGCGTGTCTTACACATCCCGAAGCACTTAAAGCCCAGGCCAATTACCTGGCCCAGTTCCTCAACCATGTAAACACTTATACCGGTAATGCCTATAAAGACGAACCGCAGGTGATTGCTTTTGAAATCAGCAATGAACCCCACCATAATGGTCCGGCTGACGAGGTAACCCGTTTTATCAACACCCTGGTATCATCGATGCGAAACACCGGGTACACCAGACCCATTTTCTACAATATGAGCCATAGCATTCACCTGGCAGATGCTTACCTCAATGCCGATATTCAGGGAGGAACCTTTCAGTGGTACCCGACCGGTTTGGTGGCTGGTCACCAGGTGAATGGAAATTTTCTGCCGCATGTATCGGATTATTCCATACCCTTTGCCAACGACAGCAGGTATGGCAAAATGGCCAAAATAGTTTATGAATTTGACCCTGCTGATGCATCCGGAAATGTTATGTACCCCGCCATGGCCCGCACATTCCGCGAGGCAGGGATGCAACTTGCAGCCCAGTTTGCATACGATGCCATGTGCTGGGCGCCTTTCAACACCAATTACGGAACCCATTTTATGAACCTGGCCTATGCGCCCAACAAAGCCATCAGTTTAAAAATTGCCGCTGCCATCTTTCACCAGGTACCCATGTACCAGAAACACGCTAACAAAGACCATTTTAACGGATTCCAAATCAGCTACGCCGATGATCTGGCAGCATGGGTAAGCGATGAGAAGTTTTTTTACTCAAATAATACCACCTCACAACCCGCCAATATCAGCCTGTTAACAGAAATTGCCGGTTGCGGTTCCTCACCTTTGGTGAAATACACCGGTAGCGGAGCCTATTTCATCGACAAGCTCAGCAATGGTGTTTGGCGACTCGAGGTAATGCCCGATTTCTGCTGGATTGAGGATCCATATAGTTCTGTTAACCCTGCTAAACAAAAAGCTGCAGTATTACACAACAGGCAGCACATGACCATTACCCTGCCCGATCTCGGCAATGGTTTCATTATCCAGGGGATAAACCAGGGAAATACGTTCAATGGCAAAGCCTCCAAAAGTAGTTTTGAGGTAATGCCCGGCACTTACCTGCTGACAAAAAGTACTACAGATGCAGGTGCATACACCGGTAAAACCTATAAAAATATAACCATTGATGAATATGTTGCCCCGGCATCAAACCTAGGCGCTACCATCCTGCATAATTTATCGCCCGATGAAGCCACTGCCGGAAAGCCTGTTGCGCTTCAATTTGAAGTGAACGCGCCGTTACAGATTAACAAAGTCGAGGTTTTGCTCACCCATGGCGAAAAGAATAAAACGGTTACAGCTGTGAAAAAAAGCACTAACCGTTATACCGCTGAAATTCCGGCTGATTTTGCAACCATTGGTTTTCTGAATTACCAGGTTATGGTTAGCGATGACCTTGAAATCACAACCTTCCCGGCCGGATGTAAAGGCAGCCCATGGAGTTGGGAAAACAGGGACATGAAAGCGTACCAGCTGCGGCTGGTAACCGAAAAATCGCCTTTAACCCTTTGGGAGGCCGCAAACGACTGGGATTTTTCAAACAGGGTCTGGAACCGCGATATAAAGCTAATGCCTGCCGTTGATGGCGAGACCGTACTGCTGGTCAAACAGGGTGCACATGCTGCTGCAAACCAAACAGGAAATACCATCGAAGGATATGCTTTTAAGTTTTTCTTTGGCCATAAAACGGCCGGCCGTATGCAGGAGTTTTCACAAAAACAAACACTGGCCATTAAGGCAAAAAACCTTTTGACATTGGACCAGGAAATGGAAATAGGCCTGGTTGACTACCATGGGGTGGCCGTGTCCGGCCAGGTGGTGATTACTCCGGGCGAACAAATTTTTCGTATTCCGCTGAATAGCCTGAAACCTGCACCGGTGATGATACTGCCCAGACCCTATCCTGATTTTTTACCCAGGGAGGTTCCTGCTCAACGTGAAGCCCTTGATTGGTCTTCACTCGAAATGATCCAGGTGCACCTGAAACCCGGCGAACAGAAGCGTATTCATCTCGAAATTGATAAAATCTGGCTTGAATAGAAACTCCAACTGCTAAAACTATAAAAATTATGAAATGTAAATGTCTGAATGTTAAATTGTCAGCAATAAGCATCCTGCTGTTTCTGACATGGTTCGGATGGGCAGTCCCTTCGCTGGCCCAACAGGCCAACGTGCGAACTGTAACCGGAACCATTACCGATGAAACCGGTGAGCCCATGGTAGGGGTCAGCATCCTGGTGGTGGAAACCACAACGGCGGCCATCACAGATATCAACGGGTCATTTTCGGTAAGGGTACCCGAAGAAAAAGACCAGTTGCGCTTTTCGTTCATTGGCTATGAAACGGTAACGGTTCCCATTCCGGCTGAAAATGTGGTAAATTACCAGATGAAACCGCAGGCCAGGGAACTCGACGAAATTGTGGTGATCGGCTATGGTACCACGCGGAAGGGCGACCTCACCGGATCGGTGTCCAATGTGTCAACCAAGGATTTTAACAAAGGTATCATTAATTCGCCCGAGCAGCTGATTAACGGAAAAATATCGGGTGTGCAGATTATGTCGAACAGTGGTTCACCCACATCGGGAAGTACCATACGTATTCGTGGTGGAGCTTCACTGAATGCCAGTAACGATCCGTTGATCGTACTTGATGGCGCTCCGCTCGAATCGGGCGGTATCAGCGGTAACAGCAATAATTTCCTGAGCCTTATCAACCCCAACGATATCGAAAGCATTACTGTACTGAAAGACGCTTCCTCAACTGCCATTTATGGCTCGCGTGCCTCAAACGGTGTCATTATCATCACCACTAAAAAGGCTTCGGGTGGTAAGTTCAGTGTCGATTTCAGCACCACCAATTCGGTACAAATGAAGACTAAACTGGCCGATATGCTTTCCATCGAAGAATTCCGCAACGTTGTTGAACAGGAAGGTTCTGCCGGTCAGATTGCCCTGTTAGGCAGTAACAATACTGACTGGAACAACGAAGTATATACAACGGCCTTCGGCACCGATAATAACCTGAGTGTAGCCGGGTCGCTAAAAAAAGTATTGCCCTTCCGCCTTTCGCTGGGATATTACAACCAGGACGGCATTGTGAGAACCGATAATGTTGAACGTTTTACCGGCAACCTAGCCTTATCGCCTTCGTTCCTCGACGATCACCTGAAACTGACAACCAGCATCAAAGGATCGATGAACAACAACCGTTTTGCCAATACAGGGGCCATTTGGGGCGGGGCCACTTTTAACCCCACCATTCCGGTGCACTCCGGCAACGAAACGTATGGCGGATACACCGAAGCCATTGACGGAACGGGAAACCCCGTTACCTCAGCCGTTTATAATCCATCGGGGTTGCTCAGCCAATACACCTCCACCAGCGATGTAAACCGTGTGGTGGGTAATGTAGATGTTGACTATAAGCTCCATTTCCTTCCGGAACTTAAATTCCACGCTTCGCTGGGTTATGATTATGCCGAAGGCAAAGGTAAAATATATGTGCCGGCTACAGCCGCGCAGTATTACCTTTCGGGGGGACGCGATTATGAGTACGGGCCCCAGAAACTCGAGAACAAGCTGATGACAACATATTTCAATTACAACAAAAATCTCGAACCGATCAACAGCACACTCGATGCCACAGTGGGTTACGACTACCAATTCTGGAAAAGCACAACCCCCTATTACGAAGAACTGAACATAGCCGGTGAAGTACAGAACGCTTCGGCTGCCACGGATTATCGCCACGCGTTGATTTCTTACTACGGACGTGTTAATTACGCGCTGGCAAACCGGTATATGCTGACGGCCACCATCCGGCGTGACGGTACTTCACGCTTTGGCCAGGATAACCGCTGGGGAACTTTTCCCTCAATAGCTCTTGCCTGGCGTATTTCCGAAGAATCGTTTCTTAAAAGTATAGAAGTCCTGAGCAACCTGAAACTGAGGGTAAGCTACGGTATAACCGGACAGCAGGAAGGCATTGGCAATTACAATTACCTGCCGGTTTATACCTTAAGCCAGGCAGGCGCACAATACATTTTCGGAAACGACATCATCAACACTTACCGTCCGGAAGCTTATGTGGCCGACCTGAAATGGGAAACCACACGGGCCTACAATTATGGAATCGACTTTGGTTTTTTTAAAGACCGCCTGTCGGGTTCGTTCGAGTATTACACCCGGGAAACCGAAGACCTGCTGGCTACAGTCCCCTCTTCTGCCGGCACCAATTTCGAGAAAAACATACTCACCAATGTGGGCAATGTCGACAGTAAAGGCTATGAGTTTATGCTGAATATTGTACCCGTTGACAATGCCAACCTGACCTGGGATGTCAGCTTTAATGCATCATGGCAAAAGCAAACCATTAAGAACCTTTCGATCATCAAAGGTTCGGAAATTACCAATACGTCCGTTGGCCCTACTATCGACAGCTATTACTTCCAGGTGCTAACCGAAGGTTATGCCCCTTATATGTTTTATGTTTATCACCAGCTGTACGACGAAAGCGAAAGACCCATTGAAGGCGCTTACGCCAACCTTGACGCAAACCCTGAAATAAACTCAAATGATTTATACCGTTATCATTCGCCAGCGCCGGATTTCATTTTCGGGTTCAGTACTTCACTTCACTATAAAAAATGGAACCTGGGGACCAGCCTGCGTGCAAATGTCGGCAACTATGTATACAACGGCATGGGCATGAACACAGGGGCTTTCGGTACCATGTCGTACAATTCATACCAGCTCAACAACCTCAACAAGAGCTACCTCGAAACCGGCTTTCAGAGCCGCCAGTACCTGTCGGATTACTATGTTGAAAATGCTTCATTCCTTAAAATGGACAACCTCACCATTGGTTATAATGTTGGTAAGATTGCCCAAAAGGCCAACCTCAACATTACCGGGATGATCCAAAACGTATTTACCATAACCAAATATACCGGTGTAGATCCGGAAGTTCCGGGTGGAATGGACAACTCATTCTATCCACGTCCCCGTATATTTTCGGTGAGTGTTGGTGTTCAGTTTTAACCTTAATACGATACAACGATGAAAAGAACAATATATACGCTGACAATTGCAACAATACTGGCATTTGCAGCATGCACAGACGACCTGGATCAATATCCGGTTATTGAAGAAACATCGGTATCGGTATATGCCGATCCGGGCAATTACGTTAAGGCCCTTGCCAAATGTTATGCCTCACTGGTTACAGCCGGGCAGGAAGAAGGTGGTGGAGATCCCGATCTCAGCAGTAACAACGGCTACGATTATATGCGCTGCTACTTTAACATGCAGGAGGCCGGAACAGAAGAAATTGGATCGACATGGATTGAGGGCGACAATATTGCCAACCTCACCTACCTCACCTGGGATGCCAACGACCCATGGGTTGCAGATATGTATTACCGATGCTATTACACGATTTCGCTTTGTAATGAATTCCTGAAACACTGTGCCGACGAAGAAATTTCGGGCTTTACCGGTGCTGAGCAGGAAGAGATTAATACTTTCAGGGCCGAAGCACGCTTCTTAAGGGCATTGGCTTATTTTCATGCACTCGATCTGTTTCGTGACATCCCCTTTGCCGATGAAAATACCATCGGCAGTTCATCATTACCTGAAAAATGGGAATCGCAGCAAATCTTTGGCTTTATTGAAAGTGAACTCAAAGCCTGCAGCGAAGACATGCTGGATGCCACCAGTTGTCCTTACGGACGCGCTCCCAGGGCTGCGGCCTGGATGTTACTGTCACGTCTTTACCTGAACGCCCCATTATATGAGGCTGGTGACCATTACAGCGATTGTATGACATACAGTCAGCAGGTTATTGACGAAGGCTATGAGCTGGAACCTGAATATGCCAGTTTGTTCAATGCTGACAATCATAAACGCGTGGGTGTCGGCCACGAAATCATATTCCCCCTGGTTGTAAACAGCACCAACGTGGTATCGTGGGGCGCCACTACCTACCTGGTTTGCGGCGAAGTAGACACTGATAATGGTCCGCCTGCCGACTCCGTTGGTTGTGCCAGCGCATGGAGCATGTTCCGGGTGCGTGGTGAATTAAGTGCATTGTTCGATATGGAAAACGACGACCGTGCCATGTTCTATACCGAGGGACAAACACAATACATGGATAACGGGGTAACCGACCGCACCGGTGGATATTTCACTGTAAAATGGAGCAATCTCACCGACGATGGGTTGGTGGCCTCCAACACATCGTCCGATGGCGTAGATACCGACTTTCCCATGTTCAGACTGGCCGATGCCTACCTGATGTATGCCGAAGCAGCAGCACGCTCCAATGCTAACATAGCAACCGCCCTTGGTTATGTTAATGAACTCAGGGAACACCGTAATGCCGCCACTGTAAATGAAAGCGATCTCACTGCCTCGGTGAACAACATTCCCTATAAATTCTTCCTTGACGAACGCGGACGCGAGCTTTACTGGGAATGTGTGCGACGTACCGATCTCATCCGTTTCGGCTGCTTCACAAGTGAAAAATACTTATGGCAGTGGAAGGGTGGCGTAAAAGAGGGTGTTGCCGTGGGCGACAAATACAATATCTACCCGATACCGGCCACAGAAATATCTGCCAATCCAAACTTGTCGAACGAAAACTATTAACCCAACGGTTGGACAACCATGACCAAAATTCAAAATAATATGAAATATCCATCAGATATAACCAGGCATGAACAGTTTCGTGCCGGTTCCCGGCCTGTGAAAAAGACAGGAAGCTGGTCCGGAATGACCGGTATTAACCGGATAAAAACAATCGCTTCAACCCTTATCGTGAGTTGCATAACCATACTGGTGGCCTGCGAAAAAGACGGTGACCTCATTAACGTTTCCGGTCTGGATGCCTCAGCATTACTGGCCAGCGAAAACAGCGTGGTATTAACCAAAGAAAGCTCCAGCACCTCAGTACTGGCCATTACCTGGGAACAAAGCAACTTAAGCATCAACGATGAATCCATGACCCTTCCTGAAACGGTACCATTGGAAATACTGGAAGTTTCAGCCACGGAAGATTTTTCGTCGTTCGTTGAAATTACACCCCAGGAAAACACATATGCTTTCACCGGCGCTGCACTGAATACACTGGGTAAAAACCTGGGCTTTGTTTCAGGTGAAAGCACACCCATGTACTTTAGGGTTCGCTCAGCCCTGGGAGTTAACACCGAAGCACATTACAGCAATACAGTGACCGTATATGTTACCTGCTTCTCGATTGACATGAGTATAGGGTTTATCCTCAATGCTGACAGAGAAGACACCGGTTTTACCTTGTATTCAGCCGAAAGTGATGGAGAATATTGTGGATTTACAGGTGTTACAGCATGGTATAACTGGTATTTGCTCGAAGGCGACGGCGTTACCTGGGGAAACCTGAACGTTGACGGAAATGAATTCGTGCTTTCGGGAGACGAAACCGCGCAGTGGAATATGTGGTATCCCGGCCAGGGAGGTTGCTACTATGTTACGCTCAGTAAAAACAACCAGGAATGGACGGCGACCCTCATTCCATCGCTGAAGATCAGTGGAACTGTCGAGGCCGATATGATATTCGACCGGAATACAGTTAAATGGTATGCGTCGTTTACAACAGCCACTGATAATGCTACCATTAAGGTAAGCAGCGACAATGCCAAGCTTTATAACCCGTCAACCGGCACCGACGACGCAACTGCCGTGGCCAGAACAATTGGTTTTGTACCGCAGGCCGACAGCACGCTGACCTTTGAATGGGATAACGCCGCTGCAGGAAATATAACAGTCGCTGCTGCAGGCGACTATACCCTCACTTTTTACCTGGCCAATTCTAAAGAATGGACCTTCCAGCTCAAGCCGGGTAAAACAGTGGTTGTTGAACCTATCAGTGAGTTCCTGTACCTGCCCGGTATCGACGACGGTATCTCCGGAAGCTGGACATTTGACAATTATTTGCAGTTGGTAAGTGAAGACGACTCGACATTTGCCGGAACGGTTTTAGTCAACTCACTTTATGGCTACCAGATGACGCTGACTTCAGGCGACTGGGACAATGTTTACAAGATGGGTGCTGCCGAAAACATGCTTGCATTTAAAGGTGCTTCAAACATTACCGCACCTGCAGCAGGACTATACCTGATTCAGGCCGACCTGAAAAACCTGACCTACAGTCATACCGAAGTCACCGGCGTAAGCTATGCAGGCCTGAATGACAACTGGGACCTCACGGCATTAACCGCATCGGGTGTGTCAGGTGTATATACCGGCAGTGTTAACATCACTGCACCTTCGCCTTATGGCTGCCAGCTGATTCTCAACGGCGATTGGGGAACTTATTACGGAGGTACCGACGGCGCCCTGAAATATAAGGGATCCAACATCACCAACGATGCTGCGCTAGCTGCAGGCAGCTACGACATGATAGTTGACCTTAAAGATTACTCCTATGCATTCCTGGGTGACAATGTATACATCGGCGGATTAAATGATACCTGGGACTTTACCAGCGTGGTGCTCAGCAAAACAGCTACAGGTGTTTATACCGGTACCGCAACCATCACCACAGCCTCATCATGGGGGATTAAAATATACCTGTATGCCGACAACTGGGATGATTATTACGGGGGTTCCTTTGATTCAATGGTTTTCAAAGGCGATAACATAACCGACGATCAGAGCCTGGCGCCGGGGAACTATAATGTAACGGTCGACTTTATCAATAATACCTGTTCATTTGAGGCTAAATAAGAATTTGTAAGGCGCAAAAGGGTGTCGAAGATTTGCCATTGGAGACACCCTTTTGTTTTTGTATCTTTAATTCAGGTTTTATCATGAAAAAAATGTATCCTATACTCGTATGCTTTTTGCTGGGCTTGCTATCCCTGACCTGCGGAAAAGATGAAAACAATAAACCCGACCCGGGTAACGGATCAGACACGGCAGACTACTTTGCCAGGGGAGCCGACGTCAGCTGGATTACCGAAATGGAAGCAGCAGGCATGTTGTTTTATGATTCCGAAAACAATGAAACAGAATGCATGACCCTGCTGAAAAACCTGGGCATGAATGCCATCCGGTTACGTGTATGGGTTAATCCCGTCGATGGGTGGTGTAACAAAACAGACCTGCTGGTAAAAGCCAAACGAGCGCATGACCTGGGAATGCGACTGATGATCGATTTTCATTACAGCGACTGGTGGGCCGACCCGGGTAAGCAAAACAAACCTGCCGATTGGGCGGATTTGCCTTTCAACGACCTTTGCACTGCAGTGGCCAACCATACCACCGAAATACTCACCGCACTGAAAAACTGGAACATTACCCCCGAATGGGTGCAGGTAGGTAACGAAACCGGCAATGGCATGCTGTGGGACGACGGAAAAGCTTCTGAAAATATGGCGCAGTATGCTTTGCTCAATAATGCAGGCTATGACGCCGTTAAAGCTGTTTTCCCAAACGCGAAGGTTATTGTGCACCTGCAAAACGGACAAAACAACAACCTGTTCCGTTGGCTGTTTGACGGGCTAAAAGACAACGGGGGCAAGTGGGATGTAATTGGTATGTCGCTCTACCCTGAGCCCGACAACTGGCTCGAATTCAACAATAACCTTATCAGTAATACAACGGATATGATCAACCGCTATGGTTGCGAAGTGATGATCTGCGAAGTAGGTATGACCTGGAGTGAGGCAGAAACCGCCAGATTATTCCTTTCAGACCTGATAAACAGGACCAGGACCATTCCCAATAAGCAATGCCTGGGTGTTTTTTATTGGGAGCCTCAGTCATACAATGGTTGGAAATCATATACCAAGGGAGCATTTGACGATACCGGAAAACCAACAGCAGCGCTGGAAGCATTTAAATAAATACAGCCTCATCCTTGATACAAAAATACGCTAACTGACAAAACATCACATTATTGCGCTTTTGTGTCACACCCAAATTATGGTGTTTTAATTGGTATTTATCAAATTCACGATTAAATTTGAAGATAATTACCAATAAAAATACAAGCTTATGTCAGACGAGAAAAATCTTAAACCCATTTCGGAACCCCTGATCACCAGTATTTACACCGCAGATCCGTCGGCTCATGTGTTTGAAGGTAAAATATACATCTACCCTTCACATGATATCGATGCCGGTTTGCCCGAAGACGACTTTGGCGGTCACTTTGGTATGGAAGATTACCATATTCTTTCAATGGACTCCCCCAATGATGGAAAAGTAACCGATCATGGTATTGCCTTGCATGTTAAAGACGTTCCCTGGGCTGATCGCCAAATGTGGGCGCCCGATGCTGCATACAAAAACGGAACCTATTACTTTTACTTTCCTGCAAAATGCAAAGACGGGGCATTCCGTATTGGCGTTGCCACAAGCAAAAACCCGGCCGGGCCATTCAAAGCTCAACCCGAAGCCATCAAAGGCAGCTTCAGTATCGACCCGTGTACATTTATCGATGACGACGGCAAAGCTTATATGTACTTCGGCGGAATCTGGGGCGGACAATTGCAGCGCTGGCAAACCGGCAAATTTATTGAAAACGTAAAAACGCAACGCGACCATGAACCTGCTGATGATCAGCCGGCATTGTGTGCCAAAGTAGCCCGGATGACCAACGACATGCTGGAGTTCGATGAAAAACCGCGCGATGTGGTTATTCTGGATGAAAACGGAAAACCTTTGCTGGCAGGCGACTACGATCGCAGGTTCTTCGAAGCAGCATGGATGTTTAAACGCAACGGGAAGTATTACTTCACCTATTCTACAGGCGATACCCATTATATTCGCTATGCCATTGGGGATAATCCTTATGGCCCATTCAAGCACACGGGTGTCATCCTGAATCCGGTAATTGGCTGGACCAGCCACCATTCGGTGGTTGAATTCAAAGGCAAATGGTATTTGTATTATCACGACAGCACGCTCTCCGGCGGACAAACCCACCTGAGATGTGTTAAGGTTACTGAAATCAGCTTCAGACCTGATGGTACCATCGAAACCGTGAATGCCTATAGGTAGTGTCTGTCTATAAAGTCCCATTTGCTGCGTTACGTTTGTCCGAAAATTGCTCATTTACTCCGCATTTTCGGACTTCGCAAGCCTTGCAAATGGAACTCTCTGAACAGACACATTACCTGTTAAACATTTTTCCAACTTTATTTACAAGCCCCAAAACCAAAAGCTAAGAGGCTGTCTAAAAAGTCAATTTATTAGGCGTAGTTGCAAACTACGCCTAGCACATTGTACTGAATGTCAACTCTGAACGCTGAGCGTAGTCTCCAGACTACGCTCTTTTTATGACTTTTTAGACAACTTCTTTCACCACATACCTCAACGTATGATTCGGTGCCGGCTGAAAGCCCAGCCGCTTGTATAGCGCCAGCGCCCTGGCATTAATGCCTACTACCTCCAGGCTTAGTGCCCTGCAATTGTTGTACCCAGAACTGATAAGGTGATGAATGAAATCCGTTCCGATTCGCTGATTCCGGAAAGCCTCCTTAACAAATAACTCATCAATATACAGCACATTCCCGCCAAACTCATTGCTCCAGTAATTGATCAGGATGGCATAGCCCACCACCTCCTGTCCGTTGCAAAGCATAATTATTTCGCCGTGACCCCGGTTTGCGCTCAAAAAAGCAACGGTATGGTTTATCTTATCATCGGTCATTTTCTCCGGCTCACCATCCGCCAGGTACAGGGCATGAACCATGGCCCTGAGTTCAGGCAGGTCTTTGACTTCGAAGGGTTTGTAATCAACTTTTATTATCATACGGTGTTCCGGTTTAATAAATAATCAAAAAACACAACATGTAAATTAAAAGCTTTTACGCAAAAAGAAATCGATTTTCCAGAAAGAAAGGGGCTTTACCTATATTCAATTAAACTAAAGAATTGTCAGGATTCGATCCCTTCAAGCGGTTGAAAAGAGGCTGTTTAAAAAGTGCGGTAATCGAAGCCGTCATTGCGAACGAAGTGAAGCAATCTGTTAATAATAAGCAGATTGCTTCGGTCGTACCTCCCTCGCAATGACGTGGAAAAGGCTTTTTACACAGCCACATGTCACAAAACCTGACGCCTGTCAAACCACACATTTCTAACAACAGACTCAAATATTTAATATCCAAAACAATAAAAAATATATCTAAAAATATTTGGTCTTTTCAAAATTATATACGAAATTTGACCAATTGGTTAAACTAAATATTTAATCTTTTTAGTTAAACTTAATGATTAAATCAAATGACCGAAAACGACAGGCAAACCGAGGAAAAGATTTTTGAAGCCGCAACGGAAGTATTTATCGAGAAAGGAATGGACGGCTCGCGGATGCAGGACATAGCCGACCGTGCCGGCATGAACAAATCGCTGCTGCATTACTATTACCGGACAAAAGACCGGCTTTTTAACGCGGTATTTGACATGATAGCGGGACAAATGTTCAAACGCTTTGCTATGGTATTCGATGAAAACTATACCCTTGAAGAAAAAATTAAATTCTTCCTGAAGGAACATATTACTTTTCTGCAGAAAAATCCACGGCTTCCATCCTTTTTTCTGAACGAGATCAACCGCAATCCCGCCATAATCAAAAAATTTCTGGAACGTGTGGATGTGGAAAAAATATGGATCACCATTGAATCACAGCATAAGGAAGAGTTGAAAAACTACCGCATCACCCGCGACGATATCCCCCAACTGATGACTTCCATTGTGGCTATGAGTGTATTTCCATTTGCAGCCAGGGCATTGCTGTCGGGTATTATGACCAGAATGGGGTTCGACTTTGACGAATATATCGAAAAACGTAAGGATTACGCCGGGGAGTTTGTGGTGAGGGCCATTAAGAAGTGAGCTTGAGTGCGGCTAGAGTGCCTAGAGTGCCTAGAGTGCGACTAAAGTGCCTAGAGTGCAACTAAAGTGCCTAAAGTGCGCTAGAGTGCCTGGAGTGCCTGAAGTGATTTGAGTGATTTGAATTAATTGATTTAGAAACAATATAAAATATTTGGTTTATGGATAATAAAGAATTTAGCAAAGTATTGGAGAAAAGAACTTTGCAATTTGCTGTTGCAGTTATCAGGATGTCAGCCAGTCTGCCGGAAACCATTGAAGGAAGAGTAATCAGGAATCAGATCACAAAGGCCGGAACAAGCATTGGCGCAAATTACCGGGAAGCAAACCGCTCAAGAAGCAAACCCGATTTTAAAAATAAAGTCACCATCAGTGAAAGTGAAGCCAGTGAAACCTGCTACTGGCTTGAAATAATCGAAGCAATGAACTGGAGCGATCCAGACAAAATACAACAAATTGAAAAGGAAGCCAAGGAATTACTGGCCATCTTCACATCAATTGGTAAATCCTTAAACTAAACAGCCATGAAAACACTCCAGATATTCCACACCAACTCCAACCCCACTATAGGCACTCCAGGCACTCCAGGCACTCTAGGCACTTTAGGCACTCCAGGCACTCTAGGCACTTTAGGCACTCAAGGCACTTTAGGCACTTTAGGCACTCAAGGCACTCTAGCTCACTCAAGGCACTCCAGGCACTTCAGGCACTCTCGGCACTTCCCCTTCCTCCTCCTGTTGCTTGTTCCTATCTTCGCCCCCTCCCAAACCGTCCTCACCCTGAAGCAATGCTACGAATCAGCCTACACAGCCACACCGCTTTCGGCAGAGAAACAAACCTACTCCAACATTTGGGAGCTGAAAGACAAAAACCTGGTGAAAGGCTGGCTGCCCACCCTCGACGCCAACGGAACCTTCGTTTACAATTCCGAAGTAGTGGACATGTCCGAAGTCATGGGCTCACTGCCGGTACCCGGACTTGCTGATGCCATACAACCCCTGCCCCACGAACAATACAAAATAACACTCGACATCAACCAGCCCCTATACGATGGCGGCGCCATCAGGAGTGCCAGGGCTGCCGAAAAAGCCGGGTTGCTGGTGAACGAAAAACAAACCGAGGTTGACCTCTACCAGTTAAGGGGACAAATCAACAATTATTATTTTAACATCATGCTGCTCGACAAGCAGAAAATTCTGCTGGAAGACTTTCACAAACTCATCACCAAACGCATATCAACCTTTAATTCCGCTTTGGCCAGCGGTATGCTCCTCAAATCGGACCTGGATGTGCTGGTAGCCGAAAGAATTAAACTGGAACAGCAAATAACCGAAAACCGCATTCGCAAAACTTCGCTGATGAAAATACTTACGGGCCTCACCGCAATTCCCATGGACGATTCGACCCGCCTGGCGATGCCCGAAACCGCGCAGGAACTAACCGGTGAACTGGCGCGTCCCGAGCTGCAGCTTTTGGACCTGCGCAAAGAACAGCTTGATGCCTCACGGCAAATGATCAGCAGTAAAAGAATGCCAAAAGCATTTGCCTTTGCTACCCTGGGTTATGGCAATCCCCCGGGCAACAATTTTTTCAGGGATGAATTCGATTCATATTACACGGTTGGCGCAGGGCTGAAATGGAATATTTTCGACTGGAACAAGGCTCGTAACGAAAAACAGGTGGTTACCCTGCAGCAAAGCCTCATCGACAGCCGGAAAACCGATCTGACCGACAACCTTAAACGACTGCTCGATGCCAAAAGCGCTGAAATTGCTACCCTGGAGTCGATGCTGCAATCAGACGCCGAGCTGATCAACATCAGAAAAAGGATCAGTGAAAGAGCTGCCTCGCAATATGAAAACGGCACCATCACGGCCACCGAATATATGAATGAGCTGAATGCCGAAAGACAGGCCCTGATCAATGCCGAAATTCACAGTATTAACCTGGCCATGGCCAGGGTAGAATACCTGAACATCAGCGGAAAAGAAATTGAATAAGCACCACAAAATGTTAACAATCAAAAACAAGCATATGAAACACCAATCAATATTCATTTTTGTCGCCGCCCTGCTGGCAGGCTGTAACAACCAATCCGAAATGGCAGATGCCTACGGAACTTTCGAGGCCACCGAAGTTATTGTGTCTGCAGAAACAGGTGGGCGTATTATTCGGTTCGACATTGCGGAAGGCACAGCAGTAGAAAAGGGAACCACAATAGCCCTGATTGATACTACCATGCTACACCTCCAGAAAACAGAACTATATGCCGGTATCAACAGTGTCAAAACGCGCATGTCGACCATTGACGCGCAAAACGAAATATTAAACCAGCAAATTGCCAATCTTAATATCAATATCAATCGTATTGGCAACATGCTGAAAGACGATGCTGCCACACAAAAGCAATATGACGATCTTACCGGCCAGGTGGCAGTGCTGCAGAAACAAATAGCAGCCAACAACTCGCAGAAAGCTTCTGTCGGAGCTGAATTACAGGTTTTTGCCTCAAAAATGGCAACCCTGAACGAGCAACTGAAACGAAGTTACGTGAAGAGTCCGATTGCCGGGACTATCCTGGAAAAATATGCAGAGGCAGGAGAGCTCACTGCCACAGGCAAACCCCTGGCAAAAATGGCCGAGTTGTCGGTGATCAAACTTAAAGTGTATGTAAGCGGTGCCCAGCTTGCAGAAGTAAAAGTCGGGGCCGAATGCACAGTCCGCATCGACGATGGCAAAAAAGGCTACCAATCGTTTCCGGGCACCGTCAGTCATATTTCCGACAAGGCTGAGTTTACGCCCAAGATCATCCAAACCAAGGAAGAACGCGTAACCCTGGTTTATGCCATAACTATTGAAGTCAGCAACAACGGCGCCATGAAATCGGGAATGCCCGGGGAAGCCATTTTTTAGCAGCCATGCAACAAATAATTGTATCATCGGGGATCAGTAAGAAATACGGGGAAACACAGGCCCTGAAGGATATTTCATTTGAAGTGAACGAGGGCGAAATCTTTGGTTTCATTGGTCCCGATGGCGCCGGTAAAACAACCCTGTTCCGTATCATCACCACGCTGCTGCTTGCGGATGAAGGGAAAATGACCATACTGGGCCTCGACTCCACTTCAGGCTTCAAAGAGCTGCGGAAACAGATCGGATACATGCCCGGGCGATTCAGCCTGTACCAGGACCTGTCGGTTGAGGAAAACCTGAATTTTTACGCTACCGTATTTGGCACATCCATAGCCGAAAACTACGACCTCATCGCCGATATTTATTCGCACATCGAACCTTTTAAGAAAAGGCTTGCCGGAAAGCTTTCGGGAGGCATGAAGCAAAAGCTGGCACTCTCCTGCGCCCTGATTCACCGGCCGAAATTGTTGGTACTAGATGAGCCCACAACAGGTGTGGATGCTGTATCCCGTGCGGAATTCTGGGAAATGCTGCAGAAATTGAAACAACAGCACATCACCATTGTGGCTTCCACGCCCTATATGGACGAAGCCATGCAGTGCGACAGGGTAGCCCTCATGCAGGAAGGCCGGATTATGATGGTTGATAAACCGCAACGCATCAGGGACAGTTTCAGCAAAAAGCTTTTCAGTGTGCAGGCCACTGAAAAATACAACCTCATCACCGCGCTCAGAAACTATCCGGGAACGCACACCGCCTATCCTTTCGGTGATTCGGTGCATGTTACCTTTAACACCGATGCCGATGAACAACCGCTGAAAGAATACCTGGCAAACCAGGGAATTCACGATGTTGCCATCAACAGGATAGAAGCCGGTATCGAAGACAGGTTTCTGGAACTGATGAGAAAAACAACAACCGCTGTTTAAAACAAGTCATGGTATGATAAAAACGAACGGCACAGTGATTTCGGTCCGCAACCTGGTGAAGAAATTCGGCAGTTTTGTGGCTAACGACAACCTGAGTTTCGAAGTATATGAAGGAGAAATCTTTGGTTTCCTGGGGGCCAACGGCGCCGGTAAAACTACTGCCATAAGGATCCTGTCGGGACTTTCAGAACCTACTTCAGGAGAGGTGTTGATAGCAGGTTACGACGCCAAAAAACAGCCCGAGCAGATTAAAAAGAACATCGGTTACATGTGTCAGAAGTTCTCGTTGTATGACGACCTGACTGTAAAGGAAAACATCATGCTTTATGGTGGTATTTACGGTGTGAAAAAAGCCGTTATTAAAGAAAGAACGGCTATGCTGCTGGAAAAACTGAATTTCAGAGAATATGCCGATAAACTGATTGCTGATCTGCCGCTTGGGTTAAAGCAAAAGCTGGCTTTTTCCGTGGCAGTGATTCACGAACCCGTCATTGTTTTCCTGGATGAACCTACCGGAGGTGTGGATCCCATCACCCGGCGCCAGTTCTGGGAGATGATTTATGAAACAGCTGCCCGGGGTATCACCATTTTCGTAACCACCCATTATATGGACGAAGCCGAGTATTGCAACCGCATCAGTATTATGAACGAAGGAAGGATTGTGGCGCTCGACACACCGGCCGCACTGAAAAAGCAATATGGCGTGGAATCAGTGGAAGAGGTATTCATTAAAATAGCACGGCCAAATAGAAGTCATGAGAAAGAAAAGCCTTAATGTAGACACAAGAGCCAAGACCTGCCTGCCGGAGCGGCAGCGCAGGCAGGGCCAAGAACCAAGAGCTAACAGCCAATAGCTAACAGCCAATAGCTATTAAAGATCCAGGACTTACCTAACTTTGATATTTTATGAAACGCTTTATCGGATTTGTAAAAAAAGAGTTCCACCATATATTCAGGGACGTGCGTACGCTGGTAATCCTGTTTGGCATTCCCGGCGTGATGATCCTGCTGTTTGGGTTTGTAGTGAGCACCGAACTAAAAAATGCACGGGTAGCTTTTCTGGATCTTTCGGGCAGTGAAACAACCCAAAAAATAACCGATAAAATCCTTTCCTCCGGTTTTTTCAAAAAGGGCGAAACCCTGGTTCATTACGGCGACATCGACAACATCCTCAAAGGCAACAGCACCAAGGCCGTTGTGGTTTATGAGCAGGATTTCGAACACAAACTGATTAGCGAAGGCAAGGCCACCATCAACATCATCGCCGACGGATCGGAACCCAATATGGCTACCTTAACCACCAATTATATCACGGCAATTGCCGGCGACCTGAACAGGGAACTGAATCAGTCACCGGCTGCAGCAAAACTGATGGTACAGTCCGAAGTCAGGATGTTCTACAATCCATCGCTCAAAGGCCAGTACATGTTTGTGCCAGGTCTCATTACCATGGTGATGATCCTGATCTGTGCCCTGATGACTTCCATCACCATCACGCGTGAGAAGGAATTCGGCACCATGGAAGTATTACTGGTGTCGCCGCTCAAACCCTTTCAGATAATACTTGGCAAGGTACTCCCCTATTTTCTGCTGTCCATTGTTGATGTTATCATTATTTTGCTGCTCTCGTGGCTGGTATTCGGACTCAGAGTCAATGGCAGCCTGGCATTGCTGTTAGCCGAAACCATGCTCTATATTCTGATGAGCCTTTCGCTGGGCATTCTGATTTCCACCGTTTCAAAGAATATGCAACAAGCCATTATCATTTCGTTGGTGGGCATGTTACTTCCTACCGTACTGCTTTCGGGATTTATTTTCCCGATCGAAAATATGCCCGGTGTATACAATTGGATCAGCGCAGCATTACCCCCCAGGTATTTCATCGTGGTCATCAAAAACATCATGATCAAAGGAACAGGGTTCCTGTTTGTGTGGAAAGAAACCCTTATTCTTATCTTTTTCACCTTGCTGTTTATTGGCCTCGCGGTGAAAAATTTCAAAATCAGGCTTGCCTGAATAATGCTGTCAAACAACCCATGCGTGCATACACGTTGAAGTAAAAGAAAAATTCATGAGAACCATTCTGTATCTTATCCGGAAAGAATTCCTGCAGATATTCAGGGACAAGTTTATTGGTAAAGCCATTTTTGGCATACCCATCATTCAAATGATAATTCTGGTGCCTGCCGTGACTTTCGAAATAAAGAACATCGACCTGTGCATCATCGACCGCGACCTGTCGTCTGAATCGCGCGAGCTGGTCAGTAAACTCGAAGGATCGACTTTTTTCAGATCAGGGTTGTCGACTTTTTCAACCGGCGAAGCACAAAAACAGTTGCACAGGGATGAATCCGACCTGATACTGGAAATTCCGGCCGGATTTGGCGAATCCATCAAAACGGGCCATACCGGTGAGCTCATGGTTTCGGTGAATGCCATCAATGCATCAAATGCCCAGCTGTCGTGGGCCTATCTGAATGGTGTTATTAACGATTACAATATGAACATTGTTACCCGCATGGCCGGGGCACAAACTACGAATGAGCTGCCACAGGTTCAGATTACAAACCGGTATTGGTACAACGAAATGCTCAATTACAAGTTCTATATGCTGCCGGGCATCCTGGGCATTCTGGTGCTGGCCATCGGCTTTATTCTGGCCGGACTGAACCTGGTAAAAGAAAAGGAAAGCGGCACCATTGAGCAAATTAATGTGACCCCGGTAAAAAAATACCAGTTTATTGCGGCCAAAATGGTGCCTTTTCTGCTTATTGGCTTGTTTGACCTGGCATTGGGACTCATTATCGGAAAGCTGCTATTCGGCATACCCTTTGAGGGCAGTATTGCCTTGTTGTTCCTGGCTTCTGTGATCTTTCTGATTGGTGTGCTGGGGCTGGCCTTGTTTCTTTCCACTTTTTCAGGAACCCAGCAGCAATTCATGTTCATTGCCTTCTTTTTCATGATCACCTTTATACTGATGAGCGGTATTTTCACGCCCATCGAAAGCATGCCCCTGTGGGCGCAAAAGGCCGATATGGCCAACCCGGTAGCCTACATCATGCGCATTAACCGCATGGTGATGCTCAAAGGTTCGGGGTGGCACGACATCAGCCGCGATATTTATGCATTGGGCTTACTGGCCATAGCCTTCACCTGGCTGGCCATTAACCGGTACCGGAAAACGGCGTGATAACCATCTATTTCAAAAACTTCCCCTGGTATAAGTGGCCGTTGATGTTCAGCCTGTACAGGAATATTCCTTGCGGTTGCGATTGCAGGATGTTATTGCTCACCATTATCTTATTCATTCCAGGCTGTAGTTCAATATTTGCAGCGCTACCCACATACCTGCCCAGCATGTCGGTCACCTCAAAAGTTGCATAGCAAGCTGCCTGCGTTTCAATTGTGAGCATGAGTTCACCCGATGCACGATTGCAGGCAATCCAATGATTCATTTCCGGCCCTGATTTTTCGGAAATCCCCGAAACCACCGGTTCGGTCAATCGCTGAATATTCATATAAAGTTTAGCGTATGACGAGGAGAACTCTTCGTTATAATTGCTCCAAAGCAACCATGCAGTATCATTTGCAAGTCTGACAAAAGGGTACGACTCGACTATTTCGTGTCCCAGGTTGTATGATGCAGTATTCACTTTCACCGGCTGAAAAGGTTCTCCAATCCTGTTGTTGTTTTCATCGAGGAATTGCATTTGTAAAAACATTACCACCCTGTTATTAGTATAATCATAACCGTAAGGACTCCATACCACCACCGATTTACCATCATCCTGCATAGAAACACTTACATACTTGGTGAAATCGTGAGACATTGAAATGGGCACCGAATCACTTACCCACAGCGGATCGCCAACAGCCACACCATTGGCATTGAACCTCCTGGTTTCAATACCATAATCGGCGGTAGCAGGAGGGCGATGAAAATCCGCCAGTAAAAACTCACCGTGGGCATTGGAAGCATATTTGGTGAAACTCCATAAATTTAAATCACCATAAAGTACTGATTCAGCGTTAACAACAGTGCCTGTTTTCGTTAGTCTTTTATGTCGTGTATTATCGATATCATGCCAAATCATTCGCACATCGCCATTTTGCATGAAATCAGCCATCTGAACACTCCATTGGGTAACCCCGGTTAAAAGTTTTTGTTTATCAGAAAGTATCCGCGTTGCAGCGTTGAAATATATCGAGTAAAGTGTATCGCCCGAGGTCCATGCAATACCCAAATCATCATCGTTATCAGGTGATGCTGCCATATTTATAAAAATATACCCCCCACCTTTTACTGAATCCACCACTATTTCAGGTGTAAGTGAATTTCCCAGGGTATCAAATACTTGTATATACAGGAAGTCGAAAATATCACTGCCAGCATACTTTGAATGACTCCATAACACAGCCATTTCGTTTTCGGCAAAATAGGAACTTCCCTTAAAATAAGCTCCGATATAATCGGGACTTAAATCTACTAAATCACTGGATGGCACAAAACCCGGCGATAAAGGCATGACCTCAAAATCTGATCTCAGCAGGGCTTCACCGCCGGGGCTGAAGATCATATTGGCAACCTGAATTCCTAAAGGAGTTTCCAGCGGAAAATCCTCCCTGATGTAATCCTGAGCGTTGGCGCTTAAGAACAGGACAATCAGCATTGTAGTAAAAAGTGTTTTCATAAGTCAGTATTTTTATGGTTTATTACTTTCTTAAAACGGTTGTGATCCCTGATTTCACTGAAAGAAGGCTCGCTCTTCACATATTCATAATCTGTAAAACCAGCCTTGAACGACTTCTGTAAATACTTCAGAGCCTTGTTTTCGTTATCCATTTGGGCATGATTGCAGGCCATAAGTATATGAATTAGCGGCATCAGTTCGCTTTTCGCATTATTTTCAACATCTTTAAGGAATCTGACGGCCTCATCAAACCGGTTGTCGTTTTGCAACAGTTGCAATTTGAATTGTATGGCCTGTATTTTTTCATAGTCGTCTGAAGTTCCCACCATCACCTGCTCACATAATGGCATCTTCACATTGCGGAGTGTATCAGCATAATCAAACTTTTTGAGCATCTTTGAAACGGCATTGAATTCTTCAATGGTGCTTAGTTTTAGTCCAGTATCATCGGGGTGCTTTTCAGGAATTGCCAGGTTATGCGTCAGAAATTGCCTGAAAACCGTATCTGCCATCTGCAAATATGCATGCATGAGCCCTGTATATGCCCATGATTTCAGGTTATCTCGCCAATAAATTCCTGAATGTTCGCATTTTTCGAGTAAGAGATTAAAAGTGTCAATGGCATGGTCGGGTTTATTCAAGGCAATAAGTGTTTCACCCAAACCATAATAACCCAGGATCATACGCTCATCGTGCGGTACAATGTTTTCATACAAATTGATCATCTGCCTGAAATGATAAGCAGCCAGCTGAAAGTCGGGTTTGTCGTACAGGTAAATCCACCC
>CAZUBW010000034.1:0-38502 GCA_964618645.1 uncultured Bacteroidales bacterium | reverse complement strand
AAAAAGCCCGATGGCGACAAAAGTATCCTGATGACCGAAACCATTCCCAATACTGTGCTGGCCTTGGCGCAAAACTCAGATAATTTCCGGTTTTCTGCTGCTGTTGCCGGTTTTGGCATGCTGTTGCGTAATTCGGAATTCAAGGGAAGTATTACGTATGACGAAGTGTTGTCCATGGCACGTGGTGCAAAAGGAACGGACGGCGATGGTTACCGCGCGGAATTTATCAGGCTGGTGGAATTGAGTGAAAGCAACCTGGTTTCTCAACGTGAGGAATGATTAACGGTAGGTGTGATAATCTAAGGCTGTGTAAGAAGTCAATTTTTTTCAGTGTAGTTACAACACCTTGCATATGGCGCAGAATAACAATACTTAACGTTGAGGCTGTATAAAAAGACGGAAAACGTCATTGCGAAGGAGGGACGACTGAAGCAATCTATCTGTATTTTAACAGATTGCTTCACTTCGTTCGCAATGACGGCTTCGATTATCGGATTTTTTAGACAGCCTCATTTTTTGACTTTTTACACAGCATTGTTTTCGGGGCTTAAAAAGCTATTTGCATTTCCCATTCTTCCTTCCATTCGAGGAAGGGAATTCCGGTTGGGTTAAACCTTACGGGTAGACATATGTAGCGTCCATCTACCGGGTTTTTCGGGTTCCACCTGTCGGCCATGAAAATGAATTTATCTTTTTCAACCGGTAGCACAAAGGTGCTTTGTGAGTGGTAGGTCAGCGCCGAATCGGCACCGGTACATGGGTTGCCCAGGTATGTCCATTCCCCGGTAATGGAATCAGCCTGTGCCAGCCTGGCTGCGTTGGGATCCCAGCCTGTGCACCCCGAGGTGATCATGTAGTATTTGTTGTTGCGTTTGAAAAGGGCCGGAGCTTCATTGTGACCTCCGGGGAAAACCCGGTAATACCTGCCGGTGAACCCAAGATAGTCATCTGTTAATTCCGAAATATTTAGGGTGAGGTTGTCCTCCGCGGCGTGTATATGATAAGCCGTGCCATCATCATCGACATACAAGGTCATGTCGCGGCTCATTTGCCCGCCCTGAAAGTCGCGGTGAAGGAAAAGACCTTTGTTAACAAGTTCCTTCCATTCAGGCGTCCAGCTTTTCACGCCCTCACTGCTGAGCCTGGCTTTTTTCAGACTGTCGGGGTAATTTACGGGCCATATGCCGGCATTGGGTCGCAAGGCTTTCACAAAGGTGTAGGGCCCCGTTACCTTGTCGCTGGTTGCCAGGCCGGTTAATGCTGCCGAATAACCCTTCCGGTATAGTTCGAGGTGGAACCACATTACATACTGCCTGGTTTTGGTGTTGTAGATAACCTTGGGGCGTTCCAGTGCACAGCCTTTGGTGATGGGATGGGTGGAGTCGTTTTCCACCACTTTTAGCGCAATGCCTTCGTCAACCCAGTTGTACAGGTCGGCCGACGAATAACAGCTGACACCCACCATGGCCCTGTTTCCGGCGGGACCTTCAATTTTGTGCTCGCCAAACCAGTAATACCGTTCGCCGCTTTTGAGGATACCGCCGCCATGCGCGTTAATATGTTTTCCATTATTGTCGGGCCATATTGAGCCCGGGGTAAATGATTTCAGCTTGTCGTTGCCGGTATCAGCTGATACTGCTATAAGCGCAAGACAAACCGGCAAAAAAAGAAGGTGGTGTTTCATGATGCCGGGATTAACTGTGGTAAAATTAGCAAATTAAGCGCATGCGGCGACTTTGATTACCGGACTTTTTCCACAGTCTCATATGTGATCGCGAATCCTGCAAATTCACTATCTTTACCTGCTAAATAAAAAAAAAACGACCCATGAAATACAACATGCACCGTTCAGAAAGTGATGAAAATAACAATTCCCCGAAAAACGAAGGGATCCGTAAAATAATTGAACAGAAGTTCCTGGAACAGCGAAAGATATTCCTTTGGGGACAGGTGGACGATGAATCGGCCGAAGACATCGTGAGCAAGTTGTTGTACCTTGAATCAGCAGATCCGGGCAAGAAGATTACCTTCTTCATCAACAGTCCGGGTGGCATGATTACTTCGGGCTATTCCATCCTGGATACCATGAACCTGATCACTTCACCTGTATCGACGGTGTGCATGGGTCTGGCCGCCTCCATGGGATCGCTATTGCTTTCTGCCGGTAAAAAGGGTGAAAGGTATATTTATCCGCTGGGAGAAGTGCTTATTCATCAGCCCAGCATTGGTTACTTACAGGGGCAGGCCAGCGACATTGCCATTCATGCCCGGCAGATCATCAAATCGAAAGAAATTGCCGCTGATATCCTGGCCAAAAACTGCGGCCAGACGGTAGACAAAATTATGAAGGATTTCGACCGCGATTACTGGATGAATGCCGAAGAGTCCATTGCATATGGGATAGTTGACAAAATATTTAGTCTGTAAACGGATTTTATTTTCTGTGTTTTTTACTTTATTATCAAGGTTGAGATTAGATGTTTATATTTGCCTAAACAGATAAAATAATGATTATTACAAGACTCATATTAAAGAATTGGAAAAACTTTAAGGAGCTTGATATATCACTACAGGAAAGGGTAATTATTGTTGGCGCAAATGCTTCCGGTAAATCGAATTTATTAGATGTGTTCAGATTTCTCAGAGATATTGCAAAATCCGGAGGTGGTTTGCAAAAAGCAGTTGAAGACAGAGGAGGAGTAACAAAAATAAGATCTTTGGCTGCAAGAAGAAATCCCAATATCGAAATTGAAGTACATCTTTCTGAATTTGGTTCGCAGAAGGTCCTGTGGAAGTATTCAATTGGAATTAAACAGGAATCAAGAGGTTACAGGTTACCCTTATTAACTTATGAGAAAGTATACAGGGAGAATGAATTATTGGTCAACAGGCCTGGTAAAGAGGATAAAGCAGACTCGTTAAGATTGACCCAGACATATCTTGAACAAATAAATGCCAATAAAGAATTCAGGGATATTGCAAAGTTTTTCGAAAACACACTTTATCTTCATCTTGTTCCACAGTTATTAAAATATCCAAAAGCATTTACCGGGCCTGATCTACCTGGAGATCCTTTTGGCAAGGGTTTTCTGGAAAGAATTGCCAAAGTGAATGAGAAAACAAGAAAGGCCTGGCTTGGCAAAATTGAACATGCATTGAAAATTGCAGTTCCTCAATTAACTAAGTTGGAATTTACCAAGGAAAATGGTTATCCTCATTTGGAGGCACTATATGAACATTGGAGACCTGGTGCAGGAAAGCAAAAAGAAGATCAGTTTAGCGACGGGACACTAAGATTAATTGGGCTTCTGTGGTCTTTACAGGAAGGGGACTCTCTATTATTAATGGAAGAGCCTGAACTTTCTTTAAATGGAGCCATTGTTTCAAGGTTGGCACCGATGATTTATCGATTGCAAAAGCCCAGAAAGAGGCAGGTTTTTATTTCTTCACACAGTTCAGATCTTTTAAATGATAAGGGGATTTCACTCAATGAAATAGTGGTGTTGGAGCCTGCAGAAGAAGGAACTATGGCTAATGTTGCTTCAAACATTGTTGATGTGAAAAATATGCTTGATTCGGGCATGACACCGGCTTCCGCAATTTTACCGCGAATTAAACCCCCAATCATAAGCCAATTAACTTTAGAGTTTTAGTATGCCATTGATTCCGGTTAATCTTGTATACGAGGATCAGATTAGTGAATTTGTTATGATAAAGCTTGTCAATAGCACTGGCAAGTATCGGATTGTGAATACCTATTCGGAAGGTGGCTTTGGTTATATTAAAAAAAACCTGAACGGTTTTAATACAGCTTCAAAAGGTTGTCCGTTTTTTGTTTTAACAGATTTGGATACAGTTGAATGCGCACCTTCCCTAATTCAAAATTGGCTAAAAGTTCCTTCACATCCAAATTTATTATTCAGGGTGGCGGTAAGAGAGGTTGAAGCATGGTTATTGGCAGATATTGAGGGTTTTTCGATTTATACAGGGATTTCAATTGCCAATTTATCCAAAAATCCTGAAGAATTGGTTGATCCAAAACTTGAGTTACTTAATCTTATCAGGAAATGCCGAAAAAGAGATATCAGGGAAGATATATTACCCAGAGATGAATTTGCGGCCATAGGTCCAAATTATAACGGCAGGTTAGCAGAATATGTTAGTTTGTTTTGGAGTATTGAGAGGGCCTCTAAACGTTCCAAGAGCTTACAAAAAGCTCTTCAACACCTTCAAAGATTTCATCTGACATACGACTTATGAAACTTAAAGGAGCGGTATTTGATTTCAACGGCACGCTGTTGTGGGATACCCCCTTACACAACAGGGCATGGGATGTTTTTCTGGATAGGCATCATCTGTCGCTGACCGACCGGCAGAAAGACGAAAAAATACATGGTCGTAACAATGAGCTGATCTTTCCAGCTATTTTCGAAAGAGAAATGGAACCGGAAGAGATTAGCCGCTACGTAACCGAAAAAGAAGCCCTCTATCGCGACCTTTGTCTGCAAACCGGTATCGGTTTTGCGCCGGGTGCAGCAGAGCTTATTCATTTTCTGAAGGAAAGGGGCGTAAAGGTGGCCATTGCCACTGCCTCTGGCAAGGAGAATGTTGATTTTTACATTGATTATCTTCAACTGGGTCAGCTGGTTGATCCACGGTATATTGTGTACAATAACGGTTGCTATAAAAGTAAACCTGAACCGGATATTTTTCTGTCTGCCATTCACCTGTTGGATATTCATCCGCACGATGTGGTGATATTCGAGGATTCACCGGCCGGAATTGAAGCAGCGCGAAGGGCCAATCCCGGAAAGGTCATTATGGTTGACTCCAATAGTCGTGCTGACAAAATTGCATCACCAGACACCATCTGTCATTTTGATGAAGTGGACAGGAAGCTATTTATGTGAGGCATTTTTTCAGGCGGTTGATAAAACCTTTTAACTTTGCCATGATGAATAACCTGTCGGAACTTGCATTCGACGACCAGTGTACGGGTGCCAATCCGCGTTATCCATCTATTGGTGAAATCAGGGAGTTGTACATTAAAGCTTTTGAGGGCAGGTAACAAACTTCCTGCAAAATGAGGAAAACCATGCAGAAATTCAGGTTCTGACGTTCAGGTAAATGATTATCTTAGCCGGAAACCTGAATTTTTATTTTCCTTTTAATGGATAAAGCTGTCATATTTGATATGGATGGTGTTATTGTCGACACCAATCCATATCATCGTTTTTGAAGATTCGCTTTCGGGCATACAGTCAGCATTGCAAGCAGGTATCGGGGTTATCGGTATCACCTCGTATCACAAGGCCGCAACGCTTGAAAAAGCCGGTGTGCTTATGGCTGTTGATGATTTCACAGCCATTACGCCGGAAAAGCTCATGGCCATTTTGCAACGCCAACAGGTTAATAATTCAGGGGTTATTTCATAAACAATTGAAAATATGATCACTGCAGACTTGCACATGCACTCGGCTTACAGCCTCGATGGGGAACTTTCGCCTCAGGAAATATTAAAAATTTCAGCCCGCCAGGGACTATCGTTAATTGCCATTACCGACCATAACCTGGTGAGCGGAGTTGCAGAAGCTGTTGAAGCATCCGGGACCTATGGTATCAGGGTCATTCCGGGTATTGAAATCGACTGTAACTACAAGGGTACCGACCTGCATGTGCTGGGCTATCATATTAATTACCGGTCCAGTGATTTTGTGGCATTGGAAAAACAGGTAGACAAACTGGCGTTGGACTCTTTTGGCGCTATGATTGATAACCTGCATGCGCTGAATATTCCGGTAGATCCGCAGGAGGTATTGGATAAGGCTTATAAAGGAATATCCACTCCTGAACTGATTGCTGAAGTGTTGCTGCAAAATCAACAATATGATAACATAACTGCGCTTGATCCATACAGGCAAGGCGGTAACAGGAGTGATATGGCCATGCTTAATTTCTATCTCGACTTTTTTGCACAGGGCAAGCCGGCTTATGTCAAAATCGACTATATGGATTATACCGAAGCCATTGACCTGATCAAACGGAATGGGGGTATACCGGTAATTGCGCATCCCGGTCATAATTTCAGGGGCAGGGAAGAGGTGGTTACCGATTTGCTCAAGCTGGGCGCTGCGGGTGTTGAAGTTTTCAATAATTATCATAACCCGGAACAAATGAGGTACCTGGCTGAGATGGCTGTTCGTCAGCAGGCGCTGATCACCTGTGGCAGCGATTTCCATGGCAAAACCAAACCCGTTATCGAAGCGGGCAAATTTGGAATGTTGCCGGAATATGAAGGGTATTTGCAGGAGAGTTTGGATAGGTTGTAGTCGTGCAGCCTGCAAAGTTTTTAAATAGCTGCGAGCTGCGAGCTGCGAGCTGCGAGCTGCGAGCTTCGAGTTAAACAGGTATCCTTACTGCAACTGCAACTGCCGCTGCCACTTGCTCCTTTGCATTTCGGTTACTTTTAACTACCTTGCATATAAACCATAACCAAACATACTGACAACCCCCAGGCGAAAAAAGCTGTTATCACCAATAAAATAACATAGTATGATTAAACCCAGACACCTGTTGCCTTTTCTTTTCATTGTAATTTTTGGATGCAAATCTGACCAATTGTCGAACCACGTGAAAATTACTAAACTTTATGAGGATGATGCATTTAAAAACACCATTGTTGAGAGTAGCTTCTATAAACTTGACGCTAGTGAAGATAATACTATTCTGACCATAAATGGTAATCTCCTGATTATTCCTTCCGGATCTTTACTCGATCAAAAAGGGAAAATGGTGAATGATTCTATCCAATTGGAGTTTGCAGAAGGAACCGATTTAGATGAAATTATATTTTCAAACCTGATGATTCAGGACTCGGTTATGATATATGAGTCCTACCTTTCCTTTTTCGTGAATGCCACCCGAAAAGGCAAACAACTATACATTAATCCCGATAATCCGGTATATCTTGAGTTAGCCGCAGATAAAAAAGCCAGCTTATATAAAGGGAATCGCGACAAATATGGCAATATGTCATGGAAAAAGGATAGGAACGCTGTTGATTATTTATTATCGGTCCCGATTGATATGCTTGATTTTTATCCTGAAGGGTTTGAAATAAAAGTCGAACAGGGCTTACCTTATAGAAACCATGAATTTGTAACCAGAGAGCTTTTGGACAGTTTATATTATAGTTTTGCAACAGAATTGGACAAAACAGAAGTTTTTTATGGTAACAGCCGGTTTTTAATGTTCGGATTGTTTATGCCGGTTATTCATCTCATAGAGGAGGAACCGTCATTGCTGCATATGGGTGATACCTCTATTGTTTCACCGGAGCAGCCATGCGGGATTAATCCTGCTTCAATTAAAGCCATTTGTAATAAAAAGTTTCAGAATACACTTATTTCCACCAGAGAATTCGAGTACAGGTTAAAAACTATTTTTTCAACTTGCGACAATAGCATTCTGGAGTTGTATGTGACTAATCTGAACAAAAATCTCTGGGAAATTGATGAGATGGCTGCAAAAAAATTGGGCAATACCCATAGCGCATATTCCAAATTCGTAGAATTTGCTGCCTATAAGCAGACTTCGGTAAGGCTGTCAGACAGGAAGGCTTTACTGTTAGCTGATTATTATAAAAAAAGCAAGGATAAAATTGAGCAGGACTTGCTTGCCTACAAAACCGAATATGTAAGAGAAAGGATAAAAAATGACCGTGTTGCTCAGGAAAAAATGGAGCGGTATAGAGAACTTTTGGATGCCAGGCATGCCTTTCGGATGAAGAAATTTGGTTTTGAACTGACTGATTTTGGCTGGTATAATGCTGCCCGGGAATTAAAACTAAGCGATGTAGAGCAATTTAGGTTAAATATTTCCATCGAAAATGGGGATCAATATGAGAGGGTATTTGCTTATGTTGTAAATCCAAACATTAAAAGCATTTTCTCTTACCTTTCAGATGATAATAAAACATTTGAAATTGTATATACTGACGATCCGGATTTGCTCTTATGGAAAGGTCAAAAATTCAATGTAATTGGAGTTGGCTATAATGGTGACAAAATAGCATACAAAATTCAGGAATGTCTTCAGATACCGACTGTTAACGCCGAGTTATCATTAATATCCAGTGATTATAAGTCCTTTAAAAAGGATATAAGGGAATTCTCAGTTGGATATACATACGAGAATAGAATACAGGTAGATTTGGAATATCAAGCGTTCTTTAATAATTTGCAAAAAAGCAGGGAAGAAGAACGACAAGAGAGGATTTTTATAAGTGAGTTAAGAAAAAAGGTATTCCCATGCTGCGAAAGGAATGATGAAACTGAATGGTAATTTGTAAGGGTGTCCCAAAGCAAACTTAAAATAAAAAGCCATGAAAATAACATCAAAATGGATATTCGTAATCTTACCAGCTTTTTTGTTTTCGTGCAATAAGCCAGACGGATACGTAATTACCGGAAATGTTACCGGATTTCCTGATAGCACGAAAGTGTATTTGCAGAATGTGAGTACTGAGGAAATAATTGATAGTGCAATAATTGGCGGGAATACTTTTAAGCTTAAAGGCCAATTGTCAGATGTTCCCGAACAGCTGCTTTTAACAGCAAGGGTAAATGATCAGCTTATTTACTTGTTTTTGCTTATTGGTAATGAGCATGTAAATATTCACGGTGATATAAAGGACTTCCCCTGGGATGCGGAAGTCGAAGGATCGAACTTCCATTCAGATTACAACTGTCTGGAAAATAAGACAAAATTGTTTGACAGGGAGCGGGATTCACTGGCAAAAAGCTTTTTCAAACTATCACCCGAATTGCAGCAGGAAAAACATAAAGAGATCTGGGATAAGATAAAAGTCATTGATGATACAGTTCATGCTATTCGGGTTGAGTATGTTAAAACACACATCAATACTTATCCCGGCATAATTTACCTGGGATATCTGAAAAGATCGTTTCCCAAAGACACTGTTCGGGCTTTGTATAATAAATTATCACCTGAAATCAAATCCAGTAAATATGCCAGGATTGTAGAGGTCTTTTTAAACGAGAAAATCTCCGGAGTAGGGGATAAATATCACGACTTTAAAGCTGTTGATAAAACAGGCGATACCCTAAAATTTTCGGATTTAACAGGGAAATACATATTGCTGGATTTTACAGGTGCTTATTGCGGTCCCTGTGTTCAATCGGCAAAAGAATTGCGGCATATCGATAAAACTTATAGCGATTCACTTGTTATTGTAAGTTTCTCAAGCGATTCAAAAAAGGAAATATGGCTTAAATCACTTGAACGTGATAGCGTCTCATGGATTAGTTTATGGGATGGGGAAGGAACTTTTAGTGAGACCTACATTAAGTATGGTGTGAATGGAATACCTGCCTTCTTTCTCATCGACCCGAAAGGCATCATCATCGACAAATGGGGTGGTTATGGCATAGGCTCATTGGAAGAAAAGCTATCCAGGTTTAAACCTATTTAGTAATTCCGACAGGCTGGATTACTGTCCCTTTATTGATTATCCCAGGGGCAATTTCTATTTTACCAGTGAAAAGATGTTGCCGGAGGATAAAAAAATTGAGACCATTGCCGAATTGGAAACACTGGCCAACGGTGTTTTAAATGGCATGGGTAATATATACAGGGTGCGTTTTGACAGCGTATCCAATGCGCTGGGTGGTATCAAGGTCTCTCATTAGATCAAGTTGGGACACGGAATTCTTAACTGTTGACAATCCTGATAATATGGGTTTGCAGATGGATAAGGTGGAGGATTGGTTGAAAGGATCATTGTGTATTAAATATAATAAATTATTAAAGAGTAACTTATGAAACAAATATCAAGACGAAATGTATTAAAAACAATTGGCACCACAGCTGGCATTTCCCTGGTTGGGTTACCATCATTTTCACAAACAACAAACAGAGATGCACAGGAAATTGAGAAACTTAAGATTGTTGTTGTAGGAGCTCATCCCGATGATCCGGAAACTATATGCGGGGGTACCATGGCATTGTTCGCCAATGCAGGGCACGATGTGGTTTCGGCTTATCTTACACTTGGTGAAGCTGGTATAGAGGGAAAATCACATGAAGAAGCAGCCCAAATAAGGACTGCTGAAATTATGGAGGCTTGTCTTATTTTGAAAGTACGTCCTGAATTCCTGGGTCAAATTGATGGAAGTTGTGAAATAAATGCAGTTCAGTATAAAAAAATGCAGGAATTCCTTAATAAGGAGAATCCTGATTTGGTTTTTACTCACTGGCCTATTGATACGCATCGCGATCACAGAATATGCTCATCTTTGGTATTGGACGCCTGGTATCATATGCAAAGGAAATTTGATTTGTATTACTGTGAAGCAATGACTGGTGCACAAAGTCAGAATTTTTGCCCCACAGAATATGTGGATATTACTTCTGTAATTGAACAAAAACATAATGCTTGCTTTGTTCATAAAAGTCAAAGGATTGAAGAAGAATACCCACTTTATCACGGACAGATGGAACCGTTTAGGGGTATGGAGTATAATTGCGAATATGCGGAAGCATTTGTCAGACATTTCCAAAAACCAAAAAGGTCAATCCTCTAAAAGCTTTTATAGTCAATAGTCCGGTAGCAAACAAAAGATCATTAGCCATGCTTACACATGGTTTTGACGAATCAAGTATTGTTGTTGGAATATTATAACCTGGTAATCGCAGAATACTAAAGCATTTTATTGCGCTCCTGCTTATTCTAAGGATCATTTTTATAGACTGAGATTTTTTTGTCAAAAAATTACTTGTACGTACAAGTAAATATTATACTTTTGAAGTCTTGATGGAATGAAAAATGTTGAAATATCAAAAAATATACAGCGACCTGAAAATCCTGATTCAGCAAGGTTTATATAAACCGGGAGATCTATTGCCTTCGGAAAATGAACTTTGTGACAGGTATTCAATTACCCGCACTACCAGCAGAAGAGCTTTGGATGAACTTCTCAAGGAAGGGTTTATTGAGAAAAAGCAAGGTTTGGGAAGTATCGTGACAGAACGTCGGGAATCGCTGGGACTACTGAACGTAAAGGGTTTCTCGGAGGCAGGAGGCAGTAATGTCAAGTCTGTTATGCTGCAGAAACCGGCAATAGCTGCGTGGAGCAATGAAATAATATTCGAGGTAAGTAAAGCAGAAAGCCAGGCTGATTGCATCCATTTTGAGCGTTTACGTTGCATTGGTCGCGACAGGGTAATGCTCGAAAACAACTGGTTAGCCAATTTTGGGTTAGACGACTTGCTTGAGAAAGAATTTATTGATCAATCATTCTTTAAAACATTAAGTCAGCGGTATTTTATTGAAATTATTGGCTCCTGGCACGAATTAAGAGCCGAATCTGCAAACAACAAAATAGCACAAGTGCTGGAGGTGAATGAAAAAACGCCGGTACTTCATATCTCCGTAAAATTCATAACCAGTAAACCTGGCTTCAATATTTACGCGGAGTTGTATTGCATCACAGAGAAATATCCTGTGAGTAATTTTTATAAAATCTGATTGGTTAACCGGATTGATGAGGCTAAAAGTTTAAAATAAGTAATCATAAAATAGAACCAAAATGAACCAAAAAGTAAAAGAACTTGCAAAAATGATCGATCACTCTATCCTTCATCCTACATTGACCGATCACGATTTAGAAAGGGAATGTGAAATTGCTAAAAAATATGATGTCGCGTCGGTTTGTGTTAAACCGTATGCCGTTCATCAGGCCGCTGAGTTATTAAAAAACTCCGGCGTTTTAACCGGGTGTGTAATTGGTTTTCCTGCCGGGAATGCTGCAACCGAGGTTAAGGTTTTTGAAGCGGTAACAGCCTGCAAAGACGGCGCTGTTGAAATCGACATGGTCATCAACATAGGAAAGGCTTTACAGGGAGATTGGGACTATACCGAAAAAGAAATTAAGGCCGTAACCAATGCCTGCCATCAGAACGGGGCCATTGTTAAAGTTATTTTTGAAACAGATTTTGTCACCAGAGAAGAAGACATTATTGAACTATGCAAAATTTGTACAAGAGTGGGTGTCGACTATGTAAAAACCTCTACAGGATTTGGCTTTGTCAAGGGTTATGATGGTAAATATTCCTATAAAGGGGCAACCATTCCAAATCTTGAACTGATGCGCAAAAATGTAGGTCCGAAAGTGAAAATCAAAGCAGCAGGAGGTGTCAGAACGCTCGATGAACTGCTTGCCGTTCAAAAGGCGGGATGTTCACGTTGTGGCGCCACGGCAACCAAAATTATCATTGAAGAAGCCATCAAAAGGTTTCAATAATCATTCCAACTTAAAAATAATACAATAACAGCATTAACCCTCATAACCAACTGTTGTCATGCTAAAAAAACCAGTCTTGTTCATTATTGCAAATGCAATGATCCTTTTGTGCAGTTGCCGGACAAACGAACCGGCCATCATGGTCCAAAAAGAAATAAATACGGGCTGGACTTTCAGGCAGGTAGGCGAAGAAAAGTGGCTCCCGGCCGAAGTCCCCGGATGTGTTCATACCGATCTGATGGCCAATGGAATAATTGAAGACCCGTTTTACCGGCTTAATGAGCACGATGTGCAATGGATTGATAAAACAGATTGGGAGTATAAAACCATATTCCATGTGGACGATAACATGCTGGGTTGCGACCGCATACAATTGGATTTTAAAGGAATTGACACCTACGCGGAAATATTTGTAAATGGCAAACAGCTATTTCAGGCCGATAATATGTTTCGCGAGTGGCAAGCCGATTTGAAAGACCTGATAAAGGCCGGCGAAAACGAATTACATATCATCCTGCGTTCGCCCATTCTAAAAGGAATTGAAAAGTATGATGCGCAGGGGTTCGTGATTCCGGTTTCGGATAACGACCTTGCTGAAATTGGAGAAGTAGAAGGGAACAAAAAAGTTAGCGTTTACACCAGAAAGGCTGGTTATCATTTTGGCTGGGACTGGGGACCAAGACTGGTTACCAGCGGTATCTGGCGTCCGGTATATTTGGTTGCATGGAATGGAGCCCGGATTGAAAACATGCAGCTTAAACAAAACCAGCTTAATGAGCATGAGGCAAGCCTGACGGCTGTTTTTGAAGTAGAAGCCAATGCTGCTACCGAAGCAACCATCAGTATTGAAAACGAAGGTGTTGAACTGGCTAAAACAAGCATAAAACTGATAAAAGGTATTTCAACCTATCCGGTTGATTTCAAAATTGAAAATCCAAAATTATGGTGGACCAACGGGCTTGGAGCAGCAAATCTGTATACGATCAGGGGAAAACTTGCTGTCGGGAAAAGGATAACGGAGAAATCAGAGCGCATTGGTCTACGGACACTTGAATTGGTTCGTGACCAAAGCGAAAAAGGAACTTCCTTCTATTTTAAGTTGAATGGTGTTCCGGTGTTTATGAAAGGGGCAAACTATATCCCCAACGACATTTTTTTACCAAGGGTGTCCCGGGAAAATTACAAAAAGGTTGTAAAAACAGCCCAAATTTCCAACATGAACATGCTCCGCATATGGGGAGGAGGCATTTACGAAAATGACGAATTTTATGACTTGTGTGATGAGGCCGGAATACTGATCTGGCAGGATTTTATGTTTGCCTGTGCTATGTTCCCCGGAGACCAGGCCTTCCTGGATAATGTAAAAGCTGAAGCTGTTGATAACATAAAACGTCTGCGGAACCATCCTTGTATTGCGCTTTGGTGCGGAAACAACGAAATACTGGGGGCGTGGTACCAATGGGGATGGAAGAGAACAGCAGAAGCAAAAAGTAAGGATGATGCCGACAAAATCTGGAAGGCTTATGAAGATATTTTTCACCAGGTACTTCCGGAAGCTGTGAAAACGCATGATGCTTCGAGGTCCTATTGGAGTTCCAGCCCTTCTTCGGGAACAGGAATAGTGGCAGATATGGTTAATGGTGACGAGCATTACTGGGGCGTATGGTGGGGAAAAGAACCATTTACAACTTATGCCACGCATATTGCCCGTTTCATGAGCGAATACGGATTTCAGTCTTTCCCGGAATTGAAAACAGTTCGGCAGTATGCCCTTCCGGAAGACTACCAGATTGATTCCAGGGTAATGAATTCACATCAGCGTTCCTCCATCGGTAATAAGACTATTGAATACTATATGCTGCAGGAGTACAGGCAACCCAAAGACTTTGAATCGTTCCTGTACGTCAATCATGTTTTGCAGGCCGAAGGGATCAAATTTGCCCTGGAAGGTCACCGGCGGGCGATGCCCTATTGTATGGGTAGTCTGTACTGGCAAATTAACGATTGCTGGCCGGTGGCTTCCTGGAGTTCTACCGACTACTACCAGCGTTGGAAAGCACTTCAGTATTATGTGAAAAAAGGCTTTGAGCCGGTTTTGGTAAGTCCTTATACAGATGGTCAGCAATTTAAGGTAGACATTGTGAACGATCATTTGAATGAAGTGAATGGAAAGCTTGTTTTGGGTATAATGGATTTCGACGGCAAGGTCTTATGGGAAAAGGATGAGCAGGTAAAAATTCCTGCCAATTCAAGCCGTGATTATTTCAAAGTAATTATGAAAGAATTTGAACCACTTAAAGATACGCACAATCTGCTGTTCTATACCAAACTGATACAGCATGGAAAGGTTGTGTCGCAAAATTCATTCTTTTTCAGACCGTTTAAAGAGCTGAATATTCCCAGTCCCAAGGTGGAATACACAATTGAGAAAGCAGATTCAGGATTCAATATTCGCCTGGTAACGGATAAACTGGCAAAGAATGTTTACCTGCAAATCGAAGATGAGGAAGGCTTCTTCTCGGATAACTATTTTGATATGCTGCCCGGCGAAGAAGTCGTAATTCTACTGGAAACCAATATGTCAGAAGAGAAACTGAAGAAAGTACTTTCTATCCGGACATTGTATGACGCATTTTAGGTTTTAGTAAGAACAATTATTTAGCTAAATAACAACTATGGAATTTGAATTAACGGAAGGCCAGTTATTGGATATTGCCAATGATTACTGGAAAAAAATTGAAACAGGACTAAAACTCGACAATACAGAGATAAAGGCAATACCTGCTTATATTCACCCTCAAAAGGAAGGTTTAAAAGGCGACGCCATTGTACTTGATCTTGGAGGGACAAATTGCAGGGCAGCTGTAGTTTCGGTCGATGGGGACCATATTACGGTAGGAGAGGTTGTTGAAAGAGAGATTTCAGAGATGAAAAAATCAGGTTTTTCAGAACAAGACCTTCATGCGTCCCAGTTAAAACTGATTGAACAACTGCCTGATTTTCCCAAAGGCTTACCTGTGGGTTACTGTTTTTCCTATCCTGCAAAATCGCTCAGCAACGGAGATGCTGAATTGATCAAATGGGTAAAGGGAGTTAATATAGCCAATATGGAAGGTAAACCGGTTGGTAAACCTTTGTTGGAATACTTTAACAGAAACACAGACTATGGCTTTCAAAAAATTGCAGTGGTCAACGATACCATTACCAGTCTTTTTGCCGGATTAAAGAATTCCGGATATGATGCATACATCGGCCTGATTGTTGGAACAGGGACAAATATGGCCACATTTTTTCCTTCAGGATCTATTTCAAAGCTTAAAGGGGAAAAATCGTTTGCCGGTGAAACACCCATAAACCTGGAATCAGGCAATTTCTTCCCTCCTCACTTAATGGCTTTCGATGAAGTTGTGGACCGTAATTCTGATAATCCGGGAATACAAAGATTCGAAAAAGCAGTTTCAGGGATGTATCTGGGACAAATATTCCGGACGGCTGCTCCTGATGCCGGTTTTAACGAAGAAATGGATGCTGCACAATTGACCCACATGATCAATCATCCGGGAGACTATGAAAAAAAGCATGTTGAACTTGCATACTGTATATATGAACGATCAGCAAAACTGGTCGCAGCGTCGCTCGCCGGACTTATAAAATCACTGCATAACATAAACCCATCCATAATGAGTATTCATATTCTGGCAGAAGGAAGTTTGTTCTGGAGTACACTAAACCAGGGACAAATGGCTTATGTGGAAATAGTTAATACCTGGCTGAATAAAATAATAGCTGACCTGGGATTGGGGAAGAAGCAAGTGATCCTATCCAAAATGGAAAATGCAAATCTCATAGGCGCTGCCATTGCTGTAATTAATCAGTAATGCAGATAAATAATGCCATAACCGTACATAACAGGCTTTAACTGGAATCCGAGGCTGCCGGAGGCGTATATGATACATAAACAGCGTTGTATAGTTAATTTACGCTAAAGGACAGGTTTGTTTAGTCAGGTTTTATGGGAGGTTCGAAATATACATATCAGGCCCAACCTTTTTCCTTGTTTTCAACCATTATTTTCCGGATTTCTGTAACCCTGTTGGCAATATAGAGCAATAAATCATTGGGCTTATGAACAAAAGGACATGTTAGTTTATTAAGCCGGGAATCAAAAATATGTCTTTGGGCGGCTGGTGGCATCTAAATATCTCATTATAAAAATTTTGAGTGTTATTTCTGCGGAATGCGAAGATTATGTTGCCTTAAAAAAGTAAGCATGTCCCAGTACCCCCTTTGGAACTTGATTTTTCCATCGACTACATGGAAGAAACCGCAACCCCTTAATCCCAGCGGATCACGCCATTCGAGAATAGCCCATTCTCCATCTTCAAAAACATTCTCAACTATGCAAACCATTTCGGCCGTAGCAAATTCATTTTCGAACATTTTTCGGATTGCGGTCTTCCCAACAACGGGTTCATTAGCAACCTGGTGGTTAACAGCATCGTCGTGATATAATTCGGCTAGGCCTTCAATATCCTTATTATTAAAATAATCCACAAATTTTTCGACTACTGCTTTTGGTTCCATAATTGTTAATATTTATTCATACCTCAGCGCTTCCACCGGATTTTTCGTAGCTGCCCGCCAGCTTTGCCAGCTCACGGTAAGCAAAGTAATTCCCAGCGCCAGCAAACCTGCCAGGGCAAAATCCACCAGCTCAGTGATGTTTTAAAGGCAAAGTTTTCGACCCATTTAGTCATGGCTAAGTAGGATATCGGGCAAGCGATTACAAAGGCAATGGCTACCCATTTCGCAAAGTCTTTGTTGAGCATAATTAATACTTCTGATATTTTGGCGCCATTTACTTTGCGGATGCCGATTTCTTTGGTGCGCTTGTTGAGCAGAATAGAACTCAGGCCAAATAGTCCAATGCAAGCAATCAATATGGCGATGATAGAAAGCGCTTTTACAATTTGTACCAACTGTACCCATTTATCAAACTGCTTTTGGTAATGTTCGTCAATCCAAAGGTAGTCAAAAGCATTGGCCTGGTGGATTTTCATCCAGCGTTTTTCCAGTGCCAGTATCTTTTCCTGTGGATTCGTTGCACTTATTTTTAGCAGGCAATATCCATTTGCCAAATCCCAGCATTGAAACATGGTAGGTTCAACCGGCATATCAGCCGAGTGGTGATGTACATCGGCCATTACTCCTATAATATGCCGGTTCGCTGCACCTTACGTCTTCATGTTACCCCAATAAAAGTGCTTCTTGCAGGGCAACAATCTAAAGTATGATATAATTCACGAACAACGATATTACTTCTGTACTACTTTTATAGCATATTATTCTTTCTCAAAAAATGAAATTTCATAAATTATTTCAAGTAGGCCTGTTGCTTATGATATCTGGTCTTTTAACTGCTCAGACAAGCAACTGGCGGAGTGAATCGGTATTCAAACTACGACCGGATGATCCGGAAGCATTCTATTTTACTCCTGAGAATTACAGCATCAGGGCCGATGGTAAAACGGATGTTTCTGAAGCTTTACAGCGCGCAATTAACCAGGTGAAAACCGAAAAGAACTTTGGGATATTGTTTATCCCTGAAGGACGATACCTGATCAGTCGTCCTGTATACGTGCCCGCATCAATACGCCTTATCGGGTACGGAAAAACACGCCCTGAAATTATCCTGGCAGAAAAATCCCGCGGATACCAGTCGCCCGATACTGCCAGTCCCTTCGGAGAACGGTATATGATCTGCTTCACAGGCGGTATTGTAAATGAGGGGGAACAACCCCGCGATGCCAATCCCGGAACCTTTTACAGTGCATTATCAAATATTGACTTTCGCATCCTGAATGGTAACCCTTATGCAATTGCACTCAGAGCCCATTTTGCCCAGCACGGATTTATAAGCCATTGCGTTATTAACACGGGCAATGGTCTGGCAGGTATCTCGGAGATTGGAAATGAACTGGAAAACGTCACCTTTATTGGTGGTGAATATGGAATCATGACGGGACCTACTTCACCAAGCTGGCCCATGATGACGGTAGATACCTATTTTGAAGGCCAGCGTAAGGCGGCTATCCTTTCACACAATGCGGGTTTCGCTATCGTGAATATGCATGTAAAGAATGCTCCCGTAGGCGTCGAGATCAGGGAAAATGATACCGACCGGTTGATGATGGAGAATTGTCTGTTTGAGAACGTGAGTCGGGCTGGAGTTATTATCAGTAGGGAGAACAGTTCCCTCACCCAGATCAACCTGCTTCATATTGAATGTAACAATGTACCGGTATTTGCCCTATTCCGAGAAAGCGGTAAAACGGTAAAAGAATCATCCAAAGCATACCGCGTGAATGAATTTGTGCATGGCCTCATTGTCAACAATCTGAATGATGATGCTGAGTTTGAGACCAAGGTAGATATTACCCCCTTGCAAAAGGTCCCTGTTGCCCTGGTAAAAGACATTCCATTGCTTCCCTCAATGGATACCTGGGTTAATATTAAAGAATCAGGAGCTAAAGGAGACGGCGAAACCGATGATACAAAAGCATTCCGGGATGCTATTGCCAACTATCAGGTCATTTATGTTCCACAGGGATGGTACAGACTCACCGGAACATTAAAGATGAGGCCGGGGACAAAGCTCATCGGACTTCATCCTATGGCAACTCAGTTTATTCTCAGGGAAAGTGAACCCGCCTTCAGCGGATTCGGAGGCCCGGTGCCCATGGTTGAATCCTCAGAGGGAGGCGACGATATCCTGAATGGCATAGGTATTTATACCGGCGGGATCAATTATCGGGCTGTGGGATGCAAATGGATGGCAGGTGAAAAATCCCTCATGAATGACATAAAGTTTGTAGGAGGACATGGTACCATGCGTAAACCGCTGAGCGCTGATGACCAGGCAGCTGCTGACAAACAAATGCAGCGCTTTATGCTCTCTTTTAGCAGGGGGGTACGTCCGGTGAGTTCGCCGGATAAACCTATCAATGAACAGGGCCTTGACCTCGCGTGGGATAACCAGTATTGGAGCCTTTGGATTACCAATGGTGGCGGCGGCACCATAAAGGATATCTGGACGGCCAGCACTTATGCTACCAATGGCCTGTATGTAAGCAATACATCTACCCCTTCCAGGGTATATGCCATATCACTCGAACACCATGTACGCAATGAGGCACGATTTGAGAATGTAGCTAATTGGAAATTATACGCATTTCAGCTTGAAGAAGAAAGCAGGGAGGGAAAAGAATGTCAGATGGTAGAACTTTCGAACTGCAGTAACATCCGGTTCAACAACCTCTGGATATACAGGGTAATCAGGGTCAGTACTCCAAAATCTTTCGGTGTAAGATTGTGGAATTGCAAGGACATTGAGTTTCGCAACGTACATAACTACACCCAAAAATTGTGGGTTACTGAATTTACTGTATATGATGTGAATAAAAGACTGCCGGTATACCCCTGGGAATATGCATTGCTGAAAGTGTCCGGAAGCGAAGCAGGTCCCGGTCCCTTCTGTATAGATAACAGCTGCCAAATTAAACAGGTTGCAACCGGTTTTGATTTTGCGCAGGGTATCACTGCTGATAGTAAAGGCAATATATACTTCTGTGAATCGAGAAAGAAACGGATTTATAAATGGACCGCTGAAGCCAACAGTGTTACCATACTGGCTGATTATCCACTTCAGCCATTTGTTTTGGCAACCGACACCAAAGACAATCTTCTGGTAGTATGTCGTTATGATCCGCAACCAGGTTATATGGTTGGCGGAAAACAGGAAGTTGTGAAAAGACTTCCCGATGATAACGCTGCTTACAGCAGTTACGGAAACAGCGGATGGGCGGCTTATGTTTTTTCAGTTGACCCGGATAATCCTGATGAGACCTATGTTCCTTTACCCAGGGTTGCAACCAGCGGATTGAAAAATGTAAGCAGGGCATTTTATCCGGATAGCAGATATCATTTTGCCTTTGACCAGGCGGTACAATATTTTCCCGATTCGGCCTTTTTGGCTCCTGATGGAGTTACCATCATTCCGGAAACCTATGATATTGGTCGCTGTGCGGCTCTGAAAGCTGCTATCCCGGGAAAACCCTTCTATGCTTCTGACGAAATGCAAAAAAGACTGGTTCAGCTGGATGTTGCGCCCAACGGGAAGCTATCGAACCTTAAAGAAATCCAGTCGCGAAGTGAATACAGTACTGCGGTGGATTCAGAAGGCAATCTTTACGTAGCAGACGGTCAGATCTTCGTTTATGACAAAAACGGGAAAGAGATCAGAAGGATCAGTCTGCCCGAAAGGCCTGTTTCTATAGCTATTGGCGGAAAAGATCATGATCTTCTTTTTGTCACTGCTGAAACTTCTTTGTATAGCTGTAAAATCAGGTAAGTCAGGATAGCTTTTGATAGGCATGTCTGGCCATATCATGTAACGGTAAAACGGTTGTTGCCGCATCCATGGCTATGGCTGCCTTGGGCATGCCAAATACCACGCAGGTGCTTTCGTCTTCGGCAATGGTATAGGCGCCGGCATTTTTCATTTCGAGGAGGCCCCGGGCGCCGTCGTCGCCCATGCCGGTCATGATGATCCCAACTGCATTGGCCCCTGCACAATTGGCGGCTGAACGGAACAGTACATCCACCGAAGGCCGGTGCCGGTTGACCAGGGGTCCGTCGTTGATTACCACTGAGTATTTGGCGCCGGTGCGGGCAATGAGCATGTGCCGGTTACCGGGGGCAATGATGGCTTTGCCAATGGTGATGAGCTCACCATGCACACCTTCTTTTACTGAAATCCGGCATAGTTTGTCGAGCCGGTCAGCAAATGATTTGGTGAACATTTCAGGCATGTGCTGAACAATTACAATACCCGGGCAATCGGGTGGCATGGCCACGAGAAAGGCTTCGATGGCCTGCGTGCCGCCTGTTGAAGCGCCCAGTACAATGATCTTATCGGTAGTGTGTTTTATGGATACAACCTGGGGTGACAATTCCAGAATTTCATCAGCGGTAAGCTTGGGCATAACAACAGGTTGCGATCTGCTTATCATGACCGGAGCAGGTGCGACACCGCCAACGCGTTTCATATTGGCTTGCGATGCTGCCTTAACGGCATCGCAAATTAGTATTCTTGATTCGTCAAAAAACTCTTTTGTGATCAGCTTGGGTTTGGTAATTACATCAATAGCGCCATATTCGATAGCCTTTAATGCCATTTCTCCTCCTTTTTCGGTAAGGCTGGAGATAACCACCACCGGAATGGGCAGGGTTGCCATCAGCTTTTTCAGGAAGGTAAGCCCGTTCATCCTGGGCATTTCCAGGTCGAGGGTAATCACATCCGGTCGCTCTTTGGGGATTTTTCCGGCTGCAAAGATGGGGTCCGCCGCCGTGGAGATCACCTCAATTTCAGGGTCATGATTCAAAATGCCCGACAGCGTTTGCCGTACAAAGGCTGAATCGTCGATGATCATGACTTTAATCTTTTTCATATACGGTGGTGATCCTTGCGGAAATTAAATATCAGTATAGCGTTACGACAAATTTAACCGATTTTGGTAAATATGGTCGGGCGAATATGCTTCAACGGCAGGGTGAAACCTGTAATGGATTCGGAATGCCCGATGAAGAGCAAACCTCCCGGGTTCAGGCTTTTACAAAATTGTTTCAAGAGCCGTTGCTGTACTTCGCGTTCAAAATAGATCATCACATTACGGCAGAATATAAAGTCGAATTTACCCAGGGCAGAAAAATCGGTACTCAGGAGGTTGTATTTTCTGAAATCTACTCTGTTACGCAGTTCAGAACTGATCCTAGTTTTGTTTTCGTATGCATTTTTCCCTTTGAGCAGGTATTTCTTTTTGTATTCACCCGGGATGGTTTGGGTCTTTTCTACATTGTAAATGCCCACCAATGCATGTTGCAGTACGCTTTCGGAAATATCAGTGGCCAGAATATTGAATTCGAAATGCCGGTTGGTTAATGAAGCCTCCTTCAGTACCATAGCCAGCGTGTAGGGTTCTTCGCCGCTGGAACATCCTGCGCTCCAAACCGACAGCTTGTTTTTGCCCGAATGCTTCAGGTAATCCTCAATTCCTTGATTTAACAGATATTCGAAATGCAAAGGCTCTCTGAAAAAATCGGTTTTGTTGGTACTCACGGCATCAATCATATTCCATACCTCTTCCTGTTGCCCCCTGGTTGAAAACACATAATCGGCATATTCACTGAAGCTGCTGTGTTGAAGTGTTTTTAACCGTTTCTGCAACCTGCATTGCAGTAGGGTTTTCTTATTGGGAGGCAGTTTAATGCCAAACTGGCTCATGATGTAACTGCTGAGCCTGACGAAATCTTTGTCTTCGAGGTTAATGGTATGGGAATCAAGCGCCATGGCCGTCAGAACTTATATATCACACTTAATAAAAATCTGGTGTTGTTTACTCTGTAGGTGTCAGAAATGTTACCTTTTTCATCGGGATTTCCCATCAGTGCGGAAGTATATTCCACCTCAGCCGCAAAGGAAAGGATGCCCGGTTTAAAAATAATTCTGGGCGATATCCTGAAAAGGCTTTTCACCGGCATGTTGGCCATCAGGTAAAACGGTCCCCTGGTATTGCTTCCGGTACCCAGGTTTTCGGTATAACCGGCAAAAATGCCCGGTTGCCACCGGGTGTTGTTTCCATGGATCTCGCCCCAGTATGAAACCGTCCTTACGGGAATGTAGCTTACGAGTCCCTTTTCACTATTGGTGCTGTCTTTTACGGCATAGCCACTTATAGTAAGTACTTCGCTGCCATTTTCGAGGTAGGTAGCATAGGCTTTAAGCGTGATGTGTTCACCGGTAAATTTCAGATAGGAATTCACCGATAATCCATGAACGCTTTCGGAAGTTACATACCCTTCACCTGTTTTGATTTGGGGCAAAAGGGTTTTGTAACCGGCGCCGGCGCCGAGTATCCATTCATTTTGATTTTTCAGCGTAAGTTCGGCGTTAACCTGTATTTCGGGCATGCCGGCATCGCGCAGGTATTTTGAATTGTTCCCGTCGGGTCCCACGCTTGCATAATCGCGTTGTGAAAGCAGCACTCCGGAAAGTTTTATTTTTCCGGGGATGTAGGAAATTCTTACCTGGGGAGCCCTTGAAAAAGGCTGAATAGGAGATCCGGTGTTGAAGGAAACCGTAGCAGGATAGCAGGAGGTGGCAAAAAGAGGATGCCAGTATTGTCCCACAAGCATTTCGGCTTTTTCCCATTGCATTTTCACAAAGGTATGCCGCAACCGGAACATGTTGACATCGCCATTTGTTTGTCCGAAAAAATCGCCTTCGACCATGCCTGAAGTAGCAGCCCCTAAAATCGCCGGCCCGGTAACGCCTATAGAAAGGTTCGATTGTATGGGAAGGATGTTTAGACTGGCCTTATCATTAATGTCCTTACCATCAGGGTCGGTTAACCGGGGCGCCGGGAATAACAGAAAATGTCCTTCTCTGGCGGAGATGGTCTGGCGGGTGTCGTAAAACAGGTCGGTTTTGACCAGTCCGGAGACCTTCACCCGGGGCAATAATGTTTCGTCTGCCTGGGCATTTGCCTTCAAAAAGCTTCCGGAGAGGAAAATGATACCGGAAAAGAGCTTAACAGTTCTATTCATGATAATCATGAGAAATTTTATGCGTCCTGTGCAAGCAGGCTTACTTCTGCTAATTCCTGTACGTTCAATACCCTGTCGATATTCAGCACCATGATAAATTTCTCATCGATTTCAATAAAACCTTCGAGGAATTCGGGGTTGTATTTAATGCCCAGGTCGGGAACCGCTTTGATGTTCTTGTATTCGAATTCGATAACATCGGTAACCTGGTCGACCAACAAACCCATCAGCACGTTTTTATCCTTGCTGACAATATCCACCACCACAACCATTTTGTCGGCCGACCCGGTGTTCTCGATGTTAAAGCGTTTATGCATGTCGATAACAGGTACAATGGATCCCCTGAAATTCAGTACGCCCGGTACAAAGTCGGAGGCATTGGGGATTTTGGTGAGCTGTTCGAACTGAATGATTTCAAGAACTTTGTAAACGCTGATGGCAAAGCTCTCCGAACCAATCCGCAGATTGATATAGCTGGTTTTTTTATCAATATCTAATGTTGCCATGATATGCTAAATTTTAGTAATATGATTGAACAGGAAATTGGTGTCGAGAATAAAAGCCAGTTTACCGTCGACCATAATGCTTCCGCCTGAGAAATAAGGCTGATTGACAAACAGGTCGCCCAGGGGCTTGATAACGGCCTGGTGTTCACCGATAATCTGATCGGCTGTTATGGCATACCGCCTGTCGAATTTGTTGATCACAACCACCATGAGGTCAGCTTCTTCCGAAGGCGCATATTTAAATTGTTCGCGAAGCGAAACCAACGGAATGGGACTGTTTTTGTACTGAATATAGCGATTGTCTTTTTTAAACAGGTTCTCGTTCTTCTCCTTAAAGCAGTATTCGATATCCATCACCGGAATGAGGATCTGTGTTTCATCGACATTCACCATCAACGTATCAATGATGGTTAATGTAGTGGGTAGTTTCATGGTTACGGTAGTACCCAGGTTGTCCTCGGTGAAGACTTCGAGGCTTCCGCCGACACTGTTAAGTTCCTTTCGTACCACATCCATTCCCACGCCACGGCCCGAAACCATACTGATGTTTTCGGCTGTTGTGAAACCCGGCTCCATGATATAGGTGAGGAGTTGGTCCTTTGTGACCTCCTGGCCTTTTTCCATATAGCCTTTTTTAATGGCACATTCCTTTACCCTTTCGAGGTTAATGCCGCGGCCATCGTCCTGTACACTTAGAATTACGCTGGCTCCCGAGTAGAAGGCGACGATCTTCAGAAGGCCTTCCGGCGCCTTGCCTTTGGCTATCCGCTCGGCTTCGGGCTCCAATCCATGGTCAATACTGTTACGGATGATATGCTGCAACGGGCTCTCAATCGACTTCAGGATGGTCTTATCGATTTCAATGTCCTGACCTTCGATCAGCAGGTTCACTTTTTTACCCAGGTCCCTGGAAAGGTCGCGTACCTGGCGTTTGAACTTACCCAACAGGGTGCCGATGGGAACAAGGCGCAGATCCAGCGCGTTATCGCGAAACTTTTTGGTGAGCTTGGCTACATTTTCGAGCGCATTGTTCAGTTTGGTATCGTTGTGTTTTTCGGCATGCGCTTCAACGGTGCCGGTAATGGTAACCAGTTCGCTGACCAGGTTCATGAGTTCATCGAGTTTTTGCGACGAAACATTCACTGTACTGTCGGTGTCAATTCTCGAGGTATCTGTGCTTTTTAACTCGGCCAGAGAGGCATCGGGCTTCTCGGCAGGCAGGTTTTGAGCCGGTTCGTCGTCGGGCAACTGGTCGATACAATCGCGAAGCTGTTGCTCCGGTGCAATTTTGTGTTTGTAAAGGTTTTCAAGTTTTTCAGCCAGGAAGGGGTCTATCTGCAGTTGTTCACGCGACATCTCAAAAATGTTGAATTCATCCTTGTCGTAAAACAGAAAGATATCCTCGATCTCACTGGCAGCCAGGGAAGTTTTCAGGTAGACTTCCCAGATGGTGGTGCAGATTTTCTCAGCCTTTTGTTTTGCCCACGATTTCTTTTTCTCGTGCATGATCACATGACTCTCACCCGAGGCTTTTAATTCATCCACGGTTTTATCGGGATTAAGTCCGCGCTCGAAGATGCCTTTGTCGGGCGAAAAGATGATCACGTAAAGGTGATTGGATACTTTTAACTGGGAAGAGATTTCCGGGACGCTTTTAACAGCATCTTTTTCAGTTATACCGGTTTTGGCACTGAGAAGCTTGACAAGCTTTTCAGCATCGGCAACATCGGCATCCCCTGTCAGCATTTTCATAATCAGGTCTTTTGCCTTCAGTGTAATGTCGATGATTTCGCTGTCTGCCTGTAAATTTCCTTCGCGTATCTGTTCGTAAGTGCTCTCAAATCCATGGGTCAGGTCTTGAATATTCCTGTAGCCTACCATGCCCGCTGATCCTTTCAGGGTGTGCATAACCCTGAAAATGTTGTTGACAATTTCGGGGTTATGCGGATTGTTTTCGAGGGTGATGAGGTCATCCTCGAGCTGAAGCAGTAATTCCTTTACTTCTTCAATGAAACCTTTTACAATATCATCCATCATGCCAGTACTTTTTCAACCAGTTTTTTAAATTCCGTCACCTCAAAGGGCTTTTTTATCCAGGCTGTGATTTTGGCTTCTTTAGCACGGTTTTGTTTATCAATACTGGTTTCGGTTGAAAGCATAAAGATAGGGATGTACTTATACTCTTCCTTGGCCCGTATGTACTCCACCAGTGCGCCGCCGTCCATGTTGGGCATGTTATAATCGGAAATAACCAGGTCGACGTTACTGCCATCGAAGAAACGTGTGGCTTCCCTGCCATCATTGGCCTCTTCGACCTGGTATCCCATACTTTCGAGGGTTTTTTTGATAATCTGTCTCGAAGTATTGAAATCTTCTACAACAACTATGCGCTTTTTCATTTTCTGAGTAATTATTGGCGTAAGTGAAACCTTCTTATCTATTAAAACCGTTCAAAATCAGCATCGGAAACAGCGGATCTTTTCACCACCACCGGTTGTTCATGCTGGATGACCTTTTTGACTTTATCGGCAACCGGTGCAGGCCGTTTCAATTCGGCAGCCTGTTTTATGGTTTTTTCCTGCTTTTTAGAAGCGCTGTGATGCGCATTTTCTTCCGTTCTGAAAAACGATACTGCATCTTTAAGGCTTTCCGCCTGTGATGAAAGCTCTTCGGAACTGGTTGCCATCTCTTCGGAAGCAGCGGCGTTTTGCTGTGTAATGATATTCAATTGCTGAATGGCGCCATTTATCTGATCAGCACCCGAATTTTGCTCAATGCTGGCAGCTGTGATTTCCTGTACCAGTTGTGAGGTTTTCTGTATTTCCGGTACAAGGGCGTCAAGTGATTCCCTGGTTTTTTCCGTGATCTTCAGACTGTTTTTCGAAAGGTTTTGAATTTCATCAGCAGCCAGTTTGCTTCTTTCGGCCAGCTTACGTACTTCGGCAGCAACCACTGCAAATCCGCGTCCGTGTTCTCCTGCACGTGCAGCTTCAACAGCAGCGTTCAGCGCCAGCAGGTTGGTTTGGAAGGCAATGTCATTGACAATGGTAATCTTTTCGGCAATGGTTCGGATGGAGTCGAAACTTTCCCTACCAATCTTGCTCATTTCCACCATGCTTTCGGTTGCCTTTCCTGAAATACTCTCAGTTTGCTTAGCGTTGTCAGTATTCTGCTGGATATTGCTTACCATTTCTTCCATCGACGAGGATATTTCTTCGGTAGACGAAGCCTGCTCGGTGGCGCCCTGTGACAATTGCTGCGAACCATTGCTGATCTGGGCGCTGGCGGCTGCAATGCTTTCGGCGCCGCTGCGTATATTCATCACAATATCCCTGAGTTTAACAAGCATGGATGAAAGCGCCCCGGCCAGTTCGCCAATTTCGTCCTGCTGGTCGATTTTCAGATCAATGGTAAGATCACCCTGTGCTATCTTTTTGGCAAATTCAACGCCTTTTTTAAGAGCGGAAGTAATAGACCTGCTAATGAGGGTATTGATAATTATGAATATGACAATCCCGATAAGTACTGCAAAAAGAATGGCGTAAGTTATGCCCCTGATCACCTGCATAAATTCTTTCTGGTAAATGGTGACAGCCACAAATGAATCGATCTCTTTAATGTGTTTGAAATACTGATACTTGAGATCGCCTTCATACATGTATTCAATTTTTCCGTATCCGTCTTCATCAACCAGCATTTGTTTATAGAAATCCTCAGTGGCAATGCTGGTACCTTCGTTGTTGGGATGAATGATCAGCAGTCCTGAATGATCTACAACATATGGATAACCAGTTTCGAAATACTTTTTGCTGTTGAAGATTGATCGCAACGAAGTAAGATCCTTTTCAAGTGTACCTGTAAATAAAACAATAACTGAACCGTCTTCAAGTTTTAGAGGTTTGTAGGCGGTAAGGTACCATTCTCCCAGAATTACTGCCCTGCCATAGTATTCCTCGCCATTGTCCAGGGCCTGAGAAACAGGTGAATTGTTGGGAATATAAGTGTTCAGCGCCCTTGAACCATCGGCCTGTTTAACGTTGGTTGAAATTCTGACATATCCCTGGGGAATTTTCTGCAGAATACTGGCCACAACGCCATTCATTTTACCTGTAGCTTCGACAAAAGTAGTGCTGCCGTAAAGTGGGTTACCATTGTGTGTAATACGCTTCAGTTGCACTTCTTCTACCTGATTGGTTTCCTGGTTCTTTACACTAATGGTGTTGAAGACATTCACAGGTGAAAACTTTCCGGCTTCGCTGGTAATGAATTCGAATGTTGAAAGCGCATGCTCGGTATTTTTCTGACTTTGTATCAGCTGTTCATTTATTACTGCTGCAAGATCATTTACCTGCTCATACATTCGGATATCCGTATCTTCAAATACCTGTTTGCGCTGTGAGGTAATGGTGTAAGTGCCAAGTAATGCAACAATAATAATAAAGGCCAGGTTAAAAACAAGGTTTAACCTTGTACCGATCTTCAGGTCGTTGATGTTTTTCATTGTGTTTGCTGTTTGATTTAAAATTTACAGGATTATCGTTATTCCTTATAAATTCTTACGTCATCTTTTTTTATACGCCTTAGGTAAAAATGCTCAATTTTTCATAGTCATTATTTACCGGTTTTATAGCATTACACACTGAAATAACTTACAGCATCTTTCAGGTTCTGGGCCTGTGCTGATAATTCTTCGGCGCTGGAAGCCATTTCTTCAGAAGATGCTGCATTTTGCTGAGTTATAGTATTCAACTGCTGAATGGCATTGTTGATTTGGTCGGCGCCTGAGTTTTGCTCTATACTGGCAGCCGTTATTTCCTGCACCAGTTGTGAAGTCTTTTGTATCTCCGGAACCAGCGTATCGAGTGATTCACGTGTTTTTTCCGTTATTTTCAGACTGTTTCTTGAAATATTCTCAATTTCATCAGCGGCTAACTTGCTTCGCTCGGCCAGTTTCCTGACTTCGGCTGCCACCACCGCGAACCCACGTCCATGCTCACCGGCTCGTGCGGCTTCAACTGCAGCATTAAGCGCCAACAAGTTTGTCTGGAAGGCAATATCGTTTACAATGGTAATTTTTTCCGCAATGGTTCTGATGGAATCAAAGCTTTCGCGGCCGATTTTATTCATTTCCACCATGCTTTCGGAGGCTTTGCCTGATATACCCTCTGTTTGACGTGCATTTTCGGTATTCTGCTGAATATTGCTCACCATTTCTTCCATGGATGACGAAATTTCTTCGGTTGATGAAGCCTGTTCCGTGGCGCCCTGCGAAATCTGCTGTGAGCTCTTGCTGATTTGTTCACTGGCAGCAAGCAAGCTTTCAGCGCTTTCAATGATGCCGTTGATAATCTGTTTCAGCTTTTCGCCCATGTTTCCAACAGCCGTTATTAATTCGGCAATTTCATCCCTGCCCTTTGCCATAATCTGTTGTGTCAGGTCGCCACCAGCTATCTGTTTGATTACTTTCACTGCCTGCGACAATGGCCTGACAATACTTCTGGTTAGTGCAATGGCAGCAATAATAATCAAAAGTACATTAAACAGGTTGATGGCAAGCGAATTAATCAATACACGCTTGCCAACGGCTTTACTGTCATTATAATAACGCTCGGCATTGGCCAGGCTCATCTCGGTAAATTCATTCATTATGGTACGCATGGCTTCAAATGTGCTGTCGTATGATGAATAATAGATCTTTGAGGCGGTTAATTGATCACGTTCAGCTAAGGACTTCAGGACTTTTTCGGTTTCAACCTTCAATGCCTCATGACCCTGATGGAAAGCTTCGTTCTTGGCCTGAAATTCAGGCTTTTCCTCAATCCGAAAACTGGTCTCAAAATTACTGTAGCGGGTATTAATCTGGTCGTAATTTTCCCAAACGGAGGCAATGGCCTCTTTGGTTTTTTCCTGGTCATTAAAAACCTCATCCTGTATGGCCTGGGCCAATGACAAATTCGATTGGTATGCATCGCGGTCCGCTTCAATCAGATAATCCACACTCAATAAATTCACTTTGTATATTTCATCGATCTGCTTATCGATTTTTTGCATATTCACAAGAGCATAAGTGATGCCCCATGCAGTGAAACCCAGGATAATCAGAAAAACAATGGTAAGTCTCCTGCCGATCTTAATGTTGTTTAATGTTGCCATATTGCTGTTTAATTATTGTTTTTTTTGGTATTGATGAATTCCGGCTTAAAGGTGAGCATTACCCATGCCCATTGCTGATAGCGCGAATGAGAACCACCTTTCAGTATTTCCATGCTGGGAGCAGCCAGCATGGTTGAATAGCCGCAACTGAATTCAAGATTTGCAGCAGGTTTATACTTCAGGGTGAAATCAATTTCCGATCCCAGGTAGGCATCTGCCTTTTTTGAAACACCGGGCGTGGAGATCGAATCGACCACACTGTTGGTAAAGGAGAAGTTATGGTAAGTCAGTTCAGCCGATGTTTTCTTGCTGAATTTATAGATGAGCCTTGCATAGAGGTCCATCAGCCCGCCTCCTTTGGTGTCTTTGTCAATTTGTGAGAAATAGTCCATGTAACCATACAGGTTATGGCCGTTTCCATATAAATTATTGAAAGAGTGTTTGGTGGTACTGGCGGAAAAAGCATCGTCGCCTGAGAAATACTCGACGGCCAGCAATCCTTTTAGCTTATTCGTGAAGCTGTATCCCAGGTTAAGGGATAGAAAATAGGCGCTAATATCAATACCTTCGGGTGATTTCCCATTTTGCAGGTAGGCCGAAGCATAAGCGCTGGTTTTTACCGAGTCGTTACTGAACTTCAGGTTACCTCCATAGGTAAATCGCTGGTAAACGGTGTGATCTGAATCGTCTTTCTGATTGCCATCTGCCAGCACGATTAACGAAGCATTGAAAAACTTGCCCAGATCTTTTTCACCCCGCACAAAAGCCAGTGTCTTATAAGTATTGACCGGGTAATTACTTTCGAAATTCTTGGACTTGTCGTTGTTATAGGCAAAACCAGCCTGCAGGTCAAAAGCCTTGTGGTAAAACAGCTGTATCAGATCGTGCGACGCACCCACATCGTTCCAGTTGGCCGCACCCAATAACCGGTTTTGATCATACGACAGTTCCTGCCGGCCAAGACGGATTGACCAGGCCTCATTCAGGTAGGCTTCTGCCCAGGCCTGAAAAACATTTATAGTTGAGGCATCGGCCTTGGCAGGTGATTCACCCCAAATTCTGACATCCTGAACAGACAGGAAGGTAGCAATACGCTTATCGGAATACGATAAGTTCAACCGGCTTCGCTGAGCCGTTAAAAAGGCGGGACTTTGTTCACTGGTTAAAAGTGTCTTGTACCCGTCGCGCAGCTCAAATTTTGGGCGGAATTCACCCGTTAGGATCACTTGCCCGTTTACTGCGAGTGTCATCCCAAGCATAGCAATGCTGAATAGTAGAATTCTGTTCATACGGTATTGGTTAGTTCAACTTACATTAAAGTCCAAAAAGATCATCCGGTTCGATGGTCATTAATCAGACAGGGTTGAACTACTTTTCGCGTGTGAGAAATACGCTGAGAGATATTTTTGAAAAGAATGTTTTGGGTTTGGTCTTTGTGTGCTGCTGAAAAGCACAATTGGGTTTACGGTGTGCCGGAGATTTTGCAGTAAGTAAAAATACTCAATTTTTACCAAAAATGAGTCAGCCAACCAGTTTATTCTTCAATGCAAATGATATGAGTCCGGCTGTGTTTTTTGACCCGGTTTTATTGTTTAGGTTAAAGCGATGGTTGGATATGGTCCTTACACTTACAAAGAGCTTATCGGCGATTTCCTGGGTCGAATGTCCCTCGAAAATCAGCTGAAGTATTTCGCGCTCTCTTCTGGTTAGTTTTAACCGGTTTGTCTGTTTTTCTGCCTTTTGGTTCAGGCTCCGGGTGAAGAACGACATCAGTTCATCGGAGTAGTACTGTTTGCCTTCGATGACGGCCATGAGAGCAGTTTCCAAGCCTTTGCTGTCTATATTTTTTAACAGGTAACCCTGAACACCGGTGTGAATAAACTTCTGAATCGTTTCATCATCATCAAGCATTGTCAGAATAATGAACTTCAGCCTGGGAAATTCTTTCTTGGCCTCCATTACTGCCTGATAACCGTCCATATCAGGCATCATAACGTCGATCAGGGCAATGTCGGCGGGGTAATGACGCTGTTTTTCCAGAAATTCAACTCCATTGGAGGCCTCATAAGCCAGCTCTGCGAATTTCAACCTTCGTATGGCCATGCAAATGCCATTCCGGTAAAAACTGTGGTCTTCAACTACAGCAATTCTTGTCACAGTCCTCTTCATCTGATAATACCTTTTTCTGCCGGGTTATTTTCCGTTCGGAAAATCAACACTTAATTCGAATCCTTTGTTTTTATGGCTTGTGAAAGCATACTTGCCTTCGTACAGCTCAATTCTGTTAATTATCGACCTCAAGCCAATGCCCTTGCCAAGCTTAAGCTGCTTATCGAAATCAAAGCCCTTCCCGTCGTCGGCATACAAAAGCTGAACATGCTTTCGGCCATATAGCAGCTTGATAATAATTTGCTTCGATTGTGCATGTTTTAGGGTATTGTTGATCAACTCCAGGATAATACGGTAAAGGGTAATGATAAAAGCATGGGCAAGTCCTGTGTCTGTGCCCTCGGTTTCCAAGGAAATGTTAATTCTGCTGGTAAGGTTTAGTTTTGCAATGGTTTTGCTTACCGAAGCGGTCAGCCCGATATCAATCATATTTTGAGGGGCAAGGTTGCTGGCCAATGCCCTTACCTTGTCAACTGATTCATCGATCATCTGGCTGAGGTAGTCGATCAGCACCTCCCTTTTTTCCGAATGGTCTATGTTTTCCTGTATTTCATTAAGGTAAAGTTTCAAACCCGATAGAAAAGGTCCCAACTCATCGTGCAGATCCTGAGCAAAACGTTGCCGCTCTTTTTCTTCGGTTTTTATTACCGTATAGAGCAATTCTTTTTCCGTTTCCTTCCGCAGCGTGATATCCCGTATCATCGAAACAATCACCCTCCTGTTTTTGTATATGGTGGTTTTGCTGTACGTTTCGATAAAGGCCGATTTACCATTGGAGCCTACCAGTTTATACTCGGTTAACGGCGCGATAGCACCATCTTTAAGTTGACTGATCCTTCGGGTAAGTTTCGGATGATACAGTTTATCGATGCTGTTGAACAGGTTAAGCCGTTTGGTTGTAAAGTCCAGGAAGAATTCGATGGCATAAAATTTCTTATTGGCAGCCAGGATATTGCCTTTAAAATCCATTACCACAATTACCTCATCAGAAAAGCCATCTTCGTTGAACATATGAACCAACGACTTGTCGATGGAGAAGGGTGTCATACGGCTGAGCTGCACGGTTCCCAGGTAACCGTATATATTGTGCTTATCGATGTCAAACAGGGGTTTAATGTATATCAGGCAGCTGATATACGTGCCGTCGCGACGGAGCATTTTACTTTTAATCAGCTTGATGACTCTCTTTTTTGAGACCTCATCAGCTGCCTTGGTGATCTTCTGTAGCTCCTTGTTGCTTACCAGGCGGTCAAAATGTAATTCCTTTTTATAGAAGTCGCTTAGGGTACTGTACCCCAGGAGCCGGGCCATCTGGTAATTTGCTACCAGGGTGGCATCGGGACTGTTAAAAAAAAGGAAACAGGGTTCATCAATGAATTCCACCAGTTCCTGGTAAAGCTGAACACATTGACGTGTCAGTGCGCCTGACGAGGGAACATCACTTTCCGGTGTTACAATGCGCCGGTAAACTGATTTCATGTATTAGGATTTGTTTCCTTAAAGGTAACAAATTCTTACATATCTACGGTATGTGGTTGAAATCTTTGCTACAGACACGCATCCTGCAAGAATCGGCCAGTTAACGTCTGGATTCATTTAACAGATTGCTGCTGATGACACCTGCTGAAGTGTCAAAAACAACCTTACGGCCAACTTTTCCGCCGGTTTCGACAGAATTGACAGGGATGTTGTTTTCCATCAGAAAATGCAAAGCAACTTCTACGTTCTGCTTTCCAATATTGAAGCTGGGTCCGGTTTCCATAAACATGGAACTTCCACCGTAAATTCTTGCCCTGATTGAACTTTTTTGGGCGCCTGTTTTAATCATTTCTTTCAGCATCCAGGTAAGCGATGTGTCGCCATACCTGAATTTGTTCGGGTCATTCGATTTGTTCAGGGGTAGCATATAATGGTTCATCCCCGATATTCTTTTATCGCGGTCGAACAGGCAAACCGCTACACATGAGCCCAGAATGGTACTGATTTTTACAGGGTCGGCTGTAACAATCAATTCACCAGGCAACAGGTAAGTTATTTCATTACCAATATATTCCGGCACACAATCAGATTTAGGTACGAATTAAAACACCAACAGGTAGGGTAAACACCTTGGGAGTAGGGTGCAAATATAAAGCAAAATTCCAATATCATCCAAAATGCCAACTACCAATCTAATGTAATTGGCCGGGGATTCTGCATTTGTCTTCCTTCTGCTATTGGTAACTGATTTTAACTTTAGGGTTGAATGCTGGCAAAAACCTACACAACTACTGTCACCCCCGCTTCCTCCAGTTCCCTGATTTGCGACGCGGGTACCTTGGTATGGGTGAGGTCTACATATTCCAGTTTATGCATACCAAACAGGGAAGAGATGTCTTTAACCGGGTTGTTGGAAAGGTTCAGGTTTTTTAAATGACGCAGGTTAACCAGGGTTTCCAGTTCTTCGATGTGGTTATCCGACAGGTCCAATTCTTCAAGGGAATTCAGCCCCCACAACAACGAAATATCGCTGATGGCGTTTCCCGACAAATCCATGGTAATGGCATGTATGCAATACTGAACACCATCCAGATCGTCAATACCCGATTGTGATAGCTCAAACTCATCTGTGTCTTCGAGGTAATGGGGTGGAAAATTCACCGTGGTTTTCCCGTACATCCTGATCTTGACTGCCTCGTAAAACGAATACCCCTTTTTGTGGGATACTTTCCTGTGTTTTGTTGCAGTTGGTTCGGACTCCCTGCTATTGACCACTGTAAAACCCTCAAGATTCACATCCCATTCATACACCGGTGCGTAGTCAATGTCTTCAAAACTGCTGAGTGTGGCGGCAATTTCTTCAATTCTACTCAGCATCAGAATATGAGAATAGCCCAGTAACCCGTCGTGATCATCATTAGCCGCGAGCCGGTCAATTTCATTGCGGTGAAAATCTCCCCGGTCGGGGTGATAAAGCATCATGAGCTTTGAGAAAAACCGCCCCTCCTGGTCAATAGCAATATTTACAGATTCACTAATCATTTCGGCAATCTGTTTCAGCGTGCCCAGCTGCTGTTCCTTGTATAAAGCAATAAGTGTAACCGTTATCCGGTTCAGGTTCGGGGTGGCGTAGGCTTCTTTGATTTTTTGGTGGAGGTCGGTTACATTCATTGATTTGTTGATTTGTTGATCTGTTGATTTGAAAATTTGAAAATTTGGCAATTCGACAATTTGATAATTCAATAATTGGATAAGGTCTATAAGGCTATCTTAGTTATGCCACGAAGACACGAAGACACCAAGTTATTTGTTATATTCATTTACAGTATCATAGTAATTGAGTTTTTTGTGACTTTGTGACTTTGTGGCAAAGAAACAAATTCAGGTGTGTAATCATAATCTGAAGACCTGCCCAAGGGCATACGGGTTTGAAAATACAGCGATCTGACGATTTGCGAGCGTGTAATCATGCAAGGCAAAATTACTACATTACAGGCAGGTTATAATTGTTTATTTTTGCTATGAACAAAAAAACATCAGATGAAAAAGAGACTACTTGGAAAAACCGGATTTGAAATATCCGAAATCAGCCTGGGAACCTGGCAGGTGGGTGGCCGCTGGGGTGATCCGTTCAGTCACCGGAATGCCGCTGACATATTAGCAACCGCCGTGGATCAGGGCGTTAATTTTATCGATACCGCCGATGTTTATGGTGACGGTGAAAGTGAAAAAGCAGTGGGTGAATTCGTTCGTTCAAGGCGTGAAAGGATTATTGTCGCTACCAAGTGCGGACGCAAGCTCAATCCGCATATCGACAGTTCATACCAACCGGTAGCGCTTCGTCAGTTTGTTGAAGACAGCCTGCGCAACATGAAGCTCGAAACCATCGACCTGATCCAGTTGCATTGCCCGCCCACGGAAACCTATTACCGTCCCGAAATTTTCGGGCTGTTTGATGAGCTGAAGCGCGAAGGTAAAATCCGCCATTTGGGGGTGAGTGTGGAACGGGTGGAAGAAGCCATGAAAGCCATTGAATATGATAATGTGACCACCGTGCAGATCATTTTCAACATGTTCCGGCAACGGCCTGCCGAAAAGTTCTTTGCGGCTGCTGCTGAAAAGAAGATCGGCATCATTGCCAGGGTGCCCCTGGCCAGCGGATTGCTTACCGGAAGGTTTACCGCATCCACCTCATTTGGTAAAGACGACCACCGCACCTTTAATCGTAACGGAGAAGCATTTGATAAAGGTGAGACTTTTTCGGGTATTGATTACATGAAGGGATTGAAGGCAGTTGACGAATTGAAAAAGATATTTTCGCAGGATGCTGATCTGGCTTCCATAGCGCTGAAATGGATTTTAATGCACCCCGAAGTTAGTTGCGTGATTCCGGGAGCTTCTCGGCCCGATCAAATTGTTTCCAATTTAAAAGCGGCAGGCGTTCCCAATCTGACTGCTGATCAGATGGAAGCTGTGAAACAGGTTTATCTGCAATTCATTTGGCCCGACCTGTCTAAAGAAAAATGGTAATAAAGTTTTTGCATGGAAATAGGTGAAACACTCCACGTCTTAACCCGGGAGGAATGGCGCTCCTGGCTTGAAAAGAATTACGATAAAGCCAATGACATCTGGCTGGTATATGCCAATAAAAAGTCGGGTAAACCCCGTATTCCCTATGACGAAGCAGTTGAGGAGGCGCTTTGTTTTGGCTGGATCGACAGTATTGTCAAAAGAGTCGACGACCATCATGCGGCCCAGCGCTTCAGCCCCAGGCGGGCCAAAAGCCAGCTTTCGGAACTCAACAGGGTTCGTGTGCGAAAAATGATTGAACAGGGAAAAATGACTGAAGCCGGATTAGAAAGCATCAATCACCACCTGGTGGTTGATAACGGGGCCATCCGGGAGCATAAGCCTTTTAAAATGCCAAAGGATATTATGGCTGTTCTTAAAAAGGATGCTGTTGTCTGGAAGAATTTCAATGCTTTCCCGGAGGATTACCGGCAGGTAAGAATTGCTTATATTGATCATGCGCGTGGACACGGAGATATATTCGTCAAACGGCTGAATTATTTTGTTAAAATGACCCGGCAGAACAAGATGTTCGGGTCGAAGTTGTAAACATTCAAACAATAAACCATGAAAACCATAAAGGATTGTATTGATTTTGCCAATGAAAACAAAGTGTGCTTTCTGGCCACCGAAGAAGGCGGTCAACCTCGTGTGAGAGCGCTTGGTTTTTGGTTTGCCGATGAAACCGGTTTTTATTTTCAAACCGGAAGCATTAAAACCATGTACAGGCAATTGTTGAAAAACCCGAAAACCGAAGCCTGTTTTTACCATAATGAAGGAATGGTGAGCACCATGCTCAGGGTTACCGGTGAAGTTGAGTTCATTGATGATCTCAGACTCAAGGAAAAGGTGCTGATTGAACGGCCATTCCTGAAGGAATTCGGGCTCACCATTGAAAGTCCAGGATTGATCATTTTCAGAATTGCCCATGGCGAAGCACATTTCTGGACCATGGAGACCAATCTGAAGCCGAAGGAGATGATTAAGTTTTAGGGGGGATTGGATGCTGGGTGCTGGGTGCTGGGTGCTAGGTGCTGGGTGCTGGATACTGGGTGCTGGGTGCTGGGTGCTGGATGCTGGATGCTGGATGTGTGGGTATTGGGATTCGGGATACGGGATTTGACTGCTACTGCCGCTGC
>CAZUBW010000033.1:0-40863 GCA_964618645.1 uncultured Bacteroidales bacterium | reverse complement strand
CCAGCAACCATCAACCAAAATGAACATACTTACTTCCTTTCCCGACAGCCGGACATTGCTAAAAAATTTTCCCGAAGTGGAAATACTGAATGTCAATGCCCATGTGCATACGCCATACTCTTTCAGCGCATTCGACAGCATTGCGCAGCTTTTTGAACTGGCCCGGAAAGAAAACCTTGCTGCTGTGGGCATAAACGACTTTTTTGTAACCGACGGGTACGACGAATTTTATGCCGAAGCGGTAAAGCAAAAAATCTTTCCGTTGTTTAACATTGAGTTTATAGGTCTTCTGAAAAAAGAACAACAACTTGGCATAAGGGTTAACGATCCGGGCAATCCCGGTCGTTGTTACTGCTGTGGTAAAGGACTGCGCTACCCGTTTACCCTGCGTGCTGACCTGCAGGAGAAACTCGGTCGCCTGGTAACCGAAAGCCAGGAACAGGTTCGTTGTATGATTGATAAAGCCAACGACTGGTTCAGTGAATCGGGTTTAAACCTGAAGCTTAACTACCAGGACATTCGCAGTCGTTATGCCAAAAGGCTGGTGCGGGAAAGACATATTGCCAAAGCCGTTCGAACAGCCATTTTTGAGCAGACATCCGATACACAGCAACAAGTGGGCTTGCTCACTGCTTTGTTTGGCGGCAAAAAGCCCGAATCGGCCCTTACCGATATGGCAGGACTCGAAAACGAAATCAGGAACAACCTGCTAAAGGCAGGAGGAAAAGCTTTCGTTCCCGAAGATGAATCGGCTTTTCCCCCACTCGGAGAAATTATTGAAATAATCGTTAGCGCCGGTGGCATCCCCTGCTATCCGGTATTGCTCGACGATAAGAATGGAGGGTTTACCGAATTTGAAAAAGACTACGATCAACTGCTGCTGCGCCTGAAGGAAAACCATATTGGTTGTGTTGAACTCATACCCGGCCGGAATGATGCCGCCCACCTCGAACGGTTTGTCAGGTTTTTCAACCAAAACGGCTTTGTGGTACTTTTTGGCACCGAACACAATGCCCCCGGCCTGATACCCATGACATGCCATACGCGTGGGAACCAGCAGCTAACCAGTGAAATGAAACGTATCGCCTACGAAGGAGCCTGTGTTGTTGCTGCCCATCAATACCTCGAAGCCCGGCAGGAACAGGGGTTAATTGAAAAAAACGGTATACCCTGCCTGGAAAAGAAAACTTTCATGGTTGGCCTGGGTAATGCCGTCATTCACTATTTTGCCAACTACCAAAACACCATATGACATGAAAAAGAAAATTGCCGACCTGATTGAAATATCGCAGTATTATGGTGGCAGAAAAGACTATGTCATTGCCGGAGGAGGCAATACATCGTACAAAAGTAACGACGAACTTTGGGTAAAAGGCAGCGGCACTTCGCTCGGTACCATAACGGAAGCAGGATTTGCTATTCTCGACCGGCAACAACTCGGTCCGCTTTATACTAAAAAATACAGCAAAGACAGTGATGCCAGGGAGGCCGAGGTTAAGGCCGACCTGAACAAAGCCTGCCGCCCAGGTATTGCCGTCAGGCCCAGCGTTGAAACCATGCTTCACGAAATCATCAACTATGCCTTTGTGGTGCACACCCACCCTACCCTGGTAAATGCCGTTACGTGTTCGGCGCTGGCCAGCGAAACACTACAGGAAATGTTTGGCGACAGGGCCATGTATGTGCCCTACACAGATCCCGGGTATGTGCTGTTCACCCGGGTAAGGGACGGACTAAGTGTGTGGCGGAAAACGCATACAACCGACCCCGGGATGATCTTCCTGCAAAACCATGGCGTATTTGTCGCGGCCAACAGCATTGCCGAAATCAAAGCCATTTACGAGGATATTGAGCAAACCATCGGCAGGCGCCTGCAGCAGTTACCCGATCTGACCGAAAAAGAAATACCCACCGGTATCACTGAGGTTTTGCCAGCCATACGCATGTTGTTTTCGCGTAAAAGCATCAAGCTTGCACGCATAAGAAATAACGCCCTTACAGCATACTATACCGCATCGGCAAAGATGTTCAGTAAGGTATCACTGCCGTTTACCCCCGATCAGATTGTTTATTGCAAGGCAAACGTGCTGTACCTCGAAAAAGAGAGCCCGGCAGAAATCCTTAAAGAGTGCAAAGTCAAAACCGAGGCCTTTATCAAAACCTTTGGTTACGAACCCCGGATCATTGGCCTGCGGAATTATGGAATCATAGCGCTTGACGATAACATCAGGTCCGTTGAAACCATGCTGGATGTTTTCGAAGACCTTATGAAGATCAGTTTTTTGTCGGAGAATTTTGGTGGCCCCAGGTATATGACCGAACGCGACATTGCCTTCATTGACAATTGGGAAGTGGAAAACTATCGCAGGCAGGTTTCCCGTCAAAGCAGGAACAGCGGAAAGCTTGAACATAAAATTGCCATTGTAACAGGCGGTGCCCAGGGTTTTGGCGGAGGCATTGCCGGGCAAATGATGCACGAAGGCGCCAATGTGGTAATAGCAGATGTAAACCTCGAAAAAGGTCGCGCCCTGGCGCATGAACTGAACAATGCAACCAAAAAAAACCAGGCCATTTGTGTAGAAACCGATGTAACTGACCCACGTTCGGTAGAAAACCTGATTTACCAGACCGTAAAACAATTTGGCGGACTGGATGTTTTTATCAGTAATGCAGGTATTTTGCGGGCAGGCGGACTTGATGAAACAAGTCCCGAAACCTTTGACCTGGTAACCCGGGTAAACTACCAGGCATACTTTTTATGTGCCAAATATGCTTCAGCCGTACTTAAACTGCAGGCTGAACACAAACCGGGATACTTCACCGATATTATACAGATCAATTCGAAATCGGGTTTGAAAGGCAGCAACCGCAATTTTGCTTACGCCGGAGGCAAATTTGGGGGCATAGGTCTGACCCAATCGTTCGCCCTGGAGCTGATACCCTGGCATATTAAGGTAAATGCCATATGTCCGGGAAATTTCTTTGAAGGACCTTTGTGGAGCGACCCTGAAAAGGGGCTGTTTGTGCAGTACCTGAAAGCGGGCAAGGTACCGGGCGCCAAAACCCTTGCCGATGTAAAAGCCTTTTATGAGCAAAAAGTTCCAGCCGGAAGAGGCTGCCGGGTGGAAGATGTGATGAAGGCCATTTACTATGTAATTGACCAGGAATATGAAACCGGCCAGGCAATACCTGTAACAGGGGGACAGGAAATGCTGAGCTGATGGGAGAACAGCAGCAGTGGCAGTAGCAGTGGCAGTGGCAGCGGCAGCAGCATCGGCAGCGGCAGTGGCAGCTGACAGGTGACTATGGTGATGCTGAGAACTATCTTGAACTATCTTGAACAACATGGAACACCCAGCACCCAGTAACCAGCACCCAGCACCTAGTAACCAGCACCCAGCACCCTTTTCATTCACCATCAAACCAAACAAGCATCATGACCACAACCAAAGCAGTTCGCATATACGGTAAGAAAGACCTGAGACTGGAAACCTTTGATTTGCCAGCCATAGGTGAAAACGAAATACTGGCAAAGGTTGTATGCGACAGCATTTGCATGTCGTCGTACAAAGCTGCCAACCAGGGTGCTGATCATAAACGCATACCCGATGATATCTTGCTGAACCCGACCATTATCGGTCACGAATTCAGTGGGGAGCTGGTGGAGGTAGGCAAACGTTGGCAGGGAACCTTTGCGCCCGGCATGAAGTTCTCGATACAACCGGCTATTAATTATGCCGGTGGACCGGTAGGCATTCTCAGTGCACCTGGTTATTCATACCGGTACATTGGCGGCGATGCTACCTATGTGATCATTCCTGCCGAGGTTATGGAAATGGACTGCCTGTTGCCGTACACCGGAAAGGGCTACTACCCAGGGGCCCTGGCTGAACCCATGTCGTGTGTAATTGGAGCCATGCATGCCAATTACCATACCCGCCCCGGCTCGTACATACACGAAATGGAAATTGTCGATGGCGGCAACATGGCGCTGCTGGCAGGGGTAGGTCCAATGGGACTTGCAGCCATCAACTATGTGCTGAACCGGAAAGACCGCAAACCGGGCCTGTTGGTGGTAACCGACATCGATCAGCAACGGCTTGACAGGGCTGCCATGTTGTTTCCAACAGCAGAAGCAGCCAAAAAAGGTATTGAAATGCATTACCTGAATACAGGCAACCAGCAAAACCCGGTGGACTCCTTAAAACAGCTGAGCAAAGGAACGGGATACCACGATGTTTTTGTTTTTGCCCCTGTTGCCCGGGTTATCGAGCAAGCCGATGCCATACTGGCATTCGACGGATGCCTGAATTTCTTCGCCGGTCCGGGAGATCCCGGCTTTTCAGCGCCGCTTAACTTTTACAACGTGCATTACAACTTCACCCACATTGTTGGAACCAGCGGAGGCAATAACGACGACATGAAAGAAGCGCTGAAAATGATGTCGGAAGGATTGGATCCTGCAGGCCTGGTAACGCATATCGGCGGACTGGATGCCGTTATCGACACCACGTTAAACCTGCCGGAGATACCCGGAGGCAAGAAGCTGATTTACACGCATATTTCAATGCCGCTGACAGCCCTTTCCGATTTTGAAACATTGGGAAAAAAACAACCCCTTTTTGCCGAACTCGACAGTATTGTCAAAAGCAACAAGGGGTTGTGGAATACGGAGGCAGAAGAATGCCTGATGAAGAGCTGCGAGCTGTGAGCTGCGAGCTGCGAGCTGTGAGCTGTGAGCTGCGAGCTGTGAGCTGCGAGCTGCGAGTTGTCAGGGTTTTGCGAAGATAGCCGGGTCTATTTCCTTGTTGACCTCGACCTTATTCAACTTGATGTTGACAAAAAACTGCCCTGCATAGTTCAGCTCAGTGGCAAAAGGCATCAGGTAACCATTTTCGGGTTTCTGGTAATCCGAAAAAGTGAGCGTGATATCGGTATACTGTCCCATCATGTCTTTCTGTACAATTCTCAGCAGATAACCTGTTTCGGGATCAAAGTAATAGATGGCAGTGGCGCCTTCGGGTGATTTTACCTCGAGTTTATGTGCTTTTACCCCCATTACTTCTTCCTGTTCCAATAAATTGGCCTGGTAGCCAAGTGACTTATAATCTTTGGCCAGGGCACCACCAACAAATATCTGGTCCTTGCCGGCATTAAACTGTAAATCGGACATCACCTCGGCGCTGTAGCCGCCCGTCATGGGATTCAGCTGCCAGCCCATGCTGTCGGTGTAACACATCACCACGTTGGTGCCGGCAATATCAAATTCCTGCTTGAAAGCTTTGCCATTTACCAGGGTTGTTTTTACTGTTCCCGCGTTACCCATGGCATCGGCCATGCCTTCGGTATAAAGGGTGGAAACCTGGCCAATCAGTTCTTTACCGCCAATGGCTTCGAAATACTTATTGATGATTTCATCGGCTGTTTGGGCAGCCACAAAAAAAGTGCTAAGCAACAATGACACTGTAAGGGTCAGTAATCTGGATGTTTTCATACATTTTAATTTTTAGGAGATGAAATTATGGCTGAAATTATGAAAATTAAGAGAAAAACCAATGAATGCCTGCTCACCAATTATTTTTAGTTTTTACCGGCCTGTGATCAGTTCAACCGCCTTCTGAATAGCCTGGTCGAGTTTTGCGGTATCCTTGCCGCCCGCGTTGGCATAAAAAGGCTGACCGCCGCCGCCGCCATTGAATTCCCGGGCAGCGGTTTTCACCAGTTCGCCGGCGTGAAGCTTGCCCTCTTTGATGAGGTTATCAGACAAGGCAATGGCCAGAAAAGGTTTTCCACCGGTTATGGTTCCGATAACCAATGCCAGGTTATTCACTTCGGCCTTCAGCTGAAAGGCGATATCCTTTATGATAGCCGGATCGTTCAGGGGTTCCTGGGCAATGGCTTTAACAAGTGATATATTGTTAATACGTTCAACCCGGGTAAGCAATTGTTCCTTGAATATCCGGGCCGAATCGCGTGAGAATTTCTCCACCTGTTTTTGAAGGGCGCTCTTTTCATCGATGAGTCCGCCGACAGCTTTCACCACATCCTGCGGATGGTTCAGCAAGGCCTCCACGGCGTTGAGTTTCTTTTCGACCTGCCGATACCATTCTTCGGCTTTTTCGCCGGTAATGGCTTCAATACGGCGGATGCCCGCAGCAATGGAGCTTTCCGATACAATTTTAAACAAGCCTATCTGGCTGGTGTTTTCCACGTGGGTGCCCCCGCAAAGTTCAACCGAATCGCCAAACTTAACCACCCTCACCCTGTCACCGTATTTTTCACCAAAAAGCGCCATAGCACCCATTTGCTTAGCTTCCTCAATGGGAACCTCTTGCAGCACGTCACTTTGTATGCCTTCGCGAATGGCTTGATTAACCAGCGCCTCAACGCGACTGATTTCATCTTCGCTCACCTTCTGGAAATGTGAAAAGTCGAACCTGAGGTAGTCGGCATTGACCAGCGATCCTTTTTGTTCAACGTGAGTGCCAAGCACTTCGCGCAAGGCATGGTGGAGCAGGTGTGTGGCAGTATGGTTACGAGCCGTTGCCTGGCGTACCTTGTCGGTCACCACCGCCTCAAAAACGGCCGAAGGATCAGCGGGCAGCTTATTGGCCACATGAATTACCAAACCATGTTCTTTAAAGGTGTTGGTAATGCCGGTTTTGTTTTCGCCATCGCTGATAAACCCTACGTCACCCACCTGGCCACCGCTTTCGGCATAAAATGGTGTTTCGTTAAACACCAGGTGATAGAACTGCTTGTCCTTTTGGGTAACCCTTCTGAAACGGTTTATTTTCACTTCGTTTCTCAGGTGGTTATATCCGGTGAAAACCGTTTGCTCATTTCCTGGCCTGACAATAACCCAGTCATCGGATTCCACCGCGGCCGCAGCTTTCGAGCGGTTTCGCTGACCGGACATTTCCGTATCAAATTCGGCTTTGTTCAGGGTTAGACCATTCTCCCTGAGGATGAGTTCAGTAAGGTCGAGCGGAAACCCATAGGTATCGTATAGTTCAAACGCGGTTTTACCATCGAGTTCGCCTTTTTTGTCGGCCTTAAGCCTGGCAATGCTGTCCTTCAGTCGCTTGTCGCCACTTTCGAGCGTATGCAAAAACGATTGTTCCTCCTCGAAAATAACCCTTTCGATCAGCTGTCGCTGCGACACCAGTTCGGGAAAGGCATTGTCCATAGTTTGGATGAGCTTTGGCAGCAATTTATGCATCATGGGTTTGTTCTGACCGAGGAAGGTGTAGTTGTAACGCACCGCGCGCCTGAGAATGCGCCTGATCACATAACCGGCCCTGACATTCGACGGCAGCTGGCCGTCGGCTATGGCAAATGAAACGGCCCGCAGGTGATCTGCCACTACCCGCATGGCAATATCCGTTTTTTGATCGTGGCCATAGGGAATACCAGTTAAGGAAGCTAATTCCTGAATGATTGGCTGAAAAACATCGGTGTCATAATTTGAAGTCTTGCCTTGCAGTACCATGCACAGCCGTTCGAAACCCATGCCGGTGTCCACGTGTTTATTGGGAAGAGCCTCGAGCTGGCCGTTTGCACGACGGTTATACTGGATAAAGACAAGGTTCCATATTTCGATAACCTGTGGATTTCCTGTATTTACCAAAGCCTTGCCATCCAACCTTTTTCGTTCATCGTCGGAACGCACATCCACATGAATTTCAGAACAGGGGCCACAGGGGCCGGTATCACCCATTTCCCAGAAGTTGTCCTTTTTATTGCCCAGCAATATCCGGTCTTCTGCAATCCAGGCTTTCCAATAATCAAAGGCTTCGGCGTCTTTTTCGAGGTTTTCTGACGGATCACCTTCAAATACGGTAACATAAATTCTGTTTTTATCAATGTTTACCACTTCGGTCAGAAACGCCCAGGCCCAGGCAATGGCATCCTGTTTGAAATAGTCGCCAAACGACCAGTTACCAAGCATTTCGAACATGGTATGGTGATAACCGTCGTGGCCGACCTCCTCAAGGTCGTTGTGTTTTCCCGATACCCTGAGGCATTTTTGCGTATCGGCGATACGGTTAAATTTAACCGGTGCGTTACCCAGGAAAATATCCTTAAACTGGTTCATACCGGCATTTGTAAACATAAGTGTAGGGTCGTTTTTTATAACCATGGGTGCCGACGGTACGATTTCGTGCCCCTTATCCCTGAAAAAACCCAGAAATTTTTGACGAATGAGTGATGCGTTCATGTAAGCTCGAATATAAAATTGATGAAATGACATTTCCGCGTTAACAATTCATCGCGAAAATGATTTGCAAAATTAATTTTTTTCGTATAGATTTGTTGGCAACCTACCCTATTAATAATTAATTAGTTGCATTTACTTGATTTTTAGAAAGAAGAAATATCGCTATAATCCGGTTACACTCACCTACGAAGAGATAAAAATCGACAAAAAAAACCGGATGTGGGAGATATGTTATTATCTTTTTGCAAGCCTGACCATTACCCTTGTTTCCGGCTTTGTACTGAGCCGTTTTTTTGGCACACACGAAACAATTCTGCTGGAAAAACAGGTTAACCTGCTCAACAATCAAATGCAGCAACTGCTCAATAAGGGATACCAATTAAAAGCCACCCTTCACAACGAGATATTCCCAAAGGACAACCACTACCGTGCCATGCTGGAAATTGACACCATGCCTTATGTGCAGCGTTTGGCGGGTACCGGAGGATCGGCCGGTGTGAATATGCTTGCACTGCAGGATAACCTTGTTTACCAGGTTGACAACCTGATTGACATTTTGGATCTTCAGCTCGAAGTGGAATCGGTTTCGCTCGACCTGATTTACAAAAAAGCGATAGAACGTTCGCAACTGAACACGCACCTTCCTGCCATCCTGCCCGTGGCTGAAGAAGACCTGACCATGATCAGTTCCGATTTTGGCGTCCGGCTGGATCCTTTCTTTTATACGGAAAGAGTTCACAACGGACTTGACTTTGTTGCCCCTGTGGGTAAAAATGTATATGCCACCGGTGATGGAATTGTAACCTTTGTTAAGCATTCACGTACAGGTTATGGAAACGAAATTGTAATCGACCACAGGTTTAGTTTTGGTTCGCGCTATGCTCATCTCAACACCATTTTGGTTAAACAGGGAGAAAGGGTAAAAAGGGGACAGGTGATCGGAACTGTGGGCGAGACGGGAAGGGCCACCGGGCCGCATTTGCATTACGAAGTGCTGCATCAGAAACGGCCGGTAAATCCATCCTACTATTTCGATACGAGCCTCACGGCAGCAGAATATGGACAAATAATAAGTAACGCTTGCAGCGATATTGATTGACGAAAACATTTCACCAATGGCTAAGATCAAGTACAAATTCAATCCCGATTCACTCAGCTATTACAGGGTTGAATCATCATTCCGGCAGAAGGCGCTTAAAACCCTTGGGTTTTTCTTCGCTTTTGTGGTAAATGCCAGTATAGGTTACCTGTTGTATTCCATGGCTTTTGATACCCCCAAGGAAAAGGGGCTTAAGCGTCAGATCAGCGAAATGAGCCTGAACATCGAATTATTTAACAAGCAACTCGATGATATCGAAGCAGTGCTCAGCGATATGCAACAGCGCGACGACAATATTTACCGCACCATTTTTGAAGCTGAGCCATTGAATTATTCCGTAAGAGAAGGAGGTTTTGGCGGAACCAACCGTTACAAAGACCTGGAAAAAATGGAGAATTCGAAACTGGTGATCAACACAGCCAAACGACTGGATGTAATTACCCGTAAAGTGGTCATACAATCGAAATCGTACGACGATCTCACCAAAATGGCTGTCAGCAAAGAAAAGATGCTGGCTTCCATTCCTGCCATCCAGCCCATCGCCAACAAGGATCTCAAAAGAACTGCTTCGGGATGGGGTTATAGAATTCATCCCATTTACAAAATAAAGAAATTTCATTACGGCATCGACTTCACGGCGCCCACCGGTACTGAAATTTATGTCACCGGCGACGGGGTTGTGGAACAGGTTGAATCGTCGCAGCGCGGGTATGGCAATCACATTCTTGTTAACCATGGATTTGGCATCAGAACACTTTACGCGCATCTCGACAAGTTCACCGTGAAAAAAGGACAAAAGGTAAAACGGGGCGACGTAATTGGTCATGTAGGTAATTCAGGACTCTCCACGGCGCCCCACCTGCACTACGAAGTTCAGCGAAACGGCGAAAAAGTAAACCCGATCAATTACTTCTTCAACGACCTCACAGCAGACGAATATGACCGTATGATCGAGCTTTCGATGCAGCCGGGACAGTCGTTTGACTAATGAAAAAGTTACGAGCTGTGAGCTACGAGCTCACAGCTCACAGCTCACAGCTCGCAGCTCACAGCTCGCAGCTCGCAGCTCGCAGCTCACAGCTCACAGCTCACAGCTCACAGCTCACAGCTCACAGCTCACAGCTCACAGCCATTTTTCATCAAGTATTCGTTTAACCAGAAATATTTTTCTATCTTAGGGTGTTCATTTTATCCCATCATTATGCCCTATAAAGAAAAAAAGGTAGAAAAGCTGTATTATACCATTGGTGAAGTCTCCGAGATGTTCAAGGTAAATGCTTCGCTGATCAGGTTTTGGGAAAAGGAATTTGATATCATTAAGCCCAAGAAAAACAAAAAAGGCAATCGCTTTTTCACGCAGCAGGATATTAATAATATTCAGTTGATTTATCACCTGGTAAAGGAAAGAGGACTTACACTCAGCGGGGCGCGGAAAAAACTGCGTGATAACCGCGAGGATACCTATAACAATTACGAGGTAATCAAAACCCTTAACCAGATCAAAACCATGTTGCTGGAAATCAAAGAAACACTGTAAAACAACACAGTGTTTTAGGTAACTCCGGCATTCCAAACACCCGCTACAGCGGCTTTTGCCAAATTGCTGTTCATATTAAAACATTCCTGTACATGACACTCCGTGAAATTACCGGTATACTGGAAGCCGAGATGCCTGTCGGGTACCAGGAAGATTATGACAATTCGGGACTTACCGTTGGCGATCCGGAATCTACCATTACAGGCATTCTGCTATGCATTGATGTCACCCCCGGCGTGGTTGACGAGGCCGTGAAAGAAGGCTGCAACCTTATCCTGTCGCACCACCCAGCAATTTTCAATCCGGTAAAAAGGCTAACCGGTAAAACCTCAGCCGAAACCGTTATCATCAATGCCATCCGGAACAATATTGCGCTGTATGCTGCACATACCAATGCCGACAACCTGATAAACGGGGTAAACAATACCCTTTGCCACAAGCTGGGTTTGGAAAACACAAAAATACTGGCGCCTCAGCAAAACAGTCTTTGCAAGCTGGTTACCTATGTGCCGGTTGCACATGCCGATGCCGTGCGGTCGGCACTTTTCGAAGCCGGTGCCGGGCATATTGGCCGGTACGATTCGTGCAGTTTCCAGGCTGCCGGTAAGGGCAGTTTCAGGGCCCTCGACGGTGCCACACCTTTTGCCGGTGAAGTGGGTCAATTGCACTTCGAAGACGAACTGCGTATCGAGACCGTTTTTCCACGGCCAGGGCAGTCTGCGGTTATTCAAGCCCTGATGGCTGCGCATCCTTATGAAGAAGTCGCCTATGATATCTTCGCCATGGAGAATGTCAACGAAATGGCCGGTTCAGGTATGACCGGCGAACTTGCCGAACCCGTGAATGAAGAAACCTTTCTGCAACATGTCAAGAAAACGCTGGGATGCCAAATCGTACGTCACAGCCGTTTGCTGCAAAAGCCTGTCCGTAAAGTTGCCCTTTGCGGGGGGAGCGGATCATTCCTGATGGATGCCGCCAGGCGTTCGGGCGCATCGTTGTTTTTGACAGCTGATGTAAAGTACCACCAGTTTTTTGAGGCAGATGACAACATAGTAATTGCCGATATAGGTCATTACGAAAGTGAGCAATTCACTATTGAAATATTTTATGATATTCTTAGAAAAAAATTACCTAATTTTGCAATCCGTTTTTCACATATTAATACCAATCCTATTAATTATTTATAAGGTATGGCAGAAAAAAAACAGGTAGCCGAGGTTGCAGAACTTACCATAGAAGAGAAGCTCAGGGCGTTATATAAGCTTCAGCTGATCAACTCCGAAGTTGATAAAATAAGAACCCTTCGCGGAGAATTACCCCTTGAAGTACAGGATCTTGAAGATGAGATTGCCGGTTTGGAGACCAGGATCGAAAAACTCCAGGAAGAAATAAAGAGCATTGAATCGGCCATTTCAGGCAAGAAAAATGATATGGTCAATTCAAAGGGATTGATCAAGAAATATGAAGAGCAGCAGAATAATGTGCGAAACAATCGTGAATTTGACTCCCTTTCAAAAGAAATTGAATTTCAGACCCTCGAGATTGAACTGAGCGAAAAGCGGATCAAGGAATTTACTGCCCAGGCAAAGGAAAAGACCGATTACATTGAGGAATCGAAAAAAGTACTCGAAGAGCGCAAAGGCGACCTTCAGCTGAAAAAATCCGAGCTTGACGATATCACCTCGGACACACAAAAAGAAGAGGAACAGCTGTTGAAAAAAAGGCAGGAGTACGAACAAATCATTGAAGAACGACTGCTTACCGCCTATAAAAAAATCAGAAAAAATGCCCGCAACGGACTTGCCGTGGTTTCTGTAGAACGTGATGCCTGCGGTGGCTGCTTTAACCAGATACCACCCCAACGGCAGCTCGATATCCGTTCGAGAAAAAAGATCATTGTTTGTGAATATTGTGGTAGAATATTGGTTGATGCCGACCTGGTTGAAGAAGAAAAATAAATTATCATCCAATTATTTAACTATTTTATTATCTTTGTCCTATACCCTTAATTAAGGTAGGATATGGTTAAATGGTTATTCAGCGCAATTATCGCCCTTTTCCTGTTTATTCCATTATCTGCGCAGCAATGGAAGCTGAAAAGAATTGAAGCTATTTTGGGCGTCGGAACCACCAACGTATACAGCGATCTGGGCGGCGCCCCCAATGCCACAAGCCTGCTTTTCATCAAAGACATAACTTTCCGCACCACCCGGCCTTCTATTTACGGAGGCCTTCGTTACCGTATTGATCCACGCACATCGGTTAAAACCTCTTTGGCATACGGATACAGTAAAACCGAAGATTACGAAGGCTCCAGGAACGAGCTCCGGGGATTTAGTTCACTTACCCAGTTGGTAGAATTCTCGGGACAATTTGAATATTACCTGTTGCCCGAATTTCATGTGGCCCGGTCTGCTGCCATGTTTAACCGCAGGGGAATGATAAACGACTATTCTTCACTGGGTATATACGTTTTTGCCGGTTTGGGGGCCACCATGTACTGGCCCGACCTCACTGTGGACGAACCACGCGAAGGTGACGAATACAAAGACGGTCTGAACTTTACAGGTGCCATACCTGTTGGTGCTGGCTTTAAAATCATCATCAGTGATAAATGGATGGTTGGTTATGAAATTGGTTATCGTCAATCCTTCACTGATTTTATGGATGGATTTAAATCGCCCTGGTCAAAACGCTGGGACGGCTACTGGATCTCAACCATCAACCTGATTTACCGCATACCTACCTCACGACGCGGACTGCCAATTTTCCTTGATCCTACCTGGAGAAGAGCAAAATTCTGATGGCTGTTTCCGTTGTGCATTTTTCTGTTTTTTTATGAATATTTATGATTCCAGGCGCTAAAATTCCATTACTTTGCGTTTATTTCCAACAAACCTGAAGATGAATGCGGAAACACTTGTTATCATACCTGCCATTGTTGTTGCTGCTTATTCCATGGCAGGCAACAGCACAACGTGATGCCAACATTGGCATTTTTGGAGGAACTGCTTATTACATGGGCGACATCAATCCCAACCGTCACCTTTACCGGCCTGCCGTTTCACTCGGACTGCTGTACCGGTATAACCTCAATACCCGTTATGCCATAAGAGCAAGCGCCTATTACGCCGATTTGTCGGGCAGCGACCTCGATTTTCCGGAAAGGCTGAATTCAGACAGGCCTTTTGCCCCGGCACAATTTCAAACCTCGCTGGTTGATATGGCCCTGCAGGTTGAATTCAACTTTCTGCCCTATACCCCAAATATTCTCAAATGGGCCTATTCGCCTTACGTATCACTGGGCATCAGCGGCTCACTCATCACCGGTTCGGATACCGATGTGGTGAACTGCCTGAATTTTCCCTTCGGGGCCGGGGTAAAGGTCAATCTCTCGTCGAGGGTAAGTGCCGGTGCAGAATGGTCATTCCGGAAATCGTTCAGCGATAAGCTTGATGGACTTGAGAATCCATCGGACACACATTCTTTTATGCATAATAATGACTGGTATTCCTTTCTCGGTGTTTTTATTACCTTTAAGTTTTTTAATTTTGCGACCGATTGCCCGGCTTATGACTAGCGGATATGAAAAACACATTAAAGGATAGGATTGATAAAAACAAGCTCCCCCGCCACATTGCCATTATTATGGATGGCAATGGACGATGGGCCGAAAAGCGCGGTAACAAGCGGATTTTCGGCCATAAAAATGCCGTTGCTGCCGTTCGTGATACGGTAGAAGCCTCGGCAGAGCTTGGCATTCAATACCTTACGCTTTATGCTTTCTCAACCGAGAACTGGAAAAGGCCCAAGATGGAGGTCGATGCCCTGATGGCTTTGCTTGTTTCCACCATCCATGGCGAAACCAAAACCCTGCTCGACAATAACATCAGGTTGCTGAGCATTGGCAATACCGAAAGCCTTCCGGCCGACGTTCTTGCCCAATTGCGCCAGGCCGAAAAGAAAACCGCAGGTAATACAGGATTAACCCTGGTGCTGGCATTGAGTTACGGCTCCAGGTGGGAAATTCTTAATGCCGTTAAAAAGCTGGGAAACGACATACACGCCGGCAAAGTTGATGTCAGCCAGCTCAATGACAAAACCTTTGAATCTTACCTCGACACAGCGGGATTTCCCGATCCTGAATTACTGATTCGCACCAGCGGCGAATTCAGGGTCAGCAACTTCCTGCTGTGGCAGATAGCCTATACCGAATTATTCTTCACACCCACACTGTGGCCCGATTTCAGAAGGGAACACCTTTATGAGGCCATCGTCAGCTTTCAGCACCGCGAAAGAAGATTTGGCAAAACAACTGAACAAATAAAAACAAATACCATTGTTAACAGCTGATATCGCATGAAAAATCCCATACTGGCCATAGCGCTGCTCGTTTATTCCATTACGGCTACCGGACAATTACCGGCGTCTTCCCACATGGATTATGAAAGAACCAGGGATTTCGTCATAGGGGACATAACGGTAACAGGTGTTAAATACCTGCAATCGGCTTACCTGGTGAATATCTCGGGGCTGTCGGTTGGCCAGGAAATTACCGTTCCGGGTGACGCCATAACCAAAGCATTGAATAAATTCTGGGCGCTTGGCCTTTTTTCCGATGTAAAAATTGTCGCTACCAAAATCGAAGGAAAGGTCATTTTTCTTGAAATTCAACTTACCGAACAACCACGGCTTTCAAAATTGAAAATTCAGGGACTCAATAAAAACGACACCAAAGATGTTGAAGAGAAAATTAAACTGAAACCCGGCAACCAGATTACCGAAAACGTGCTCAACAACACCAACACCATCATCAGAAAACATTTTGTTGACAAAGGTTTTTTCAAATGCAAGGTCGATTTTGTTCAAAAGGCCGACACTTCGCCGGGTAACAAAGTCTTTCTGGATATTATAGTCGACAAAGGCAAAAGAGTTAAGATTGCCGACATTGATTTCGTGGGCAATGAAGCTTTTACCGACAGCCGGTTGAAAAGAACCATGAAAAAAACCAAGCAGAAAAACCTGAACATCTTCAAGCCCTCTAAATACATTGACGAAGAATACAAGGAAGACAAAAAGAGTTTCATTGCTTTTTACAACAAACACGGCTACCGTGATGCTAAAATACTGGGCGAAAAACTGGTTGACCTGAATCACAAGCGTATTGGACTTGAATTAAACATCGAGGAAGGAATCCAGTATTACCTCAGAGACATCCGGTGGATAGGCAATACCAAACACACCACCGAATCGCTGAACCGGGTACTTGGCATGAAAAAGGGTGATATTTACGACCAGGAGTTCCTGCAAAAGCGCCTTACCCAGGAAGACGATGCCGTGCTTTCGCAATACATGGACGAAGGGTACCTGTTCGCCTCGGTTGATCCTGTTGAAGCCAACATCGACGGCGACTCCATCGATCTCGAAATACGGGTGTTCGAAGGAAGCCCCGCTTACATCAACAAAGTACTCATCAAGGGCAACACCAAAACCAACGAGCATGTCATCAGGCGCGAAATCCGCAGCATTCCCGGCGATTTGTTCAGCCGCACTTACATTATCCGTTCAGTAAGGGAATTGGCTGCCATGGGTCATTTCAACCCCGAAAACATTTCACCCGATGTAAGACCCAACCCGTCCGACGGCACCGTAGATATCGAATACGCCGTGGAAGAGCGGTCGAACGACCAGCTCGAAGTTTCCGGCGGCTGGGGCGGCTATGGTTTCGTGGGTACCATTGGCCTGCGCTTCTCGAATTTCTCGGCACGTAATATCCTCAACCCCAAGGCATGGCGACCGGTTCCCACCGGCGATGGCCAAACCGTATCGGTACGTGCACAATCCAATGGTCGCTTTTACCAGGCCTACAACCTGTCGTTTGTTGAACCCTGGTTTGGCGGTAAAAAACCCAACAGCTTCTCCACTTCGTTTTATTATACCATTACCCACCCTTACCGTTCCTGGGGAGAAAACAGGCAGGACGGTTTCTTCAAGGTGCTGGGAACTTCCATTGGATTAGGAAGACGACTGGCCTGGCCCGACGACTATTTTTCCATCTATTCTGAACTGAGTTATCAGCGGTACAGCCTGAATAATTACGGTAGTTACTTCCTGATCAACAACGGCGTATCGCAAATAATCAGCGCAACACTTTCGCTTTCACGCAGTTCGCAGGACCAGATGATCTATCCCCGCAGGGGCTCTTCGTTTTCGCTGTCACTGAAGTTTACTCCACCCTATTCACTTTTCAGAAAAGAAAATTACTGGCTGCTTTCCAGCGCCGAAAAACTGCAGATTGGCGATAAAATGGCATCAAAATATGCAGGCTATGGTGATGAATCGATTCAACAATACACCGAAGATGAGATTTCCAGTCGCGAGAACGAGCAGAAATTCAAATTTATCGAGTACCACAAGTGGACCTTTAAAGGCGCCTGGTATACCAAGCTGGTGAGTGAATTTGTGCTGATGGCCAAAGCCGAATTCGGTTACCTGGGTTTTTACAACCGCGACATAGGTACTTCACCTTTTGAAAAGTTTGATGTTGGCGGTAGCGGCATGATGAGCTATAACCTCTATGGCACCGATATTGTTGCCCTGCGCGGTTATTCCGATGGTTCACTCACCCCAAAAGCAACCGAAACACAGGGATCCGGCATATCTTACGATAACGGCAACGTATACTCGAAATACACCCTCGAATTACGTTACCTGTTCTCGCCCAACCCATCAGCCACCATTTACGGCCTGGTATTTCTCGAAGGCGGTAATGCCTGGTCGGATATTGAAAAATTCAACCCGTTCAGTGTTAAGCGTTCGGCAGGTGTAGGTTTACGCGCTTTCCTGCCCATGTTTGGTATGCTGGGAATCGACTGGGGCTTTGGCTTTGACCTGCCAAACCGCGATGTCACCTCTGATAAACTTAGAAGAGGATACAACGGCGGCGAAATACACTTTACCATGGGCCAGCAATTCTAAGTATAATTTTTGGTATTGTATTTGCTATACCCTTATTTGAATTATACCATAGTAAAAAATTAAAATTACAGACCATGAAACGAATACTTATGCTGATATCGGGATTGTTGCTTTCACTGGGATTGGCAGTGGCGCAGAAATATGCCTTTGTTGACACCGACTACATCCTGAACAACATTCCCAATTACAAAGCCGCCCAGGAACAACTCGATAAGATTTCGGGGGAATGGCAGAAAGAAGTGGAAGCAAAATATGCCGAAATAGAAAAGATGTACAAGGATTACCAGGCCGAAAGAGTGCTGCTGGCTGAAGACATGCGTCGCCAGCGCGAAGAAGCCATCGTTAACAGGGAAAAAGAGGTGAAAGAACTACAGAAAAACTACTTCGGACAGGAAGGAGCCTTATTCCAAAAAAGGCAGGAACTCATACAACCCATCCAGGACGATATTTACAAAGCCATCAAGGATATTGCCACCGAAAACGGTTATGCCGCCATTTTCGATACTTCGAGCGGCGCTTCGCTCATCTATACCAATCCCCGCTACGATATCAGCGATGAGGTTTTGCAGAAATTAGGATATAAGAATTAATTGTTTACATTTGTTGCGCTAAAAAATTAAAAAGATGAAAAAATTACTTGCCACACTGGTATTTACCTGTTTGTTTTTAATCTCCGGAAATGTAGCCGCCCAGAATACACTTAAATTAGGGCATATTGACAGTCGTGCAGTTTTCGCCGCCATGCCCGAAAGCGACACCGCCCAAAAGCAGATTGAACGTGAGGCACAGGCTATGCAAACAACGCTCGAAGAGATCCAGGTAGAGTTTAACAAAAAGTATGAAGACTATCTTAAACTGGCCAATGACCAGACTACCAGTCAACTGATCCTGCGCACCAAAGAGGAAGAATTACAGACCCTTCAGCAGCGCATGGAAACGTTCCGCCAGCAGGCTGAACAAACCATTGCACAAAAGCGTACCGAACTGTTCCAGCCCATTCAGGACAAAGCTATCAAGGCCGTTAATGATGTCGCTGCCGAAAACGGATTTACCTATATTTTCGACTCAGCCGGTGGCATGCTTGTTTACACTGCCCCCGAATCACAGGATATCCTGCCGCTTGTAAAAGCAAAACTCGGGCTGAAGTAACACAACCCCTCATAAACTCTTCATCAAAAAGGCTGTGTAAAAAGTTTGATCAAACATGTACGTCATTGCGAACGTAGTGAAGCAATCTCCTGCAAATGAGAAGATTGTTCCCACTGTACCTCCCTCGCCATGACGATGAAAAAGGCCTTTTACACAGCCTTTTTTTTATTTATATTTGGTTTTTCTTTGCCATGAATAATTTATCGAGCCAGCCCATCGGCGTTTTCGATTCGGGCGTAGGGGGATTAACCGTTGCCAATGGTATCCGGCAGGTTCTTCCCAATGAAAATCTTATTTATTTTGGCGACACCGCGCATCTACCCTATGGTGATAAATCGAAGGAAACCATCATGGCTTATTCGGCACGGATAACCCAATACCTGCTCGAACAGCAGTGCAAGGTAATTGTGGTTGCCTGCAATACGGCATCGGCCAATGCTTACGATGTCATCAAAGCCGAAGCCGCCGACAAAGCCCTGGTGGTAGATGTGATCAAGCCGGTGGTTGAATATGTGGCGTCGAATCCCAACTACAAACGCATTGGGGTTATCGGCACCAAAGGTACGGTCAACAGCGGTACCTATGTCGGTAAAATAATCGCCCGGAACCCGCACCTTACCGTGACATCGCTGGCCACACCCATGCTGGTTCCCATGATCGAGGAAGGCTTTATTTTCGACGATATCAGCAACGCCATCATACGGAGTTACCTTTCAAAACCCGAATTTTCACAAATCGATTCGCTGATACTGGGCTGTACACACTACCCCATCATCAAAAACCAAATCAACAAATTCTTCAATTTTAAGGTAGATGTGATTGATTCTTCCAGGATTGTGGCCAATCACCTGCGTATGTTGCTTGAAGCCAATAACCTGCTGAATACAAAACCCGGCCCTGCGCATAAATTTTACGTATCGGATTTTACCGATTCTTTCCAGGTAATTTCCAGGCTGTTTTTCGAAGAAAGCATTCAGTTGGAAAAAATCAACCTGTGGAACTGATTCTTAAAGGCAAATACTTTTGTTTTTTCGAAACTCTGCCTGCGTTGCCGCTGCTACTGCCGCTGCTGTCAATTGTTCCTATCCTGGCTCTTGGTTTTTCTCTTGCTCAATACTCAAACTCTTGCTGATTTCACTCGTCCCTTGTCCCTCGTCTCTTGTCTCCCGGTGCCACCCCGCGTACATAATATAATCATCGGCTATGCGGTTGATCATTTCAGATGTCTGTTGGGGATCGACATCCTTGACACGCCTGGCCGGTACCCCCGCGTAAATACTGCCGGGTTCTATCTTGGTTCCTGTAAGCACTACCGAGCCCGCCGCAATAATGGAGTTTTTGCCTATTTCGGCGTTGTCCAGGATAACCGATCCCATCCCCACCAGCACATTGTCCATAATACGGGCACCGTGAATGACCACGTTATGACCGATGGAAACATTGTTGCCTATTTCAATCACCGAACGCTGGTAAAGGCAATGCAACACCGTTCCATCCTGAATGTTTACCTTATTGCCCATACGTATGGAATTGACATCTCCGCGCACCACCACGTTATACCAAAAACTGCAATAATCACCGGCCACCACATCGCCCACAATCACAGCATTTTCGGCCATAAAGCAATCTTTTCCGAGCCGGGGCGTAAATCCCCTTACCGATTTGATCAAAGCCATATCCGTATTCCTTTAAAACTGCAAATATACGTGTGATTTCCCGAATCAAAAACCTTTGGTTCACCTAATTGCACCCCAAAATCCTGACATTCGTTATCCCCGCGCCTGATTTAAATCATAAACTAATAATTTGCCTGTTTCCGTCATGGCTTGTTTCCATGGAATTATATAACATTGCTATTATATTTCTGATGACACCTCATGAAGAAAAGAGTTAAAATTATCGAGCGCGAAGATGTTGTGGTCAAGTTTGCAGGTGATTCCGGCGACGGCATTCAGCTTACCGGCGCACAGTTTTCCGACACATCTGCTTTTCTGGGTAACGACCTGGCCACCTTCCCCGATTATCCTGCCGAGATAAGGGCACCGCAAGGGACTGTTGCCGGTGTATCAGGATTTCAGGTACACATAGGGCATAAGGAAGTGCAAACACCGGGCGACCATGCAGATGTGCTGGTAGCCATGAACCCTGCCGCGCTTAAAGCCAACATGAATTGGATAAGGCCGGGGGCCACCATTATTGTGGACATCGACAACTTCGATTCGCGCCACTACAAACTCGCGGAATATGTCGAAGATCCGCTTGGCGACGGATCGCTGGAGGATTACAATGTGGTAAAGGCGCCCATTACCGACATGACACGCGACGTAATCAAAAAATTCGGTCTCCCGCCCAAAACAGCAGATAAAACCAAAAACCAGTTTGTTGCCGGAATTCTTTTCTGGTTGTTCAACCGCGATTTATCCATCGGTGAAAAATTTCTCCGTGAGCGGTTTAAAAACAAACCAGAACTGGTCGAGGCCAACCTCGAGGTATTGCGGGCAGGGTACAACTATGCCGAAACCATTGAAGCCATTGAAGCAACATACCAGGTGAAGCCTGCCGAAAGGGGAGCAGGGCTCTATCGCAATATAACAGGCAACATTGCCATATCCTGGGGATTACTTGCAGCCGCGGAAAAAGCAGGGCGAAAGCTCTTCCTGGGATCGTACCCCATTACCCCTGCTTCAGAAATACTACAGGAACTGGCCAAAATGAAAAACCTGGGCGCTATTGTATTCCAGGCCGAAGATGAAATAGCAGGGGTATGTTCTGCCATTGGCGCTTCATTTGCCGGGTGCCTGGGTGTATCATCAACCTCCGGACCTGGTTTATCGCTAAAGAGCGAGGGCATTGGGCTGGCCGTGATTACCGAACTGCCATTGGTGGTGGTAGATGTACAACGGGGTGGTCCTTCAACCGGTCTGCCCACCAAAACCGAGCAATCCGACCTGTTGCAGGCGCTCTACGGACGCCATGGCGAAAGCCAGGTGGTTGTTGTTGCTTCCTCCACCCCGGCCAACTGTTTTGATTTTGCCTATGTGGCATCTAAAATTGCCATTGAACACATGACGCCAGTGATTATGCTTTCCGACGGATACCTGGCAAATGGATCCGAACTATGGCAGATTCCGTCTATGAAAAATCTCCCCCCTATTAATGCCCCATTGGCAAAAGACAATGATCCCGAATACCAGCCATACAAACGAAATGCCGAAACCCTGGTACGCTCATGGGCTGTACCCGGCCAACCCGGATTGCGTCACCGCATTGGCGGTCTCGAAAAAGCCGATATCACCGGTGAAATATCCTACGATCCGCTGAACCATGAAAAAATGACCAACCTGCGTGCAGAAAAAATTGCCCGCATTGCCAACCACATTCCCCTGCAGCAATTGGTCGGGCCCGACGAGGGTGAGCTGCTGGTAGTCGGCTGGGGCGGCACCTATGGTGCACTGTACACCACTGTTGTGGAAATGCAGGAAGAAGGGTTCCAGGTAAGCCTTGCACAGTTTAATTACATCAATCCCCTGCCCCGGAATACCGAGGAGATCTTTGGAAAATTTAATAAAATCATTGTCTGCGAACTTAACCTGGGCCAGTTTGCTGCCTATCTCAAAAGCAAGCTGCCAAACTTCCACTACCTTCAGTTCAGCAAGGTACAGGGTTTGCCTTTCCTGATATCCGAGCTAAAACAAAAATTTATTGAAACACTAAACCAAAGCATGCAATAAAGCGCCATGGAAAACAATTGTAAAACCGCCATACAGGATTTCAAAATGGACAAAGGAGCACGGTGGTGCCCGGGTTGCGGTGGCCATGCCGTACTTGCAGCTATCCAACGGGCACTGCCTGAAACGGATATCGATAAGGAAAAAGTGGTGTTTGTTTCAGGCATCGGATGCTCATCGAGGTTTCCTTACTATATCAATACCTATGGTTTTCACGGGTTGCATGGCAGGGGACCGGCCTTAGCCACCGGCATTAAGCTGGCCCGCCCCGACCTGAGTGTATGGCTGGTGACCGGCGATGGCGATTCCATGGCCATTGGCGGAAATCATTTCATCCACCTGCTCCGCAGGAATATCGACATAAAAATTATTCTTTTCAACAATAAGATTTACGGACTCACCAAAGGACAATATTCGCCAACAACCCCCAGGGGAAGTATTACCAAAACATCACCCTATGGAACCATCGAAGCGCCATTTCTCGCCGGTGAACTGGCCATGGGCGCCCAGGGTAATTTTTTCGCCCGCGTGGTCGACACCGACCTCGAAATGATGAAGGAAGTGTTTATTAAAGCTGCAAACCACAAGGGAACCGCACTGGTTGAAGTACTGCAGAACTGCGTGATTTTTAATGACGATGTACATGCCGAAATAACCAGCAAAGAGCTCCGGTATAAAAACCAGATTTACCTGAAACACGGACAACCTATGCTTTTTGGAAAAGATAAGGAATTTGGGCTGATTCAGGAAGGCACCCGCTTTAAAGTGGTAAAAATTGGTGAAAACGGTGTAAAACGCGAGGATATCCTCATTCACAATGCTCATGACCACGACGATACCAAAGATTACATGCTGGTGCGCATGACCCTGCCGGAATATCCCATTGCCATGGGGGTAATACGCAACTGCAAATCTTCAGTTTACGAAGATCTCCTGTATCAACAGATGGACGAGATAAAGGCCGCTTCCAACATTAAATGCATGGACGACCTGTTAAAAAGCGGAAACACCTTTTCGATTTAAAATTATAAACCCCTGACAGGGTTTGAAATAGAGGCTGTCTAAAAAGTCATAAAAAGAGCGTAGTCTGGAGACTACGCTTAGCGTACAGAGCTGACATTCTGCACAATGCGCTAGGCGTAGTTTCTAACTACGCCTAACAAATTGACTTTTTAGACAGCCTCTTGAAACAACCCTGTCAGGGGGTTGAAACAACCCTGTCAGGGGTAAAAGGGTTGCCTGAATAACTAAAATTGGCTATCTTTCATCAGCTTAATCCGCATTTTCCATGGCTAAAAGAGTAGAAGAAAGTCACATCGAAACATATTACTTTTCCGATACCTCTTTTAATCTTTTAATGCAGAACCGTATCCGGAAAGTACTGGTTATCTGCAGCAGCTATGATTTTTTTATGCTCGAAGAGGACGGGCGTATCGACGAACAGATCTTCAATGAGTATGTATCACTGAATCTCAGGTATCCCCCGGTGTTCATCCATGCCGACTCCTCCATCAAGGCCATGAACATCCTCGAAACCGATCGTATCGACCTGATTATCGAAATGCTCAGCATTGGCGATGTGGATACCTTTTCTTTCGCGCGTCAGATAAAAGAAAAACATCCCCAAATTCCCATTGTAGTACTTACCCATTTTTCACGCGAAGTATCCCTTAAGCTCGAAAACGAGGACCTGAGCGCCATTGACTATGTATTTTGCTGGCTGGGGAACAGCGACCTTTTACTGGCCATCATCAAGTTGCTTGAAGACAGGATGAATGCCGAGTTTGACATTCAGGAGGTTGGCGTACAGGCCATCCTGCTGATAGAAGATTCGGTGCGCTATGTATCGGCATTCCTGCCCGTGCTGTATAAAGTTGTGCTCGAACAAACCATGGAATTCACCAAGGAAGCGCTGAACGAACACCAAAAGATGCTAAGGCGAAGAGGGCGACCAAAAATACTCCTGGCCAACAATTACCACGATGCCATGGAGATATACCGTAAATTCAGGCACAACATCATGGGCATCATTTCCGATGTAAGCTACAAGATGACCCCCAACCGGAAAGATCCCAAGGTAATGGCCGGAATTGAGCTGTGCCGTAAGGTAAATACCGAGGACAAAAACCTGCCTATTCTCCTGCAATCGTCGGATAAAACAAACGAACAACATGCACGCGATTTGGGTACCGGCTTTCTGCACAAATACTCCAAAAACCTTTCAAACGACCTTAAGGATTATATCGTCAGCAACTTCGGGTTTGGTGAGTTCGTTTTCAGAAATCCCGATACGCTCCAGGAATATTGCGTAGCAGCTAACCTGCGCGATTTGCAGCAACTGATTATGACCGTTCCCGACGAAATTCTGATATACCACACACAACGCGACGACATCTCCAAATGGCTCAATGCCCGCGCGCTTTTCCCCATAGCCCAGATATTCAAACCTGCCAAGCTCGAAGACTTCAAATCGCTCGACGATGTTCGAAAATATATTTACAAAGCCATATCGAGTTTTCGTACCAGCAAAGCAAAAGGCATAATAGCCGCATTCGACAGGCATTTATATGACGAATATGTTGGTTTTTCGCGTATCGGTGAAGGCTCAATTGGTGGTAAAGCGCGCGGACTGGCGTTTTTCAACAGCTTTCTGAACAACAAACAGTTTTTTCACAAATACGATAAGGTAACCATTGCCATTCCCCATACTGTTGTGCTCAGCACGGAGGTATTCGACGAGTTTATGCAGGAAAACGACCTGTATCCGGTAGCCACATCCGGCATAACCGACGAGGAAATACTAAAAGCCTTTGTCAGTGCACGTCTCCCCGAACACATATACCAGGACCTGGGAACCATCATCCTGCAGGCCAGTAATCCCATCGCCATACGATCGTCGAGCAAGCTCGAGGACTCGTTTTACCAGCCGTTTGCCGGTATATACAACACCTATATGATTCCGGTGGTGCCGGTCAAATCACTGGCAATCCGTATGCTCGAAAACGCCATAAAATGTGTTTACGCTTCGGTTTTCTTCAGGTCGAGCAAGGCCTATGCCATGGCCACTTCCAACCTTATCGACGAAGAGAAGATGGGCATCATCATTCAGGAAGTTTGCGGCAAACAGTACGATAACCGGTTCTACCCCGTTATGTCGGGTGTTGCCCGCTCCATTAATTTTTACCCCATTCATCCCGAAAAGACGCATGACGGCATAGCCACCATTGCATTCGGTTTGGGTAAGCTCATTGCCGAAGGCGGAACAGGACTGCGGTTTTCGCCCAGGTACCCGCATAAAATTATGCAACTGTCCAATCCCGAAATGGCTGTTAAGTCGACGCAGAAATACTTTTACGCGCTCGACATGAATCCCGACAGTTTTATCCCGTCGGTAGACGATAAGGTGAACCTGGTAAAGATGCCGGTTCAGGAGGCAGCATCCGACGGCACACTCCGGCTGGCCGCCTCGGTTTACGACCACGAAAACAATACCATTCGCGATGGATACGACCAAACCGGGAAAAAGATCGTTACCTTTTCCAATGTGCTTTCGCATGGCAGTTTTCCACTTGCCGCCATTCTCGATGACCTGCTGCAACTGGGTCATCAGGCCATGAACAATCCGGTTGAAATTGAGTTTGCCGTTGACACCAATGAATCCGGCGATGCACTCGAAACTTTTCACCTCCTGCAAATAAGGCCTATTGTTGTCAACGAGCAAAGCATCAATTACCGTATTGGTGAGGTAAATCCTAATACGGTGATCATTTACTCCGAAAAAGCACTGGGCAATGGCATTTATAACAACATTACCGATCTGGTGTATGTTAAACCCGACACCTTTAAACCAGCGCAAAGCACCAGTATTGCCAGTGAACTGGAAATCCTTAACGAACAATTGCTGAAGGAACAAAAACAATATGTACTTGTTGGCCCCGGTCGTTGGGGCTCAAGCGATCCGTGGCTGGGCATTCCCATCAGGTGGGCGCATATTTCTGCCGCAAGGGTAATCGTTGAATCGGGTCTTGAAAACTTCAGGGTCGACCCAAGCCAGGGTACGCATTTCTTTCATAACCTCACCACCTTTGGTGTAGGGTACCTTACCATAAACCCCTTTATCAAAGACGGTATTTACGATGTTGAATACCTGAACCAGTTACCTGCAGCCGGTGAAACCCAATTCCTCCGGCATGTCAGGTTTAATAAGCCCATGCGTATCGAAATCGACGGAAGAACAAACAAGGCGGTGATTTATAAGCCGCTGGAGGAGTAAGCGGGTGCTGGGGGCGGGTGCTGGGTGCTAGGTGCTAGGTGCTGGGTGCTAGATGCTGGTTGTTGGGTGTTCAGTGCCTGTCTGCCGGTCAGGCAGGTTCAGTGTTTTGTAGTTCCATGTTGTTCAAGATTGTTCTCAGCATCACCATGGTCACCCTGAGTGAGTCGAAGGGTGACACCATGTTGACCTATACCTATTGTACGTCATGCTGCGACTTACCTGCCTGCACCGAGGCTTCAGCAGGCAGGATTGTCAGAGTCTGTCATGGGTGTTTGAAGTAGTTTGATAAGGTTATAATATAATGAAGAAATGAAGAAATGAAAGAATGAAAGAATGAAGAAATAGAAGACAAGTACCACTTTCACAGCCGCTTGTCTCTTGTCTCTTGTCACTTCTTCAGCCCCCGCCATTTCAATGAAATACCAGCAGCGGAATACCGGTATGATAAAAGAGTTTTTTGGTTATATTAGGTTTGAAAAGCTTATCCACAATGCTTTGCCGCCGGGCGGTAAGCGATATAATATTAATATTCTTTTCCCGGACAAGTTCATCTAAATCGTTCAGCAGGTTTTTCTGACTGATAAAGCTGTAGGTTACATTGTTTTTTTCATAGGCCTCGCGGAAATAGGCCATCAGCCCTTCCATTTTAACCTTGTCCCACGATTTCGGATCGTCGCCGATATGCACGCACTGTATGCTGAGATCGAGCTGTTCGGTTAAGCTGATAAGGCTTTTAAGGGTAGCAAAATCAGACTCGTCGAAATCAGTCACATATAACAGGTTTTTCACGTTTTCCTCGCCGATGAAGGTATATTTTTCAGGTATGGCCAACACCGGAAAATCAATCCGGTTAATAACCGCAGCCGTAACACTGCCGATAATGGATCCCATACCGGTTCCCTTGCCTTTGGTTCCCATGATTACCAGGTCGGGTTTATATTCGTTGCTGTAATGGATAATTTCATCTTCAGGGACACCGGGGGCAATATCAGCGCTAAAGGTTACTCCCTGCATGCCACATCCGGCAACGTATTCCTTCAGGCTGTCGACAAAGCTGTTCATTGAATTTTTCTCCGTTTCCTCGAGGTTAACCGTAACCTCTTCGCGCAATTGCGACTGGGTTTGGACGGCCCCGGCCAGTTCAATCAGGTCAAAAGCCGGTGAATAATAAGTGTGAAACAACCGGACCTCGGCACCCAGTTTACAGGCAATCTTCACGGCATAACGGCAGGCCGATCTGGAACAATCGGAATAGTCAACCGGAACCAGAATTTTCTTAATCAGGTGCAGGCTGGCAATTGCATTGGAATCAACACCGGAGGTATTCATGGCAGTGTAATTTTAGGTGAATAGTATGTACAATTTACAAAAAAAACAGGAGGTTTGCAAACACATTGTACAACGGCCCTAACAAATAACCTGACAGCGTCCGAGGGGAATAACCTGACAGCGTCCGCAGGTTTTGCTTCCGGTTACTTACCTGAAAGAAAGAGCTTAATTTTTTCGGCTGATTTTTTTCCGATTCCATCAATTTTCTGAAGCTCATGTATATCAGCTTTCACCACAGCTTCGATACTGCCAAAGTATGTAAGTAACTTGTCAGCTGTCACCGGTCCGGCACACGGTAATCCCTGCAAAAACCTTAACCTGTGGTTTTTTAGCTTTTTCGGTTTATGAATATTCCATTTGACCCATTCACCACGTTGTAACTCCTGTTTTGCCAGCAAAACCATCTGACCGGCGCTATCCTGCTGATCTTTTGAATAAATAACCGGTATCTGCCAGGATGCAACCACCGATAACATAGCACCCTTTATCGCCTGCGGGTCAACCTGATGACTGGTTCTAAACGGATTGCCTTCCAACAGCAGAAAAGGTCGTAAACCTGTTTTTCGCATCCGGCTGCACTGAATGAATAAACGGGTCGAAACAAGTGATTGTACAAAGTCGTCGGCTGATTTTCGCTCCACTATCATCTCATCATTGATAATGTAATCGCCTGTTTTCAACTGACAAAGGGAAACTTGCGCACCGTTTTCACTTAACAATTCAGGGATGCCGGAGGGTTGTTCCCTGTAATCGGCTATAATTAAAGGCCCCGGATGATCGGTGTACTGTATCATAATGCACTTCTTAACGCGTTTATCCCTCTTGTTGATTCAACTTCTTGTATTCAATACTTTAGCAGGTCGTTCAATGTTTTGATGGCCTGTTCGATTTCTGCGGGACTTACACTCCCCATCTTTTTTACCAGCCGGTCTTTTGAAATGGACCGGATTTGAAAAACCAGCAATTCCAATTCATGCTCCAGTCCGTTTGCTTTGGAAGGTTTTAAAATGGGATTTCCTTTGTATCTTTTTACTTTTGAGGTTAACGGAGCGGCAATAACAACAGGCAGGTACCTGTTCAACAGGTTCCCGCTCAGAATCACCACAGGTCTGAACCCACCTTGCTCACTGCCTTTTACAGGATTCAGATCAGCCTGCCATATTTCACCCTGATTCATCCCTCCAATTGTTTTAAATAATCAGCCATACCTTCTTCTGCTATTAACAGGATGTCTGTATCTGATGAGGCCTGCTTATACGACCGGATGTATTCAGCTCTTTCAAGATGTTCGATATACAGCCGCAAGGCGTTCTCGATCAGCTTGTTTTTTGGTAATGACAATGCCCTGGCTTTTTCATTAAGCTGTCTCGATAAGTCGTCAGGAATGGTGCTGGTAAATGTAACCATAGGGGAATGATTTAAATATCTATCACAAATATATAATTTATTTATGTATTAGAAATATATAACTTAAATATTGAATATTTAGGAAGGAAAGATATACTGTTACTTAATAAATTTACCTTGGTTTCTTCGCAACAATTTAATAAATTGCTTTTCCCATTTTGATTAATTTCTCATCATGAGGTTCAGGCTATTACTAGGTGTTAACAGCAGCGATGACAAAAACCAGGTACCGATAAATTATCAGTATGAGTTATCATCGTGGATATATCAAACGATAAATCAATCGGATGGTGAATTTTCAAAATGGCTTCATGATACGGGTCATACCCGTCAAAACAGGAAATTCAAGTTATTTACCTTTTCGCAGTTGGTACCGGGCAAATATGCAGTTGAAGACGACAGGCTGACATTGTTGTCGGATCAGGTGATTTTAACAGTAAGTTTTTACTTGCCCAAGGCCGTTGAGCACTTTGTAACCGGGTTATTCCGCAGGCAGGAGTTTCGATTGGGCGACCGGGTCAGTTCGGTTGATTTCATTGTAAGGCAGGTAGAAAAGTTACCCGAAGTTGATTTTAGCAGCGAAATGACCTACAAAACCCTTTCACCGGTTATCATTAGCGCCAATGATGCAGAAAACAGCAGGCATGCGCGTTACCTGTCGCCGGATGAAGAAAAATTCGGTGAATTAATGGCCGGAAACCTGGTGAACAAATATGTAGCATTGGCCGAAAGCGGGTTGGCATCTGTCAGTAATTTAAAAGAAGGGGTTGACGGAACTGTCAGGATGGAATTAAAGGGGCAGTCGAGGCAGAAGCTGGTAAAGATAAAAGCCGGAACAACGGAGCAGGTATTTTTAAAGGGATACCTTTTTGAGTTCAGGTTAACGGCACCTGCTGAACTCATGCGCATAGGTTATTACGGAGGTTTCGGCGAAAAGAACAGCCTGGGTTTTGGCTGTTGTGAGGTTCTAAAGACCTGAACTCTGACAGGGTTTGAACTCTGACAGGGTTTGAAACCCTGTCAGAGTTATACGGGATTTTCGATTTGAACCCTGACAGGGTTTGAAACCCTGTCAGGGTTATACGGGATTGTCGATTTGAACCCTGACAGGGTTTGGAACCCTGTCAGGGTTATACGGGATTGTCGATTTGAACTCTGACAGGGTTCGAAACCCTGTCAGAGTTAAGATTAAAATACAGAACAATGGTACCACTTTTACATGATAACTTTTACCACATTTATAATCGTGGCAATAACCATGAAAATTTGTTCCTGTCAGAAGACAACTACATCTACTTCCTTGAACAATATATAAAACATGTAACTACCATTGCAGAAACATATACATGGGTACTTATGAGAAACCATTTTCATTTTCTCGTTAGAATAAAGAGTATTGAGGAAATTAACCGGGATGCTACCCCTGACAGGGTTTCGAACCTGACCGACCTGATCCCTGACAGGGTTCGAAACCCTGTCAGGGATGACGTGTCAAACCCTGTCAGGGTTGACATAAAAAGTCCGCATTTATACTTCTCCAATCTTTTCAATTCCTATACTCAGGCATTTAATAAAATGTACAATCGATCAGGGGCTTTGTTCAACAGACCGTTTAAAAGGGTTAATATCGCATCAGATGCTTACTTGCGTAACCTTGTATTGTACATACACACCAATCCTGTTCATCACGGTTTTACCGATGATTATATCAATTATCCCTGGTCAGGTTATCAATCAATTGTAGATACCCCTGACAGGGTTTCGAACCCTGTCAGGGGTAATATTTCGAACCCTGTCAGGGGTAATATGACGCACCCTGTCAGGGGTGGCATTCCAAATCCCATCGGGGACAGCGAACGCAGAAAAATCATTAATTGGTTCAACGACATTGAAAACTTTAAAGTCATGCATCAGATGAAAATAAACACCGAATTACTATCCGAAATCCTGTTGGAATGACCACCAGGAAAGGAAGGACCTGACAGAGTCTTGGGAGGACCTGACAGAGTCGACAGACCTGCCTGCGCCGAGGCTTCGGCAGGCAGGCCTGTCAGAGCCTGATCGGAGAAAACAATTTTATTATATGATCATAACTATCCCCAATTAAATACAACGCGTACCAAAACCAATTGCAATGCCCAGGACAAAAAAAGAATTTATAAAACTGCTGTCACTGAAAATGAATGTTACCGAAGAAGAAGCCAGTCGTTGGGTTGATGCTTATACCGAAACCCTTATGGATATATTTAAAACCGGTGAAGGCGTATCCATTAACGGGCTTGGTGGGTTTTACCTTGCTCAGCGGCGAGGCGGAACAGCGTTTAAGTTCAACCCATCTCAACGTATCCGACAGTTATTGGGATGGAGCTCGACTTATAAGGAGGAAATTAACTAACCTGCCATTTGACGAAAAGGCAGACCTGTCAATGTGCGCAGCACCTGACGGCGATTAAGTGGTGTAAGGTTTTAAAGGTAAAACGACTGATTAAAACAAAATGTTGCCAGGTTTCGAAATAGATAAAAAGGATTAGGATATGAAACAGGAAATAAAAATAATTGATTACCAAGGTCTCACCCTTAATCTTCATTATGATACATATAGACAGGCGATGAGCGGATAAAGAATATATGTTTAAAAAATACTAACTTGTCTTTACAAAAAACATTACAATATGCTACACGAAATTTCGCAATTCATAGATTACCTTGAAAACAAAAGCCCGGAAGTCTTTTCAGAAAACCTTGAATTAAAGGAAGGATTATACGTTTTTCTTGAGAAAGAAGGCAATACATTGGTTATTAAAGAAAAGAATATTTTGAAGGTTGAAAAAAATACCGAAAAAAACATATTGTATAATACATTTCTTGAACGGGTAATAAATACCGAAATGATGAATGCAATGAAAAGCTTTAATTCCGGGCCTAAAGTGTATATTGCCATTGGAACTCCTTTTGGTATTGCATTTTCAGGGAAAGGTTTTAAACTAGGTGAAGAAAAACGGATCTCTGCTGCCGAAGCATATTTTAAAGCAGCTTCGAAATATATTGAAAAAGAAAATGAAAAGTATCAAGACTGGTTCAATGAATTTCAGCATTTCGTAAAAACCAGGATGTTCGAATACCTTGAAAGCAAGGAAGAATACCAGAAAGTAAAAGATAATTACATGTTTTATTTCTTCCTGAAAGAACCTCAATTAGACGATTTTATTAACGTATATAATAAGTACTTAAGCGAAAGGATATTTAATGATAACAACTACAATATACCACTCACGAAAAAGGATACTGTACCCAATGATACTACTTTCGGTATACCTGACTGTTTAAGCGGTTTTAACAGCAAGAAACCTTTTCTTGAACATAAAACTGCACCAAATAACGTCAACCATAGGGTAAATTTGAAAACCGCATTTAACCTTCAGAGGTTCTTTGACTTACAGCGTAAAAACAAAATATTACCAAATCCAATGCCTATTTTTGTTGACGAAGCTGAATTAACCAGAAATGCCATAAAATTTTATAAGGAAGATACTCGAAAAGGACACAAAGAAATAATTGAAGATTTGCTAAAGACCAATGAAAATCTTCAGAACTATTATCTTATTTATTTCCAGAACGGGTTAAAAGGAAGCCGGATAATTGACCTTGACTTTGTGCCTGTATTTAGATACAAAACAGATGATATGCCGGAAATAAAACCTTTGTTTAAGGTAAAAAGCAAAGATAATGGAGAATTGCTACACTCTTACAGAATAAGCAATGTATTCGATTTTCAAGAAAAGGTAGCGAATAAAATCTTTAATAAACAACTTATCAAACAAACAGAGAAAGGCTTATGGTTAAAGTATTTCGATAATCTCGATATTAAACCGGAATACGGGGCAACCGAAACAATTGTTAATTTACTTTACAAATATCGATTAGCTTTCTACGATTATATCTACAAATCTAAAGAACAGGCTATTACGGGTAAAATATTCTACGATGTCATGTCTAATTCAATTTTGGATGATATCAGGCACGATAAAGACCATGACAAAACATTTATTATCAAAGAAAAACTCAATATATGGTTTAGCTTATATTCCTATTTCTCACAATCAAAAAATATTGATATGATAAATAAAACAGAACAACTATTTGAACGGATAAAAAAAATCGGTAATCCTGACGGCAATAACCGAATGCAAACCGATGAAGAATTTGCTTTCGCCGGTGGGCAACTCATTCGCACAATATTAAATAAAAGTGAAGCTGCCAACAGGAAACATTCTTTATTAGAACCTTTCCTGCAAAAAACTGATGCAAGGATGTTCAAACTGGCTATTGCCAAAGCATTTGATACCTATAAACATGCTTTCAAGTTCTACAAAGGTAATAACCGCTATGAATTTGATATAATCATGAGTGAAACAATGGGTTTTGAACCTGACGAGAAGAATATGAAAAACCTTTTGCCTTTGATACTTGCCGGATATTTTTCCGAAACAGTCTTTAAAAAGGAAGAAGAAAATGAATAAATAACCTAATAAATATATTACTATGACATTCAAAAACAGAGTTTTTGGTGCAGCTATTGTTAAAGCTGTCAATTCAAATTATAATGCTGATTTTACCGGCCAGCCACGTACCTTGCCTGACGGTACCGTGTATGCAACCGATAAGGCTTTCAAATACACGGTAAAGAACTATATTAAGGACGTATATTTGAATGAACGCATTTTTTTCTTTAAAAACCTGAACGAAAACATGAACCCTATTTCATTGGACGAAACCTATGAAAAGCATTTCGGTAAGTATCCTGATGAACAAAAGCATATAAAGAACGAAGTGGCAAAGAACCTGTTGAGTTGCCTGGATATCCGTTTATTTGGGGCAACTTTTGCGGGAAAAACCAATATTTCAATACATGGACCGGTTCAGGTAAACCATGGCGTAAATATCTGGTGTGAAAACAACATTTATAACGAACAAATTACCAGTCCGTTCAGCAACAAATCAAACGATCCTGAAGCAGAAAAAGGTATGACCACTATTGGACGCCAGTCCAAACTCCAGGAAGGACATTATCTGCACCATTTTTCGGTAAACCCCAAAAACCTTGAAGAAATTGCTGACCTTGCCAGTGCCGGTGCAAAAACATTATCCGCCGAAGATATCAATATCCTGAAAGAAGCTATGAAACGCGGTGCAACCTATTATGATTCGGCATCAAAGGCCGGAACAGAAAACGAACTTCTGATATGGGTGCTGTTACGGGAAAATTCAAAAATTGTAATGCCCAATTTTTCATCACTGGTTGAAATGAAAAATGAAAAAGAAAACGGTAAAGTAGTACTGGATTTAACTGAACTGAGAAAAGTTTTAAAGCAATTCGAAAACGAAGTGGAAAGCATCGAAATATACAGGGACGAAACATCCATAAAAATTGAAAATGAACCAATAAATACTAAAATGTTTGATTTATAATATTTTAACCAGAATTTCTTTTACTTCTTGTAGTGCTATTTTCGCATTTTCACTATGGGATGTCACAACAAAAAGTAAAGGTTAATAATTAACATAATTAATTTCAGAAAGACCAGTTTTGATAATTTGTTCTTATAAAGAGGAAAATGCATATCGTGTTGTAATAAGTACGTTTTTCGTATTTTTGACAATACGATTTATAGATTATTATGACAAATAACCAAAAATTATTAATTGACATTCTCGACCAAAACGGGTGGGATGTTTTCTCGTACGATATGCTGATAAACGATGGCAATTTAAACGCGCCTGGAATTTGGGAAGCATTGCGTTATTTGACAAAAAACAAAGTTATTATTCGCGTAGAAAAGGGAAAGTATTACAGGAATAATTTTTTTGATGAGAAAGTAATTGCTTGTTTTATTGCAAAGAATTCAAGTGTCGCCTATTGGTCGGCTTTAAATATGAACGGATTAACCGAACAGTTCCCCAATATTATTTTTATACAAAACACTCAGCGTTCCGATAGATTTAAAATACCTGGCACAGGCACAACTTTAAAATTTATAAAAGTTAAACCTGAAAAAATTTTTGGTTTACAAAAACAGGGATATGGTAATCATACATGGCAAATAACCGATATAGAGAAAACTATTGTCGACTGTTTCGATTTACCGCAACATTCAGGTGGTTATCCCGAAATAATAAAAGGTTTTAATAATGCCAGGTTAAGCTCAAAAAAACTAACAGATTATTGCAGAAAGCTGGGTAACCACTCAGTGACCCGCAGATTAGGCTATTTAACCGAACTTTTAAAAAAAAGCAACATGGAAAACTTTGTTGAGTATGCTTTTTCAACCGTAAACAATAGTTACATTTTATTCGAAAATGGAATTCCAAAGACAAAAAAGATTAATACCAGGTGGAAGATTCATTTGAACTTGTCTGATGAAGAAATTATAGGAATGGCCAAATCAATGTATTAGTGAAACAAAAAGAAATTATAAGAATTGCCGAAAACGCCGGAGTACCGCCTTCAACAATCGATAAAGATTGGGTACTGGGACACGTTCTGAATTCAATGTTCTCATTTGAAGATATTCAAAAAAACTTTATTTTTAAAGGAGGTACGTGTTTAAGAAAATGCTATTTCGAAAATTATCGTTTTTCAGAAGATCTTGATTTTACATTACTGGATAAAAACTATATGGTCGATGGAATATTCATGGAAAAAATTCTAAAAACGGCCCAACTAAAGAGTGATGTTAAATTTAACCTAACACCTCAAATTAAATCTCAAATACATAACGATGTAGAGCAAGGATACGAAATTGAAATCCATTTTTGGGGAGCCAACCACAAACCAAATCAAAAACCACTACCCAAAAACCGATGGTTAACGAGTATTAAGATTGATATAAGCTTTTCGGAAAAGCTTGTCTGCGAACCCAAAATCCGGAAATTACATCATTATTACCCCGACATAAAACAAGTAAATCAACATATTACATGCTATCATCTTGATGAAATCATTGCTGAAAAAGTTCGTTCTTTAGCACAACGTAACCGACCAAGAGACATTTTCGATAATTGGTTCTTCAGTAATGTGATTGAAGAAAAAGATTTTTCTGCAATAAAAAAAATACTGATTAAAAAAGCTGAAAATAAATCGGTTGATATTTCAAAAATCGAAAACCTTGTTAATCAACAAAAATACACCGTTAATAAAAGAGCTTGGTACAATAGCCTACAACATCAAATAGCTAAGGCTGAATTACCCGATTTCGATGAAGCATATAAGAAAGTGCATTGGTTTGTTGAGAACATTTTAAATTCCTGAAATATGGACAAACTCATTTCTATTGACCTGTTTGCCGATTTTGGCATGCTGAAAAAGCCCGACACTAATGAACCTGTATACCTTACTTTCAACATGCTCCACAAGCCGGCATTGCTTGGGATACTCGGAGCAATAATCGGTGAAGCCGGGTTTAAGGAAAAAGGGAAACTCCCTGAATATTATCTTAAATTGAAAGATTTGAAAGTCGGCCTCCATCCATTGGATGAATACCATGAAAAAGGAAACTTTCAGAAAACCATTATTACCTATAACAACACCACAGGCATGGCCAGCAAGGAAGAAGGCGGCAACCTGATGGTTACCGAACAAACCCTGATTTACCCAGCTTTTCGCTGCTATTTTCTGCTCGATATGCAAAAATCTTTACATGCAACTGTTGATGAAAGTCTTAAAAACTACCATGCCGAGTATTTACCCTATCTTGGAAAAAATGAGTTTTCGCTGTGGTGGGAGAATTACAGGGAAAATAGCTTTGTTGAATTTGAACCAAGCGAAAGTTTTAAAATCAATTCCATTTACATAAAAGACGAACCAGTCAAAGGAAACCGGAACATACAGCCTTTTTCCCCGTTCGTTAATGAAACCGGAAATACCTTCTTATATTTCGAACGGCTCCCTGTGGAATACAATGAAGAGTTGTTGCAATACGAATACCGGAATTTTGCATTTTCTGACTGGTCATTAGAAATGACATACAAAACAGCATACACGCTGCTAAAAACCAACACCAATGAAATCATTCAAGTCTTTTAGCGATATTGACAAAGACAACGCTTGTATTTACGAAAGACTTAAAAAGTTAAGCACTATTTATGCCCATTCGCACGGGAACAAACCATTTGAGACTTTATCTCAACATTCACAATTAGTTATCCGGTATTTTATTTCTTTAGTAAAGAAGCACAACCTTGAAAATATTATTGATCATTTAATTGATCAGATTTCCTTTGACAACGGTATTATAGCATCATATACCAAGAAGCTTTTTTTTAACACATTTTTATTTCACGATCTTGGCAAAGTGAATGACAATTTCCAGGTAGAAAAAATAAAAAATCCAAACCTGGAATATGACAAGAGTATAAAAATCGGTTCCGATCATTCCTTTTTAAGTGCATATTCATTTTTAAGCTTTCATTTTAATGAAATTTATAATAACCAAAGTATAGAACCTGAAAGTAGAAATATTTTAGCCTGCTATACCTTTCTTTTTGCTATCCCAATTATCAAACATCATTCGGGTTTTATCCTAAAAGATTATGAATACAATGTTGAAAAGACAACCTCTATCCATCATTTTTTAATTTCATTTGGATTTGACATAGATGAAAGCTTTATAAACAAATTTCTTGCTAATGAAAGCAAGCTTTGGGAGTACTTCGATAATTATATTATAAGTAAAAACTTCGACTTCTTTCCACTTTTCGCACTGCTTAAACTCAACTGGTCGTTACTTACTGCCGCAGATTATTATGCCACTTCAGAATATATGAACGATCTGAAAGTTGACGATTTTGGCCTGATAGATGGAAAGCTAAGAGAAACGATTTTTGACAACTTCCTGAAATGCAAACGCTATAACAAGGAATTACATGAGAAGCAACAGGAGTATTTAAAATTAATTCCCGGACAATTGTTTAAAAGTCCTGAAAACCTTAATATTCTTCGACAAAGGCTTGGTGCGGAAGTTTGGGAAAATATTGCAAGATATAAAGATGAACGGGTTTTTTATATTGAGGCCCCTACCGGAGGTGGCAAAACCAATTTATCGATGGTTGCCATACGTAAGCTACTGGAATTGAATCCTGAAATTAATAAAGTATTCTATGTTTTTCCGTTTACAACATTGATCACACAAACACTTAAATCAATCAAAGAAACTCTTGGTTTAGCCGAAGAAAATATTGCCCAGGTACATTCCAAAGCAGGTTTTCAATCGAAAGAAACCGAAAATGAGGTTGATGCAAAATATGGCAATAATTTAAAGAATCAAATTGACAACCTATTTGTTAACTACCCATTTACGCTTTTAACCCATATAAAATTTTTCGATATTCTTAAATCGAATGATAAAAAATCCAACTACCTGCTTCACCGCTTGGCAAACTCAATAGTGATTATTGATGAAGTTCAATCTTACAATCCTAAGCATTGGGATAAAGTAAAGTATTTCATATCGAACTATGCGAAATACTTTAATATGAAAATTATCCTGATGTCCGCTACGTTACCCAAATTACATAACATTGCTATTTCGGATGATGAGTTACTAAGGTTCAATGAATTAATTGTAAATGCCAAAGATAATTATCTGCAAAACCCTAATTTCAGCGGAAGAGTTAACATAAAGTCGGATTTACTTGACATTAAAAATATGTCGCTTGAGCAACTTGCCGGAATTGTTTATGAAAAATCTGAAAGCTATGCAATTAATCGCCCTGACAAACATAAAAACAGTGTTTATACCATAATCGAATTCATTTTTAAAAAGACAGCAACTGAGTTTAATGAGATAATAACAGAAAAGAAGTTATTTGCCGGTTATGAAATATTCGTTCTATCAGGTACCATTATTGAACCGCGCAGAAAATACATTATTGAATATTTAAAAGACCTGAGAAACCGGGATAAAAAAGTAATGTTGATTTCCACGCAGGTTGTTGAGGCAGGTGTAGACATTGATATGGACTTGGGATTTAAAAACCAATCACTTATCGACAGTGACGAACAGCTCGCAGGTCGCATAAACCGGAACGTGGAGAAAGAAGGTTGCGAACTCTGGTTGTTTAGATATAACGAACCTTCAAAAATTTATGGCGGTGACTTAAGGTATAAGGTAGCAGGCAAACTTGAAAGTAAAGAAATAAGGTACATTTTACAGGAAAAAAATTTCTCTGTTCTTTATCAGAAAGTAATGGAAGAAATAAACACCAATAACAAATCTGCTTACAAAACCAATTTCGATGATTACAGGAATCATGTCGCTTCCTTACGTTTCAATGATATAAATTCAGAATTTAAGTTAATTGAAAGTGATGCAGTCTCAATATTTATACCTGAAAACATTCCAGTTCTATGCTATAAAAATGAACATAATTTTTCCGATTTGGAACTTAGTTTTCTGGAAAATTTTAAAACCTTCAAAGCTGGTGATGAATACATTTCAGGGGAAAATGTCTGGGATATATACATGTCTCTAATTGACAATAAACAAATTCCTTTTGTCAGGAAAAATACGGAACTAAAAATTCTGAACGGTATTATGTCAAAGTTTGTTTTTTCAGTTTTAGCAAATAAAATTACTGATTTAAAACCCTATCTCGTTTATAATGAAAGCATTCAAGATTACCTAGTAAATCAATATTATATGCTTAATAAAGAGCATATTGGCGAGAACAAAATTTACAGTTTATCAAGTGGCCTAAATGAGAAAAAACTGAAAACACACTACGAGTTCTTCTGACAAATAAACCAGATTGATAGATTGTTTTGACGTTATTCAGAATGAGGATACCCTGTAGCGACCGCTGACAGATCCGAAAACGCTGATAGGTCTCACATACATCAGACTCTGACAGGTCCTCCGGACTCTGTCAGGTCTTACCTTGCGGATGGTGTCAGGTCTTACCTTGTGGACGCTGTCAGGTCTTTACCGGTTCTCGCAAGACTGTAAAACTGTGTTTCCTGAAAACGGCATGTGTTATTCTTATTTTTCTTTTATTTTAGCTGCATAAAATGATAGAAAAATGATAAGACGAAGAGCTGATTTTGGAAAACTGTTAAGCGCATGTGAAAAAAGCAGCGAAATGTTC
>CAZUBW010000032.1:0-41334 GCA_964618645.1 uncultured Bacteroidales bacterium | reverse complement strand
TGAGCTGTGAGCTGTGAGCCAAATGCAATTATTGAACACCTTATCAACAACCTAACCCCGTCAGATTCAATTATAACCCTTCTAAGAGAAGCACTGCACTGTTATCATGGTGTTGATAAAGATTTAGATCAGGGAGACATCTTTATGCTAATTTTGCCCGAAACAGATTTCAGGAATGACTGCCGCTAACTATTCTGAAGATACCATTCGTACGCTCGACTGGAAGGAGCATATCCGTAAACGTCCGGGTATGTATATCGGTAAGCTGGGCGATGGCTCATCACAGGACGATGGCATTTATGTACTGCTAAAAGAGGTACTTGATAACGCCATTGATGAATACATGATGGGTTTCGGCAAGTCGGTTGAAATCACTATCAATGAGAACATTGTCCAGGTTAGAGATTATGGACGCGGTATTCCACTGGGCAAGGTGGTGGATGTTGCTTCAAAAATGAACACCGGCGCCAAATATGATTCGCGCGTGTTCAAGAAATCGGTCGGTTTGAATGGTGTGGGTATTAAAGCTGTAAATGCCCTTTCGTCGTTTTTTGAAATCAAATCGTTCCGTGAAGGGAGGGTTAAAGCGGTTACTTTTGCCGAAGGCGAACTGCAACTCGAAAGTCCCGAACAGCCTTCTACGGCAAAAAACGGAACCCTGGTTTCGTTTGTCCCCGACCAGAAAATGTTTGGTCACTTCCGTTTCATGGAAGACTACGTGGAAGCCATGCTGAAGAATTACGTTTACCTGAATGCCGGGCTCACCATTTACCTGAACGGGGCACCTTATGTTTCCAAAGACGGACTGGTAGACCTGCTGCGCGAAAACGTCAATGGCGACGGGCTATATCCTGTCATTCACATCAAAGATGAAGATATTGAGCTGGCCATGACGCATGGCAGTCAGTATGGCGAAATATATTACACCTTTGTCAACGGACAACATACCACCCAGGGAGGTACCCACCTGACTGCCTTTAAAGAAGCCCTGGTAAAAACGGTAAGAGAATTCTACAAAAAGGACTTTGATCCTTCTGATATCCGCACTTCGGTGGTGGCAGCGCTGAGCATCAAGGTGGAAGAACCCGTTTTTGAATCCCAGACCAAAACCAAGCTGGGATCAAGGGAAATGGCGCCCGGCGGAGCTTCTGTCCGCAATTTTATCACAGATTTCCTGAAAAAGCACCTCGATAACTACCTGCACAAACATTCCGAAACAGCCGATATACTGCTGAAGAAAATTATTGAGGCCGAAAAGGAAAGAAAGGCTATTTCGGGCATTCAGAAACTGGCCAGGGAACGGGCCAAAAAATCGAGTTTGCACAACCGCAAGTTGCGCGACTGCAAAATACACCTGAACGACAACGACGAGCGAAGGCTTGAATCAACCATTTTTATCACCGAGGGCGATTCGGCCAGCGGTTCCATCACCACCTCACGCGATGTTAAAACCCAGGCGGTGTTTAGCCTGAAAGGAAAGCCACTGAATGTTTTCGGCCTTACCAAGAAAATCGTTTACGAAAACGAAGAGTTTAACCTGTTACAGGCAGCCCTTAACATCGAAGACGGAATCGAAAATTTGCGCTACAATAATGTGGTAATTGCCACTGATGCCGATGTCGATGGCATGCACATCCGCATGCTGATGATGACTTTTTTTCTGCAGTTTTTTCCCGACCTGGTAAGGCAGGGACATTTATATATACTGCAAACGCCACTTTTCAGGGTTCGCAATAAAAAGCAAACCATCTACTGCTACAGCGAAGAGGAAAAGGAAAGCGCCATAAGGAAACTGGGCGTTAATCCTGAAATTACGCGTTTTAAAGGCCTGGGCGAAATATCCCCGGATGAATTTGGCTTTTTTATCGGAAAGGATATTCGTCTCGAACCGGTTAGGGTGAAAAAGGGTGACCATATTCAGGAAATACTGCCATTCTTTATGGGAAAGAATACACCCGAGCGGCAGGATTTTATCATTGAAAACCTGCGGGTGGAAGAAGATGTGGTTGAGGCGTTGTAGCCAGTAAATAAGGAATATGAATACGGGTGATTTTGATATTGTTGACGACCAGCAGGGTGAAGAACAGGAGCATAATCCGCTTTCGGGCGGGGAGAATGCGTCTGATGATAAGCTGATTGGTACCGGTCATGTTACCGAGCTTACCGGTAAGTACAAGGACTGGTTTCTCGATTATGCATCCTATGTTATTCTCGAAAGGGCAGTACCCCATTTAAACGACGGGTTGAAACCTGTTCAGCGCCGTATTTTGCATGCCATGCGCCAGATCGAAGACGGCCGGTTCAACAAGGTGGCCAACATAATCGGGCAAACCATGCAATACCATCCGCATGGTGATGCATCCATTGGAGATGCCCTGGTACAGCTGGGTCAGAAAAATATGCTGATCGATACCCAGGGCAACTGGGGGAACATTCTTACCGGCGACGGAGCGGCTGCTTCGAGGTATATCGAGGCCAGGCTGTCGAAATTTGCCCTCGAAGTGGTTTTCAACCCGCGTACCACCAACTGGAAGCTTTCCTACGATGGCCGTAACAAGGAACCCGTAACACTGCCGGTTAAATTTCCCTTGCTGCTGGCCCAGGGGGTGGAAGGGATTGCCGTGGGGCTGGCTTCCAAAATACTGCCCCATAATTTCAATGAACTGATCGACGCCTCAATTGCCGCGTTGCAGGGAAAGCCTTTTGAACTGTATCCCGACTTTCCCACGGGTGGACTGGCAGATGTCTCGCGATACAACGATGGCATAAGGGGAGGAATGGTCAGGATCAGGGCCAAAATTTCAAAAATCGACCGAAAGGCGCTGGTGATAACGGAAGTACCTTTCGGGCAAACCACCACATCGCTTATCGACTCCATACTCAAGGCCAATGATAAGGGGAAGATAAAAATCAGGAAGATAGATGACAACACAGCCGGATCCGTTGAAATAGTCGTGCACCTACTGCCCAATACCGATCCCGATATTACCATTGATGCCCTTTATGCCTTTACCGATTGTGAGGTACCCGTATCGCCCAATGCCTGTGTAATCAGTAATGAAAAGCCTGTTTTTATAGGCGTTTCGGAAATGCTGAAGATTTCGGCCCATAACACCCTCGAATTGCTGCGGCAGGAACTGCAGATCAGGCTCGACGAACTCGGTGAAATATGGCATTATTCATCACTTGAGAAGATCTTTATCGAAAATGAGCTTTACGAGCCTATCAAACAATGTAAAACCGAAGAATCGATTCTCGAAACCATCGACAAGGGACTGGTACCGTACAAAAAAATGTTGCGCCGTGAAGTGGTACGCGACGACCTGGTAAGGTTGTCAGTGATTCCCATCAAGCGGATTTCGAAGTTCAGCGCATTTAAAGCCGACGAGCATATACGGCAAACCGAGGCGGAAATGGAAGAGGTGAAAAACCACCTGGCAAACATTGTGCCTTATGCCATTAATTATTACCGGCAGATCAAAAAGAAGTTCGGCAGTGGCAGGGAACGCAAAACCGAGATCAGGGAGTTTGACACCATAATGGCAACAGAAGTAGCTGTGGCCAATGCAAGGCTTTATGTTAACCGGGCCGAGGGCTTTATTGGCACGGGGTTGAAAAAAGACGAATACATCTGCGACTGTTCCGATATCGACGATATACTGGTTATCCGGAAGAGCTGCAAGTATCAGATCACCAAGGTTTCGGAAAAACAATTCGTAGGCAAGGAGATCGAATTTGCCGGGGTGTTTAAAAAGAACGATGAACGTACCATTTATAATGTAATATATCGCGACGGGGAAACCGGCATTGTTTACATCAAACGTTGCGCCATTACGGGGCTTATGCGCGACAAGGAATATGACCTTGCCAAAAGCGAAGGGTCGCGCCTCCTTTACCTGAGTGTTAATCCCAATGGTGAGGCTGAAACGGTGAGAGTTACCCTTAAACCAAGGCCCAGGGTAAAAAACCTGGTATTCGATGTCGATTTCAGCAACACCGATATCAAGGGAAAGGCTTCCATTGGAAATATCCTCACACGTTATCCGGTACATAAGATAGAACTGAAGGAAAAGGGCACATCTACACTTGGCGGGATTAGAATATGGTGGGATCCGGCTGTACAACGGTTAAACGACGATGGCAGGGGTGATCTGCTGGGCGAATTTGCAGCAGCCGATAAAATCCTCATCATGACACAGTCGGGCGAAATGCGACTGGCCGGTTTTGAGTTGTCGGCACATTTTGAGGAGGACCTGGAGGTTATCCGTAAGTACGAACCGTCGTTGGTTTACACGCTGGTGTATTTCGACGGTGAGCAGCAACATTACTATATCAAGCGTTTTGAAGCTGAAGCCGGTGATAAGCCCGTTCGCTATTACGATGAGCATCCCAAATCGCGCTTTATGCTGCTGTCGGGTAACGATTACCCGCGACTGGAAATAAAGTTTGGCGGAAAGCATAAAAAGCGCGAACCGGAAATCATAGAAGCGGCCGATTTCATAGCTGTTAAGGGCTATAAGGCCAGGGGAAAAAGATTGAGCAATTTTGAAATTGCCGGGGTAAAAGAACTGGAACCTTTACGTTTTAACGAAAAACTTCCTGAACCTCCTGAAACCATGCCTGAGGAACCCGAAGCATCGGAGGAACCGCAAGTGATACCCGAAAAAAAGCCCGTTATCCCTCCCGAAAGCGGTAGCAAAGGCGAACAAATGTCGCTGTTTTAATAACTCTCCCGCGGGGGGCTGTTAATAGCCAATTTTAATAGGCGAAACGTCATTGCGAAGGAGCGGAGCGGATGAAGCAATCTGCCGGCAATGATTTAGATTGCTTCACTTCGTTCGCAATGACGGCTTCGATTATCGGACTTTTTGCACAACCTTGTTATTTGCAATTGAACCGCTCATGTATTATCTTCGTCACCTTTGACCTTCAAAATGCTAAAAGGTGAAACTCAAATCAACCCGCGCAGTATTAAGCGGTAGTATACTTATACCGGCTTCCAAATCACATACCATCCGTGCTGTTGCCATTGCTGCTGCAGCAAAAGGAATTTCCACCCTCATCAACCCGCTGATGTCGGACGATGCCAAATCGGCATTGCTGGGGGCCAAGGAAATGGGAGCCCGGGTACAACTGGGGACCAACTGGATTATCAATGGCATAAATGGCGCCCCTGGTAAAGCATGCCGTAACATTAACGTGGGCAATTCCGGCACCTCGCTCAGGATTCTTACAGCGCTGTGTGCATTGGGGAAGCATCCTGTTACGTTCGACGGTGACAAATCGATACGGCAGCGGCCCATGATGCCCTTGCTCAGCGCATTGCAGAACCTGGGTGTAACGCTTGTCGAATCCGCCGATGGCAAATGTCCATTTACCATTAAGGGGCCTTTAAACGGTGGAAAAACCACGGTAAATGGCGTCAGTTCGCAGTTTCTCACAGCCCTGCTGATTGCCTGTCCGCTGGCTCCCAACGATACCGAAATTGTGGTGGAAAACCTGAACGAGAAACCCTATGTTGAAATTACCCTCGACTGGCTCAGGCGTATGGGAATAAGGTTTGAACAGCGAGGTCTCGAATGGTTCAGGATATTTGGCCGGCAGCAATACCAATCGTTTGAGCGCGAAATACCGGCTGATTTCTCCACGGCAGCCTTTCCGCTGCTGGCAGCAGCCATTACAGGTTCGGAGCTGCTCATCAGGGGGCTCGATTTTAATGATCATCAGGGCGATAAAGCGGTATTCGGTTATTTCGAACGGATGGGTGTGGATATCCGCCATACCGCCGAAGGTGTATGGGTTAAGGGTAATGGGCTCACCGGCACCGACATAGACATGAATGCCACCCCCGACGCTTTACCGGCAATGGCTGTAGCCGCATGCTTTGCAAAAGGAACTACGCGATTGCTGAATGTACCGCAGGCCCGGTTAAAGGAATGCGATCGCATAGCCGCTATGGCCACCGAATTGCAAAAGATGGGAGCCAGCGTTGAGGAGTTGAAAGACGGGCTAATCATTCACCAAAGCAGCCTGAAAGGCGCCAGTGTGCACGGGTACGACGATCACCGGCTGGTGATGGCCCTGTCAATTGCCGGCCTGGCAGCCTCGGGCGAAACCATAGTGGATACCGCCGAATCGGCGTCGGTTACCTTCCCGACCTTTGTGGAAGACATGAAAATGCTGGGCGCCAGTTTTGAAATGTATTAACAGCTAAAAACCAAACACACATTACTATGCTTGGATGTACTTATGGCCAGTTTTTTAAAACCACCGTTGCCGGTGGATCGTACCAGGAAGGGTTATCGATTAACATCCAGGGCGTTCCGCCCGGATATCTTTTCTCAGAAGAAGAAATATATGTTGAACTGATGTTGCGTAAGCCGGGCCAGGGAGAGCTGACTTCGCCACGCCGCGAAGCTGACGTTCCCATTATCTATAGCGGCGTAAATGCTGCCGATACCATGCCTGGTTTTAAAAATGCAGGGTATACTAACGGTACCCCCCTGGTGATCCTTATTCCCAATGTCGACCGTCACCTCGAGCATATAGAACAATACCAGAGTACCAACCGTACACCCAGGCCGGGTCATGCCTCTTATGCCTCCTACCAGAAGTATGGTTCGTGGGACGATTCCATTGGCGCCGGATTTTTCAGCGGACGCTATACCTCGTCAATTGTAGCTGCCGGATGTATCGCCAAAAGAATCCTGAAAGACCATGGCATTGAAGTGGTATCGTTTATCCGCGAAGCTGCCGGTATTCGCATGAAAGACATGCCGGTCAGTGAAATAAAAAAGAAGGCTGCTGCCTACCGCGAAGTCAGAAAACAGTACGATCCCATTTACCTCGACCTGTTTGCCTCGGGCAAAATGCAAAAGGCCCTGCGCTTTTTTGAAAAAGCAGCGATACTGGCAGAACTCGAAACCCGTATCCCCGATATCAAAAGACCTGTTTACAATGAAGAGGATGTCAGGAAAAAATACGGCATTAACCCCAAACTGTTCTGTCCCGATCCCGATGTGGCTGATGCCATGTATAACGAAATCCTGCGCATTATGCAGGACGGCGATTCGTCGGGTGGTATTGTTGAAGTTGTGGTGACCGGTGTACCGGCCGGCATGGGAGAACCTGTTTTCAACAAACTCGACGGTGAACTGGGTCGTTTGATGAGCATTGGCACTGTTAAGGCGGTTGAAATAGGCTGCGGAATGGAAGCTGCCAGGCTCACCGGATCGCAATGCAACGATGCCATGCACATGCAGGATGGCAGGGTTGTTTTCAACTCAAATAACGCCGGAGGAATAACCGGAGGGTTAACAACAGGACAGGATATTGTGGCACGTGTAGCGGTTAAGCCAACCCCTACCATTGCCAAGCCTCAGCATACCATCGATAAGGTAAGCCTCGAAGACAAAGAACTTGCCGCTGTAACGCGCCGTGACCCCACTATTGTGGCACGCATGTGGCCTGTGGTTGAGGCTTTCACGGCACTTATCATGCTCGATGCCTATATGCTGCATACCGGTTATCAGGCTATGCGACCCAAATAATATTAATTAATATACCCAATCATGAAAAAATGTATTCATAACACAATGGTACGGGCATTCCTGATTCCCGTACTGGCGATGTTTTTAGCCTTTTCAGCGGATGCCGGGGTTACACTGCCGTATATCCTTTCGGACAATATGGTATTGCAGCGCGATATTCCGGTGAATATATGGGGATGGGCGAATCCCGGCGAAAAAGTAACGGTAGCCATTGGCACCCAAAAAGTGTCGGTAAAAACCGGCAAAAACGGCGAGTGGAAAGTACAGCTGAAACCCACGCCTGCCGGCGGACCTTACGAAATGACCATCAAAGGGAAAAATGCACTGGCGCTTAAAAACATTATGTATGGCGATGTATGGGTTTGCGGGGGACAATCGAACATGGAATGGCCGCTTTCGCGTTCGCGCAACTGGACTACCGATAAAAATACGGTTGACAACCCCAATATCAGGCTTTTTTATGTGCCCAAGAAAATGAGCATGAAGCCCCTGATTAATACCAGCGAAGCACGCTGGGAGGTTTGCACCGAAGCCAGCGCTGCCTCGTTTTCGGCCATCGGGTATTACTTTGGCAAAAACCTGGTTGGTGAGCTGAATATACCCATAGGACTGATCAACAGCAATTGGGGGGGTACCGACATTGAAACATGGACCAGCCTGGAAACCATGTATGCCGATAACGACTACAAGGCTTCCATCGACAAAATTAAATCGATGGACCTCGACCAGTTGCAGAAAGATGCCGAGGAGCAGATTAAGAAATGGCAAAATGCCATTGCCAACGAAGACCCCGGCATTGTTAACAAATGGTACATGCCGGAAACCAATACGGCAGACTGGAAAACCATGCGTCTGCCGCAAGCCTGGGAAGGCGCCGGATTGCCTTCGCTCGATGGCGTGGTATGGTTTTTCAAAAAGGTGGAGGTTTCTGCCGCCGACGCCGGTAAAGAGGCCACCATCAGCCTGGGACCTATTGACGATAGCGACGAGACATACCTCAACGGCGTTAAAATAGGGAAGACCGAGAACCGTTATGATACACCGCGTTTGTACAAGGTGGCTGCCGGCACACTGAAAGCCGGAACCAATGTCATTGCCATTAAGGTAATCGATACCGGTGGCGGTGGTGGATTGTGGGGTCTCGACGACCAGGTTTACCTTGGTACGGCAAGCGGGAAAATCAGCCTGGCCGGCGACTGGTATTATAAGGTAGGGCTTAACCTGCCGGCTCCCAAAGAGGCTACCAGTCCCAATAGCTTTCCATCGCTGCTGTTCAACGGCATGATCACCCCGTTACTCAATTATCCCATCAAAGGCGCCATTTGGTACCAGGGCGAGAATAATGCGGGTAATTACATCAAGTACAGGTCACTGTTTCCTGCTATGATAAAAGACTGGCGTGCAAAGTGGGGTGTGGGCGATTTTACCTTCCTTTTTGTGCAACTTGCCAATTACATGGAACCGCCAAAAGCACCCCAGCAAAGTTCGTGGGCTGGCCTGCGTGAGGCCCAGACAATGACCCTCTCGGAACCCAACACGGGCATGGCGGTAATTATCGATATTGGCGAAGCCAAGGACATTCACCCCCGAAACAAGGACGATGTGGGTTACCGGCTGTCGCGTGCCGCGCTAAAAGTAACTTATGGCAAAGACATCGTCTACTCGGGCCCCCTGTACAAGTCGATGAAGGTTGAAGGCGACAGGGTGGTGATCGAATTCGATCACGTGGGATCGGGCCTGGTGGCAAAAGACAAATACGGGTACCTGAAATCGTTTACCATTGCAGGCGACGATAAGAAGTTTGTTTGGGCCAGGGCTTTCCTGGCGCCCGGAAATAAGGTGATTGTCACCAGCGACAAGGTGAAGAACCCGGTTGCTGTAAGGTATGCATGGGCCGACAACCCCGACGATGCTAATTTGTACAATGCCGAGGGTTTACCTGCATCTCCATTCCGTACCGACAACTGGTAGACATACTGCAATGACATCGTATTGCAAAAATCATTAACTTTCCGTGCTAAACGAAAAAGTATTAACATGATTAAGGAACGGTTCGTAGCTTATATCGAAGACAGTATCAAAAAGAACTGGACACTTCCCGCCCTGTCGGATTACAATGGTGAAAAACTGACGTATGCCGATACCGGCATTTACATACAAAAGTTTCACCTGTTGTTCGACAGGATGGGAATCAAAAAGGGCGATAAAATTGCGCTGATCGGCAAGAATTCTGCCCGTTGGTGCTGTATATACCTTTCGGCAGTATCTTATGGTGCAGTAATCGTACCTATTTTACCCGACTTCAAACCCGATGATGTTCAATCGATCATCAACCACTCCGATGCCATTTTATTGTTCAGTTCCGATTCAATTTTCCAAACCCTTGATGCGGCCAGGCTTCCTGCCATTCAGGCAACCATTTCGCTGAACAATTTTGAGCTGTTGCACACTACAACCGACGCTATTAAGTCGCTGGTTGATCAACTCGATGCCGAGTTTGTTAAGAATTATCCCATGGGACTTAGCCCCGAGATTTTTACCCTGCCTGCCATCGGTAACGAAGAACTGGCAGTGATCAGTTATACTTCGGGCACCACGGGTTTTTCAAAAGGTGTAATGTTACAGCATAACAGCCTGGCTGCCAACGTAAGGTATGCCCAGGAAAATATGCCGCTGAAGCCAGGCGATCCTATCGTATCATTCCTGCCGCTGGCGCATTCATATGGTTGTGCTTTTGAGTTTCTTTTTCCTTTTTCAATAGGCTGTCATATTACCATTCTTACCAAAACGCCTTCTCCCCAGATTATAACCCAGGCATTTCAGGAAGTGAAGCCCAGGCTGATCCTGTCGGTGCCCCTGGTCATCGAAAAAATTTATAAAGCGAAGATCCTGCCCATCATTACCAAATTCCCGGTGAATGTCATGATTAAGGTACCTTTGCTTAACAAGGTAATCCACAAAAAAATCAAAGCTACGCTGACCCAAGCCTTTGGCGGTAATTTTGCCGAAGTGGTAATTGGTGGCGCGGCTTTTAACATTGAGGCGGAAACCTTCATGAAGAAAATCGGATTCCCTTTTGCCGTTGGATATGGAATGACCGAATGCGGCCCCCTGATCAGCTATGCACCATGGACCGTTAACAAAATTGGCGCTTCGGGTCGTAAGGTGGATACCCTTGAAGTAATTATCGATTCACCCGATCCGTCCAAAACAGTCGGCGAAATCGTATTACGCGGCGAAAACGCCATGACGGGCTATTATAAAAACCCCGAGGCTACGCGTGAAATAATCGACAACGAAGGGTGGCTTCATACAGGCGACCTTGGGCTGATTGACAAAGACGGCTTTATTTTTATCAAAGGACGTTGCAAGAGCCTGATCCTGGGATCGAACGGCAAGAATATTTATCCCGAGGAAATTGAAGCTGCCATCAACAACAAGCAATATGTGAGTGAGTCGTTGGTGGTGTACCGCGAGGAGAAGCTGGTAGCGCTCATTTATCCCGATAACGACCGCATGACGGCCAATGGCATTTCCCAGGAAGCGCTGAAGGAGATTTTTGAGCAGTACCGCAAGGAGGTGAATGCCGGGCTACCCAAATACATGCAGGTTACGCGTTTTGAACTGCATCCCGAGGAGTTTGTGAAGACGCCTAAGCGGAGTATTAAACGCTTCCTTTATAATTAGTGTCTGTCCATAATGTTAGTAAATTGTTTAATTGGTTATGTGTCTGTTCAGAAAGTTCCATTTGCAAGGCTTGCGCAGTACGAAAATGCGCAGTTTACTATTCGTAAATGAGCAATTTTCGGACAAGCGTAACGCAGCAAATGGGACTTTATGGACAGACACTAATTAGTGTTTTTTACCCCTGGCAAGTGAAGCAAAGACACCCAGTGTGCAGAGTACGGCAAAAACAATGAAAATAACCCTTACACTTTGCATGAAGCCTGGTATATTACCGGTCCCAATGGGGGCATTGCCTATAAATACATGAATGGCCATGGCGGCTATGGCCATGCTGAACATCTGACCTGTTAGCCGCATGGTTCCCAGGGTTGCTGAGGCAGTTCCCAGAAAGCGTTTTTCGACTGAACTCATTACCGCGTTGGTGTTGGGCGAGGAAAACATGCCAAAGCCGAAACCCAGTACCATAAGGGTGATGATGAGCCTGATTCTGCTGGTTTCGGTAGTCAGGAATACCAGCAGTACCAGACCGATTACAATAACCGCCATTCCTGCCGATGACAGTATGCGTGAATCGATGCGATCTGACATCCTGCCGCTCACCGAAGCAACAAGGGCCATCAGTATGGGTTGGGTAATGAGGATGAGACCGGCGTCGAGCGGGCTAAGTCCTTTCACGTTCTGGAGATAAAGGCTCAGCACAAAGGTAATGGCAAAGGTGGCGGCATAGTTGATGAGCGCTGCCAGGTTTGAAAAGGCAAAGATGCGGTTTTTGCGAAACAACCCGATATCCAGAACGGGTGTAGCTGCGCGTATTTCCCAGACAATAAACAATACCATACCGGTTAATCCCGCAAGGGTAAGCCACACAGCCATGGTTTCCGGCAGTTTTGAGAAACCATACATGAGCGCCGACATGGCCGGAATAAAAATAAGCGAACCGGTCCAGTCGAACTTGTCATTACGGGCTTCGGCCCATTCGGCCTTAACACCAAAAACAATGCCGGCAACAATAAGCAGGCCTGCAGCTGCATTAATATAAAACAGGCTTTGCCAGCCAAGCGATTGGGTGAGAAAACCGCCGAGCAATGGCGCTGCTGAAAGTCCTACGTAAACGGCCGTGGTATTCCAGCCGATGACCGTTCCCCGTTTTTCGGCCGGGAAAGCCGAAATGATAATGGCCATGCCGGAACTCAGTATCATGGCACTACCCAGGCCCTGCAAAAAACGGGCAACTATAAGCATGGTGCCATTATAAGATAGGGCACAAAGAATGGTCGACAGAGAAAAAAAGACATTGCCGTACAGCAGCATCTTTCTGCGGCCAACAATATCGGCCAGTTTGCCAAAGGGTACCAGAAAAACCGCCGCCGATAGCAAAAATGCCATAGGTATCCAACTCAACTCAGTGGCGTTCAACTGAAATGTTTCGCTGATACTGGGCAAGGCAATGTTTACCGCCGATCCCATGAAGGGGTTGAAGAACGACGATAACATAATTACCCCCAAAAGGATGTTACGGTTTACCTGTTGATTGGATGTGCTGTGCATAGGACTGTTGCTGTTGTTGGTGCTGGGCCTGCCTGCCGTTAGGCAGGTGCTGGGTGCTGGGTGCTGGGTGCTGGTTACTGGGTGCTGGGTACAGGTGCTGGGTTGTTCGAAATTCGGTGCCTGCCTGCCGGTCCAGGCAGGTTCGGTGTTGTTTGATAGGGTTTGATAGGGTTTGATAGGGTTTGATAGGGTTTGATAAGGTTTGAAATTGTTTGATAATGTTTGAGTTAAATTCCCTTCAAGCGGTTGGAAACCCTTGAAGGGTACTGTTTTTTGTTGCTCAATACTTCCACGCTGGCTGATTTCTACTGCCGCTGCCACTGCCACTGCTACTTCTACTGCTCCTGCCGCTGCCTCAGCTCCTGAATATTGGCTTTTAACCAATCACCAATCACCAATCACCAAAAGCCAACAGCCAATAGCCAATAGCCACTTATAAGCCCACAAAGATAAAGAAACACTTTTAATCAAAAAAGTAGTGCTTTGGCCCTCCCTATAGATAACCGATGCTGAAAGGGGACTTTTTACGCATATTGTTCCACAAAGGTTTCAAATGCTGCCTGTAGCAGATTGCAGCGTAGAAAAACTTCCTGGCGGCAGAACAAGCTACAAACCTTGACAGAAAGCCATTTCATGCATAATTCATCAGTAAAGGTTTGATGAAACTGGATTTTTTTTTGATAAAACCAACAACCAATTTGATCATTCCTTCGTAACAAACAGTACGAATGTATTTTTTCACTAAATCAATATTCTCTATTATGAAAAGATTTCCAATCACAGCCTTTATGGCTTTTGCCTTTTCGGGTCTGGTGGCAGTGGCCCTGCTTACCGGATGTAACAAATCCGATATCGAGGATCTCGAAGATCGCGTAGCAGCGCTCGAACAGTCAACATCGGTTATTGGCGTTGACTTTACCGATTCGCAGATGGTGGTTACCTATAGTGACAACCAGACAGAAACGCTGGAATTTGAAGATGGTCTCAGCGGACTTGAATTGTTAAACAGCGATGGCATTGCCAGTATCGATTACAACGATGATACCAAGGTGCTGACCATTACGCTCACCAACGGCAATGTTTCGGAGTTCCGTATTTACGGCGATACCTATGCCGGACTGGTAGCAGTGCTGATTTCCGATGTAAACGGTAAGATGTACATTTCAAAGGTTACCATGGGCGCAGCGCCCATTTTGTCGGTTGAATACGATGCGGATTTCAACATTACCAACCTGCATTCGAAAATAATCAGGGAAGGTCAGATACTCGACTTTCTCGATGTTACCAAACAATACACCGAAGGCAATTTAACCGGTTTACAGGTTAACATGTACGCCATGGAAAGAGGAATTGATTATGATTCTGAATACATGTCTACTATTGATACCATCCGGGTCGACAATATCGGTAATTATTTTGTTCAGAATCCAGGTGATACGACATTCCGTTATTACCAGTATTCCTATTTAAATGGCAGCGATTACCATTATAATATATATACCCATGCGGTAAAGCGTTTTTATCCGACAAGTGGATATCCTGGCAATTTTTATGCAGTTCATAACAGTGATACAGCCTATTACTTCAATTACATCACAAGTGTTTCTGTAACAGGCGGGTATGATGTATGGTACCGGGTATACTACACCTATATCTTGGAAAATGCCTATGAAGTGGGTGATATTGCCAATACCGAAACATTCAGCATGGAGTGCAACGCCAGCGGAAATCCCGAAAAGGTTTACCCCGATGATGACTATTATATTCAGATGACCTATAATTCCATGGACCAGGTAACCAAGGGAGAAGCCTATTTTAAAGATGGTGACACCTGGACGAAGGAAGATGAATACCTCACCTTTGAATACAATACCGACAATCAGCTGGCAACCGTTACATTGCATGAGGAAGAGATGGATACAGTTGTATTCAAAACGCTTTACGACGACAATGGAAACCCTGTTGAAATATGGGCCTGGAGTGATGAGGTAACCTACTGGTATGATTATTTTGATCCCTGGAACAATCCCGAAGATCCCTGGCAGGAAGGTGAAGAAACATTGGTTGAAGAAGGTCTGCAACTCGTAGCTACCATCGAATACGAATACAGCTACAAGAATTTCTTCGGAAATACACTGGGTGCATTGATCCCTGTACTGGACAAGTACAAACTATACAATGCCCCGGTTAAGATTTCCTATGCCAAGGAAAACATTTATGGCGCAATTACTTACAGCAACTTTAACGAAAGCGGTTACCCCGAAACAGTTGTGGCCAATATGTACGGCATGTTTGGGCCTAAGAAAAGTACATCGGAGAATTACAGTATAGAACTCGGACTCGAGTATATTGTCAGGGAGTAGAAATTCAACTGACCTGATATCAGAAAGTCCGCTTACTTAGCCAAGCGGACTTTTTTTTATATATTTAACGCCAGATACACGGTTATGCCATTGAACCACAAATTGAAAAGCATGCTGAAGCATCCTGCTGATACAAGGTTGAGAATACTTATTGTAGTATGGCTGGCAATGATTTTCGGTATCACCGGCTTTTCGCAGGTAAGGTTACAGGGTATGATTGTTGATTCAACGCGGCAGGGAATAGGATATGCCGGTATTCAGCTAATGGCAACTGATACTTATTCGCTGCTGGCCGATAGCATGGGCAGGTTTTCACAATTGATGCGTAAACCCGGCCCGGTTCGCGTGCGGGTTAGCTATATCAATTACGCCTTATGGGATTCAACGTTTTTTGTAAGCAACGACACTGCAGTTATTATTGTTCTTAAAGCAAATCCGGAGAACATCAATGAAGTAGTGGTTGTGGCCCATGAAAAGCGCGACAACAATGTGGTAACACTCGGAAACAGCGAAATTGCACTCAGGCCAAAAGGATTTGGCGAAGCCGATATCATAAGCGCCCTGCAACAGAAAGCCGGAGTTGCCCATGCGGCCGAAATCAGTCCCGGTTTATACGTAAGGGGTATGGAACAAGGCAATGCAGGTACTTACCTGAATGGGTTCGAGCTATTTGGCACCAATCATATGTTGTCGATTTTTCCGCAGTTTAACAGTGATGCCATTAACGCCGTGAAACTTATAAAGGCCGATTTCGAGCCAAGGTATGGGGGTTACCTGTCGTCTTACCTGCTTGCCGAAACCAGTCATGATGTTTCCGAAGGCTTTGCAGGTAGATTCGAAACGGGAGTACTTACCACAAAAGCCAGGGTTGAAGGACCGCTTATCCCCGGCCGGTTATCGGCCCGGCTGGCTTTCCGGTATTCGTATTTCGATCTGATTGCTGCCTTATATAACCGCGTTAACAGCGGCGAAAGCGATGTGAACAAATTGTCGATGTACCGTTTTCACGATCTGAACGGTTCACTTACCTGGCACACCAAAAAGAAAGGCACGCTGATGCTGGATGTTTTGAATACGGCCGATCAGGTGGAATTTGACGATGAAGACCTGGATGTGGGTTCCTCGTGGCAAAACCAGATGATTTCGGTAAGCTGGCGTGTGCCGCTTTCATCGAGGACTAATTTTACCCTGCTTACGGGGTATACCGGATTCCGGCTTGAGGCTGATTTTCGTGTACCGCACAACCGTAAGGTTAAAAATTCAATTTCGCAGGGAAGCGCCACGGCTTTGTTCAACATGAGCCATACCGCCCGGCTGAAAACCGAAACCGGCATTGATCTAAAAATGAACCGGCTGGAGCTCGAAACGGCCACCACCACCTACCGGCCTGGTGAATATTCCCGGATCAACAGTAAAACGCCTGCAGAGAATGCAGCGCTTTTTGGCAGCATACAATGGTTTGCGACGCAAAACCTGCAGTTGAAAGGTGGGGCACGTCTTGAGGTTGTTTTTTCAGATACCACCTATATTCACCCAATGCCCTATGTGGCTGCCAATTATTCCCGGCGGGGACTGACGGTTAACCTGAGCTATTCGCGACAAATCCAGTACAGGCATCTATATGTGCCTACCGGCATTAACCTGCCGCTGAACATATGGTATCCTTCGCAATCGGGTGTGCCGCCAGCAAAAGCTGATCATGTTAACCTCTCGGTGAGTAAAAACATCGACAATAAATTCATGGTTTCACTTACGGGCTATTATGTCAGCCTTACCGATTTAACAGAGTTTCTCGAGGGCAATTACTTTACCTCACTGAACTTTGTCACCGATAAGGGAAGGGGTTATTCGCGGGGACTCGAAACAAGCTTTGCCTGGCGGTCAAAACGGTTTGAGGTGGAGGGAGGTTTTACCCTGGCCCGATCCAGGCGTAAGTTCCAGTCTATCAACAACGGGAACTGGTTTAGTCCTGTTTTCGATATCCGGCACAAAGCCGACCTGGGCATTGTTTACAAACCCGGCAACAGGTTGACGTTCACACTCAGCCAGTTTATCCAGGATGGCTTTGTGATGACGCTTCCTACCAGTATTTATATGCACCAGACAGCAGATGCAGGGGGTAAAATGGAGCAGACTATTGTTCCTGTTTATACTTCGCGGTATAATTTCAGGATGCCGCTGTCTCACCGCATGGACGTGTCGGGTGCATACCGTTTTAAGTGGGATCGTTCGGAGGCTACGCTGGTATTGGGAATTTACAATGTTTACAATTACCAGAACCCTTATTTCATTTATTTTTCCCCCGAAACAGATGCTGATCAGCGGGTATTTCTGCAGGCACGGAAGAAATCGTTAATTCCGCTGGTTCCTTTTGTCAGTTTTAATTGTTCGTTCTGAAATGGAGAAATCGTGGCCCATAAATAGCACAAAAATACTGTCGACGGGTTACCGGCTTGCCGGAATAGCGTTATTAACCCTGTTTTTCAGTTGCACCTTGGATAATCTCATCGAGGTGGAGGTGCCGCAGCAGCTTCCGGCCATTGTTGTCGAAGGTTATTTATCGCCCGGATTCCCGGTACAGGTAGCGGTGGCGCGTAACAACCTCATGGACGATGAGTTGATATTGCAGCCTGTTTGGAATGCAACGGCTTTTGTTACCGACAGGCATGATACCATTTTCCTGAACAATATACTATCGGTGAACAAACAACGAAAGCTGGTGTATAATTATATCCACGACAGCACTGCACAGTCCTTTCATGGCAATCATTTGTATATCAGTGTCTTTACCCGGCAGGGCGATACACTGTATGCCGAAACCGAGCGCACAGCGCCTGTGCATATCAACAGCATAGCCCTTGTTGACGATAATTTGAATATGGGCATTGTTGCAGACGGGCCCTTTACCGGTTATGCCAGGGTGGACATCACTGCCTACAGGGCCGACACTGTTGCCATGGTTCAATCGAAGTTTATGAAAATTCCGGAATCGCCCGATAACCTGCAGATCCCGGTTTTATCGGGTATGTTAACGGCCGACTCACTGAAGGTTAAATTTTTTCACATCACCGGGGCGTATTACGATTATGGCGTTTCGGTATACAATGCCCGGAGCGCATACGGCGATCCTTTTCTGACCCCCGAAGCAATCAGGTCGAACATTACCAACGGTATCGGCATATTTACCTATTATACCTTCGATGTCAAAACAGTGTATCTGTTGCCAACGGATTAACAATTTTTAACCCCATGCTGTTTGCTGATAGGCGGCAATAAGGTATTTTTGTATGAAAGCCTTGAAAATGAAAATTTTTTACCTGCGTATTTTATTATGGTCGGGCCTTTTGGCTGGAGCAGTCCCGGTTACCGGGTATGCCCAGGCAGCTATACTTAATGGCCGGGTGGTAGACGGGGTTTCGGGCAAGGTGATTGAGTATGCCCAAATCCACAACTACAGCCGGCAGCTGAACATGTATTGCGGCAGCAACGGGCGGTTCAGGCTCGAAGCCGGCGCAGGTGACACCCTGGTGATGTATGCCCTGGGCTACTTTTACCAGAAAGTGATAGTGGATGCTTCCATGCTCAATGTCCCGGAACCGGTTGACTTTAGTCTTACCCAACAGGCATATGAACTCGCTGAGGCCCGCATATTGGCCATAGGTACTTACGACGACTTTAAACGCAATTTTACGGCACTGGAGGTTCCGGAAACCCGTACGGACCAATTGAATAATTATTTGGCAGGCATTTCGCGCAATGAAGGTAAGGAAGCTTATGAGGAGGCACTTGCACAGGGAAGGTTAAAACCAGCCGGAGGGGGTATTCCTATATATACTCCCGAAGAAAGGGAGCGTATAAAACTGGCCGCTATCATGGAAAAGGAGCAGGTACGCGATCAGATATACCAGAAGTACAACCCTGTTGTGGTGAAAAAGGTAACCGGACTTACCGACGACGATGAGATCATAAGGTTCATGAGTTACTGTCATTTTTCCGATAAATACCTCCTCGAGGTGAACGATTATGACCTGGCAGCCCGTATAGCGCTTAAATTTGAAATGTATAAGCGCATGAAGGAAGAAAAGAAAGGCCAACATGACCCGATGAACCGGATTAACGATTTTTTCGATTCTTTTGCTGATTTGGCAGGACAGTATGCGTAATATGCAAATACCCACGTTTAGCGATATTGCATTGGCACATGAGCGCATAGCCCGCTATGTTCACCGTACGCCGGTGCTTACCTCGGAGGGCATTGACGAAATGACCGGCATGTCGCTTTTTTTCAAATGCGAGAACTTTCAGAAGGTAGGGGCTTTTAAATACAGGGGAGCAACCCATGCTGTGGTAAAGCTTACAGATGCTGAGGCCGCAAAGGGTGTTGCCACCCATTCTTCGGGAAACCATGCAGCCGCCCTGGCATTGGCAGCCCGTAAAAGGGGCATTAAATGTTACGTGGTAATGCCGCATACGGCGCCGTTACCAAAAGTAGAAGCAGTGAAAAGCTACGGGGCGGAAATTAACTTCTGCGAGCCCACACTGCAGAGCCGCGAAGATACCCTGGCCACTGTTGTGGAACGTACAGGAGCCACAGTAGTGCATCCATACGACAATTTTAATGTGATCTGCGGACAGGGCACGGCCGCTAAAGAATTGCTTGAGGAACAGCCCGGTCTTGACATGCTGTTCGCTCCTGTGGGCGGAGGGGGACTGCTTTCAGGCACAGCAATAGCCGCAAAGGCCATGATTCCTGGTATTACAGTTTACGGATGCGAACCCGCCAATGCCGACGATGCCTGCAGGTCGTTTAAAACCGGTACCCTCATTCCTTCGGTAAACCCAAAAACCATTGCCGACGGACTGCTTACCTCTCTGAGTGAACGGACCTTTGCCATTATCCGCGAAAAGGTTGATGATATTTTTACCGTTCCCGAAGAGGCCATTGTATTGGCCATGCGTATGGTATGGCAACGTATGAAAATTATTATTGAGCCTTCATCAGCAGTGGCGCTGGCAGCTGTAATGATAAACCGCGAAGCCTTCAGGGGTAAACGTGCCGGCATTATTCTTTCCGGTGGGAACGTAGATCTGACCAGTCTGCCATTTTAAGCCTAAACCTGGCCATGACCGGGTAATGATCTGACCAGTTTATTTTCCCGGTTTTGTAATGATAAGCCTTGAAATCGTCGCTGTAAAGCAGGTAATCAATTCTCACGTATGGGAAATTGCCCCTGAAGGTTGTCCCCATACCGGTACCCGATCCAATAAAGGCATCGTTAAGTTTGCGCGAAAGCTTGTGATAGGTATATGAAACCGGCGTATCGTTGAAATCGCCGCACAGAATAACCGGGTATGGCGATTCATGAACCTTTTCAGCCATAATATCAACCTGTTCGGCGCGCTGAATAAAAGCTTCCCGCATTTTAACAGAAATTTCCCTGAGCTCATCCAGCTGTTTTTCGCTGTAATTGAAAATCAGGCTGTCGAGCAGGTTGTTGTAATCGTTGGTAAGGCGAATCGATTGCAGGTGGCAGTTGAAAACGCGGATGGTATCGTCGCGGATAACCACATCAGAGTAAATGCTGCCGTTCAGCGATTCCTCAAAATCGATCATTTGTTTTCGCACAATCGGGTAACGACTAAAGGTAGCCATACCAAAGTTTAGCTTGCGGGGCACCCTGTCGGTATAATATACATGCGAATAGCCAAGGGGCTGCATCATTTTTTTGAGGTTTTGCAGGTCGTGGTGCGTATTGGGCAAGGTTATAAATTCCTGGAAACAAACAATATCGGGGTTCTGACCATGAATGTAGTCGACAATGCGTTGCCAGGCCGTGGTGTCTTTATCCCATTGATAATGGTTAAAAAGCCTTACATTGTAAGTGAGCACCGAAATGGTGTTTGTTTCGGCAGGCGTTTGTTTATTGAAGTGCACCTGCACCGACGATTTAAGGGCGTTCCACCCCAACAAAACCACCAGCAAAGAAAGCACAAAGTACCATTTTTTGAAAACCGCCCAGAAGATTATGAATGCAATGTTGGTAACGAGCAAAAAGGGGTAGGCAAGTGAAACAAAAGCAAAAACCCAGGCAGTAGCCGGGCTGACGTAAACCGAAAGGCAGGCGAGCAAAAGCAGAAAAGCCACCAGCACATTCAATATCAATATGGTTTTCCTGACGAAGTTTCTCAAGGGTTTGGTTTTTTCAGCGATTGCGTTAAAGATTACTTTTTGTTGCCCATTTTAAAAAGTGTCTCCTTTTCTTTTTTGGTGAGACTTTCGTAGCCACCTTGCGCAATTTTATCAAGTATTCTGTCTATTTCGCGTTGCTCTTCGATTTTTCTACGGTTGTATTCCTCATCGGTAACGGTTGTTTTGTGTTTACGGTACGACACATTCAGTTTGGGGCGTGGTTTCAACAAGGTGGCGGCCTTATCAACAGCAATGTTGAACCATTTACCGGAATCGCGCCCTTTTCGGAACCGCGTTATAAAGTAATAGCCATAAATGGCGCCGCCCAGGTGGGCAATATTACCCCCGGCATTGTCCGAAGCGATCATAAGTATATCAATGGCAACAAAGGCAAGCGCAATATATTTGAGCTTTACCGGGCCGATAAAAAGCAGATGCAGGGTATAATCGGGCACATAAAAGGCAATGGCTATTACAATGGCCATAATGGCAGCTGATGCACCCAGCATAGATCCGCCAAGGTATTCGCGTAAGCCGGGAAAAAGGTTGATGAATATAACATAAAGCAGTGCGCCCGCGAAACCACCAATGAAATAAGTACTCAGCATTTGTTTCCCCGTGAGGTACTGGAGAAAGATTTTGCCGAACCAGTAAAGGATCAGCAGGTTGAACAATATATGCCACAGGCCGGTGTGGGTAAACATATAGGTTACAATGGTCCATGGCCTTAGCAGCAACTCGCGTGGCAGGCTGGGCACCATAAGGTATTTCAGCACGTTGTTGTGAAAATCAATGCGAATTTCCGCGAGGGTTGACCCGGGGGTGAACAGGCGCAGTAACACCAGTAAAACGCCCAGAACCAGGAAAACCAGTATATTAACAAAAATCAGCCGGTACAGGATATTTCCCCTGCGGAGTGCATTCCGGATGTCGTCGAACACGTTCATAGCAAGGTGCCAGGTTTCAATCAGCGTAAAGTTATCAATTTATTCTGAATTGGTTCTTCTTCCAGTACATCACAATCAGGAAACCGACAAGAGCACCCCCCAGGTGGGCAAAGTGGGCCATATTGTCCCAGTTGAAGTCGGCTACGCCAAAAAAGAGTTCCAACACGGCATAAATGGGTACAAAATACTTGGCTTTGATAGGGATGGGCAGGAAGATAAGCATGAGCTCGGCATCGGGAAAAATCATGGCAAAGGCGATCAGCAGACCGAATACCGCTCCCGAAGCACCAACGGTAGGCATGTTCAGGTTCAGGTCGACAATGGCCCGCACATATTCATTGGCTTGTGGAATAAACGAAGGATCATCGGGTTTATAAAACCATTCCTGCATAAAATTGGTCAGGTGAGCAACAGGCCGTCCCGGAAGGTATTTGTCGACAAAATGGTTGAATGTGCTATAGTCGGGGGTGTTGAAGAATGCACTGGCCATTTCGGTCATGTTGTTCAGCTGAAAATAACTTATGGCCAGGTGAATAACGGCTGCGCCAAGGCCGGTAAGTGTATAGAAAATAAGCATTTTTTTACCGCCCCAGATCTGTTCGAGTATACGGCCAAACATAAACACGGCAAACATGTTGAAAAAGATGTGCGTCCAGTCGGCATGCATAAACATGTGGGTGATCAGCTGGTGCGGTTTGAAAAGCTCAGTACCGAAGTTATACAGCGCCAGGTGTTGCTTCATCAGATTAGCAAGGCCAAGGGGCAGCCATTGCAACAAAAAAACTATCACATTGATAATAATGATGTTCTTAACCACGGGGGGCATTGCCATCTGTCGTCCTGAACCAAAAAAACTCATCATATACCTATTTCAGATTAGGGGGTAAAGATAGGATTGTTTTGGAAAATTTTTATTTAACGTTGCAGGTGTTATCTTTACCGCAACAAAATTCAACAAGGTGAAAAGTACGGGAATAGCCGGATTATTAAAGCAGTTTGAAAAATTCAACGTGCTGGTGTTGGGTGATGTGATGGTTGATTCCTATATTTGGGGCACTGTTACGCGTGTTTCGCCTGAAGCCCCGGTGCCGGTAGTTATGCAAACCCACACCGAAAACAGGCTGGGTGGCGCTGCCAATGTTGCCTGGAATATTCATTCGCTGGGAGCTACGCCCATCATGTGTTCGGTTATAGGTGCCGACGAAAGCGGGAGGGTTTTCCGTAACATGATCACCAAAATGGGAATGCCCGACGACGGGCTCATTGAAACGCCACACCGCATCACTACCAATAAAACACGCATTATTGCGGGACATCAGCAATTGCTGCGGGTCGATAACGAGGTGGACCAGTATATCGACACTGAACTGGAAAATTTGTTATGGCAGCGGATACAGACGTTGGTCAATCAGCAGCAAATCTCGGCCATTATTTTTCAGGATTACGACAAAGGGGTAATCACACCGGGGTTGATTGAAAAAACGGTGGCATTGGCAAAGCGCCAGCAGATACCAACACTGGTTGATCCCAAGCGGCGCAATTTCAGTTTTTACCGTAATGTTACCTTGTTCAAGCCCAATTTCAAGGAATTAACAGAAGGACTCCGCCTCGACATAACAAAAGCCGAAATCGAAAAAGTCCACGAGGCTGCCATGCAATTGCAGCAACAGGCAGGTTTCAGCATGGTGATGATCACACTTTCGGAGCAGGGTATGCTTATCAGTAAAGGCAACGACTATAAGGTGGTTCCCACCCAGGCCCGTGAGGTTTCGGATGTATCGGGTGCAGGCGACACGGTTATTGCCACGGCCAGTTTATGCCTGGCTGCCGGAATGGATGCCTACGATATGGCACGGTTATCGAACCTGGCGGCAGGGTTGGTATGTGAGAAGCTGGGCGTGGTGCCGGTTGAAAAGGAATGGCTGTTGAATGCGGGCTTTGAATTTTAAGTTACCTTGCTGTTAGGTTAAGTTGCGCTTATCAAAAATTGTTTCACCAATTCCGGCAATTTTGTAAATTTACCTCAGTCGCATATCCGGTTCATGGTTAACGTAGCATTCCACTCTTTAATACCGGCTTTCATCCCATTTTCATTACGAACGAAACGCTTCATTGCGAACGAGTTGAAGTCGAGGTTGTCTAAAGAGCCCGATAATCGAAGCCGTCATTGCGAACGAAGTGAAGCAATCTGTTGAATATTAGAAGATTATTCGCACCCACTGGCTATACCGAAAAAGCTGCTCATGAACATGTTTGCTTCGGTCGTATCTCCCTCGCAATGACGCGTACAAGACTTTTTAGACAGCCTTATCTCTAACTGAAAACGACAAATGATCATCGCCCTGTTTACGTTGCTGGCCTGCATTTACCTGTTTTTCGGGCTCTATGTGCTAAGCCTTGATTATAAAAACAGGCTGAATCAACTGTTTTTCCTGATCTCCTTGTTTTATGTTGTACCTTGTGTTGTCGCCATTTTTATGCAATTGAGCCCGGTTCTTGAACCGGAACCCGACTGGGCGATGCTGGGGGTAATCTGCTATAACGTCAACTGGTACCTGATGTTCCTGTTTCAGTTGTTACTCACCCGTATTTTTAAGCCTAAATGGTATTTGCACCTGGTTTTAATAGCCCCGCTGGTTTACCTGGTTGTCAGGTTATTACTGGCGCCTGATTTTGCCGTATATACGGAAATAAACCAGGTAAAGAACATATCCGCGTATAGCTTGTCGTTCCATCACCTGCTGACGCAAATTTCCATAGTTGCCTTTTTTTATTTCTTTCTGTCGGTAACCACGTTGTTTATTGGCCGCAGCAGAACCACCGAACGAAAGCTGAAGAAGCAGATAACAGTTATATTGATCTCACAAATCATTTGCGTTTCAATAGCCTTTACCGAGCAGGTTGTTCTTTTTGTCTGGTCGGGCATCACCATCACCAGCATACCTGGCATGTCCCTGGTTTATTCATTGATATGGGTGTTTGGTATCTGGGTGGCACTGGTAAAGTACAGGCTGATGGCAGTTACACCTGCAACCATCAGCCATGAAATACTGAACAACATTGATGAAACTGTTATGCTGCTGGATACCGGTTATAACCTGGTTACCATGAACAAAAAGGCAACAAAGTTTTTGACACCCAATACATCAAATAAGGCAGAGCATATTTCTTGCCACCTCAAGGAATTTGATAAAATAAGGCAGGAGATTGACATCCTCAGGAAGGAGAAACAGATGAGCTTTTCATGCAAGGTGCATTTCAACGGTGTTGGAAACGAAGAAACCTTAATGGATGCCATCTTCAAGTTGCTGATGGATGAATATGACGATCTGATCGGGTATCTCATCATTGCCAACGAGGTGAAGGATTATGAATTCCTAAAAAACAAATTGAAAATCAGCAACCGCGAAGCAATGGTAATACAGCAGTTATTGTCCGGACAAACCAACCAGGAGATTTCTGAGGTCATGCACATCAGCGAAAGAACGGTAAAGTCGCATATCACCAATATATTTAATAAGCTGGGCGTAGACAACAGGGTTCAGTTGCTGATGCTGTTAAAGGATTTCAAGTTGTTACCCGATCAGCCTGCCGATAAAATGCTGTTTTTCAATACCCGCTAGTCATCCCCAACGTCTTCTTTATTCGGTGTTTGATGCCTGCCTGGCTGGTAGACAGGTTCAGTGTTTTTAGATAGTGTTTGTTGTTGTTTGATAAGGCCTGCCTGCCTGGCTTGGGCTATGCGTTGGCAGGCAGGTTTGATAGGGTTTGATAAGGTTTGTGTTAAATTCCCTTCAAGCGGTTGAAAACCCTTGAAGGGTGCTGTCTTTTTTGTTGCTCAATACATCCACTCTTGCTGATTTATACTGCCACTGCCACTGCCACTTGTCCCTCGTCCCTCGTCCCTCGTCCCTTGTCCCTAATCCTGGTTCTTGGCTCTTGGTTCTTCTGTCACAAAGAATCATACTTTAGTACGATACTTTTTAAATGCAATTCATACCCCCGTACGATGTTTTGCCCCGATGTTCCGGCATAACTTTAATGCATCTAATCACCAACCAAACCTTATTAATATGAAAACATGGAAATTTTTAATGCTGTTCATGGCGGGCTTATGCCTGCCGGTGTCATGTGAAAAGGATGAGGACGAACCAATCGATTCTCCCGAGCTGCTCAAGCAGGTGTTGTTCGATTTTTATGATGGCATTACAGACAGGGATTTTGACAAGATCAAGGAGGCAACCACTTCTGACTTCATGCTTTATATAGAAGGAACTGCATGGTCATTTGATAGTATCGTAAATGCCTTGTCTGCTTATCCGCCTTTTGTTGTCGATTATTCATTTGACAACTTCAAAATTTATTTGGAATATTCGGTTGGCAGTATGCAATATGTATGTCATGCCGATTATGATTTTGGCGATGCCTCCATTGTAACTTACAATTGGAATGAAAGTGCAACTTTTATAAAGGCAGATGGTCAATGGAAAATGAAGTTTCTGCAGTCAACAACAAAATTGTAAACGCGGCAGCAAACAATTCGTCTATAAGCCATAAATGATGAGTGATAATGCAAGTGTGTTGCCATTTAATAGCTCTCAAGCTCGGTGTAGTCTCCTGACTATAGCCGTCAACTTAACGATCTGATTTCTTTAACAACTACTTAAACATCAACCAACACCTATAAAAACATGAAACAAAAAAAACCAAAACCAACCCTGGTACTCCTGCTGGCATGCTGCCTGTCGGGAATACAAGCGCAGGAAGCATTGCTGACAACAGGAGGCAATGCTTCAGGAAGCGGGGGCTCCTCTGCCTGGTCGGCAGGACAGGTTGCCTATAAAATGACCCGGGAGTCGGCCGGTTCCATTGCCCAGGGCATGCAACAGCCCTACGAGATCACGATTATTTCTGAAATTGATGAAATCAGATCACCTGACCTGCTCATTTCAGTGTACCCAAATCCCTTTGAGGACATGCTCATACTGACCATTGAAAACAGTCAGCCGGATGGATACAACATACTGCTGACTGACCTCAGCGGCAGAAAACTGAAAGAAATGGCGGTCAGCGGCAACATGACTCCTGTTGACATGTCGGGTCTGGCGCCCGCAACCTACTTTCTGCAGGTTTACAAAAAACACAAGGAAATCAAAACTTTTAAAATCATCAAAAACGAATAAACCATGAAAAAAATAGTTACCCTTACGGCAGCAATGCTTATGGTTGTTGCCATGAATGCGCAAAGCCCTGAAAAAATGAGCTTCCAGTCGATCATCCGCACCAGCGGCGACGAGCTATTGGTAAACCATGCCATAGGATTACGGATCAGTATCCTGCAGGGCACAGCAACAGGAACAGTGGTTTACCAGGAAACCATGACCACAGAAACCAATGATAACGGACTGGTAAGTGTTGAAATAGGTAATGAAACAGGTTTTAACGCCATTGACTGGTCGGACGGACCGCTATTCCTGAAAGTTGAAACCGATCCGGAGGGAGGGTCAAATTACACCATTACCGGAACCAGCCAGATATTAAGTGTTCCGTATGCCCTTCATGCCAAAAATGCGGAAAACGTAACCGAAACCCAAACGCTATCCGATGTGTTGGGCAATGGAAACGACGGGAATGCTGTAAGGATAAAAAACATTGCCGACCCTGAAGAAGACCAGGATGCTGCTACAAAAGCATATGTGGATGAACTGCTGACCATGATTGAGGAATTAAAAACACTGACGACCAGGGTTACAGATGCTGATGGCAACATGTATTCGGTGGTAAAGCTCGGCTCACAACTGTGGCTGGGTGAAAACCTGAAAACCACCCATTACAGTGACGGTACCGAAATACCCCATGTTATTGACACAACTTTGTGGAAACCGATGACCACCCCCGCGTATACCTGGTATCACAACGACACGGTGAAATACAAAAGCATCTATGGGGCAATTTACAACTGGTATGCTGTAGATACCGCCAGTAACGGAAACAAGAATGTTTGTCCTGCCGGCTGGCATGTACCCGACAGTACCGAATGGGCAGAACTCATCACTTTTACAGGAGGTGCGGAAGTGGCAGGCGGAAAGCTGAAAGAGGCAGGAACTGCACACTGGAACGAGCCCAACACAGGGGCAACCAATGAAACAGGTTTTACAGCAGTTGCAGCAGGATGGCTGGCCGCGGGCATTGCACAAACCATTGACATGGGCGTATATGCCTGTTGGTGGACAGCAACGTCTATTGATGAAACCACGGCCACTTACTTCGAAATGGATTACAACAACAACGCAGCCTATCCGTACAACTGGAAGAAGTTCTGTGGTTTTTCCGTACGGTGCCTGAAAGACGAATGATTCATCCCTCAAGGTCGCCACAAAGCCCGAGGCTGTCTAAAAAGTCATAAAAAGAGCGTAGTCTGGAGACTACGCTCAGCATACAAAGCTAACATTCAGCACAATGCGCTAGGCGTAGTTTCAAACTACGCCTAACAAATTGACTTTTTAGACAGCCTCGCCGGAGTGGCTATCTTAAGGTATGGTACTGGTATTTATTGCTGTTGTTATCAATACCATCGCCAAAGCCAAAGGGACTGCTTCCGACATTGATTTTCATGTTTATAAAAATAACTGTGCCTTTGTCTCCCATCAGCACGCCTTTGCATTCGGCATAGTTATCCGTAATAAAAACGCCGGTATACATCCCTGTGAATTTTTCCCCTGTTTTGGGGTTACTGGCTTCCATTTTCCCCTGTCCTGTTGAATACTCAATAGCGCATGAAAGTTGTGTGCCATCCTGCAGCATGTAAAGGTATCCCGGGATCATCCTGCCGCCATAGGCCATTGCCGAAGTACAAATTATAAGCACTGCAGCTGCGAATAAATAGTTGATTTTCATGATAAAGTTTGATAAATTAGTATTGTTATGAACAAATTTATCTGAAATGAATATGCCATTTACGTTTTTGCACTAATTGTTCATAATCCGGAAACAATTCCGCAAGCTTTTTCTTTAAGCTATTATGTTATGAATAAGTGCATAAATCCCGGCCCTTTAAGAAGATACCGGTTTTTCTGTTGTGCATCAGTTAATGGCATGAACAAGCCTGACAATTGATATTAACAAATGCCCGTCTCGCAGTTTGTCAAGGTTATGATACAGCTCTTTCAAGCTGACCCATTTTAATGTTGCATTAGGTTCAGCCAGGGTTACAACATAAGGATATACCTGCTCCGGTGTAACGCCAACACTTGGAAAGAATTTCTCACCAAGTTTGCTGAAACCTTTTATGGGCGTCCCGAAAATGTTGTGATTGGTGATGAATTCTTCCAGGTCGTTATAAGTAATAACCTCTTTTGGAAGCCTTACCGCAGGTGCAACGGGAATGCAACTATTGCCGGCATGAATTTGCGGTACCGGCAGATGCCGCATTTCTATTCCTACATATACTTCATTGTTGCATTTGGCCACCGGAAGGGTAGTTAAAGTATTGGCGCTTACATGCCTGGGCGTGATAAACTCGAGAATTTCCGAACTCCCGACAACTCCAGCTTCTGTGAATTTTGCACGGTGTTGCTGCAGATACGAAGCACTTTCTGTAGCGGAACAGAAACGTTCTTCCTTGCATGATAATAACGTATCAATGGTTACAACATCCCGAACCGGCATTTCTGCTATTTCAATTCTTTCTCCCAACCATTCAGGGAAATGAACATCCAGTTTTCTCAACAGGTTGTAAATGTTCAGTTCCAATCGGGCCTCAACCAATGCGCCGGTTTGCGCAGTTTTCAGCAATTGAATGGCATCATATCTGCGAATTGACCCGCTATCAGCAAATCGTGATAAGTTATGCGGGGATTTGAATTCTTCCGAAGGAAATCTCGATAATTTGACAAAAACCGATTCAACTTTTTCATCAATTCCACCGGGAGAGGTGTAATATCCCAATGATGGTTCAATAGCTGAAAAATCTTCATTTCTTAAATCTGTTCGAGTCATTATAACATCCTCAACTGCCAATGTGTGAACAGCAGACATCCCTTCTGTAATATAACCGCTGTAGCGCTTCTGATCGATAACAGGACTGTCGGTTTCGACATTTACAATTGGCCTTGGATAACCATGCTTGGCAATTATTTCAATGCTGTTTTGGTTTGAATAATAAGGAATTATATCCATCACAGTATTCGGACGAAGCACCACATCGTATATTTTACCCGTCTGCAAATCCCGGTAGGAATTATACTTCAAAAAAGAATCCTGTATTTCAGGTAAATGCCGTTCAATCTTTAGCCTTGTTCCCTTATGACCAGCTTTCTCTCCTGCAATCAGGTAATTGGTGGGAGGAAACCCTATATTATTCAAATACTTATCATATAAGATAAATTTGCCCCTGTAGCGATTTCTGATGATCCAGGGGTTGAACACCGGAAAAGAAACAATAATTCTAAGTCCCAAACTGGCAAATACTTCTTCAAATTCTTTCTGGGTGAAGTATCCATATTCCTCCTGAAGTTCAATATCCCAATTCCGGTAATAATCTTTTCTTCGGATGAATTCAACTGCATCTGCATAAAACAACCTGAAACGCCTGGTGTTTTTTTGTGTTGCCTGAACTTCTTTAACCGGGAAGCCTTTCTCATTTGGATTTGCCAATGAACGGGCAGATGTTGAAAACTGAAGTAATAAATCTGCATCACCAGGCCGTTCATCTTCACCTATACAGTCCAGTTCAATAATTACTTCCATTTCCGGAGGTTTAACAAAATCCCTGACGACAATAATACCTTTTGTTTTTAGCAGCGTTGCCTGTCGTTTCAGCGTATTATATGCCCTGCCTGATTCGTAGCCATTAAATGAGGTTATATGATGGATGGAGGAACAATTGAAAAAGCCGTCCACCGACCCATCTTTAAAAGTCGTCAGCTTTTCACCGTCATCCAGGCGAAAATCAAGGTTGGGCGCCTGGTAGGTTTGCTTTGCAATAGCTACCATTTTGGGATTAATATCCACACCGATAATGTTAAGACGGGGGAAAAGATGAGCCAGAATATTTGTACTTGTGCCCGAAGCCATTCCGACATCTACAATTACATTTCCGGGACGAGTATTAAAAAACACACTTGCTGAAGCCACCTTCTCAACTGCAATGGCATCCATGGAAGACAGGTAGCGCTTATAACTATTTTGGCTGCCCCTGTCCTGTGGGTTATAGTTGTTATTCATCAAAAAGTTTTAACAGTTCTTGCTGAACCCGGTCATTTAAAAGAACTGCTGATGAATGCAACATTTCTTTCAAAGCTATAAGCAATACAAAGCCATGGCTGGCATAAAAATGCTTTATAGTATCAATGGTTACCGCTATCCAGTGATAATCTTTTGCATCATCACCGGCTGACAGCATCATATTGGCTGCTACTTCGTGTGGCAGATGGCTGTGAATTAACGAAGTTTCTATCCAGGCGTTATCTGTGTTCCTGGGGTCATCGGCATATCCTCTAAAAACTAATTTTTCATATAATGCACCTGCCAGATCTTTGGTTGTTACGGCTATTTCTTCGGCCAGTTCTCTGTTTCTGGTTTCGTAAACACTTTCGTTCGGATCTGTCATCCCTCCGGGTATTGCAGTTTCTCCAGTGTCTTTTCGGACTATGGTAAGCACTTTAAGACTATGGGTTTCGTCACAGGTTGTTATTAAACCGTCAACCGCAAAATTGGCTCCCCACTTGCCCAAAACGCCACGCCCCGATAACCCGCTTCGCCCAAAAGGATTTAAAGGGAAACCGTTTTCATTGAAAACAACTTCACCTTCAAAACTGGTTAGTTTTCTGCTGATTTTATCGGGGAAAGGCGGATCGGCCCAGGGTGTAGCAACATCCATAACAATTGGGGCGTTGAATGACACAGGATGGTATGCCGGGAATCCGGTTTTCCAGGAAACCTGATCATCAGGCACCAAAAATCTTGCGGGATAACTGGAATGCTTTGTTGTCCTTGTTTTTTTATGCAGTTTATAATCACTTAACAAGCTGTTGAAAATGCTCATAGGGTTATTTTCTGTTCAGTAAATATAAAACTTGATTTTCCAGGAGTAACAAACCCGAATGGGTTAAGTAAATCAGCGATTGAGAAGTGCATTCCTGAAAATCAATAGCGTCAACAACGCTGAAATCCGGAGTTCTTAACACTTCAATTTTACCATCTTTTGGCACAAAAACAAAAGTATTATTCCCATTTTGTTTGACCGCAAAATTATATATTTCTTCTGCTTCTTTACTTAATTCAAAGTTAAGACCATTCAGGCAAAACCAGTTATGTTTAATCATTTCTTTTTCGAAGTGTGTAATGATTCCAACACTGCCATGCAAAACCAGGTTTTTGGCATCAACGGGAAGCTTTACCGAGTTTACCGTGTCGTCGGTCCTGAAATGTGCCCGTGCCACACCTCCTGTTAATTGCTCCGGACTTTGTTCGAACCTGAAGCCACGTCCCCATGCAGGTATTTTAGTCCATGATATGTTTTTAGTTATGACTTTATCGGGATATAAGTGATAAATGTTTTCCCAGTCGACACCAAAAATAAGATGATCCATTTGGGTAAACCGGAAGTTTTCAGGGATTTCAAAATTAGTTACCGGTTCATTATCATGAAAGAGCTTGTTATTACGGACTATAATGACGTTTTTGTTTCCAAGCCAGAGATGATCGTAATCCTGGTTGTGTATTTTCGATTTAAAATTAAGACCTCCATGAAAAGTACACCCATACAATTCGGTGCAGTTTTCTTTTTTAACATAGCCCAGGGATTCATTAAAAAAGAAATCTGTGACTTCACTGGCAATTACTTTTACGGTGAAATTGGCCAGGGTAATGCGGGGAATAATGGGTTGAACTTTTTGAGTACTGACCTGATCAACCTGGAGTAAAAATCTGTCCCCATTTTCAAATATGCTGATAAATTGCGATTCAAGTATCTTGTCGCCAACAGGTTCGTAAAAGGCCGGAATGGTTAAATCAGGATTCCCGCTTAAAACCGAAATCCTGTTTATAGCCCTGTCGGATAAATCTTTACAGGTTTTGTGAACGCCTTTGTAAGGATGTACATAGGTAAGCAACCTGAAAATGTTTACGGCCAAAGCGTAATAATCACTTTGTTGGGTTACGGTTCCAAGGTAGTAATGATCTCTAATTTCATCGAGGAGTCTTCCGGAATGTTTTAAAACCGGAGTCTCAAAGCTGTCTACATCAATGATTTTTATGTTTCCAAAGGAGTTTATGAAAATATTGTAAGGATTAAAATCTCCGATAACAATGTTTTTACTGTGTGCTTCGGTTATTATGGAAGCGAGCTCTTTGGCTATAATGCTTTTAAGTTTGCCATTTATTCCAAGCTTTATGCATTGCGCTTTGGTGAAGATCTGTGAGATTCTGAAGAACGATTTATCCAACAGTGTCATGCTAAAACCAACAAGTTTTCCGGAATGATCATGGAACAATTCGAGCGGTTTAACAAATCTGTCGCCTAACCTGTTTAGATAGGTCCATGATTGGGGCGTCAGATTCGGGGTGATGTCAGGGTGGTAAATCTTTAACACCTGGTTGTTGATTTCAGGATTTGGGATAATTAGTCCTTCTCCACCCCTGTCAATTGCCTGCGAAATATCCACATGAAATCGTAAGGAACCTTTGGCATTGTATAATTTAAGTTTGTTCATGATATTCCTTATGCCATTTGAACCCGTATAATGCTAACGTCATCGTAATGATCATATCCCTTGTTCCTGATTATGTTTAGCTTTCTTTTCAGCGATGCCGGATTCTTTTTTAGAAAATCATCCTGTGCCAAATAGCTCTCTATAGGAAATTCCTGCGTGTTTTCATTGGTTTTTCGGAATGAGAATATGCCATCCGTTGCAATGCTAAAGTCTTTGGTAAAAACGTCGAAGGTCTTCTTTGCATGCCAATAATTCTCGAAATCATCCGATTGCAATATTTCTTCCAATTTGTATCCGATATAATCAGGTTTATTGTCCTCGTCGCTAACAAAGCTCTCCAGGTTTTGATTGTTTGCATAGGCAACCCCGTCGCCGAAAAACTTTACCAGTAAGTGGTTTGTGTCGATTTCGTAAAGAAACAATACTGCCGTGGATAAAGTTTCTTCGGTACAAAGCCCTATTACATTTATTGCCCGACTGAGATTGCTGAAGTAAGTTTTTACCAGCAGTTGAAAGTTATTGGTATTCAGGATCATCTGGCCGGATATTGCAAGGGTTTTTCTAAAGACAATGGCAAATAGTTTCGAGGCAAAGTATGAATCTTTGCCCGAGCTGCATCCGTCAAAAACACCTCCGGCAATGAATTTGTCTGTTTGCCTGAAATACAGGCTGTCTTCGTTCTGGTCGGGGTGAGCTGACCCACGCCGGGATGCCGTTGCAATGTAAATCATAATGACAAGTTTTATGGCTAAAAAGCAACCTGTGCATTAACTCCCGAGCTTTTGGAAATGGAAGCCGAGATGAATCCGATCATTTTTCGTATTTCTTTACCTGTATGGCCGATTTTCGCCAGGTGTTTGATGCCCATTTCCTTTTGCGCCCGCTCGAAATCAGCATCATTGCCCACACCAAAAAGAATGGATTCGAAATCAAATGCGTTTTTTTCTTGATGCAGTAAATCATCCATCACGTTTTTAACGCTGGAGGCGCTGTTTTTGGAGGCGTTATCTTCTCCGTCTGTGATAATGAAAACAAGGGTTTTACAATTAACGCCTGAATTTTCGAGGTTAAAACGGTAAGTGATGGCATTGGTAAGACCAGCCAACACTGCATCGTACAATGCGGTACCTCGTCCACATGGCCGAAAATCAATACTTGCCGGGTCAATGGAAATTACGGGTTGAAAACCTGAACGAACGTTTGATTTCTCGTTGAATTCCACTATGGAAACCATTAGTTTTTCCGATACATGACTTCTCTGCATTTCTTCGAGAAAGTCTTTAAAAGCAGCGTTCATTTCGTTTACATAGCTGCTAACCGATGGAGAAACATCGATGATTAGAACAGCGTTGATGGTTTCGTCTGAAGAGATTTCCCGGGGATCAAAATTCCCGTAATTAATGTTGAAGTCGGGCAGATTAAAGTTGTCCATGGCATATTTTATTTAAGTGTGATATCAGTAGAATTGGCGAACCGTATTCCCGTATTTTTAGCACGGGCATAAACAGGTGCTCCCAAATGGCCAAGGTTAGGAACATCCGACATGCAGTCTTCCAGGATAATGAACTTGTTTGCCAGGTTAGGCGCTTCTTCCAGGGCTTGTTTTAAGCTATTGGCAACGCAATGCGATTTTGCCTCACCAGCCAGGTAAACGTTCCGGTATTTTTCCAGCGTATCTATCAATGCCTGGTTTAATTGGGTTTCGGGCCGGTTGGGTACAGGTACGTTTGCCCTGAAAATGCCAAAGTGTTCGGTAAGCGGATAAGTTCCTTTTGCCACCACCTGGTAGAATTTTCCGTCTTTTGTCCATTCAATGAGTGCCTCCATCACATTGTCGTCAATAGCAGCGCCTCTTGATCCTATAAGGCAATGGTATGGCCATATAAAGTGGCCGAATTCGCCTTGTTTTTCCAAAGACTCCACATAGTTTATGGCTTCCCTGGGGAAAAACCTCGGACTCCATTTCCCTTCTTTAATTTCCTGTGCTGTGATAGGGGTATACGGGTTTGGAAAGTTCCCATTTTTATCTTGCCAAAACGAAGGATGTGAGATATCGTTTACCGGATGACTGTCCATGGTTACCGAAATATGATCGATATGGCTTTTGTTGGCCTTAATCCAGGCAGCCAGACGCTTCATATCGGCATCGGCTCCCGGCACAAACAATGCTCCCTGTGGATGACAGAAGTCAAACTGAGCATCAATGATTAGCACTGCGTTTTGATTATTCATATTCATCTGCTTTAAAGTTGTTTAATTGAATTTTCACAACGCTTTACCTCGTTAGGATCACCTGTATGTTTGCCGGTAACATCCGAAAGTTTTACTGTAGGAATAAAATCCTTGAACCCAAAAGGCTTGGCAGCTATGAGCTTAATCACCATGTTTAATGGCTGAACGCCTACGTCGTTTGACAGGTAGGTTCCGATGCCGTATACATCGCGGATCCGGTTGTTTACGTGTTTTTTTATTTCTTTCACTTTTCCCAGGTCAAGTGCATCGCTGTATACAATGGTTTTACTGTTGGGATCAATTCGTAATGCCCTGTAATGTTCCAGCGTTTTTTCGGTGAATACCAGCGGATCCCCGCTATCCCAGCGTACACCATCGAACAGTTTTGAATACTTGGTATTGAAACTATGAAAGAAATTCTCTGTGGTGTAAGTGTCGGTTAAAGCAATGCCCAGGTCGCCCTGGTAAACATCCACCCAGTTCTCAAGCGCTATGGCATTTGCCATGCGATAGCCAAAATGAGCGCCATGATACATAAACCATTCATGGGGATGAGTGCCTATTGGTGTTAGGTTGTGTTTCATGGCCAGGTAAACATTACTGGTACCGTTCAGGTATTTCTGTCCATGTTCTTTAAATATTTCAATAACATGGTTTTGTACCGCAAATGAAAAACGTCGCCGCGTTCCAAATTCTGACAATTCAGCGCCTATGGCTGCAAATTCTTTTGCTTTGGCAATGGCCCGTGGTTCATAATTGTCGGGTTTTTGTTCAGTGAGTCTGAAATAGAGTTCAGAAATAATAGCCATTAGCGGCACTTCCCAGAGAACGGTGCGGTACCATAGTCCGGCGATCTCAACTTCAAGATTCCCTCCTGTTTGTTTTATATGTACTTCGGATGGATTGTACCGAAAACCTTTTAAAAGATCTATGAAAACGGGATCAAAATAATAGCATCTTTTCCTGATATAATTCTCTCCTTCCTCGTTCAGCGAGATATGCTGCATGGCATCAACCTCTTTACGCAAAGCTTTTGCAAAGTTCGGGGGGAACGCTGTTTTATGGCGGTTTATAAATTTATAGCGAACCTCAGCTTTGGGAAATTTTTTTTGGATAGCGTTCATGGTGGTGAACTTGTAAAGGTCGTTGTCTAAAAAATCCTGGATGATCATGGCGGTTTTTTTAAAGTTTATATCTCGAAATTAAACCCTCTCTCGGAGAGCTCCTTATATTTCTTCCGGTTGAAGCTAAGGTATTTGGCGCCTTTATGCGGAAGGCCCTTAACAGATTCGTTGTGGTCGATAAGCAAACCCGTGTTTAATATCTTTTTCCTGAAGTTTCTTCTGTCGAGTTGCATTTCGAGAACGGTTTCATAAAGATTCTGAAGTTCCGGAATGGTAAATTTTTCGGGCAATAATTCAAAACCTATTGGTTGATATCTTATTTTTCCGCGAAGCCGGTTCATGGCTACCCGTAAAATCCGGTCATGATCAAATGCCAGCGGTGGAACTTTTGAGATGGGAAACCATTTGGCATTTCGGGCATCATCACCTGCTTTCAATTTATAGTCCGAAAGTTTGATTAGCGCGTAATAGGCAACTGTAATTACCCGGCCTCTCGGATCGCGGTCGGTATCACTAAAGGTATACAGTTGTTCAATGAACACATTTTCCACGCCGGTTTCTTCAAGTAATTCACGGCGGGCACATTCATCGGCATTTTCGTCCATACGCAGAAACCCGCCCGGCAGCGCCCATTTCCCTTTGAAGGGGTCTATTCCTCTTTCTATGAGCAGGACTTTTAGCTCTCCCTCGTCAAAACCGAAAATGATACAATCGGTGGTTACAGCGGGGCGGGGATATTCGTAGCAATAGTTTTTTGGTTCCATTTTCAATGCGTATTATGTACGCAAAGATAAAATTAGATTTCATAACCGCCAAATTAAATGCGTAAAAAATACGCATAGGATTGATATTTTTTTCAGAAAATGGTGTAATGCATAGTAATATAAGGGATTAAGTTTTCGAGTTATTTATACTGCGAATGATTGATCGTTTTTTGTATATTTGTTCTATGCAAAAGATGAAACCTGGTTAGGTCTGAACAATAAGTCAGATTTGAGTGGAAACAGGGGATATCGTAAAAGAGAAGTTAGCGGGTAATCGGGTTTATCGTGAAATTATGGCAACTAGATGAGAATTTCTTTTTTTTGTGTAACGCAATATTATACTCATTATGGCAAATTATATTACAAGAACTGCACGTATCCTTGCTGTCAGTTTTGTTGCATTGCTTTGTTTTAAGCAGGTCGATGCACAAATGGTAGTTGATATGGACAAAATAACAGTTGGAACCTGATCTGGGAACCTTATGTGGGATTTGAAGTATCAACCTACCGGATTTTACGTGCGGATGCCGATGGGGATTTTGCATTAATCGGCACTACTTCAGGAAGCAGTACACAATATACCGATTTTACAGCACCTTCCGGTATTGTCCGTTACCAGGTAGAAGTGATTAATCCAGCGGGTTGCAATATTTCGGGACTAAAATCTACCCAGGATGCCATGAATAAATCACGCTCCAATATTGCCAGCAACCATTATACGGCTCTTGGGTTTAACAGGCTCAATGGCTTGTACCGGGTTTTTCCGAATCCTTTTGATGCTTTATTGTATATTGAAGCTACAGGAACTTCCGGAAACAGTCAGGTTGAGTTAACCGGAATGGACGGGAGGATCATTATGCGTGATGAGTTAAAAGCGGGAAAACTCACTCTCGATGGAAGTGTCCTAAGCAAGGGAAACTATATACTGAAAATTATATCTGGCAACAAAACCAATGTTATTATGATAGTTAAACAATAGCCACATAACTGCGGGATTTTTTGCAGATATAAATCGAAACACATAGGTTAATCAACATTATAATTTAAAGTCGATACAGGTAGCGTATTCCTATAGTATTTCACTCAGCCAGCGTAAGCCTCTTTATTAGATCAACTTCTTCCTGTTTGTAAGGTTTACCATCGGGATGGAATATCTCATGAAACCAGAGCAGCGGTTCAGCGCCGTCGGGAATGGGCTCATCCCAGGCATATTTTGTATTTGATTTTCCGGCTACAAGGCCCCAGTTTATCGCGCCAATATTATTTTCTTTGAGCATGGGCATAATATTCGTGAACAGGCTGTTGTTTCTGCGGGCCATATACTCGGTGCATACCATGGGCCTGTTGTATTTCCTGAGTGTGTCAATGGCAGCCTTGTGTTTATCGGGAGATTCGTAATTGTGGTAGGTTATAATATCGGAGTTCTCAACCTGAAACTTATTCAGTTCATGTAACGGTTTACTCCAGACACCTGCGGACATAGGCTGCGAAGGGCGTACTTCCCAACCCCACTCGAATACCTTTTTCAGCAGGGGAAGCGATTTGTTACCATAGCCAGAGTTACCCGGCTCATTATATAAATCCCATATGGCAATACGTTGGTCGTCTTTGAAGGTGGTTAGAATATCCTTTACATATACCTCAAGCAAATCCGTCAGTGTGGAATCCTGAAATAACAGGTCGCCCGGGTCACGAACCCATCCTGAATTATGAACGCCCGGTTTGGGATCGGGTTGCTTACCTGCGCTATAGGTGGCATTCCAGCAATCGTCGAAAAAAACAAATATGGTCTTAATCCCATGCTTATTGGCAATCGAAAGGTATTGATTCATCCGGTTTTTAAAGCCTTCTTTATCAACCTCCCATGCCACATGATGCAGGTAAACCCGCATGCAATTCATTCCAATACCTTCGGCCCATCCCAATTCCCGGTCTATGGTTGCCGTGTCGAATGTTTCGGCTTGCCAGGTTTCCAACTGGTTAATGGCCGTACTGGGATTAAAATTTGATCCACGGAGCCATCCGTTTTTTGTCGCCCATTCACGGGCCTGCTCTTCGTTCCATCGGGTTGAGATCACCTGGTTTTCCACCGGTTTCTGTTGACAGGCTGCCAATAACAAGGCTGAAGCCAATAGCATGCAGAAATTTTTAATCATGGTTTTTGCTTCTTGTAGTTATATCTTAAAAGAGTTGAATTATTCATTAAAAGCATTTAGGTCGAAGGCTGTTATGGCAGATTCTTTTTATCAACCGTCCATACTTTCGATTGTGACAATCCGCAAGGATTACCGGTAAAAAGCTTCCCGGCTTCCTTATCACCCTTTAACTGCCATTTATACCAGGCAGTAGCCACTTTGGCAAATTCCCCGCCATGAGGTTGCATGTATGTTCCGCCATGTCCCACATCCATATTGGCGACAAAAACCGGCACATGGTTAATCCGTTTGAAATCGTCCATGCCATTGTTGTAGGCAATATCCTTTTCACCACCTAAAAGATAAAGCGTTGGTGTATGTATCTTTTCAAGCTGATCCTTTGAAATTTGTGGCATTCCGGGCATTCCGCCTCCCGGGTTGGGCAGTACGCCGCTGTTACATACAATAATGGTTGTTAATCTCGGATCGCCTGCCACCTCAAGGGTTTGCAATCCACCGCACGACATACCGCTAACGGCAATTTTATCGATGTCTATTTTGCTGTAATAAGGACTATTCTTATCGCTGTTTTGTGCGATTGCCCAATCAATGGCATCCAGCATTTGAGATGAAAGTGATTGATCCCTTTTTTGTTCTCCTTCTTCGGGCATGGTGCCAATGGCAATCACTAAAAAACCATGCGAAGCCACTTCACTTAAAAAATTCAAATGTTCCCAGGGTGAATTGGCACAGGCACCATTACCCCAGGCTATTATGGGAAGTTTGTTTTTTCCGCTAAAAATATCCAAATTTTCCGGTCGGAATATGGTGTGCGTGAGCAACGAGGAGTCTGTTTGCATAATGGCTTTGTAGGGTCCGGTTCCTCCATCTTCAATAATTCTCATTTTGCCTGGCTGTGCAGTTAATGAACCGGCCAGGGCCAACATGATTACGAGTGCAGTTAATTGTTTCATATACGATTTTTTGATTAGGAGCAGGTTAAAGATAGCAAATTTCATCTACCATGTTAAAATGAAGCGTCCGTCAGCGGCATAGCCGTTAAGCTAATAATTATAAAGT
>CAZUBW010000031.1:0-44433 GCA_964618645.1 uncultured Bacteroidales bacterium | reverse complement strand
GTGGCAAAAGTAACATTCGTTCCCCGGTCGAGCATCAGCTCAAATACAAGTCGGCTGATAAAGATAGCGGCGAACATGGAGGTAATGATACCCACTACCAGGGTGGTGGCGAAACCTTTAACCGGACCGGTACCCAGGGCAAACAAGATGATACCGGTGATGAGCGTAGTAATGTTGCCATCGATAATGGCTGAAAGTGCATTCTTAAAACCATCGGCAACTGCCATTCTTACGCCTTTACCAGCTGCCAGTTCTTCACGTACACGCTCAAAGATAAGTACGTTGGCGTCGACCGACATACCTATGGTAAGTACAATACCGGCAATACCGGGAAGTGTTAAGGCAAGCCCCATCGAGGCCAGCACGCCAAACAGGAAGAAAAGGTTAAGGAACAGGGCAATATCTGCAACCAAACCGGCCCGGCGGGTATAGTAAAAAATCATGAACACGAAAATCAGCACAAAGGCAATCAACAGCGAGTTGATACCCGAGCGTATGGATTCTTTACCCAGCGAGGGGCCTATCACTTCTTCCTGGATAATTTTACAGGGGGCTGGCATGGTACCCGATTTAAGCAGGTTGGCCAAATCTTCAGCTTCCTGTGGTGTAAAGTTACCCGATATCTGGGAACTTCCTGTCGGAATTTCTTCATTTACCCTGGGACTTGAATATACATAGTTATCCATGACAACGGCCACGCTTCTGCCGACGTTTTCGCGGGTCAGACGTGCCCAGGTACGGGTACCTTCACCGTTCATGTCCATTGAAACGTAGGCTTCGGCGGTATTCGGGTCGTACTGGTTCTGCGCACGGGTAATCACGTCTCCCGTCAACGGTGCGCGGTTATCGCGGCTTGTGATTTTTATGCCATGTACTTCGTAATAATCGGTTGGTTTACGGGTAGTTGGATCCTGAATGGGTTGTGCCGACCAGTAATACCGGAAATTACGCGGGAAAAGTCCCCGTTGCATGGCCAGTTTCAGGTACTGGTTCACCCTTGAAGTATCTTTGTAATGAACACGTCCGAAGGTGGAACCAGGTAACAGCTGATTGTTTTCGGCAACATAGGGGATCAGCACACTGAAAAGCGGGTTATCCTGCATTAATGCATTGGCAGCACTGGCGGAGTCACCGGATGTTTGCGCGGAATCTGCGGTAAGCTGCTGCAACAGGGCAGGCGCTTCGTCATCATCCTGTTGAGTAATAGCAGCCGGCGATGCTGCAGTGTTTTCATCTTGTACAGGTTGGCTGGTTGCAGTAGCCGGTTTTGCGGCCTTGTTGATTTCCCTTACCAGATCGTTCAGGGCAATCAGTCCGTTACTGATTTCGGGATCGGTATTGTCGTATGTTTCCCAGAATTCAAGACGGGCAGCTCCCTGTAAAAGTTTGCGCACCCTGTCTTTTTCCGAAACACCTGGTAATTCAACCAGAATGCGGTCACCACTTTGCAAACGCTGAACATTCGGAGAAGTTACCCCAAAGTGGTCAATTCGGGTGGTAATGATATTGAAAGAATTGTCAATAGCTTTATTGGCTTCCTCCTGAATGATCTTCAGTACATCGGGGTCGCTCGTGTTATAGCTGATGCGGTCGCGCAATTCGGCCGAGGTAAACAACGCCGACAAACGGGCATTGGGATCAATCTGCTTAAATGCCTGTCCGAATAAGGTGACAAAATTCTCACCTGAGCCTACCTGATTTTGCTTGGCAAGGGCTAGGGCCTTGTTAAAAGTTGAATCCTTGCTATAGTTAGCCATCGAGCGGATTACATCCACCACCGATACCTCGAGGATTACGTTCATACCGCCCTGGAGGTCAAGTCCGAGGTTAATTTCCCTTTCCTGGCATTCGCGGAAGGTATATTTCTTCAGCCAGAAAAAATTATATACCGGTTCGCTGGCAATGGAATCGAGGTAATAATCGGCTTTTTTAAGGTCAACCACATTGTCTGCACCAAGAGCATATTCCCTGGAATCCTTTTTAACCTTATTGGTAACAACAGTAAAAGAAAGCTGATAGATACAAACAAGTGCCAATGATATAGCCAATGTCCAAATGGCTCCTTTATTACGCATTTCTAGGTTCGTATTAGTTTATAAATCCTTTTTTTAAACAGTGCCGCAAATATATAAAAATTTCTGCACGACGAAATGCCGTGAGGGTTATTTATGGTATTAAGTTTGAGGAATGTTGCCGGGCGATTTTGTCAACTTAGTCTGAATAGTCGTGCAGTCGTGCAGTCGTGCTGTCGTGCTGTCGTGCAGTCGTGCAGTCGTGCAGTCATATAGTCAGTATTTGCACAACAGCAACAGCGGTTATGGAACAGCTTCCTTACCAACTTCTGCACATCAAGTATCCAAACAGCAAACAGCGCCCGTCCAAAAGCACCCTTCAAGGGTTTCCAACCGCTTGAAGGGAGTCCGTGATGCGATTAACTTACTGAATCTAGTAGCATTTCTTCATTTCTTCATTTCTTCATTTCTTCATTTTTTCATTTCTTCATTTTTTCATTGTCTTGGTTCTTGGTTCTTGGCTCTTGGTTCTAAAATAATATATCTTTTGTATTTTCGCCGGAAATTTTTGTGATGATTGAAATAGACCGTTCCATTGTAAGTCGCGATGTAGTTACCTGTAATTTCACCTGCGATTTGAATGCCTGTAAAGGGGCATGCTGTGTAATGGGTGATTCGGGTGCACCGCTTGAACCTGACGAAGCTGAATTGCTCAGGGAGATATATCCTTTGGTAAAGCCTTACCTGAGCGCCGAATCGGTAAAGAGCATCGAGGAACAGGGCACATCGGTTATCGACGTGGAACAGGATGTGGTAACTCCCCTGAACAATGGTAAAGAATGTGCCTACGTGGTTTTCCGTGAAGGTATTGCATATTGTGCCATAGAACAGGCATACAACGATGGGGTGATCAGCTTCAGAAAACCACTATCGTGCCATCTCTACCCTATAAGAATCAAAAAGTATCCGCATTTTGATGCTATTAATTACGATCGTTGGGAAGTTTGCAAGGATGCAGTTATTAAAGGGAATGAGCTGAAAGTTCCCGTTTATGTATTTGCAGGTGAGGCCCTGCGCCGGAAATATGGCAAAGACTGGTACGAACAGCTTCACAGGGTGGCTCAGCAACTGAACCGCGAGAATTTAAACAAACCTTAATATAGCCCGGGCACAAAACCCGGGTTTTTTATTTATTTCGATTCTAAACCCCTATTTTTTTTGTCATAATTCATTTATTTCATATTTTTTTCATTTTTTCTATACTTTTTTAGGGGGTATATTAAATTTTTACTTATTTTTGTCCCCATAACCACATAAAAAATTACCTATGGCATCAATTCGTTTTACAGCATTGGCAAGCGCCTGCAACAGAGAGGCCAAACCGTATGAAACAACCAAAACACCGGTTTCGGAATATTTCGGCGTAAATGTTTTCGATAAGAAGAGGATGAGGAAATATTTGTCAAACGAGGCCTATGATCATGTTATGGAAGCCATTGAAAAGGGCACGCGTATTGACAGGAAAATTGCAGACCAGATTGCTTCGGGCATGAAAGCCTGGGCTATTGAAATGGGAGCCACCCATTACACCCACTGGTTTCAACCACTGACTGAAAGCACAGCTGAAAAACACGATGCTTTTATTGATTTTACTTCAGACGGAGATGTTATTGAATCCTTTTCCGGCAAATTGCTGGCCCAGCAGGAGCCTGATGCATCAAGTTTCCCGAGCGGCGGTATCCGGAACACATTCGAAGCCCGCGGCTATACTGCCTGGGATCCATCATCACCAGCCTTTATTATTGGCAATACCTTAAGTATCCCCACCATATTTGTTTCCTATACCGGTGAAGCGCTTGACAATAAGACCCCGCTGTTGAAAGCATTACATGCGGTTGACAAGGCAGCTGTTGATGTTTGCCAGTATTTCGACAAAGATGTATCCAAGGTTATCGCCACACTGGGCGTGGAACAGGAATACTTCCTGATCGATGAGGCTTTGTATAACGCGCGTCCCGACATTGTGCTCACCGGAAGATCGCTCATGGGACACGCCTCAGCCAAAGACCAGCAGCTCGAGGATCACTATTTCGGATCGATTCCGGAGCGCGTAACTGCCTTTATCGACGAGCTCGAATTTGAAGCCTACAAACTGGGGATTCCCATTAAAACCAGACACGACGAGGTAGCGCCTAACCAGTTCGAATGTGCGCCTATATTCGAGGAATGTAACCTGGCTGTGGACCACAATGTGCTGCTGATGGACATGATGCGGCGCATCGCCCGCCATCACCATTTTGCTATTCTTCACCACGAAAAACCTTTCAACCATATAAACGGATCGGGCAAACACTGCAACTGGGCGTTGGCTACCAATACAGGTGTAAACCTGTTTTCACCGGGTAAGAATCCAAAAAGCAATCTGCAATTCCTTACTTTTTTGGTGAACACCCTTAAGGCCGTGCACAAACATGCCGATCTGCTCAGGGCCAGCGTGGCCTCCCCCGGTAACGCACATCGTCTGGGAGCCAATGAGGCACCGCCAGCCATCATTTCGGCTTTCATTGGCAAACAGCTGACCGATATGCTGAATAAACTCGAGAAAAAGGTTTCCAACGATAAAATGACGCCCGATGAAAAAATCGAGCTCAAGCTCAACGTGATCAAGGTTCCGTCCATTTTACTTGACAATACCGACAGGAACCGTACTTCGCCTTTTGCCTTCACCGGGAACAAATTTGAATTCAGGGCGGTAGGATCATCTGCCAACCCGGCCGTTGCCATGATTGCCCTTAATTCTGCCATGGCTGAACAACTTATTGAATTCAAAAAAGACGTTGACAAGCTCATCGCCAAAAATATCAAGAAAGATGAAGCCATCTTCCAGGTATTGCGTCAATACATCATTGACTCCAAACCCATACGCTTCGAAGGTAACAATTACAGCGACGAATGGAAAAAAGAAGCTGCAAAACGCGGTCTTACCAATGTCAGCAATCCGGTTGAAGCCTTTGATGCTTACCTCACGCCAAAGTCCAAAAAGCTTTTCGCTTCACTGGAGGTAATGACTGAACGCGAAAACGAAGCCCGAACCCTGATCCGTTGGGACTATTATACCAAGCGCGTGCAAATCGAAGCCCGTGTACTGGGCGACCTGGTTATGAACCATGTTGTGCCTGTAGCCATCCGTTACCAAACCGAACTGATTGAAAATGTAAAGGGTCTCAAGGAATTATTTGGTGAGAAAGAGTATAAAGCGCTGGCAGGAGCAAGGCTCGAGCTTATTAAAACCATTTCGCAACACGTCAGCTACATCAAAGCCAAGGTCAATGAAATGATAGAAGCACGCAAGGTAGCCAACAAGATAGAAGATGAACGAGAGAAAGCATTGGAATACTCAACACGTATCTTCTGCTACCTCGATGATATCCGTTATCATGTTGACAAGCTCGAACTCATTGTGGACGATGAATACTGGCCCCTCCCAAAATACAGGGAGCTGCTTTTTATAAGATAAGACTCCAAAGGTTAGGGATTGGTTTATTTTCAGAGGCCGCTTGCAAAAGCGGCCTCGTTTTTTATCGGATTGTTAACTCCCGGTCGTTGCCTGTGCATATCTTCTTTTTACTATATTTGTTGATTGTGCTATTTTTGCATACGAATATTTATGTTTGTCCGTTTATCCGTGTATAAAACCAGGAATACAATGAAACCTTTCGCATACCTGCTGATCCTGTTGCTGATTGCTGCCTCGTCCTATCCGGTATCGGCCCAGAACAAAAAGGCCGTTAAGGCTTATGCTACTTTCGATGCAGGTGAATACCATATTGCCATTGACCAGTTCAAGGATGCTTATCAGAAAACAACCGACAAAAAAGAAAAGCTGCACATGGCTTTTTACATTGCAGAGTGTTACCGGCTTACCGACAATGCCCCGCAGGCTGCACTGTGGTATGGGAAAGTGATTGCCAAGGATTACGAAAACCCGCTTTCGGTTTTGTACTATGCCGATGCACTGAAAATGAACCAGAATTACGAGGAGGCCAAGGCACAATACCAACGTTATAAAGAACTTGTCCCCGATGACCCGCGAGGCTCAGACGGTATCCTTTCATGCGATTTTGCTTTGCAATGGATTGAACAGCCCAGTGGTTACGTTGTTGAAGAAATGAAATTCATCAATTCGAAGTACAGCGATTACAGCCCGGCTTACGCCCGTTCGGATTACCAGGAGCTGTATTTTACCTCGTCACGCGACGAAACCACAGGAAATGCCGAACACGGCGGAACCGGACAACAATTCTCGGATATCTTCTTTTCCACCATGGACAAAAAAGGAAAATGGAGCACTCCCATGCCGCTTCCCGAACCCCTTAATTCGGAAGCAGAAGAAGGCACGCCGGTTTTCACGGCAGATTACAATACGATGTTTTTTACGCGTTGTAATGTAAGTAAACGTAAAGCATTGGGTTGTGAAATTTTTACCGCGAAACGCGATGGCGAAAAATGGTCTCATGTTGAATCGCTCAGCCTCTCCGAAGATAGTGTTGTCATTGCCCATCCTGCCGTATCTCCCGACGGAAGCACCCTTTACTTTGTATCTGACATGAATGGCAGTGTGAAATCACCCGAAGGCAAAAACAGCAAAGACATCTGGATGGTCACTTCCTCGGGTTCTTCATGGGGAGAACCGGTTAATCTGGGCGCCCCCATTAACACACCCGGCGATGAGGTTTTTCCATACATGCACGCCGACGGATCGCTGTACTTTTCGTCCGACGGTCACATTGGTATGGGAGGCCTCGACATTTTCAAGGCTGTAAAGACCGAGGGCGGACAATGGCAGGTGGAGAACATGAAACATCCGATTAATTCTGCCGCTGACGATTTTGGGATCGTTTTTGAAAATGAAATGGAAAGCGGGTACTTTTCATCATCGCGCAAGGGAAAAACGCTCGATGATATCTATTCCTTTATCCTGCCGCCCCTCAGATTTTCCATCGTGGGAGTGGTTAAAAACGAGAAAACCGATGAAATCATACCCGATGCCGTTATCAAATCCATTGGCAGCGACGGTATAACACTCGACACCAAATCGGGTCGCGACGGCCTTTTCCGGTTCACACTGAAACCCGGAACCGATTATGTTTTTATTGCAGAGAAACCGGGATTTCTGAAAGGAAAGGAAAGGGAGTCAACCAAAGGCGTATCGCAGAGTACCGAGTTTAAAACTGAGATATACATGGCTTCGACTGAGACGCCCATTGAGGTGGAAAATATCTTTTTCGATCTCGACAAGGCTGAACTGAGGCCGGAATCCATGGTTTCACTCGACAAACTTGTTGAAACACTCAACGACAATCCCAATATCGTAATTGAACTGGGCTCTCATACCGACTCACGCGCTTCTGACGCTTACAACAACGACCTTTCACGCCGCAGGGCACAATCGGTAGTAAATTACCTCATCGAAAAAGGCATTGCACGTGACCGGCTGGTTGCCAAAGGATATGGCGAAACTGTTCCCAAAACAGTCGATAAAAAAGACCACGCCGCTTACGCTTTCCTGCCCGAAGGAACTATCCTTACCGAAGCCTATATCAATGGCCTGGGCGATGACGATCGTATGGAAATGGCCCACTTCCTCAACAGACGTACAGAATTTAAGGTATTGCGTACCGATTACAACGAATAATGAGAGCTGGCGGAATGGTGCTATTGGCTATTGGCTATTGGCTATTGGCTACTGGAATCAATGGCCAACGGCTAATGGCTAATGGCTAATAGCTAACAGCTAAAGGCTAACGGCTAAATCCAATATCACTGGTTGATTCTATGTTGCTTTTATTACCCGCCCTGTCGGTGATGAAAAAATTGTACCGGATGGTATCGTAAGGAGGTGGGGCAAAATAATAAACTGATACACTAATAGTCCCCTTGATGGTTTTATTCTGGCCTACCCGGTCCATCCTGCCTTCGCTGTCTCTTAAAACACGGTACCACCTGCCATAGGTATAAAAATCGATGGAATCGTAAGTCCCGTCTGCATTTTTCCTGTAAGGGATCATATAAAGATTGGCGGTATCGGCCCCGGATTCGCCGGGGTCTATTCCCACATTGGCATCTCCGTCGGTAAAGGAAAATTCCAGCACACCAGCCGGAATGACAAATCCCATGGTATCGACATAACCAGGGGTATAATCCATGAAGCGGATCTCGGGTATGTCACTGACATCCTCTTCAACTTCGCACGAAGAATAAATAAGGCTTGTGATCAACAAGCAAAAGGTTATACCGGCTAATGTACTTTTCATGGAAGGACCATTTTTGTTTAAAAAACTACAAATTCCGGGCCACGGCATTATTTCTCACGCATGAAAACCTGTATTGGGACACCATTGAAGTTAAAGTGCTGTCTTATTTTGTTCTCAAGGTATCGCTTATAAGGTTCTTTCACGTACTGCGGAAAGTTACAAAAAAAGGCAAAAGATGGCGCATGGGTTGGCAATTGTGTAACATACTTTATTTTAACATACTTGCCCTTGACGGCTGGCGGGGGATAATCCTCAATAACCTTTAGCATAACCTCGTTAAGCAATGAAGTAGGTATCTTCCTGCGCCGGTTTTCATAAACCAGCATGGCACTTTCAATTACCTTGTGTATACGTACCTTATTGAGTGCCGAAACAAACAATACCGGTACATCGCGGAACGGGGCAATCTTTTCCATGATCTCCTTTTCGTAATCCCTTGCAGTGTTGGTTCCCTTTTCCAGGGCATCCCACTTGTTAACAACAAGCACAAGACCTTTGTTGTTACGATGGATGATATTGAGTATGCTAAGATCCTGGGATTCGAGTCCCTGTGTGGCATCTATCATTAACAGGCAAACATCGGCATATTCAATTGTGCGTATCGATCGCATAACCGAATAAAATTCAATGTTTTCGACCACCTTTCCCTTTTTCCGTATCCCTGCGGTGTCAACCAGGAAAAAATCGTAATTATACTTATTGTACCGGGTAAAAATCGAATCCCTGGTTGTGCCGGCAATGGGTGTTACGATATGTCGTTCCTCGCCCAGCAGGGCATTGATTAAGGTCGATTTACCTACATTGGGACGGCCTACCACAGCTATCCGCGGAAGTTCAGGGAGTTCTGTAGTCTCCTCTTTCTCGAAGAGATTTACAGCCGCATCGAGAAGATCGCCAGTTCCGCTTCCGTTTATCGACGATATTTTATAGAGTTCTCCCAGGCCCAGTGCATAAAAAATATCTGCTTCAAACTGCTGCATGTTGTTGTCGACCTTGTTTACCACCACCAGAACCTTTTTTTTACCCCTGCGCAGCAAATCTGCAACGGTTTTGTCCATGTCGGTAATGCCCTCGCGGACATCAACCAGAAAAAGCAGTACATCTGCTTCTTCGATGGCCAGTTTCACTTGTTTACGTATTTCCTCTTCGAAAACATCATCCGATCCTTCAACATATCCCCCTGTATCGATAACGGAAAACTCTTTACCGTTCCAGATTGACTTTCCGTAATTCCGGTCACGTGTCACTCCGCTGGTTTCATGAACAATGGCTTCGCGGCTTTCGATCAGCCTGTTAAACAAAGTCGATTTTCCAACGTTCGGACGCCCTACTATGGCAACAATATTACTCATTCATTTAAAAGGTAGTCGTCAGCACTCAAAATCAATAGCTGACCGGTTTTGTTTAATGTTTTTAATATATTCGGCAACCGCAAGATGATCGGGGTGTTGTTGATAAGATGCCAGGTCAGTCCACGAATTGAACTCACACACCAGCACCACATCGTAATTATCCGGTGGAGCCACCGGTGCATTGAAATATACTTCGAGATTTACAATTTCCCTTATTTTATCTTTTAATTCCAGCAGCCGTACTTTCACCTCAGCCATTCGTTCGAACTTCATACGGGGCGTTTCTCCTTCCCTGATGGTCCACATTACGATATGTCGTATCATATTCCGGTAGTATTTGTGCAAAGGTAATTAATATCCAAACCTTTTCAGTGCATTATCACTATTCCGCCAATCGGAGGCCACTTTAACCTGCAACCCCAAAAAAGCCCGCTTCCCAAGAAACTTTTCAATGTCCAAGCGGGCTTTTATACCGGTTTTCTTAAGCATTTCGCCCTTATGGCCAATAATTATGCCCTTCTGCGTCTCGCGCATTACATAAATAATGGCATTGATCCTCACCATATCATCACCTTCCTTAAATGAGTCAATTACTACTTCGCACGAATAGGGTATTTCTTTCTTATAATGCAGGAAAATTTTCTCACGAATGATCTCGGTAACAAAAAAACGTTCCGGCCGGTCGGTCAGCGAATCACTGGGATAGTAGACCGGACCTTCGGGAAGATTTTTAAGGATAAGTTCGAATAAGTCGCCGGTTCCTGCACCATGTAATGCTGCAATAGATATAATAGCAGCGGCAGGAAGTCTGTTATGCCATTCTTCAGTCAGCAGGGCTACTGCTGATGCATCTGCCAGGTCGGTTTTGTTTATGGCAACGATTACCGGAACCTGCACCTTGCCCAGCTTGTTAAGAATCTGTTCGTGCTTATCGCCGGTTTCTATTACATCAGTGACATACAATATTACGTCGGCATCGGTGATGGCCGTTCTTACAAAACGCATCATGTTTTCGTGAAGCTTATACACCGGTTTTACAATACCGGGCGTATCTGAAAAAACAACCTGGAAATCATTGCCGTTCACAATTCCCAGAATCCTGTGCCTGGTGGTTTGTGCTTTTGCCGTAATGATGGAAAGCTTTTCACCTACCAGTTGATTCATGAGGGTCGACTTTCCGACATTGGGATTTCCAATGATATTTACAAAACCTGATTTAAAAGCCATACCCGTACATGGTAATAATTAGTGTATCAATATCGTTAGTGAAATATTTTCCCGATCATGTGTCTGTTCAGAGACACTCATTATAGGTTGAACTGAAGGGTTAATTTAAACGCAAAGTTATCAATTGTTTTGGAATATGCATAGGGACCGTAACGGTAGAGAACACCCAAGCCGTATTTAAAAAGCTGCACCCGCACCAGGTTATTGATCAGTAATCCACCTTCGAAGTAACCTTTGCCGTAGGATTCGACATTGATGTTCTCGTGGTAAGCGCCATTACTTAGCCCGCCAAACCCGATATTATGCACAAGCGTAAGTTCGGGTTGAAATTTTCCCCTCGGCCTGATCAGTAATTTTCCGAAATCCTGTTTAACAAAAAGTGCAACAAACCGGTCAGCCAGAAATTCGTTAAAACGCATGGTTCCAAATGACTGCTCGGTTTCGAGTGTAAAAGGTTTATAACTGCTCATACCGGCATAAAGCCTGCAATAGGGCACATCAGCTGACACCTTTCCGGCCAGCAAGGCAAAGCGTGTGTCACCAAAGCGCTTCGTTTTGAACGACTTGGCAATTTTCACTTCGGTTCGCCAATATTCAAAACCTCCGTTCATCAGGTTTATTCCCCGTGCTACATTCAGGTATAGCACAGGATAGCGTGTACCCATCGAAAACTTATTGCCTCGTGGTGTTTTCATAAAAGTCTCCTGGTGGGCATACCGGATTTGCATACCCGTTTCGGTAATGTTGAAACGGGTTAATGACACCCTTGGATTGGCGTCAGACAATCCAAAACTATAATTGTTGGTGGGTTCAGCATTGCTGTGCAACAGGTAGGCGCGCACCTTAACATACTTCAGCGCACTAAAGCTGAGTGAAAACTCGGTTTCACGGGTTTTATCCATTAGCTCAACCAAATAGTTCCTGATAAAGGCTGAACCGGTAAGGTTAATTGTTTCGTTGAACCGCACCGCACCCGACTCCCTTACATCCTTGCGATAAAGCGCCGTCAGTTCGATCTCATGTTCCGGCCATAGGTTAAAGGTAATATGGCCACTGTACTTCCATGCTTTATCTTTAAAACCATAAGCCCCATATCCGCCAACCATTAGCCACCTGCACAACTGCTGTGTAGTACGCCCCCCTGCTCCAATTCTGAAACCTTCGTAGGAATTGTAATCGATAAACCTCATCAGGTCGAAAGCCCAGTACTCTCCGGGTAAATAACCTGTGATCAGTGTCTCAAACGATGCGATGGTGCGGTCGAGATGTTCCGCTTTGCCAAGACTATCAATAACGCGGTACGTTTCGCGCTCTCTGGCATCAAGCGAGTCTGTGCGGTAGGCATTCCAAACCTCATCGGGTTGACGATGCGCTTCGGCTCCAACCTCAACCTGCACATTCGAAAATTTAACCCCTTCATCGGAAGGCCTGAGATTGATGTTTACGATGTGCGATTTCCCGATTCCAACTATATCTACAGGGGGCGATTTATACCCCAGGCTGGCAGGGTTAAACCTTACTGTAGTACTCAGCAAAACCGGGAACCATCGCACTCCATCGATAAGTTCATACTGTTGTTGTATAGCTGCGTTGATTTTCCCTTCACGCGGTTCATATGCCTCAGCCAACACATTCTGCACGGCATAATCCCTTGAGTTGATATACAGCACACCTTTCATGCCATCGAAGTTCTTGCCCTTCATGGGCCGGAACGAAATGATGTACACGGTATCGAATCGTTCGGTATAGGTTGTATCCTGTATCTGAAAAAAATACATACTGGTACTGCCCGATGCAATAGGATTCAGGAACTGCCTGTCGGCGATGGTGACAAAGTTCTCATAAAACGAAAACGACTGAAACTGACGAGCCATAACAACAAACGACGGCTGCGAAATGCCTGATACACGTGAGGCAATCACCTCTTCCTTGTTCCGCTCAGGCGAAAAGAATTTCCGGCTGATAACCGACTCCATCATAAAAAGATGTTGTTTTTCGAAAAACCGCCTGATATCAATCTTTCCTTTCATATCGGTTCCATAGGAAATGCTGTCAGACATCAAGGCATTGACCGAAACCGAGTCTCCTTTATTCCGGAGAGCTGCTGAATCAACCTCAAGGGTAAAGGTCATTTTATCATAGGAGATATAGGAAAAGGGCCCCGATTTCTCCGGATTATTCCTGATCCTGTTAGCTGCAGCTCTTTTGATGATCCTGTGTGCCGGGTTTTCGGTGGGGTATACGATCACCTCGGCAATATCCCGGGGATCGGGACTAAGCGCAATATTCAGCGGCACGCTCACAGAACCGCGAAGCTCAATCGTTTTGGAATGATACCCGACATACCGGAACTTAAGAAAATGTATGCTTTGCGAACGCGGTATCCTGAAATGACCTTCGAGGTTGGTTACTACGCCATGTCCCTGATGGTTGTATATTATACTGACAAAGGCCAACGGCTCGCGGGTAATACTGTCGGTAACAGTTCCCGAGAGGTAACCCTGTTGCGCCGTCATGTAGAACGGAAACATCAGCCAGCATAAAATTGCCAGGGAAAACCGCATAACCTAGCTGAGCAATTGATTGATCTCACTGATCATGCGCGACGCCAACGCATCGGCTTTCGCAGGTGTTGTACTCTCGCTTATCACCCGGATGATCGGTTCCGTATTTGATTTTCGAAGGTGCACCCATTCGCGGTCAAAATCAATTCTGATCCCGTCCTGGTCGTTTACCGGATAGTCTTTGTATTGCTCCCTTACGTTAGCAATAAGCTGGTCTACATCGGTCCCGTGCTTACATTCTATTTTATTCTTGGAGTTATAATAGTCGGGGTAGGTTTTGCGTAATTCCGAACATTTTTTGCCCGATCTGGCCAGGTGCGAAAGGTACAGGGCTATGCCAACCAATGCATCCCTGCCATAGTGCAATTCAGGGAATATCACGCCCCCGTTCCCTTCGCCCCCAATCACGGCATTCGTTTTTTTCATTTCGTTTACCACATTTACTTCGCCCACAGGAGCGGCACTGTACTTCCCTCCGTAACGTTCAGTTATGTCAGCCAGCGCACGGGTCGACGATAAATTCGATACGGTATTGCCTGGCTGATGCTGTAGCACATAATCAGCAACGGCTACCAGTGTGTACTCCTCGCCAAACATGGAACCATCCTCATTCACAATAACCAACCGGTCAACATCCGGATCAACTACAAAACCCACATCGGCGTTGTGCTTAACCACAGCTTCAGCAATATCGCCCAAATGCTGTGGCAATGGTTCGGGGTTATGCGGGAATAATCCTGTTGGTTTACAATGAAGTTCAATCACCTCACTTACACCAAGCTTTCTGAGCAAAGCAGGCAATATGATGCCCCCAACCGAGTTGACACAATCGATAACCACCTTAAACCGGGCCTGGCCGATGGTCTCAGTATCCACAAACTTCATACGCGCTACGGCATCAATATGTATGTCATTCATGTCGTGCATACTAACCAGGGAACCCAACCCGGTATAAGGCGCATACGAAAATTGATCAGCTGCAGCAAGGGCAAGCAATTCCGAACCTTCCGCTGCAGAAATGAATTCCCCTTTGCTATTCAGTAGTTTTAAGGCATTCCATTGCGCAGGGTTATGACTGGCTGTAAGAATGATGCCTCCGTCGGCCTTTTGACGGGTTACGCCAATTTCAACTGTAGGGGTGGTAGCAAGGCCCAGGTCAACCACATGAATGCCCAGCCCCATTAAAGTACCGGCAACCAGCATGGCTGCCATTTCGCCGGAAACCCTGGCATCGCGACCAATAACCACGGTGTACGACGGCTTCTGCTGCCGGTTTTTCAACTGTGTGCCAAAGGCGGAAGTAAATCTTACAATGTCGAGGGGGGTAAGCGATTCTCCGGGAATTCCGCCAATGGTTCCCCTGATGCCCGAAATGGATTTGATTAAGGTCATGTATTGATTTTATAAATAATTAACTAGATAAACGTTGCTGATTTTGTAACTTTAAGGTTCAAAAATAAGCATTAATGTCATATGCAGGGAATAGACACACGCTAAAATGACGCGACCTGTTTCAGAAACACACTATGATCATCCGGCTGGTTTATCCGCAGCCGCTAAAAATTTGTTTAACCCCAAAATCACCTGTTAACTATGGTTATAGCCCGAGGAAATCGAAAAACAGCATCTGTTACTAAAAAACGTAATGCTGGCGACAAGGGTAAAACGATTAAGAAAACCGAGCGAAAAGTGGTAAGAACCACCAAACGATCGACAAAAGAAATGCCCAAAACAGGCCATGAGAGCGAGTTTATCAGGTTGAATAAATACCTGGCCAGTTCGGGAATCTGTTCGCGGCGCGAAGCCGATGAATTTATCAGGGCAGGATTGGTAACGGTTAACGGTAAACTTATTACCGAGCTTGGTGTAAAAGTGAGTGCCGGTGATGTGGTAAAATACAACGGCGAAACGCTGCGCGAGGAAAAGAAGGTTTATATCCTGATAAATAAACCCAAAGATTATGTTACCACTGTGGAAGATCCGCACGCTAAAAAAACAGTGCTTGACCTGGTAAAAGGCGCCTGTAAGGAAAGAATATACCCTGTGGGCAGACTCGACAGAAATACCACGGGTGTTCTTTTACTGACAAATGACGGGGAAATTACAAAAAGGCTTACCCATCCGAGGTTTGAAAAACTGAAAATTTACCATGTTCACCTGAATAAAAACATCAAGCCTTCGGATTTCGAAAAAATCAGCACCGGCATAACCCTCGAAGATGGTTTTATCAAAGCCGATGCGATAAGTTATGCCGATCCGGTTGACAAAACCCAGGTAGGTATTGAAATACATTCAGGTAAAAACCACATTGTCCGCCGGATTTTTGAGCACCTGGGATACGAGGTGGTAAAACTTGACAGGGTTTATTTTGCCGGGCTCACCAAAAAGAACCTGCGACGAGGCGAGTGGCGCTTCCTTTCAGAGAAAGAAATAAACATGCTGAAGATGAACGTCTTCAAATAATCAGATCTTAATACCCATGAACAATACATCATCAACCTGTTCGTAGTTTTCTTTCCAAAGGTTGAAGGTATTTTTCACGTGCATGCATTGTTCATCCATTGGCTTGGCATGGATGTCCTGAAGCAGGTTTTTGAGACGTACCATTTTGAATTTTTTGCCCATGGGTCCGCCAAACTGGTCGGAATACCCGTCGGAAAACATATAAATAATGTCACCTTCACTGAGTTGTATACCTTCGTCCTCGAAAAGGTTTTCCTCGCGATCGTAATGTCCGCCCACCGAATTGCGACTGCCTTTGATGAAAACCTCTTCGCCGTTGCGGTATATGATCATGGGCCTCATGGCCGAAGCATAACGTACATAGTGGGTCTTCAGGTCAATTTCGCAAACGATGATGTCCATCCCGTCGCCAGGTTTGGTACCATCGTCAAGATTTTGGTTTAACGTATTTCTCAATTCGCAATCGAGTACCTGCAAAACTTTTGAAGGTGAATTGCCTGTTTCGCGATTGCAAATATCCTTGATAAGGGTTGAACCGATCATCGACATAAACGCACCGGGAACGCCGTGCCCGGTCGAATCAGCACAGACAATAGTGAACTTGCTGTCGTTTACTTTGTCGAACCAGTAAAAGTCGCCGCTTACAATATCGCGCGGGCTATAGAACACAAAACTACCCGAGAAATGTTGCTGTAAACGTTTGATTGGCGGCAGCATACTGGTTTGTATACGCTTCGCGTAGTTAATACTATCGGTAATGTCGCGGTTTTTGATTTCTATTTCCTCTTTTTGCTCTACCACCTCTTTGGTTCGTTTAGCAAGTTCCCGTTCGAGATATTCCTGCAACATTTTCTGCTTGCGCTCCCGGAATTTAATAATACCGAAAAGTGCAAGCGCGGTTATTAATACCATAAGGGTTATAAACCACCACCTCTTCCAAATGGGAGGTTTAACAATTATGCGGAATGTAACAGGGCTTTCCTCGCTTATCCCTTCACTGTTGAAGGAGCGAACCATAAATGTATATTCGCCATCTTCAATCCGCGAATAATTGGCAATATTGGAAGAAGTCACCTCCGACCAGTCGGGATCATATCCATCAAGCTTATACTGATACCTCACCACCTCGGGGTCGCTGTAGTTGAGCCCAATGAACTCAATTTTCATTTTATAGGCCTGATAGGGCAGTATAACAGGTTGATTGATGTCGTAATACTTATCAGCAATCAGCACGCTGACAATATTGGTAACGGGCGGTAGCTTTTTGCTTTTATCCAGGCCGGGGTCGTAACTGACCAACCCATTGGTAGTTCCCATGTAAGTTACTCCGTTTTTATCGGAAATGGCTGCGTTTGGATTGCAATCGCCGGTAATGCCTACATGCTGATCGTAAATACTTATATGCATATTATGGGTGTTTATACGGCTCATCCCCAGGCGATGCCCCACCCACATACTACCAGCTGCTCCTTTGACTATGCTGTAACAATAATTGGCCTTTAACCCCGATGTAGTATTGAACTGAAGTATCGTATCGCTATTGAAGTAAACTACTCCGTCGCCATAGGTACCTGCCCATATACCTCCGTCAGGATCTTCAGCTATCGACCTGAATTCGACTTCGGAATTACCGGTAGGATAAAGATTTTCAATTTTGCCATCGGGCGAAAGATGGTAAATGCCATTGGCCCTGGTGGCTATCAGCAACCTGTTTTTACTGTCGGTAAAAACATGCTCAATGTTATTATGCGGTAGCCCGTTATTGGTTGTATACTGCGCCTCGGGCTTCAGATCGCCGGTGAACTGGAATATACCGTCTTTTGTACCTATATATACATGTAGGTCATCGGCAGCAATGGCGCTTACCCAGTTACCCATGGAATACGCCTCATAGGATACTTTACGTACCGACGCGTTGAGCATATTCATGGCATAAAGTCCGTTCTTTTCTGTGCCAATCAGCAAGGTGTTTTCATAATGGTAAAGCGCTGTTACTTTGTCTGCAGGCAGTCCGCCCACCTTTGAAACACCTTTGCCGGAAGTTTTATCGTACCTGAAAAGCCCCTGTGCACAGCCCAAATAGTAAAGGTTATCACCAACCGCTGCCAGGCTTTGTATATCGTTATTAAAACCGGGCTCGTCAAAGCGTGTAAACACAAGCGGTTGACCCGTAAGCAGCGTTAAGCCTTTCCCATAGGTAGCAATCCACATATTACCTTCGCGATCCTCGAATATTTTCTTAATAGCGTTGGTTGGCAATCCTTTTTGCGCGTTCAGCACCAACACCGATTCAAAATTTCCTTGCCCGTCGGGGTTTCCCAGGCGATATACCCCATTGGTAAGGGTGCTTATCCATAAGCGGCCCTCGGCATCTTCGTATACAGCCTGTATTTTCTGACTGGTTACATTAAAAGTTTCACCGATAGTTGACAATGTATGCTTTTCACCCTGTAAAAGAAGCCTCATAAGGCCTTCATCTTCTGTAGCAATCCAGTAGACGTCTTTTACTGCGCTTGGCTGAATATCCTGAATCCTGGAAAATTCTAGTGCTGCAACGGTTGATTTCAGATTTACCTTTTGCCCGCCCTCCTCAATTGAATAAACAAATAAACCTTCCTGTGCGCCAAGAAGCAATGTATTGCCGGCAACCAGCAACGAGGTAAAATTACCCGGGGCAACACCTTCAACAGGCTGTGCTTTGCCATCTTCAGCATCCAGCAGAAGAAGTCCGTTATTCAGCGTTGAAACCAGAAGCGACCCATCAGCAAGCCCTGCAAAACCGGTAACAGCCCCATTGATCTCCATACCTGTTTCAACAAGCTCAAATTTTCTGTTGCTGAACCGGGCAATACTTCCGCTGTGATAGCCAAACCAAAGGTCCTGCCGGCTGTCTTTGTAACTGACTGAAGCAACCATACCCGCCAGGCTGTCCTGAATTATTGCTGTACTGAAGTCAAAGCCATCGAACCTGCACAAGCCTTCTCCGGTTCCTACCCAAATGTAGCCATGGCTGTCCTGGTTAACCGTATATACAAACTCATAGGGTATGCCTTCGCTAATACCAAAGTTGCTGATCCTGTATTCCTGTGCTGATATCAGGCCAGCACCCGGCAGCATCAAAAGCAGAAATAAAACAAGGCTGGCTTTTTGTTGCATATGATATATAATTATGGTCGTTCGTTAGCGGGTCGGGCAGCAATTTTTGCATTGTATTTAGGCACACCTCCGATGGGTATAACATAAAATGGCAACAGGTCGCCGTACTGGTTGCGGACATTAACCACCACGTTATTATTTCTTACTGCAGGCGACTTACGTTTAATAAACTGAATATCCAGTGAAGTATTCTTTTCCTCGTCGTAGATGGCAAATTCATCATCAATCCAGTTATCCTCGGTAGAAACTTTGCTGAGCTGTCCTTTCCGGGCTACTGATACAATACGGATAAATCCATCGGCATCCCAGTCGAAGTTCGACAATTTAACCGAAATAGTCCGGTCGTCTACAAAGGGATATATATGGGAAACTTCTACCGGATTGTCGTGCATCCGGAAAGAGTATTCGTAGGCAAAAGCGTTTGCACCTTCCACAGCCTTGTTTTCCTCAGCTTTTGTCGACAGGTAAAAACGGTAAAGATTGCCATCGTCACCTGTAATACCATCGCAGATCACTTTAAAAATGTAGCCGTCGAATTGCTGCACATACTCCCCTTCCGAAGGATTAAAAGGTCCGAATGTATACCACTTATTATCATATTCGGGCTGATTTCCAAAACTTTTTGACGCCAGCAGGTTACCGCTTTTGTAATTACCTGTTGGTTGTGTTTCCTTGGCATCCTTGTGCGAGTAACATTCCTTGCCTCCGAATACCGAATAAGTCATCCGGGTATCAAAAATGCCGTTTAGCTCGTCGGTTGTGCCGCTAACATCGGGATCAAAAACCCTGATGTAGACAGGCTGTGAGAAATTTTTGGGAATCAGGAAGAAGAAGGTTTGTGAAAAATCATCATCACCCCACGATGTTCCGGCTTTGGGGCCAAATGTCATCAGGTAGGGAATATTTTCATCACCGGCAGGGACCGGTTGCGCTTTCAATACGTTTACCAGTAATGTTAAGGTGAGCAATGACAGAAAATACTTCATAGGTTTAGAAACAGATTATCGGTTTAGATAATAGCTATACGTGAAAAATAATGTTTAGATACATTTTGGGTGCAAAACCCGTGCCAACCGAATTACTTTTTTGGATCGAGCACCACAATCCGGCGTTTCACGCAGCTTTTGGAGGGTGTATCGCTACCACTGCCCCCATTCCCTGTTATTCCCAGTATAATATGGTAGTTCCCCGGAAAAGCATATTTATGTTTTGTCTCAATACCCGAATTCCGTGATCCGTCACCAAAATCCCAGTAATAGTTCTGCACATCCAGGGATGGCAGGTAGGTTTGTCCTGCATTGAGTAGAATTTCTTCCCCTGCCATAACAGTATCGGGACCTGCAATATAAGGCTGTTCGATTTGAGTGGCCACAAATTCATAAGTAGCCTGGTTTAGCAATACTTCGTTGGTGAGTTTATCTACCAGGTTCAGCCTTACAATATAGGTATCGGGCTTTGCAAAACAATGCTCAGCCTCCAGTGCCCTGATAACAGTGCCGTCGCCGAGGTCCCATTCATAGGCAAAAGTAGTGGTATCAATATCTCCGTCTCCGGGTTCATAGAAAACATAGCAATAATCATTCTCTTTCTGATCGGGACAGCTTGTAAAAGTTGGGAGTGCTGACCATGCAGCAAAAATATCAGCTGATCCGGCCCGGTCCGATACAAAATAAGCGGTATCGGCGCTGGCATTGAGAATTAGTCCGTAATCGTTGTTACGCGTATTAAAAGGCTCAGGCATCGGAACAGGTTTCTGCCAGACCTCGTTTAATTTGGCCGTATAATAAATATCAAGATCCTTTTGTTGGTTATGACCGCGTGAGGAGAAGTAAAGTAGTCCGTTTGCATGCAGGAAGGGAAAGACTTCATTCTCAGGTGTATTTACCAGGGGGCCCAGGTTTTCGGGCTTGCTCCAGCGCCCGTTCACCCGTCCGGCAACATACAAATCAAAGCCTCCGAAGCCCCCCGGGGCATCTGAGGCAAAAAACAGCCATTGGCCATCGTCTGATAAAAAAGGATATCCTGTTTTATAAGCGGTACTGTTAAATTCAAACTGCGTAAGGTTCGTCCAGGCCCCGTTTACCCATTCTGCACTGAAAATGCCGAAGGTAGTATCGGGTCTGTTCTGGCTTCGCAGGTTTGTTGAAATGTCGATGCTACGTGTAAAATAAATGGTCTTATAGTCCTGGCTGAAACAAGCCGGTCCGTCATTCAGTAAAGTGTTTAACCCGCCCGATAACAATTTCGGACTTTCGAATTTACCGGGCTTTTTTTGCTCAACCTCATAAAGGCTGGTAAACACGTTATTATACTGATCCGTGCGGCTAACCAACACATCGTTACGCTTATCCGAACAAAATACCAGACCACGTCCAAAAAAGGCCGGCGCCAACTCTTTCGAACGGGTATTGAAAGGTAACCGGCTTACTTCGAAATAGTCCTGGGAAAGGAGCTGGTTGCAAAAGACTCCCATCAGCAGGCACAGGGTGGTTAAAACTCTCAACATCATGGGGTATTAAAATATCGTTGGATTTGCAGCTTTTATTTTGTAGCCAAAATTATATTCAATTCCCACCTCAAAAGAGCTCCGGTAATAAGAACTGAGGTGACCCGTCCCATAGTCGTATGCAATACCTACTCTTAACTGGTTGGTAATCTTGAAATCGGCCAGTATTATCACCGCTTGTTTAAACCGATAGGTAAGTCCTGCATGCAGGACGTCCTTGAAAAACACACCAAAACCCGCGTCAGCTATCAACCCGCCTCCTTTCTCATATTCAAGTAAAGTGGCAGGCTCCAGCTGCCAGTCGGGTGCCAGCCTCAACCTCAGACCGGCATTCAGGTAATAGGCGTAATTGTTAAAATCGTGATAGGCGGTGACTTTACCGGACTTGTCAGTGCGGTATCCGAGCAAAAGAGGTACAGACAGCCCAACAAAATACCGTTGGGTATAGTAATAAACACCCACGCCGAAATTAGGCAGCAGGTAACTGATTTCATTATCCGCGAACACAATATCATCGCCCAGATCCACTGTTTCCATGCGGCCGGTTCCCATTCCACCTTTTAAACCCAGGGCCAGTTTACCATTTCCAAGCGCCATCCGGTGGGCATAATTAAAGTAGATACCCGTGTATTTCCTTAAACCAATGCTTTCGTTCATAACCAGTAACCCAAGACCCATTGCTGTGTTTTTCAAGGGTGTATGTATGCCTGCAATATTATAGGAAGGAGCTCCGTCGAAGCCAAGCCATTGGCTTCGATGCGAAAGGCTTACGCTGAGCATCTCGTGCCTGCCGGCATAAGCAGGATTAATGGCCAGCCCGTTAAAAGAAAAATGGCTGTACAACAGTGTTTTTTCCTGCGCGATTAATAGGTCGCACAACACAAACATCAGCAATATCAAGGTTATCCTGCGCATTTATTTCATCCTCAATATTTCTACAAATGACTTCATCAACACCTCCTGTTCCTTTCCGGCTACCTTAATATTGGCTACATAAAAATAGGTGCCCTCGGGAAGCTTCTCTCCGTTCATATTCTCACCACGCCAAAGCGATTCGGCTGTTTCGCCGTAATGATCCGATTCAAAAACCATCATTCCGGCGCTGTTGTATATCTTTATTGTAATGCGTTCGGCATTGGGAGCATTAAAATCGAAATAGTTTTTTACACCATCGGGGGTAAAGCCCTTGACAACTTCGAGTGGTTTTACTGTAATTTGCATACTATCGGACAATGCCGGGCAATTGCCGTTAACAACAGTCCATTTAAGTATGGTGCTTTCAGCCAGCTCGCTTACCTGGGCATCGGGTTGCGCATCGTCATTAAATATGCCACTACCCGAAGATACCGACCATTTTCCTGCGCCAACGGCAACAGGTGTGGCCGCAAGCCGGGTAGTATAGTTAAAATCCAGCACCTGATCTTCTCCCGCGTAGGGCTCAGCAGGCATTTCATGGAAAACAATTTCAACCTCATCGTCGTCGGTGCAACGCCAGTTTGTTTCAGTCCAGTTAAACACAACAGGACCATAACGGTTGGCTGTAACGCTGCTGTTTGGGATTGAGTCGTTTCCGAATATGGCTTCTGAACTTGTCCATAATCCAACCGAGCCCTCAACACTTCTGACAGCCTGCATGGTGAAGGTATTTCCACATATCTCGCTGTCGGCACCCGCATTGGCAACAGGAACAGTATAAACCATGGCGGGTTCAACAGCGACAAAATCAGCTGTATTGGCAACGCAGGCACTATCGTCGACAACAGATGCCATTATGTAACTTGTTGTGCCCGAAGGCACAAATGCAACAGAATCCAGCGGTCCGGTTACCATTGTTTTACTGAGTTCCTGCCCATTGCCATCGCGAATGGCAATGTTAAACGGCCCGTTTCCTGAAACATTAAAATGTACCTCAAGTACCTCGCCGGCACACAGGGTGTCAAAGGTATTGACCACGTTACCGGTTGGCAGCGGATTAATTCTTACTTCAATGGCATCGCTCACATCGGTACATTCGTGGTACACCGGCGTTGAATAAACAATTCTCCTGAAGAAACGGGGTGTGGTTAAGGGGGCCGAAACCAAATCCTTTTCATTTCCGGGAATACTTTCCCAGGAAACATTGTCGCTGCTCTGCTCCCAGGCATAACCATAGGTGCCAAACCCATCCTGAGGCATAGCGCCCATAAGTGAAACAGGAGCATTATAGCAGGTATATTGAACGGTTGATCCCAATATCCTGTTATTGGCAACAGGCGGCATGATGTTAACACTTCGATCGTCACTCGTGTCGATACAGGCATTTTCGGGACCTGAAAATACAATTCGTCGAAAGGCGGTGGTTTCAGTGAGAATTCCCACCGTATAATGAACCGAGTCGGACGTATTTTCAATGGCTGTCCATTCGCCTGAAGTTGTTTTCAATTGCCACTGATAGGCATAACTGCCATCGCCGTCAGCCGGCATGAGTGCCGTCAGTCGACCCCGAGCGGTATTGTAACAGATTGCCGTATCGGCAGCTATGGCAAAGGAATTACCGGTTATAGACGGCAGCACCCTGATGAATACTGTATCCGAAATATCGCTGCAATAGGCTGTTGACTTAACAATACGCCGGTAATAGGCAGAGGCAATCAGCTTGCCGGGATCATAACCGGCATTGGTTCCGATATCGGTCCACCCGCTAACCGCGGTGCTATCCTGCCACACATAGGAATAATTGTTGTTTCCACCTGTTAGTGGTGTTGGTATGCCCGAAAGGGGACCCGCATCGACATTATAACAAATGGTATCGGCGCCCTGCAGGATATTATTGGCAATAGCCGGGTAAACGAAAACTTCCAGCGGTCTGCTTATATCGGTTATGGTATCGGAAGTCACCACACGCCGGAACCAGGTCGTTTGCGTGAGTTCGCCGGGTTGATAGGTTCTGAGGGTATTATCCGTTCCACCGGTTACATTTTCCCATGTACCACTGGCTGTACTATCCTGCCATACATAGGTATAGCTTCCGTTGCCGCCTTTGGGCTGGCTGGCTGTCAGCAACCCCGGAACCTGGCCGGCGCACAGGGTGTCGACACCCCTGACTGAGTTAAAAAGAAAGCCGTTTAACGGTACAATAAGGTTATTGAGTGTTATGCCCACGTTGCCGGGAGAACCGTTTTGCTCATAAAAGCCCACTCCACCCGGTTGTGTGCCCGAAGAACCATTTGCCCGGTTAACCGAAACAGCCGGGAACGAAGAACCGGCATGCCAGAAAACCCCGCCGCTGCCGCCTCCGCCGGTGCCATTGATATAAGGTGCCGGTGTGGTGGTTGAAGCACCGTTACCGCCTTTTAATTCAACGGAAAAGTAAGTTCCGGTAAGTGTTTCGGCATCAATGAGTATGCTGCCTGCAGCGCCTCCTCCGGCGCCACTGCCCGCTGTTGTCAGCGGGTTGGCATCACCGCCGTTTGACTTGATAACAGCGCCGGCTTCACTGTGCAGGATTCCGGTAATGATGATTATTATACCTCCGCCATCTCCTCCCCTGGAAGGCACTGTGCTTTCCATGCGCGTACCACTGCCGCCACCGCCGCCCATGATAACACGCGGCTCTTCATCAGCCGCCTCGTAAATAGTATTGCAACCATAACCACCCAGACCTCCCTGCGCAGAATAGCTTAATGTGCAGTAAGCCGATTGGCTCCCCCCTTTGCCCCCCACGCTATAATTGCTACCGCCACCGCCGCCCGAAAATCTGCCATTACCGGCCCCGCCGCCGTTCACGTTAAAGGCAGTGCCCTTTGTAAAAGGCCACGAGGCCGAAATGATACCCTCTCCTTTGTTTCCCGAGCGGAAAAGCTGATCAGGTGTAAAGTACATTGTATCCACTTCGGAAGAACTTAATCCGTAACGACAACTGTTTTCTGACGGATATACCTCATCGGGCACGGCACCGCCCCTGAATCCCCTGGAACTTGCATCAATAACACTATTGGCTGAAAGTTTCACCGAATCGGTAGCGATAATACCCAGTATACCACCAACCCTTCCGTCCCACGACCGCGGTCTTACCGTTCCGTTCAACGTTACCGTTTCAGCTTCCACCAGCTTAACCAGCTGGATTTTCTCGCCATTGTCGTAAATATTGGAAAGGTTATCTGTAAAATAGATGACCGTATCTCCGCCTACATTGGTATTGACTTCATCGAGCTGGAGGATTTCGAACCGGCCGGTATTGGTGTATTCAATGGTAACAATCGACAGGAAAGGATTTGTTAGATAGTTTCCCGATGTGCTATTATACACTCCTGTCATCTGAATGACCATTACCTTGTCACCGGGTGCAAAATGCACCAGCTCACCGGCAATGGTTTGGGTAACCCTAACTCCGTCGGTTAATACTTCATCTACCTGCAGGTAGTGATTGGGATTATCGCCCGTGATAACTACCTGCTGCGATATACCCACACGCCACAGCAAACAAAAGGCCGAAAAAATGACAACAGCTCTTTTCAACGTAACAAACAGCATTTGGTTAATCAGGCACTTCATTGACAAAGCTTGTCAAGTCTCAAATATATAAAATACTACATTGCAGAGACCCTGCAACTTATTAACATTCACTGTTAAGAACGTCTTCAACCGTTTACCGGATCTTCAACCCCTTTATCTAAAGCGGATTCGTAAACCGGAAGCTCAAAAACAAAGGTTGTTCCATGGTTAACTTTAGTGTTAAACGAGATTTGCCCGCCAAAAGATTCAATTATACTCTTGACAATCGACAAACCCAGTCCCATTCCGCTTGACTTGGTGGTAAAACTGGGTGTAAACATCTTCGCCTGAAGCTCTTCGGGGATGCCCTTGCCGTTATCGGTGACACTTACCCGTATATTGCTTCCGCTCTGAACAATACTGACCCCCACCTTCCCCTTCCGCGACTCGGGAACCGACTGGATAGCATTTTTTATCAGGTTGATAAAAACACGCGAAAGTTGCTCTTTATCCGCGAGCACCGTAATTTTGTCACATTCGTGCTCAAACACAAAATCAACATTTTCGGTATTGGCAAACAGGTCCAGGGTCGACCTGATGGTTTCCACAATGTTGATTTCCACGTGGGTGGCCTTTGGCATTTTGGCAAAATTGCTGAACTCCGAAGCAATGAACGAAAGCGTGTCAATTTGCTCAATAAGGGTACGTGTCACTTTGCCCAGGTATTCGTCAAAGTTCTCCTTATTGTCTTTCCACGACCGTTCAAGATGTTGTACACTAAGCTTCATGGGCGTTAAGGGATTCTTTATTTCGTGGGCAACCTGCTTGGCCATTTCACGCCAGGCCGATTCGCGTTCGGAACGGGCCAGCTTTTCGACGCTACGAGCCAATTCCTTTACCATCCGGTTATATTCATCAACCAACCCGGCAATCTCGTCGTGGCCTTTGTAAAAAATCTGTTCGCTCTTTTTGCCCAGCTTTATCTGGCTGAATTTTTGCTGGATCAGCCTGAGCGGACGCGTAATCTGATCGGATATGATAACAGCCATGGCAATGGTAATCAGGATCAGCAGCACATAAATATTCACTATGGCCACAACCAAAGTGGTTACATCACTTCGTAACACGTTCTGCCTGGTAAAATAAGGCAGGTTTAAATAGGCCAGGAGTTTATTGTCGGCGTTAACAAAGGGCACATACGCCGACATAAAACTCAGCCTGCCAATGTTTTCGCGATGTATAAATTCGGCTTGTTTTTCCTTTACCATCTTGCTGTACGCACGGGGATTCATTTTACCTCCAAGAATCCCCTTATCAAAGATTTCGGATCGGGATGTAGCCAACAGGTTACCGTGCGGGTCATACAGGTTAATGTCGGAATAAAAAACATCGGAAAACCTAATCAGCAACTGGTTCAGGTTGCTAAATTCTTCGTTCCGCCAGTTAGGTGGGATGCGATTGGGCAGGTAAGCCAGCAGATGATCGAGTTCGATGTAAACCGACTGGATTTTCTCACTCAGAATATCGTGCTGCTTTTTCTGGTATTGTTGTATACTGAAATAAATGGTGCCTCCGCCAACCAGGAATAACGAAAGAAAAATGGTGGCAATAATCGAAAACTGTATTTTCTTTTTGAAATTAAATTCGAACTCCTTACCCAGCTGCGAAAAATCCTTAATCACCATGAACAGCACCACCAGCATGTAATAAAAGATAAAAATATAGGAAAAGGAGATGAGCTTATCGAAAAAGGTTGTACTGGGTTTGCTGACCATCACCACATTATCGTTACCCAGGTCATAGATCAGGTGGGTATAGCCGTCAAATTTTTCCGCTTTGCCTTTATAGGTGTTCAGGTCAAGGCTGTACTGAAAGGCACCTGACTGCGCGAGCAATTGGTTCCGGTAATACTTGGCGTAGGAATACTCCTCAGCCAGTTTGTTTTGCTGGTATTTGCTGTCGAGCAGCAATTCGGGAAATCCCAGTTCTTCAGCAACCAGTCGCGATTTAAGTTCGATAAACAACGAACGTTCGATACTACGACGGGGATGTTTATATCGTATCCATCCCAGGTAATTGATACGACCATTCTGACTGTCGAGAAAATAAAACGATGTATTCGGCAACTGCATACCCTTACTGCTATCGATTAATGCGTTATAAAAACCATAGCAGTTTTCGAGGGTTCCCCTGTCGAATATTTCCGACGAGGTGGTATCGCAGTCCATTATGATGAAGCTGTACTTACCCCAAAACCCGTTGAAATAATTGCTTTGCAGGTAATTATGAATTTGCTCAATGCTGATGCCAAGATCGAACATGTAACGAACAAGTGTTTTGTCTTGCTCAAGCCTTAGTGTAACATCTTCAAGCAGATACTCGGCAACCGGGTCATGCTGGGCTGAAAGATTCTCAGCCATAACACCCATGTTATTCATCATTTTGCGTTCGGAATAATGGGTAATAATGTAAACCGTATAGGCTGAAAAAAAGATTACCATAAAAGCCATGGCGGTGTAATTGCCAAAAGCTATCCGGCGGTAATGAATTACGGCTATAATAAAAACCATTACAACAAAGGCAATATGCGAGCCGATATCCAAATCGTCGCTAAAAAGAGCAAGCGCCAGGAACATCACAACACTGGTCAGCAGAAAAACAAGCATCAGCTTGTGAAATTTGCAGGTGGTACAGCAACAGGCAAGAAGTTTGCCGGCCAGTAATAACAACCCTGCAAAATGTATGGCCATAATCAGCAATCCGACAAAAGTGTAAACATTAAGACTGGCAGCTTTGTAAAAGTCAAAACTGATAATCGAGTGAAGAATAAGATTGGAAAGGATGAAATGACTGTAAATATAAAAGCCGGTGAGCAACACAATCATAAGCACAAGCATCCGGTTTTTGCCGTAGGAACCGGGCTTGAAATCAAAATCGAGATAAAACACAATCACTGCGTAAAGGATCAGCAGCGAATTCAATAACATATCCCCCAGCGAAGGTAACCAGGCCGATTTGGCAAATGGAATGGGACCAAACATTTCGAGTTCATAAAGATCAGCCGGAATGTGATAACGGTATTGAAGCCAACGCAACAATGCCAGTATAACGGGGAGGAACAACACCAGTACATTTTTAAACACCCGGCTGCCGGCGCCTGAAATAACATGCCTTACAAAAAGCAACAGGCCGATCAGAATTATTAAAACCAGGGAGGGCAAGAGGTACTTTTCCAGTTGCGAATATCGCATTTCGTCCACCCTGAACTTAATGGAAAAAAGATAAATACCTTCCCAGTCAATAATGGAATAAGAGCCTGGCTGCGGGGCTGTAAATAATTCGGTTGACACCGGCAGCTTCAGGTCGGGATGAAAGCCGTTCACCAGGAAACTGTTTTCATAAGGGTAACCCGACTTGACAAGGATCAGTCCATAGGCCCTTACTGAATCGGTGGTATAGGATTTTACCGCATACCATCCATTGGATATGAATCCAAACCGGACACCCCCCAGGTTGTTTTTATTGAAAATATCTAAAGAAATACTATTGTCGGACCAATAGCAGAGCGAATCATCCTGGTAAGCGATAAAAATGATACCTTCTTCGATAGGGATCTGCAGATCATGATTCCAGCCTGACTGGCTGAGTTTATCATAATAGCGATCGGTTTGCCTGAACCTGGTATTTAATTTTTGCTGTAGCCGGCGGTGATCGCCTTCCTTATAATGCCAGCTGTCCAGCACCATATCGGACGCAATGGCAACCGCAATAAGGATTGTAAGTAAAATGATATATCTGTATGTATTCATATGATCAACCGGTTATCCGGCATGATGATAAGGTTCCCCCCTGATTATAGTAAAGGCCCGGTATAGCTGTTCCAGAAAAACCAGTCGCACCAGTTGATGAGAATAGGTCATTTCTGAAAGCGACAACCGGTCACTCACCGCTTGATAAACTTCGTCTGAAAAACCAAAGGATCCGCCTATAACAAAGGCCAGGTTACGGGCACCCTTGTTCATTACCTGTTGGATATATCCCGAAAAGGCTTCAGATGAAAGCCCTTTACCGGAAACATCCAGCAAAACAGCGTGATCGGTCTTTTCCAGCGCCTGGAGAATGGCTTTCCCTTCGTGTTCTTTTTGCAGGTGAGGCGGAAGATTTCTGCTGCCGCGTGGTATGCCGGCCAGCACCATCTCAAAGGGCAGGTAATGCCGTATCCTTTTCTCAAACATGGCAATCCCGTCCTTAAGCCATTGTTCCTGCGTAGCGCCAATATAAACCAAGCTGATTTTCATTGGTTTTCTGAGATTTTATCAACCCAACCATTTTCACCAAAATCCTGCTGTTTTATCAAACCTGCAAAAAATGCAGCATTCATGCTGACCCCTGTTCCCCTGGAACAGTTCAGGCAGTTCGTTAATATAATGCCAAAATGAACAAGGCATTGGCCCGGTATTTGCTGCATTTTATAATTGAATTAAATTTTTAAATTTGTCATGCAAAAGCATTTATCATTATTCAAAAATACTTTATATTTTAAAACGAACATGATAAACACAAAGCTGAAGATCATCCAGCACAAAATATCCCTGACACTTTTATTCCTGGCGCTCCCGATGGTATTGTTAATAAATGCCTCCGCGCCTAATGATATACCGCAGACTATACTGGACGCCTTAAAATCGGGAAACACTGCTGTATTATCTTCCTACTTCAACAACAGCATAGAACTGGCCATTCCCGGCAAAGAGGATATTTACAGTAAGCAACAGGCCGAACTCATTATTAAGGATTTCTTTGCAAAACACGTGCCATCCAATTTTGTAATGTTGCACAAGGGAGGTAAAGAAGGATCTCAATATGCCATTGGAGACCTGTTTACCGCTAACGGCACTTTCAGGGTTACCCTGCTTGTCAAGCAAAAAGACGGTCGCCCTTTTATTCATCAACTCCGATTTGAAGCGGGAAATGGAGAATAACTACCTCAACACTTTCATTGACTTTGCCATACAGGAGGATTTAGGTGATGGCGACCATACTTCGATTGCCTGTATACCCGGGGAAGCCACCGGTGAAGCGCAACTGCTGGTGAAAGACACAGGAGTGCTGGCTGGAAGTAACATTGCAGGTATTATCTGCAAAAAAATAGATCCTGCCATCAATATCCGTTTTTTGAAAAATGATGGCGACCTTATTTACCCGTCTGACGTAGCCTTCATTGCAGGAGGACCTGTCAGGTCGCTGCTGCAGGCCGAAAGGCTTGTTCTGAATGTAATGCAACGCATGAGTGGAATTGCCACTACCACACGAAAGTATACCGACCGCCTCAAGGGACTGAAAACACGCATTCTGGACACCCGAAAAACAACGCCCGGTATGCGGATGCTCGAAAAAGAAGCTGTTCGGATAGGAGGCGGCGTAAATCACCGCTTTGGCTTGTTTGACATGATCCTGATTAAAGATAATCACATCGACTTTGCAGGCAGCATACCCAATGCCATCCACCGCACACATGAATACCTTGCCGGAACAGGAAGAAAGTTGAATATAGAAATTGAAGCCCGCAACCTGGAAGATGTCAGCATCATTCTTAAGGTTGGCGGCATACATCGTATCCTGCTCGACAATTTTGATCTTGCCGCCACCCGTGCAGCTGTTGGCATGATCGGGAATAAATACGAAACCGAATCGTCGGGTGGCATCACTTACGAAAACATCAGAGAATATGCCGAATGTGGTGTTGATTATATATCAGTAGGCGCACTTACGCACCATATAAAAAGCCTCGATCTGAGCCTGAAGGCAATTAATTACCACACTGATGGATTCGGAGAACCAGCAAACCACCTATAAATACTTTAACAGCGCCATCCACCGGCTGGGCAGACGTTGCCGGCAGATCCCATTCCCCGGCGCAAAGGGACTATCACTGTACGAGGTAAGTAAGATGTACCTGCAGGGATTGTCCAAAGGGTCTCTGAATATAAGGGCCACATCCATTGCCTTTCACTTTATGCTGGCATTAGGACCTGCAGTTATTTTCATCCTGGGTTTAATACCTTACCTTCCCTTCCCAAAATTCCAGGCTGGTATTATGGATGTGATGATAAACATTATACCGGAAAACTCATACCAGATGCTGGAGTTATTGTTACAGGAGGTTGTCAGCAGACCCCATCATGGGGTACAGATCTTTGGTTTTCTGCTGACACTCTTTTTTGTTCAAAAAGGGCTTAATGGCATTATCGAAGCTTTCAATGCCACGTATCACACAGTCGGTGCGCGGTCGTGGATTGAACGAAGGATTGTTTCGGTTGGCCTTTTCATTATATTTTTCATCCTGGGCATACTGAGTTCACTTTTACTTTTCCTGAGCGAATCGGGGGTCAGACAGCTATATGCCGTGGGAACCATCAGGGCCACGGCCACCTATACACTGCTGCTCTTTGGAAAATGGATCATTGTGCTGGCGCTGACATTCCTGGCCATTTCATTCCTTTTCTTTCTGGCGCCTGCACGTAAAACGAAATGGAGACTTTTCTCCCCAGGGTCGATATTTGCCACCCTTTTGTCGATCGTTACCTCTATTGCCTTTTCTTACTTTGTCAATCATTTTGCCCCTTTCAATCAGATCTACGGTTCCATTGGTACCCTTATTGCGGTTATGCTCTGGATGAATTTTAACGCCATGGCGCTGTTAGCAGGTTTTGAACTGAACGCCAGCATCAAAAATGCACGGTATAAAAAACTTGAACCAACTATCATCTGATCTGTTGTATTATTGCAACAACAAATGATTCAGATGAGTGCTCTACAGGACATCCGGAAGGAGTACAAACAATCACGCCTCGATATCGATAATCTCGATGTCAATCCGCTTGTGCAATTCAGGTATTGGTTGAATGACGCCTTAAAAAGCGAGGTTCCCGAAGCCACAGCTATGATTTTGTCTACCGCCCCGGCAAGTGGTAAACCCTCTTCACGTGTTGTGCTGTTGAAGGACCTGGATGATAACGGTTTTACTTTTTTCACCAATTACGAGAGTAAAAAGGCCTTGCAGATCGCTGAAAACCCGTATGGCGCGCTGTTGTTTTTCTGGCCGCAGTTGGAACGACAGGTCCGGATCGAAGGTCAGATTCACAAGGAGCCCCAGTATAAATCCGATGAATATTTCAAAAGCCGACCCGAGGGCAGCAAAATAGGCGCCTGGGCTTCACCCCAGAGCCGCCGTGTGCCCAACCGGGAATACCTTGAGAACTTGCAAAGCGACTATCTCCGGCTTTTCAGAACCAGGGCCCTTGAAAGACCTGAATACTGGGGTGGTTATAAGTTAACTCCCAACCTGGTTGAATTCTGGCAGGGCAGGGAAAACAGGCTTCACGACCGGTTTGAGTACGCCAGGAACGGTGGAACGTGGGAGGTTTGCAGGCTGGCGCCGTGAAACAGGGACAAGTGACAAGAGACAAGAGACAAGTTCTGAAAGGCTTACGCAATAAGAGTTTAATGTCATCTCGAATGACCAGCAACAACATGCGAGGCGTCATTGCGAGCGATAGCGAAGCAATCTTCTTCCGGCAACTACATAGCAAATAAGATTGCCTCGTTCCGCTGCGTTTCACTTACAATGACGCGTACACGCGGCTATCCTACTTCTTCATCGATGCAAGACGTTCCTCCAGTGATTTGATCCTGGTTTCGGCATCGGCCCTTTTGCGGTTTTCGAGTTCAATCACCTTGGCCGGGGCATGATTCACAAATTTTTCATTGTTCAGCTTTTGCATCACCGATTCAAGAAAGCCCTTTGTATAACTCAGCTCCTCTGTGAGTTTGGCCAGTTCTTCCTCGTGATTATGTTTTTCGCCCAGCGGGATACAATATTCAGCATCGGCCGTGATAAAACTTACAGCCCCTTCAACTTTCTCCTTGATCACCTGTATGGATTCGAGATTGCCGAGTTTGATAATCACGGCCTCAAAATCGTTTGAGTAACTGATTGGTTTAATGCAAAGTGTGAGTGGCTGCTTCGTGGGTATTTGATTTTCCACCCTGGTATTCCTGATAAAAGCCACCACTTCTTTAACCTGTTCGAATTGTTTAAGTTTTTGCTTGTCAACCGGCTTAACCGAAGGTGATTTCTCGTACATGAGGGTATAACCCTGGGGCCTTTCCTTGAGCAGGTGCCATAACTCTTCGGTAATGAAGGGCACAAAAGGATGTAGCACCCTGAGCAATACTTCGAACATTTCGATGGTCGCCTGGCAGGTACGATGATCGAGCGGCTTCTTATATTCAGGCTTGATCATTTCGAGGTACCACGAGGAAAATTCATCCCAGAAAAGCTTGTATGCTATCATCAGCGCCTCTGAAATGCGGTATTGTTTGAACGCCTCCTCTATTTCGTAAACGCCTTGTTTTAAACGCTCGTAAAACCATATAATAGCCATTTCAGCTGCCATGGAAGGTTTCGCATTGCTGTCGATCTGCCACGATTTCACCAACCGGAAAGCATTCCAGATTTTATTGGTAAAGTTACGTCCCTGTTCAGATAAGCTTTCATCAAACAGCAGGTCGTTTCCGGCAGGCGAGCAAAGCAACATGCCTACACGAACACCGTCGGCGCTGTATTTCTCGATCAGATGCAGCGGATCGGGAGAATTTCCGAGCGACTTCGACATCTTGCGGCGTTTGGTATCCCTTACAATTCCGGTTAAATAAACATTTTTAAAGGGTTTTTCGCCCCGGTATTCATAACCGGCCATAATCATCCGGGCTACCCAGAAAAAGAGTATTTCAGGTGCGGTAACCAGGTCATCGGTGGGATAGTAATAACGGATATCCGGATTACCGGGATTTCTGATCCCGTCGAATACAGAAATAGGCCACAGCCACGATGAGAACCAGGTGTCGAGTACATCCTCGTCCTGCCTGAGATCTCCAGCCTCGAGTTTATTGTTACGACTTTTTTCACGGGCAAGTTCAATGGCTTTTTCAATATTTTCGGCAACCACATATTCGTTACTTTTCCCTATGTAATAGGCCGGAATTCGCTGACCCCACCAAAGTTGCCGCGAAATACACCAATCCCTCACGTTTTCCATCCAGTTTCGGTAGGAGTTCTTAAATTTTGAGGGATATAACACGATATCATCATTCATCACATGTTCGAGCGCCGGTTGGGCAAGGTCCTTCATCCGAAGAAACCACTGCATGGATAACCGGGGTTCAATAACCGCATCCGTGCGCTCAGAATATCCGATCTTGTTTACATAGTCCTCGGTTTTTGCCAGCAGCCCATCCTCATCCAGCTTTTTAACCGCCAGGTCGCGTGCCTTGAACCGGTCGACGCCGACAAAAAGAAGGGCCTTTTCACTTAGTGTTCCATCTTCGTTAAAGATATCAATACTTTCGAGGTTATGCCGGATGCCAATTTCATAGTCATTAATATCATGCGCCGGCGTTATTTTAAGGCATCCTGTTCCAAATTCCATGTCCACGTAGCTATCCTGTATAATGGGGACAACCCTGTTGACCAGCGGAACAACAACCTTCTTGCCGGCCAGGTGCCTGTAACGCTCATCCCCGGGGTTCACGCATACAGCGGTATCACCCAGGATGGTTTCAGGCCGCGTGGTGGCAATGGTAACAAAACCTTCCTCGCCCTCTATGGGGTATTTCACATGATACAGTTTCGATTTGACTTCGCGGTAAATGACTTCCTCATCCGAAACGGCTGTTTTTGCCTGCGGATCCCAGTTTACCATACGAATTCCCCTGTAAACCATTCCCTTGTTGAACAAATCCACGAAAACGCGAATCACGCTTTCAGACATTTCATCATCCATGGTAAATTTGGTTCGATCCCAGTCGCACGAAGCCCCCAGCTTTTTTAATTGCTCAAGTATAATATCGCCATGTTTATGGCGCCATTCCCAGGCATGTTCAAGAAATTGTTCACGACTAAGCTTTTTCTTGTCGATGCCTTCACTTTTTAGTTTGGCAACCACCCTGGCTTCCGTAGCAATAGAAGCATGATCGGTACCCGGCACCCAGCAGGCATTTTTCCCCTGCATACGTGCACGCCTTACCAAAATATCCTGTATGGTATTGTTGAGCATGTGCCCCATATGCAAAACGCCGGTAACATTGGGCGGCGGTATGACAATGGTATAAGGCACACGGTTGTCCGGGACCGATTTAAAAAAGCCTTTGTCCATCCAATATTTGTACCACTTGTCTTCGACCAACCCCGGGTTGTATTTGCTGGGAATTTCCATTTTCAGATATTTTGCTGTTACAGTATTAATAAATCATGCAAAAATAGAATTTTTCGGCGATTAACCGGCTGCGCTCTTCAATATCATCGACAGGCGACCAACACACTTCAGGTTTTTATTGCTAAATTTGTATCATAATGTTCAAAAACTATTATTTTTGCCAATGGTTTGTATAAAAATGTACAATGAAAAAGTTAATTGCCGTTTTCAGTCTGGCTGCTTTATTTTCAGCCTTTAGTTGTTCGCAAAATCCTTCTTCTGCCAAGCACGAAGGCGCGGCTATTGAATTTGAAAAAACTGAACATGATTTCGGGGCTATCCCTTACAAAGGAGACGGAAGCTATGAATTTGTTTTTAAAAGCACCGGAAAATCACCCCTTGTACTTTCCAATGTACGTTCATCTTGTGGATGCACCGTTCCCGAATGGCCTAAGGAGCCTATCAAAAAAGGTGAAACAGGAACAATTAAAGTTACTTACAATACACGTTTGATTGGCAGTTTCGCCAAATCCATTACCGTATATACCAATGCCGGGGAGGCACCTATTGTTCTGATCATAAAAGGCAAAGTAGAATCGGATCAAAAGCCGGTGGCGAATGCGCCTGTGGCGCAGTAATCATATTTCACCAGGTAAACCTGTGCCGGTAAAAGCCAGTGCAGGAATTCATTCCCTTCCAAAACCGTTGCGTTTCACATTTATATACTGAAATATCCATGCCCGAAATTTCAAGAAGAGGACAGTTGATGCCCAATTCGCCCATCCGTAAACTGGTACCCCTGGCCGAGGAAGCCAGCATGCGGGGCTGCAAGGTGTACAGGTTAAATATTGGCCAGCCCGACCTGATGACTTCGCCCAATGCACTTGAGGCTATCCGCAATTTAAACACAAAGGTTATTGAATATGGCCACAGCGCTGGTAACGAATCGCTGCGGCGCAAATTTGCAGCATTCTACCGGAAAATAGGGGTAGAGCTGACATACCAGGATATTCTGATTACAACAGGCGGATCAGAGGCCATTACCTTAACCCTGCTTACATGCCTCAATGCCGGTGATGAGATAATTGTACCCGAACCCTTTTACGCCAATTATTTCAGCTTTGCCACTGCCGCCGATGTTAAAGTCATACCGGTAAATGCCTCCATCGAAAACGGCTTCGCCCTGCCTCCCATCAGTGAATTCGAGAAAAAAATCACCCCCCGTACCCGGGCCATAATAATTTGTAACCCCAACAATCCCACGGGGTACCTGTATTCATGGCACGAACTCGAGCAAATTAGAGACCTGGTGGTCAAACATAATCTTTTCTTTATCTGCGACGAAGTATATCGCGAACTATGCTATGACGGTAATGCCGTAAAGTCGGCCATGTTGCTCGAAGGCGTTGACAACAACCTGATCCTGATTGATTCCGTATCCAAGCGATATAGCGCCACAGGACTCCGGGTAGGTGTAATGGCCTCACGGAATCATGAATTACTGGATACCGCACTGAAATTCTGCCAGGCCAGGCTTTGTCCGCCCAATCTCGGTCAGCTTGCCGCCGAAGCGGCGCTTGATTCGCCACCCGAATACGCCGACTATATTTTCAACGCATTCCTGGAGCGGAGAAATTTCCTGGTGAAAGCATTAAATGACATTCCCGGTGTGTTTTGCCCGGTTCCCAAAGGGGCTTTTTATACCATGGTAAGACTTCCGGTTGACGATGCCGAAAAATTTGCCATGTGGATGCTGCGAGAATTCGAATACAACAAACAAACCGTTATGCTGGCCCCCGGTTCGGGGTTTTACACAACACCCGGTTCGGGAAAACAGGAAGTGCGGATTGCCTATGTGCTAAACCTGGATGATCTGAAAAATGCCATGGAATGCCTGAAACGCGGACTGGCACAGTACCCGGGAAGGATTTGATGCTGGATACTGGATGCTGGATACTGGATACTGGATACTGGATACTGGATGCTGGATGCTGGATGCTGGACCTGCCTGCACTGCCACTGATAATGCTACTGCTACTGTCTTGGCTCTTGGCTCCTGGTTCTAAATCTCCAGCCTAAGCTGTGTTGGCGGCACAGTATCAATAGCGGCAGGAGCAGTGGCAGTAGCAGCAGGAATAGTTACCACATCACCCGGTGCATGCCTCGAGGTGAGATACACCTGGTATCGTCCACGCAGCTCGCTGAATCGTTCCATGGCCTTTTCAGGTGTGTTGTTCTCGGCTGACAGGTGACTCAGAAAAACCAGCTGAAGCTGATTTCCCGAATACCTGCTGATCAAATCAAATGCCTGGTCATTTGACAGGTGGCCATAATCTGATGCGATTCGCCGCTTTAATGGCCAGGGGTAACGGCCTTCCCACAGCATTTTTTCATCGTAATTGCTTTCCAGGAAGAGTGCATGACAACGGGCTACTTCCCGGATCACATTCTCACAGGCAACACCAATATCGGTAAGTACCCCGGTATGCAATCCGTTATAACTGATTATGAATGAACAGGGTTGCGCAGCATCGTGGTTTTTAAGGAAAGGAAAGATCCTGAATGAGCCCACTACAATCTCGGTACCAGGTTCAAAAAACCGGGGTGCCTGTGGTTTGTGATTGTTATACATGGCAGCATAGGTCCTGCGTGTGGCATAAACCGGAACCATCAGCTTTTTACTTAATACCTTCGCTCCGCTAACATGATCTGAATGCTCGTGCGAAATAAAAATTGCCTTCACCAGGGATGGATTGAGGTTCTGCTGCTTCATCCGGTTGACTATCTGGCGGGCTGAAATACCGGCATCCACCAACACTGCTTCCCGGTTATTGCCTATATAATAACAGTTTCCGTTGCTCCCGGATGCTATAGCACATAGTGTGAGCATATCTCCCAATACTTATCAAAAGTAAACCTACAAAAGTAGTCAACTTTGGAAAGCTTTTGTGGTTTAAACCAATAATTAGATCAGCACTTCCTGGTCTATTTTGCCTGCTATGGTTTTTTCGCCAGCACTATTTTCTTATTAAAAACATCTACAATTTCCGAAAAGTGTTTTCTGAGATCATAGTATTCATGATTTTGATAAACAGCCTTTTTAAACCAATATGTACCGTTAACCTTCACCTTTCCCTGGTCGTCGGTTACCTCGTAGTGAATCTGCACCAACGCGTTGTCCACGTTAACGCTTTTATCTGTATTTGCCAATTGATAACCCTCGGGTACTTCAATCAGGGTGGTAAAGGAACAGGTTTGCGGGTAAATCATATCCACCGGGTAAGCCCTGTAACTTAATTTTAACGGATTCTCTTTAAGGGTCATACCAGGAAAGGGCGAAATCAGCAGGTTATTGCCGACAGTTTCTGTAGCGGCCTGCAACTTATACGCATACACAAAAGGCAAATCGGCTTCCTTTTCATTTTTCGCAATTAGTTCACCGCTAAGCTCAACGCCTTCTCCGGTAATTTCCCGGACAAATTTGCCGGCATCGGAATGGAATTCCTGACGTTGTTCCAGGGCCGAATGACCTTCGGTAACCACACTAACCATATATGCTACCGAATCCAGTGCCGGGTTAAACTTAATTTGTATGCTGTCCGAAATTATTGCACTATTGCCATCAACAAGTTCCACCCACCCCACCTTTTCTTCGTTAACGATAAGTCCTTTCTCATTAATGCAACGGGCAGGCAGCATGCCAAATGGCGCCAGCGGTATGGTGGCATCGAGCAGCACTTGCTGATCACCATTGTTAACCAGCACCAGTACATAATTGAAGAATTGCTGAAATGGATAGTCCAGGGGGATTTTCCCGTGGTTACGCGTACTGACCAATACCGGATAGGCTTCAACGCCAGCAGCATTCAGCATGGAGCACAAAAAAAGATTAATATCTGCACAATTGCCTGTTTTGGTTTTGAGAAAATCCCTGGCCTGCTGACTGGCAAATTTGTCATTAAACCCGTTCCAGTTGTAATTCATTTTAACGTACTGCCATATACTCTCTGCCTTTTCAGGGATTGTTTTTGCACCCAAATCCATTGGCGCCAATAATTCTGATGCATTTCGGTTAACTGCCTTCATGTAAAGCCCGAAATGGCTATTCTTTTGTAACTCCTTAATCAGCATCGGCCATGTGGTCATAATTTCAACAACTGCCCCGTTGGGATAATGTATCTTGGCCAGCTGAAAATCAATCTTCATAATATAATCGTTAATGGAGGTAATAAAGGACTCATCCCTGAATGCCGGCAGGTTCCTCATCCCAAACGTATAAACATTGTCGGTGTACTCAATACTGCCGTATCTTCTCTTCAGGTTGTCCGGAGCGTTCCTGAATACATCAAATTTTGATGCGCCCTGGAAAAAATAGGTATACTCGTAAAACGGAATCATGCGGGTTGTGTACTCACTGTAAACTGTGGGTATCCTGCGCTGAAAATCCCAGTCACGCAAATTGAACAAATAGGGCGATTGTATCTTATACCTGTACTCAATTACAGAACCTTCCTTCACGTCGGGCATGGCAAATTTTTTAACCATCCAATGGTCGTTTATTTTCTCATCAAAGGACTGCTCCGGATTCAATTTTGTCTTTCTGATCTGCCCGTTTTCCATGTTATAGGTAAAGCCCTGTATTTCAAGGATCCTTTCGAGCTGAAGGTTTTCAACATAGTAAGGGATTTCTATTTCCCCGTATTTAAGCCCGGCACTTGTGAGTATCTTGATCCTGGTTCTGCGTTCAAAAATCAGGTTAAACCCATCATCGTTGTCATAAAACCGGGTATCACCCACATCGTAAATTACCAAAGCTTCGGCAAGTTTATCGCGACTGTATTCCTTCATCATCAGTTCATCGGCGTTTATTACACCGAATTCCGGGATTGTGGTCTGCGCCGAAGCTGAAAAAACCGTCTGGAGCAGACAAACGGCAATTATAAAAAGGTTTTTCATGGTTAATGGATTAGTATTTTTCGTTTTTCATCGGTTTTTATGGCATTGTAAAACCCATAAAATTCAGGGTATTCGTCGGGGGTATAATATCCCCGGTTAAGGCATACGCTCCTTAATACAATCACTTTATTTCCTTCTGTTCTGAAAGCAATCCTGTACCATCCGTATTTCCCGGAAATAGCAGTCTGCTCAGGTAAGGTAACTGATGTAATGCTTTCGGGAAGATGATAAACCAATGTATCCTGCGATGAAACAGGATAAGGGATATAAACCGGTAAACGCCTTGTTTTTGGTGGAACAAAATAGGGCAGTTGCGCTGGTAAAAATGAAAAGTAGTAATCTTCGCCAATGGCTCCCAGCAAATTCCTAACCTTCAGTTTTGAAACCAGGGTTATATAACCTGAATCCCGATCCGGTTTATGAAGTCCCCATTCTTCGAGGTGATAATCATTAAACGGCAAAACATTGTGCATCACCTTATTAATAACGTCAGTATTGTAATCAATCATCAAACCACTATATGCTTCAAAGTTTGCCCCTCTGAATGTATACCTTAGTAAAAGACCTGTTTCACCGGTTTTATGCAGGTTAAAATCAATGCGTCTTCCATCGGTTACTTTAGACCATGGCAAAACCGGCGTTCTGATCAGCCGGCTATTCTCTTTCTCAACAAGCAACGCGAACCTGTCCTGAATAGCCGTCCCGGCATACCCAAAAGGATTGCTTTTATTGGTATTCTCAAGCCAAAGGGTATCACCGTCGATTGGCACAGTTAAAACAACATGGTTGAATTGTTGAGAAGGGAAGTCCTTCTCAATTTCACCTGATTGGGCTTCGGCATATACCTTTGTGTAAAACGATGGAATACCGGCAACCTCCAGCAGTGCTTTCATATAGTTGGTCAGCGCCTTACAGTCGCCGTATTTGTTTGTTGAAACATAAGATGCAGGATAAGGCTTCATTCCGCCAATATCGATAGCCACATTGATGTAACGCATATTATCCTGCAGGTAATGGTAAAGCGTCTTAACTATTTCGCGCTGATCCGGAATGTTTTGAATCAGATGCTTCACTTTATTTATTTCCAAAGGAGGTAAATCATTCAGTCCTTCCAGCAGCCTGTATTGCCAGTTCCCATATGACTGCCAGGTTTGCATACTCCCAGGAATGCCGTATACAAATTGAACAGGTACGATGTGAACAACGGGAAGCAAGTCGCCGGGCCCTGGACTAAACACCTCCTCTTTATATAACCCATCATATGCGGATTTCCAAATGGCAGTTTTTATCTGACCATCGGTAATGGTCAATGGTGCATCAATCCGGGCAGTCTTGATATTTACCTGGTAGGTCAACGGGTGTCTGAGGGTAAGTATGGCTTCACGCGTTGGTATATCGGTATCAACCACAGGAAACCAATGGGATATAGACAAATATTGCCGGTAGGTTTTCCGGTAGGTATAACAGATGCGGTAAGGATATTGGTTATGCTTTAGTACAAAACTTTTCACAAAACGGTCCTCATAAAACGAATAACTGGCAAATGCGCTGGCCTCTGTTATCTCCTGTTTCCTGAGTTGCCTGATCCGATAACCCCGGCTGTCTTCAATCCAGGCCGAAAGGTTTTCTACCGGACTATCCTTATCGTAATACACCTCAATTTCAGCATACTTTTCACCAGTCCGGTTATTGATCTGAAGAATAACAGAATCGATAACCGTCAGCTTATCATTAACAATCTCACAATAGTGATGGTATTTAACAACCTCACAACTGAACCCGGTAGAAAAAGCCCTGTTAACAAAGCACAAAAAAACGATAACTGAAAAAACTGAATAATGCATAGTTGCCATTTGATAAAAACTGCCTGTTGGAACAATTTAGTCCAAAAAGGCTTCTTAATTTCAAATATAATGGAATGATTGCTATTTTGTTATCCATTGATAGCATTTTTTTCCTTTACCAGTCAGAACATTTGCCCGGAAAGTCAAAGTTTTGTAATTTGGCCTAAACAATTCACCCCAACAGCTGAAGGTTTACGTTTCATGAAAGTTAAAAGACGAAAAGTAGAACTGGTAGTTATCTCAGATGTCCACCTGGGGACTTTCGGCTCCCAGGCCCGGGAGTTGAATCGTTACCTGATGGGCATCAAACCCAAAACGCTCATCCTTAACGGCGACATCATCGACTTCTGGCAGTTCAGAAAACGGTACTGGCCCGACTCGCACATGAAAGTGGTAAAAACCATCCTGAACATGGCAGCCAAAGGTACCGAAGTGCATTACATCACAGGCAATCACGATGAGACCTTACGGAAGTTTGCCGGAATAGACGTTGGGCATATCGACATCCTCAACAAGCTGGAATTAACGCTCAACGGAAACAAAACCTGGTTTTTCCACGGCGATGTGTTCGATGTAGTGCTTCATAACAACAAATGGCTGGCTAAACTAGGCTCGGCAGGCTATGGTATGTTGGTGATCATCAACGTTTTTTTAAACTTTGTCAGTCGTCTGCTGGGTGCAGGTAAAGTTTCCTTTTCAAAAAAAATCAAGGAAAACGTTAAATCGGCTGTGAAATATATCGGCGATTTTGAAAACACAGCGGCTACCCTGGCCATTAAAAAGGGCTTCCAGGCCATTGTGGTGGGACATATCCATCACCCCGAGATACGGGAGATCTCTGTTTCGGGAACAGGCCGGATCATGTACCTGAATTCGGGCGACTGGGTGGAAAACATGAGCGCCCTGGAATACAATAACGGTCAATGGCAGATATACCGGCATCAACCACAAGAGCCCGCCGAAAAAGAAAATACTGCCACCGATACGGTATTCATGGAAGACAAAGATATCTTTAATAAAATGGTTGACGAATTCAACCAGTAGCCACTAACCTGCCTTTGCGCTTCCGGATCCATAAAATACGTTAAGGATATCACGAAAAGCTTCCAGATTATGTTTCCAGGGGGTATGCCCCGATTCGGGTACTATAACCAAACGGGCGCCCGGGAAACGGCCGATAACCCATTGACGGCTTGTGCCGTATGCATCAAACTGACCGTAGGTAATCACCACCGGGTAAGGTGTTTTCCCAAATGCATCCAGCGGGGGATGCTTTTTAATCGCCAGGCGGGTTTGTGTACCAGCCCTGG
>CAZUBW010000030.1:0-44433 GCA_964618645.1 uncultured Bacteroidales bacterium | reverse complement strand
TTGCGAGAGGTCACCCCGAAAAACGGGGCATAATGCAAAAATGACAACAATATGTCATTGGTAGCTGAACACAGTGAAACATGGCAATCTGCCTTGTGAGTGCCTAGCCTGAGATTAACTTCGTTGAGCTCCGCTTCGCTCCGGTTGCCACGGTCGTCGTACCTCCTCCCTCGCAATGACGCTTCGATCATTGCCACTGCATATTCACAATGATGCTATGCACCGTCATTGCGAGCGGAACGCAGTGGAGCGCGGCAATCTCTGTGTCAACCTTAATTGCGAAAGGTCACCCCGAAAAACGGGGCATAATGCAAAAATGAAACCAATATGTCATTGGTAACGAAGTGAAGCAATCTTCTAATATACAGATAGGTTGCTTCAGTAATATCTCATTCGCGATGACGGTTTCGGACTTTTTTACAGCCTCTTTGGGTTTCCGGATTTTAACAGTACTTCAAGCGAGCCAAAGTTCGGCTTAGGTGCTGCCTATTGCCGTCAAGCTAATGATGCATATTGTTGAAATTCTTCCATTTGCATATGGTGACTTCAATATCATGGCAATTAACGCTGGGCATAGCCATGCCAACCAGCGACTCCGGAGGAGTCAGATGTTTGTAGAAACCAATGCAAGTAGCTGAGTGCGACTCCGGCCGGAGTCGTATGTGTTTTGTTTTTAGGCAGTGCTATAAACATATAATTCCTCCGGAATTATCCACCAGCAGGCCTGCCTGCCGATAGGCAGGGGATAGTGCATTTTCAAAACTCATCTCCAATTAAGGAAGTGAGTGCCATGTTCTTTAGAATAATTTCTTAGCTTGACGGCAATGGGGCACAGCCTAAGTCGAACATCTGGACTACCTCACGCGGACGGGGGGCTTTTTGCAATTATCAACGCCTTATTTAACCATAGCCTATTTGTATTATAATCAATTGTCTTCAAGTGGAATGCGCTTGATTTATACCGAGAGTTTATTTGAATTCATTCAATAGCCACGCACAATAGTCGGAATCAATATTGTTGAGTTTGTTGTATATACTTACGGAGGTTTTATATTTACAACCCATATCATCCCAAGCTACATAACTAAACGGGTGGTTGAATATCCAAGGTTCCGAACGAAATATTCCCTTTAGTTTATCCAACAATTTAGGGTTTTCTTCTAAACGCAATCCAGTTAATTTGCTGGCTAATTCCTGAACGATATTTTTTGACTCATAATCCTCTCTATCCCAAGGGTCATATTCCTTACGATTAATAAGAACCTTAACTATTTCTTCAATTTCCTCAATAAATTGATTAATAGTATCATCCTCATTTAGACCTAATAAATTGAGGATATCTTTTTGTCCCTGTTTTTTAGCATAATAAATAGCTGGTTTACCATAATTTTCTTTGATATCAGGGTTTGCGTTATTCCTAAGTAGTAGTTCCACTGTTTTAATATCGCTATTACGAACTGCTATTGAAAGAGGTGTTTCCCCTTTTGAATCTGTAAGGTTAACATCGGCTCCTTTGGCAATCAATATACTTATTATATCAAAGGCAAACTTTGAAATTGCTAAATGTAAAATGGTATCGCCATTATCCAATTTTGAATTTACATCATCGTCATTTTCGACCAATAATTTAGCTATGTCAAGATGATTTTTGTCGAGAGCAACATTGATTAGAGGTTGGTAATATTGATCGCTTTTCAGTTTGGCTCCCTTCTCAAACATTAATTTTACCAAATCGGCATAGCCATAGTACACGGCATCTTCAATGGGTGTATTTATGTAACTTGCTTTATTGCCCCAGGCAAAATCTGCACCATTTGCAACCAACGTTTTAGCAATGACTAAGTAAGTATCTGATTTGGTATCCTCAAATGCCAATTTATTCATAATCCAGTTTAAAAGTGGCACTATTTTGCCATCTCTTTTAGGAAGCATTATTTTTGTTAAATCAGGTTTTTTGGAACCAGAAACTGTACTAAAAACCCAGTTTACTTTTTCTGCATCACCCAATTTACATGCATCTGTCAGTATTTCGCTTAGGTCTATTTCTTTCTCTTTTGTTTCGGTTTCAACAAGATTTTTTTCTTCTTGTTGGTTCTTAATGGATTTAGGGCTTGTTTTAAATCTCAATTTTTCAGTTTTTTGCTTCTTTGATTCCCTACCAAATAATTTACTAAACAAGTTTTTCATAAAAATAAAATTAAAGTTATTTCGCTATTACTTTGCTATAATAAAAAGGGCGCCAGCAGGTGTAATATACTTTGAAATTATTATTTCTGCAGGTAACTTTGTAATACCTTTTGAAGCAAATTCACGATTTGCCAACTTTTGATATTGTCCCATAAATGAAATGTTTGAAGATTGTATTTCGGTTATTTTATTGACTCCCATATTTATTTGTAAATCTATAATAGATGTTACGTTGTTGAGCAAACCAATGTTTTTCATTTGTTCAATATCTGAATTGTTTGAAATCCGGTCAGCTCCGATAATTACTGCATAAATCTTTTCCATATTTTACTAATATTATACATTGTTGTCCAGTTAGGGCTTATTATACATTTTTTCGTTCTTATATTTAATTTCAATTTATCTTGCAAGGTGGCACTTAACCTTGCACCTCGTTGTAAGCTCTGGTTAAATCAGAAAAATACAAATTTTTCCTATAGTTCAGGCAACAACGAGTGTGATTTTTTCCCAGAGAGTGTAAGACCCTTATGCGCGGGATCGATCCCGAACGGCGAAGCCTTCACGACCAAAGGGAGTAACCATTAGCAAGTGAAAGGTGGTTTGGGATGATCCATGCGCTAACCCGTTGCGAAACGAAGAGCACGACCGAAGGGAGTAACGAAGCCAAACTGCAAAATCCGGTACGGACGAACAGGAACCTGATATGAGGCTATGAGGTTGGATAAGGTAACACAACATACCAATGTCCAAATTTTTTTAACCAAAATAGTAGATCAGGCAGGAATCGGAGGAAGGAAAAAGCTCTTACCGGGGGAGATCTCCTTAACCACGAGATGGAATAGGAGAAGTCAGCAGACTCCATAGTAATTGTGGACACGAGCCAAGCGAACGAAACCGATAAGCAAGGAGGACTCACGAAACGATGAAGGGATGAACATTAAGCAGCAGCTATGCCAACTGGATCCGCCTCAGGCGGAAGCCTTTGGTAAATGTGGCAAGGAAACAGAAGATGTATGCAAACCATTGAAGCGGTATTATGTGCACGGAGGCTGGGCAATAGCTCAAAGTCCTATTTTGAATACTACAATCACCATTAACTTACAAATTTACTCCTACGCTTTTTCCTATTGTTTGATGAACCGCCGAATCCCGCCATCGGCGGGACGTACGGTGGTCCCGACATTCATCGGGATAAATCGTGAGAGGCTCTCCCCGTCAGTTTATCTGGCGGGGCAGCCTACTCGATTACAAACAGATTTATTTTATTAGATCCTGAACCTGTCTTTTTAAAGGGGCAAGATGCTTTTTAATAATTGCCCAAATCATAGAGGAATCAATAGTGTCATAAGAATGAATTATTCGATTTCTTAATCCGACTATTTTTCTTGAATTATCCAATTGTTTTTCAGGGAATAACTTCTCAAACTTAATAATTGCTTCACCAATTATTCCTAATTGTCTCTCAACAGCACTTTGAGTCTTTAGGTCATCCGAATACTTCTCAAAGTCTGACACATTAACAGTAAATGATTCAATCAAATCTATAGCTAATATAATATCAGATAAGTATTTTTTGCCTTGATCCGTCATATATTAAAACTTTCGTTGAATCAATACTTTTCTTAAGGAATGGGTTTCTTAGTGAAGATTCCGTTAATAAATCCACCTTCCTATTAAAGAAACTTTCTAATCGGTCCCAAAATGACAATAGTTTATCACCTCTTTCAATAGGATCATCGTCATCAATTTCCACGAGAAGATCAATATCGCTGTCTTCTGGCTTAAAATTATCATTAGTAGACGAGCCAAAAGCATATAATGATTTTACTCTATGGTCTATGCATAAAGCGCTAAAATCACTTTGCTTTTTTAATATTTCATCCTTTACTACCATAAATCAAAGATACGACAATAATTGAATTGATGAGTTTAGTCTATGTGTCAGGTTTAAAATGTCTTATGAGCAGGAGCAACGCCTCTGTCCGGCAACCGACCGGAGGGAGCTCACGAGGCGATAGCCGGGTAATTGCGTATGACCGGCTGTGTGTGCCCTGCATGAGCACGAGCATGAGCGCACACTTGATGTAAGCTCTTGAAAAAGTTTAAATATGCAAATTTATTTTGACTTTGAAAGAACTTCATTAAGTGTTTTTTCCGGAGGGTGAAAGTCCCTTATGCACCGGGTAACGCCGGTGGATACTTCGGAGCATATCGATCCCCTTAAGTTACACAAACGATAGGTTTTGGTTATTTCGCGGCTCCCAATAATGCTCATCCATTTTGCGCATAATATCAAGATTATCCTGCTTTTCAACGGTCGGCTTGTAGTATAACGAGCCCCGGTTTATCCCCGGAAGCTCACATTGCTTCCGTTTACTAAGAGGATCCTTCTTTGATACGCATTTAACAAGTGTTTTCATTGGCCTAATTTTTTGAGACTTTTTTTCAACTTAACCAGTGGTCTAAATTTGGGGATTGTTATATTGCAGGGATTACTGTCGTGATCCCTTGCGGGATTACTGTCGTGATCCCTTGCGGGATTACTGTCGTGATCCCTTGCGGGATTACTGTCGTGATCCCTTGCGGGGGGAATCCTTGCAACAGAAAAACAATCCCACCGGTGCGAAGCACCGGTTTTGGGATTTTAAATTTCCTGCGGCTTCAAGCGAGCTTGAGCCGCCGAAAATTTAAAATCCCAAACCGCCTGTCGGCGGAATGGGATTGTTTTTCTGTTGCGGAGAGAATGGGATTCGAACCGTATTTGTAATGCATAGATAATCAATAATATAAAAATGCAGAAGTTTTATGTTAACCTATTTGTTAACTGAAATGCTATATGATAGATAATCAATATTATAAACTTATAAAATGCTGATATATTTCTTTTAAAAAAACTTGCTAACAGATGGAATCTTTAGGGATTTGGAAGGTAACTAAAATAACTTTCAGAGAAATAATAGATTGAATAGGATGCCAAATATAGAATCTAGCTACTCCACCTTTTTATACGTTTTTCAATTTCCGCATTTAACTCCATATTATTCTGATATACAATATTATTAGAAATTAGTAAACGCATTTTTGATATGGCTTCCTCATTAGTTATTAAACCATTCTCAATCAGACTGTCAAATATCCATAGCATTCCATGGTACTCGATCGAATGCTTTTTCGCAAAACTTCGAACTGCTTTATCACTGCTTAATACCAAAGCATCAAGTTTTTCAGCCAGGAATAGTACTGACTTATCATTGTCTGACAAAGATTTCGGGAATGACATGTTTTGAATTGAATCCTTTTCTTCGGGAGATAAATTATGTATGGTTAATTTGCCAAACGATCGATATATCTTTAGCCATTCCTGTTGTTCAATGTATAGCTCATTATAAACATCCAGTGTTGTGTAAATTTCTATATCAAGTCCAAAAAACTGTGATGTTAATTGAAGCTCAATTAAATCAATAAAGATACATGCATCTGTAATGGCGATTCTCATCCTACCACTAACTTTTTTGAACGAAACTCAGCAAGTTTCATATTCATTAACGATGCCGCCTTATTCATAGAAATCACTTCTTCTGACAAACCTCTGAAGATAAGCTGATCGAAGCGTTTGGAATTTTCTTTTCCTTCCAGTTTATAAGGTTCTTCCGTTTTCCATCCCATTTCACTGATATACTTAAAGAAATACCTGGTGTAATAATCAGAAATAATCCCAAGGTTCATTGCCCTCATTACAATTGCTTGAATTGAGATACCAAATTGTTGCTTCAAAATACCTAATTCCTGGATTGAGAGTTTATTTCTTTTGATGCCAAGTTCTCTTATTAATGCTTTTCTGGGTAACAATATAGCTCCCGCAAAAATATGGCAGTATTTTTCTGCCATTTTTTCATCAATCTGTCCTAAAGGCAATAATAAGTGTCCAAGCTCATGCAATATAGTAAACCGCTTGCGATCCCTCGATTTTAAGCTGCTGTTATTTATTACAATAACAGGAATATTCCCATTTATCCAAGTTTGCAAACCATCGAAACTATCGTTTGCATCAAGTTCAATAACCTTAATATGATTATCTTCTAATAATTCCACAACGTTTGAGATAGGTTCATCGCCTATTTTCCATTTTTCACGAATTTTTTCAGATGCTAATTCAACATCCTCATTAGAGGCGATTACTTTAACATCTGGTAATGGATGTTCAAAACCTTCTTTTATACCAATGATTTCTTCTAATTCTAAATACCTGGATAAAATATCCTTAGTGCGTTCTATTACACTGTTCTGTACTTTTTCAGGGCATCTGACCAATTTACGGAAATTGATTTGTCCGAGTTTGATGTTAGTTTCGCGTGAAAAAAAATCAGGGCGTACATTTAAGGCGTCACAAAGAAATCCCATCATTTCACTATCGGGTATAACTTCCCCTTTTTCATATTTATGAAGCGCCTGACGGGTTATCTTGTTCCCCAACTTGTCAGAAAGGTCCTGTAAAGAAAACCCATTCATCATACGGGCGGACTTCAGCCTTTCGGCAAATATTTGGTTCATATAGATTATATATTGTAGTTTACAAAGAAGCGATTACGAAGATAATTATACGTTTGACAATGACAAATACCGAGAGTAGTTATTATTGTTAAAAATTAATTAAAACAATATCCACTATATATATTGTGTTATTATATATCAAATTGACATTATAGATTGACATGGCAATATGAATATACGTAAAATGTAAACGAAAGATACTCAAAAAAATGGTAAGAATCAATTTATTTCTAAACAATTTTAATCCCAACATATTATAAACACCATTCAAAATACAAAGTATTGATGGAGGCGGGATTATAGGATTGTTTTTGGCGGAGATATTATCAGGCCTTGAGAAGCAATATGGAAATACGCTTTCAGATTATTTTGATACGATATGCGGTACCTAATCTTATAACACCGTTTCTAAATAGTACCACTTGTTTATGTTAATTCATTGTTTCTTGTTAAGCCACAATATGACGTAATGAATTGAAAACACAAGACTTTTCCTATAAAAATACTACCCGTAGGGTGGAGATTTTTATAGGAAAACCCAGAGGGCTTGGTCTTGTATTTTCAATTCATGAAGGCTAAATTTGCTTTGCAGGAAACAATGAATTTCCTAATTATCAATTGTTTACTGATATCAGTTGCCAAATCACAGTTGTTACGTGGCAATATTTCACCGGTATCACAAAAAATCATATATTTTCAATATTTAGATTATTAGCGGTAACTTTTGTGGATAACGAAAAAATGGTATCGTTTTTTCCCGGTAGATGGTATCAGTTTAGTCCGACGTTAAAAACCTAATCTTACTATTCCATAAAAACATTTTTTCCGAAAAAACAAATAAAACAGAACTGCTGCATAACCCGTCGCGATCTCTCTACTTGCCTAACATCAAGAATATTTATTTCCATTACAATTGAATATTAAAAAACGAGTGGGCGATTTTCCCACTCGTTTTATTAAAATTTATTCAAAACACAGGATTCTAACACCCTTCCTGTCTATGGTGATTATAGCAACTCCAATTGAGAACCTGTTAATACCTCAAAAGTATCATTAATAATAATTTCATTTAAAGCATTAAGGGTCAACTTAGCATTGTTTTGAACACTTACATTTTGAACATTTATAGTACATCCATTAATGGTTGTATTGGTAGTAACTGTTTGACTTACAAAATTAGTTGTAGTGCATGCTGCCAAAACTGAAGCATAAGCATTAACTAAACCATAACCCATTTCATTATGCCATGTACCATTAGGTCTCCCTCCGGTTGACTGATAACTATATCCTCCAACCTTTTGAGCGGTTGTTTCTATAATATTCCTCACTTGTAATGCTGTAAGATTAGGATCTACAGACAAAATAAGTGCAGCTACGCCCGCTACATGAGGACATGCTGATGAAGTCCCATTAAAAGTTTGAGAATACCCATCTGTAGATGTAGTTGAAGGGATAAGCACACCAGGAGCCATAATATCCAATTGGGTTCCGTAACAGCTCCCCCAACCTGTTTCTCCGTCACAGGAGGTATAACTTTTTCTTTGTCCGTTTGGAGCTATTGCCCCAACTACCAAAATATCAGGATTGCTATTGCCAGGATATCTAATACTTGTGTTATTCTCGTTTCCTGCAGCAAAGACAATTATTGTTCCCAAACCACCGCGACCATAGGTTAAGGCATCTGCTATGGCGTTTTCAATAATACTTGAAGGGCTATATCCTCCCCATGAATTACTAATAACATCAGCACCATTATTCCAAGCCCAGTTAAAACCATTTGCCAATTGCTGTGGAGTATCTCCCCAGGTTAGACTAATACTTACTGATATTAAGTCGGCATTAGGAGCTACTCCGCTTACCCCAATTGTATTATTTTGTTCAGCTCCAGCCACTCCAGCACAAAGAGTGCCATGTGGTCCTCTTAAAATAGAAGGAGTCGTATTTGTTTGTGCATCATATCCTGTTCCTAAAATATTGTTTACCAAATCAGGATGATCCATTTTAATACCATGGTCAAATACCGCAATTTGTACGTTCGACCCAGTAGCTATACTCCATGCATTTTCAGCGCGGATATCAATACTAGAAGTACTACAATGTTGGCCTGTGTTTTTCAACCCCCATTGATTATAAAAATATTGATCATTAGAAGTTAATAAATCCTGGTATAAAAATTCAGGTTCCGAATTTTTAAAGAATTGCGATTCATAAAATAGATTAGCAGCTTCAATGGCATTAAAAGGGGTTAACCTTGTACATGATAAAGTAAACCATAATGGCATGAACTCGTTATATCCTAATACCTGGATGGAATATTGCTTTGCCATATCAAATAGCTTTTGTTTATCTTCGGCATCGCGCAACTGAACATAAAAATTGTTAGTCAGACTTAACTTTTTACCTCCAACCAAATATGTAGGACAAACTTGTACTACGTTGCTTTCTTCTTTTAATTTTTGGATTACATTGGAGTATTCTTTTTGAGGCACTTCCTTTAAAAAGCGTATTTCAGTAAAAAATACTTCTTCGTCATTTTTTGACCTCATTTCGTCTGAAAGGATTACATTTTGTTTGACAAAACTTTTGCTTGAGTGTTCAACATTAAAATCCTCTATTCCTTTTTTTGCAATATCGTCGCTGGAAAATGATCCTTCAGATATGATAAGAAGACGAGAAGAGTCCAGTTCTATATAAAACTTTTTGTCTTGAAAATAATAGAACTGTGTGTTTTTTAGCTGAGCACTTAATTGAAAACTTAAAAGGATGCCTAAAGCTATAAAAACAAGTTTTTTCATGATATTGATAATTTAATGATGTTCATCTTTACTTAATATAATTTTAGCGCTGGATGGCAACTTAGGCATTAATACAGCCACATACCAAGCATCAGCTGATGCCGTGTAATATAATGTAATACTAATATTTAGTTCATATTCATTCATTGATAATTGCCGCATACTTTTAGTAAGGGTCTTGATGCCATAAGTTGTCCAACCGTGAACCACTATTAACGAGTATTGGTTAAAATCAATTGCAGGATAACTACCGTCCGTACATACGACATGCTTCTTCATTTCCTCATCGTTATTAATAATGATTACAGTCTCAGGGGTAAGATCTGTCCATTGGCAGAAAGTCTCAGGTAAGGAATATTCTATAAATTCATCCTCATCTGTTCCGATCGGTACAAATTCTTTTGGGAATTTTTCTACCGTTAAATCTATTTGCGATTTATCAGGTATTTTGGGCGTTAAAATTGAAAGAACCCAACGTGGAGCCTCCATTGTATTATATAATGTAATATTTACCTTTAATTCATATTTGCTGCGTGAGGTTTGAGTTAATTGTTTGGTTAATTCTTGTATTCCGTTTGTTGTCCTCCCACAAACAATGATTAAAGAATAACGCTCAAAATCAATTTCTGGAATATCAGTTGGGTTTGATATATGTGAAATCAATTTTTCTTTTGAGTCGAACTGATAAACGCTGTCTTGTTTCAGATTTTGCCAATCAACATCAGGTGGTAGTTTATAATCTGTGGTAATAATATCTACCGGATATATTTCTGTGTTTTCATCCTCATTGATATCTCTACAGCCCGTACAAATAATTGTACAAGTAAAGCTGACTATTAATAGTTTCAATATATTTTTCATGTCTATTTCTAATTTACAGATTAATATGCCCGGAACATAATTATTACGCATGATTCACGAATTAAAATTGTTCAACTTTTCGCTCAGGAAAGACAGTTATAGAAACAATTTTGTTCATAATAGGATCAATCAATCCGTCAGAATCATCCGTTTGGTCGCTACTTCATTACCATCGACGATTAGCGCATATAGGTACATGCCCTGACGTAGCTCTGATCCGTTGATTGTTACACTGCCTTCTCCATACCTAGTAATGGGTATACTTTTAATTTGTAACCCGTTCATATCGTAAATGGTCAGAAGAGACTTACCGACTGATGTAGGTAGATAGTAACGAATTTCTGTGTTCTGAGAGAAAGGGTTAGGAATATTCTGATATAGCGTAGCAGTTAATGTTTCATCCGAAATGGATTTGGTTGTTGATTTTAATTCTGAACCGCCAGAACTTTCAGCCAGTTGTTTTTCCAAGCTTTCCACTTGCCCTGACAAGTCCTTAATAGCCTCTACAAGATAAGGGATAATCGCTGTGTAATTTAGTAACTTGTGACCAATAGTGTCTGTTATCGTTGCGTCTGGGATGATCTTCTCAACTTCCTGGGCTATTAGTCCATAGTTTTTCTTTTTATCTGTTTCAGTAATCTGCTGTTTCCAGTTGTAAGATACCCCCCTGAGCATTTTGACGGTGTTCAGAGCATCAGCCAATGTAGTAATATTTGTTTTTCCGCTTTCATCCGAATTCTGGTAAAGAGTTCTAATTTCAAGGTCGTTGTAGATTCCGGATGAAGTGTTATATAGAACAATTTTCGCAGAGGAACTCCATATCCTGGGGTCAGAAGGAGTCAAATCAAAACTTAACGTTGGTTTACTAAGGTTTGCGGCCCCAAACCGAAAGCTGTTGAAATTAACTGAGAGTGAATAGCCAGAAGGCACGGCGGTTCCGCCCAAAGCGATGGTTCCATTACTAAAGACTCGAATCTGGGCGTTCATCTGAAATGTCATAATAATAGATAGAAACACGGTGAAAAATAATTTTGTTTTCATGATTTTGGGTTTTATTTTCTGTTAAAGAATTTTTATTGAAAGAAACGTAAACAATAACGATACTGAGAATCAATTTAATTGGGAGCTTGTGATCACTCTCCCGGCTAAACGGTAAATAGACAATTACCGTAGATAAGTAGATAGTTAATCATTTCATTGCATTAATGTAATGCATACTTTGCTGTCATATTTTATGGTCTTACTCTGTTTTCACCTCCTTTCTTTATAGGATGGTAAAATACTTATTTTAGTTGCCTAACCCTTACAAAAACTTCTTAAAACTTTTTATGAAAACAATAACAAATTTAAGAATTTTATTATCTTTTCAATATATCTTTAATTATCGAACTCTAAGCCAGCTTCTTAAACTTATAATCCGTATAAAGAATACTCCAACTTATAAAGCCACGCGGGCTCTTCCACATCGGAGCCAATTTGATGGACAAGTTTAAGAATGCCCGGATATTTTTGCTCAATAAAAAACAGGTATCGTTGAACGGTATTGATAATATTGCCGGTATTCATATTAGGATTAGTACGTAAACTCGCGGCAATTACATATTCAACATTATTACGTCGTAGCGCATTCAACAGGGAGTCTGGAGAAACAGCAAAACATGACTGCTTAGATAAGCGTATTCTTGTTAGTAAAGAATCTGTTGAAAATGGATGTACCTTATATTCGTTTAAGTGATACAGAATAGCATTTCCTTGCTGACCTTCAAAATCATATACACCAAAAATATCGTTTCCCTCTGCCACACATGCAACGTTTGCTTGTTTGATGGCCAACTGAAGATTAATTGGCCATTTATTGTTAATAGATGTATTCGGAAGTACCCTCAATTCTCCGGTTCGTTTTCTGAGTTTAACGATAAAATCATCAGGCGGCTGTGTAGGAAATCTGTATATGCCATAGAAGTCGCGCCCTTTGCTATAAATATAAGACATAGATGGTTTCCTTGATGCAACCATTTTATCATTTGGTATATTTTTGCCAACCCATTCACTCATCTGCAGAAAATTTTGCCAATCCTTTGTAAATCCATAATATAGGTTTCCCTTAATGTTCCTTGACAGAATCTTCTGGTTGACCTTGACTTTGTCAAATGTTTGCCCAAGTGTATTGAAGAATATTAATACCAATAAACACGGCACTATAACAGCCAGTATCTTGTAGCCTTTCACTTCGGAAAGTTGCAGAATTCCCCAGGCCAGCAATAGCAACGACATAGGAATAAATATTATAACCATTCGCATCTGGTCCCATGATTGGTTCAATACGATGAACGTTGCTGTCATTGCTCCCGACAGGTAGATAGCCAGAAACAACATGATCTTATTTTTCCGGAAAGCAAAATATAAAGAAATAAGAAACAGAACGATAAGAAAAATTGTGACGAACCAACTTTTTTCAGTAGATACCGGATCATGAAGGCCTAAACCGATCATGAAGTGCTTGGAAAGATACTGGTTGGCATTAGCCATAAACCGGTCAACCATCCCGCCGAAATCTTCATATCCCATAGCGCGGTTATAAGGGTTCTTTTGCAATATCTCAGAAATTTTATCGGTACCTTCACTGACTCCCCATACCACAGAACGATATACTTTGAAAATAGCATAGAATAGCGTATAAGATAAAACCAGCATGACGGCTGCCCTGAATTTTTTATCTAACAAAAGGAACAGGACCATGGCTAAAAGAGCAGCAATGCCAATTTCGCGCGTTAAGCTGGTAAGCATTACAAAAAAGCCGATTATCAGCCACCGCAACGCTTCACCTTTAAGTGAAATTTTCTCCGCAGATTGATATTTAAGGTAAGTGCTGATAAAAATGAAGATGGCAAGCGACTGCAGAAACATGAACATGGCTTCGCTGTATGTTTGACTGGCGAAATAAAGAATAGTTGAATTGACAGCAATTATTAGCATTACAAGTGTGAATATCGTATGCGAAAGCTTGTTTCTGAAGGTATAGTAAAACAGTATAAGATGGCCAATAATAAAAAAAGAAGATATAATTTTCAGAATGACCACATTTACTCCAAAGACCAAAATAGGCAAGCTCAGGAAAATGGAATACATGTACCCGTGCCAAGAGGGGAAAGACCGGCCTTTTAAAAACATATTTGCCATTTCTATATAACCTGAATCATCACCCCCTGTACTGATCTTTACGTCGAATAACAGCGTTCCAAAAATACCGGTAAGAATAATGGAAATGGGTAGTAATACCTTATTGTACTTTTCAAAGAAACCATCCAGTGTAACCATTGTCCCTTTAGGCACATGAGTTTCAGATACTACTGTTTTTGCATTTTCCGGCACGTTTTTAATTTGGTTTCCCCGCCTTTTTTTGGCCTGTACGGGTTGTTTTTTGTTTTTAGAATTGGATACCATGGGCAGAGTATTTAATAATAAAGCTTTGCCTCTCAATTTGTAGTTTGAGCTGAACCAGAACCCTACATGACTAATAACTTTCCCTGTCCTTCTTGAGGGCAAAGCTTCAAATATTTCTGATCATTAAAATGAATACACATTACTAATTTACCTATCAATAAGATGGTAAACTCATAAAAAAGTTGCGCTGCAATTACAAAAAAATCAACTATCCATCTATGAATAAATGTACAAAGAAATTTATGAATTATTTATGATACTATTAACATTCATTATTCATTAATACTGCTGATGCGTTAACTTTTTAAAAAAGATTGTATAATATTGATATTAAATATAATATAAGCGTTCTTTGATTTTTTGATTTGAATTGACTCGTAGTTTTGCATTGAAACTAAGTGCAAAATTATGAACTCAGGTAAGTATGTTTTCGCCCAGGTATTGCAGTTTGTCAACAAATATGAGTTTGAAAATTGCGTCGCTCAACATAATGGCGATCATCGGGTAAGAGAGCTAAACTGTTGGAATCAGTTTGTTCAGCTTTTCTTTGGACAGCTTAATTCTCTTAACTCCCTGCGAGATATTTGCACATGCTTGAAAGCACATAAAAAGAAGCTCTACCATCTAGGCATTAAGCAAAATGTCAATCAATCTACACTTTCCCGAGCAAACGAGAAACGAGATTGGAGAATTTTTGCTGATTTTGGCGAGCATCTGATTAAAACAGTCAGGCCTCTGTATGCTAATACTCCTATCCCTAACATTGATACAAAAAAAGAGGTATTTGCATTAGACTCAACAACAATATCTTTAAGCATATAACTCTTTAGCTGGGCAGGTGGAAAGTACTCGAGAGGAGCCATAAAAGTTCACACAATGCTGGATTTAAGAGGAAGCATTCCAACTTTTATTTTTATAACAGATGGTAAATACCACGATAGCAATGTACTCGATGAGATTAATCCTTTGCCGAATGCTATTTACTTAATGGATAAAGCCTATATCGATTTTGCTGCATTATACAGAATGCATACAATAGGAGCATTCTTTGTAACAAGGGCTAAAGCATCTCAAGATTACATGGTTACTGAGTGCAATTTCAATATTGATGAGGAATCAGGGTTAAGAAGCGATAGGACAATAAAACTTAAAGGTCCAAAGTCAAAGCGACTTTACCCTGAAGAGCTTCGAATGGTCGAATACTATGATGATGAAAAAGACATGATATTCGTCTTTCTAACCAATAACTTCGAAGTATCCTCATTAGAAATTGCTCGACTTTACCGTAATCGTTGGCAAATAGAAGTGTTCTTTAAATGGATAAAGCAAAATCTGACAATAAAAACACTTTGGGGTCACTCTGAAAATGCAGTCAACATCCACATCTGGGTGGCTATCTGCACCTATCTCATTGTAGCCTTAGTCAAATTTAAGCTTCAAAGTACATTATCTATTTACGAAATAATGCAGATCTTAGGTATATCATCATTTGATAAAACACCAGTAAAGGAGCTTCTTACAGAGATACAAGTCAATCAAAATTTCAAAGAACAATATGATTTATTTAATACCTAAATTTTAACGCATCAGTAGTAATTCATTAATTTGAATTCTATGCCCATTTCTTTGAAATAGATTATTATATAATCTTCCTAGGATTTACCATCGCCAGATTTGATTAAATCTTTGAATATTTCCAAGTACTCCTTATCGCCCTTGATGTTTGTTCGCATTTTATTTCCGGGTTTGAATATGTTAAAATCAGCTTGGACACTTTAATGGACACTTGTTTGTATTGGAAGTCAATAGCTTACAAGTGAGTGGATACTTTCAGGTGGCCAGAATTGCCTTTGCGAAATCGTAATAAATTGGTAATCAATTTATTTTAATATCCGAATCATGCCCTGCGTGATTCCCTCTTGCTTTACCGATTGGAGCAAAGCGGTCTTAATGTACTTTGGTTCGACAAGTGCACATTGGATGAATTGAAGGGTAAAACCATCCTGCAAAAAGGAGATCTATCCATTTGAAAGCATATAAGTAAGTTCAGCCCGCCGAGTTTTTGTGACAGCGACATTTGCTAAATATTTAATTCAGGTAAAATATCTGAATTGGATTCTCAGTTGACTGTATCACAATACTCCATTGTTTTATATAGAAGAGAGTACTTTATTAACAAATCCAACCTTGAAAGCGCATTTAGTGCACAAAATTTAGGTAATTCTTAAACTTTTAAAACTTTAACGTCTATATTATTAAGTTTTTGGGTTAATTTTTCTTCCAGCAACCTCATATCTTCGCTCACTTTACTTTTTATAACTTTTGCGTAGATTTGGGTTGTTTTAATGCTTGTATGACCAAGCATTGAACTGACTGATTCAATAGGTACTCCGTTGGTAAGAGTTATCGTTGTTGCAAAAGTATGTCGGGCTACATGGAAAGTCAAATTCTTTTTGATGCCACACAAATCAGCAATTTCCTTAAGGTATGCATTAAACCTCTGATTGCTCATAACAGGCAGTAATGTATTCTTTTGGCAAACCAAAGGATGGTTTTTATACTTTTCAATGATTTCTTCTGCCTTGGATAATAAAGGAATATTAGAAGGCGTTTCCGTTTTTTGTCGGAATGTATTAATCCAAAGCTTTCCGTCAAAGCCTTTGGATATATGATCTTTTGTTAATTTGGCGACATCAATATATGCCAAACCTGTATAGCATGAAAAAATAAATATGTCACGAACAACTTCGAGGCGACTTATGGTGAAAGCTTTTTCTTCTATTTTTTTTAATTCCTCCATCGTCAAAAAGTCTCTTTCAACAGGTTTTACAGGTGTTTTGAAACTAAAAAAGGGGTCTTTTTCTAACCATCCATTTTTTAATGCCAGGAGAACTATTTTTTTTAAATTTTTTATGTATTTGGAGGTTGTTGCATATTCTTGATCAAAACGGACACTCATTCTTGATCAAAGCGGACAGCAATTCCTGCGCAAAACGGACACGGATTCCTGCTGAAAGCGGACACGGATTCCTGCTGAAAACGGACAGCCGCCCCTTGTGAAAGCGGACGGTGATTCTTGTTGAAAACGGACACTTTTCATACACTCATTTTCCACGGGTTATTAGTACATCTGTTGGCAAAAAATAACCAACAGGAGGAAAGAAATGCCAAGAAAAAGAACAAACGTGGAAAAGATCAGAGAAATATTGCGACTCAACCAAGAGTTGAAGTTTAGTATAAGGCAAATTGCAGAAGCCATTGGAGTGAGCAAAACCAGTGTTGGAGAATACCTTGCAGAGTACAAACGATCCGGATTATCCTATCAGGATGTTTTGGATATGAATGACAAATCGTTAGCCGAAGTATTTGAAAGGCGAAATCAGGCAAGCAACCCAATGTATGAAGTTTTGTCCAAGGAGTTCCCCTATTATGAGAAGGAATTGGCGCGGGTTGGAGTAACACTTTATTTGCTTTGGGAAGAATATAAAGAACGTTATCCTGAAGGTTTTAGTTATTCCAGGTTTTGTCACCATTACCGCATGTGGGAGAGTAAAACAAAAGCTGGCATGCATATAGAGCATAAAGCCGGGGATATGACCTATACTGACTTTACCGGCAAAAAGATGCATTATGTGGAGCAGGAAACCGGAGAAATTATACCGGCTGAGATATTTATTACCATCCTCGGGGCTAGTCAATTGATTTATGTGGAAGCCGTGCGAAGCCAAAAGCTGGATGACTGGGTATGGGCCAATGAAAATGCATGGTTATATTATGGGGGAGTAACCCGTGGGATATGCCCCGATAATCTAAAAGCAGCTGTTAACAAGGCATGCAATTATGAGCCATTATTGAACGAGACCTATGATGACCTGGCCAGGCATTATAACACCGTTATTTTGCCAACGCGGCCAGGGAAACCCAAGGATAAAGCATTGGTCGAAAATGCGGTAAGAATCGTTTATCAAAGAATATTTGCCAAACTGAGGAATCAAACTTTCTTTTCGCTTTTAGAATTAAACGAGGCCATTTGGGCTGAACTGGAAGAAATAAACAATGCTCCGTTCCAGCGACGGGATATAAGCCGCAGACAATTATTTAACGAGATCGAGAAAAACGAGTTACGGCCCCTTCCCAAAGAGCGCTATGAAATCCGCCGTTACCAGGTATCTAAAGTGGAATTTCATCATCATATTTATCTCAAGGAAGATAAGCATTATTACAGTGTTCCTTATCAGTATACAGGCCAGAAGGTAAAAACAGTTTATACGAACAGAAATGTTGAGATATACAAGGACAATGTTTGTATTGCCTTACATAAAAGAAACCGTGGTCCATATGGGTACACAACAGAAAAAAGCCATATGCCGGCAGAACATCAGTTCATCGATGGTTGGAATACAGGCCGGTTTGTAAAATGGGCATCAAAGATGGGCGGTTCAGTTGAGATTTTTATCAGGCGGTTGCTTGACAGCAAGGAACATCCACAGCAGGCATTTAAGTCTTGCATGGGGGTCTTACAATTAAGCAAGGGATATAAGCCGGGGGAACTGGAGATAGTATGTGGCAGAGCGCTGGAATTTAACAGCATATCTCTAAAGTTCATCAAGAACGCTTTACAGAACAATATTCATAAGGCTGAAGAAGAGAAACTAATTGAAACAAAACTTCCTTTTCATGAAAATATACGTGGGAAAGAAAACTATAATTAACCTTTTAAAAACAAATGGATTATGAGTCAAACAGCAACCATGCAGAAACTTGAAGAAATGCGCTTGAATGGGTTCGCACGCATCTACAGAAAGATGCAGGATACAGGGATGAACAAAGATTTTACTATAGATGAAATCATTGCACATCTGGTACAGGCGGAATGGGATGAAAGATATAACAGGCGTTTGGAAAGACTTGTTACAAAAGCAAAGTTCCGTTACCATGCAACAATGGAGCAGATAGATTATATTGCTAAGCGTAATCTGGATAAGGCACTTATGCTACGATTATCCTCCTGTGAATGGATAAATAGAAAACAAAATGTAATCATTAGCGGATCTACAGGGCTAGGAAAAAGTTTTTTGGCTTCTGCTTTAGGAAATCAAGCTTGTCAGCAGGGTTATAAAGTATATTACAGAAATTGCTCAAAACTCTTTGACGAACTTAAAATTGCTAAAGCAGACGGCAGCTACATAAAAGAGGTTAACAGGATAGAAAAAATTGATTTGCTAATCCTGGACGATTTTGGACTTAAACCGCTGGATAGCAACCAAAGACTTATACTGCTTGAACTATTAGAAGACAGACATGGTAAACGATCCACGATAATAACTTCACAATTACCAGTTAAAAGCTGGTATGATGTAATAGATGAGCCAACAATAGCTGATGCTATCCTTGACAGGTTAGTGCATAGCTCGCATAGAATAGAACTCGGTGGAGACTCTTTAAGAGAGAAATATAAAAATGATTAATTTTAACAAATAATTAGACGAAAATGAGTGATCGGAAAAGTGTCCGTTTTCGTCAGGATCAGGTGTCCGTTTTCAACGGGAACAACTGTCCGCTTTCAGCGGGATTTAGTGTCCGAAATCACAGGAATACGCAGGTTGTATTGCGATTGCATTTTCTAACAGTAATAAAATAATGTTCAAGGTCAGCTGCAAACTTGTAGTTTAATTCTTTCAGCCAAATATCTTCCTTTTTATATTCTGAATGAAGAAATTCTTTAACATGCATCAATGTGGCTTCATACCGCTTAAGAGTCCCCTCAGCGTGATCGATGTTTACTGTCTTGGCAAAAAGTTTATTATGATATTCAAATACTTCTACTAAACTTTTTTGTTTCTCATTACGACCCAATAGCAGATTTTTTATCGAATCAGAAGAAATAATCTGGTTTTTATCCAGTAATTCTTTATAGTAATGATACGTTCTCCGTTCCCAGGTATTTATATATTCATTTAACTGTCTGATTTCTTCCTTAGTCCCTTTAGCACGTCCAGCCTTACTGTTCCATCTATCGATTTCAATCTCACGTTTAATAGATAGTTCTGCTCTCTTACCATTTACTGTAATTCTTAAATAAATAGCGGCATTTTTACTACCGGAGCCACGTTCTTTACGGATAAAGAAAAGAATGCCAAGGGATTGATTGCTTTTCATATGCGTGCTATATTTTATAACTAAATCAAAACCTAATTTTGTTCACCAAAATAAACTACCAATAATACAATTTAAACTGATTTGGTAGTGTTTATATTATTGTATACCTTTTAATTACAAATATATTGGTGAACAAATATAGTGATATAATTTGTTCTCCGGTTAGTTCACTTTTTTATGAAGAATCAGTGAATATTTTGAGGTATTGTCAAACAAAAAATCCCTGCAGATCATTTGATTTGCAGGGATTTAATACTTTTTGATTGTTAAACTGGCGGAGAGAATGGGATTCGAACCCATGAACCGCTTTTGGCGATTACACACTTTCCAGGCGTGCGCCTTCGACCACTCGGCCATCTCTCCTAATTACCCGACTTTTTGGGCGCGTAAAAATAGTAAAAAAATCAACAACGTGATGATTAAACTGTCATTTCTCCACGCAGCGACATGCCAAGGTGCTTTACAATCCACGACGGATCGTCGCTTATGCCTGTGAGGTACATCAGCTTGGTCACCGCGGCTTCGGTGGTTATATCGCGGCCGTTTACCACGCCGGCAACTGCCAGGCGCCGGCTGGTTTCGTACATGCCCATTTCCACGCTGCCGGTATTGCACTGCGTAACATTCATAACAATGATCCCTTGCCTGCAGGCTTCTTTAACCAGTTGTATAAACCAGTCGTGCTCCGGTGCATTACCCGCGCCAAAAGTCTCCAGGATCACCGCCCTGATGCCGTTTATTGAGAATACCGATTCCACCACCTGCCGGCTGATGCCCGGGAAGAGCTTCAGGATTAACAAACGCTCGTCGAGTTTCCGGTGAACAATCAATGGTTCGTGCGTTGCATACCTAATGGCACTGTAATTATAGCGGATATGCACACCGCTTTCGGCCAACGGCGGATAATTACCGGACATGAAAGCGTTGAAATCCTCGGTGTTATTTTTGGTTGTCCGGTTACCGCGGTATAACCTGTTCTCGAAAAATATGCCCACCTCGGGCACCAGGGGTTCCCCGTTTTTGGTGGCAGCAGCAATTTCAACCGATGAGATCAGGTTTTCCTTGGCATCGGTACGCAATGAGCCTATGGGCAACTGCGATCCGGTAAAAATCACCGGCTTGCCCAGGTTCTCCAGCATAAAGCTGAGCGCGGATGCCGAAAAGGCCATGGTGTCGGTTCCGTGCAGCACAATGAACCCGTCGAAACCCTGGTAGTTTTGTTCAATGATGGCGGCTATTTTAATCCAGGCATCGGGACTGATGTTCGAGGAGTCGAGGGGCGGATTAAAAGCATAGGAGCTGAGGTTGAAACCAAACTTACGCAATTCAGGTACTTCCTCGAGAATATTGTCGAACCTGAAAGGCTTCAGGGCACCGGTGTCCTGATCCTGCACCATGCCAATGGTGCCGCCGGTATAAATGATGAGGATCGATGTTTTTTTGCTATCGGCCATATTACAGTGAAAAAAGTTCCAGGGCGTTTGCAGTGGTCACGCGGGCTACTTCTTCCAAAGGTACATTTTTTATCTGTTCAATGGCACGGGCAATATAGGGAATATAACTGCTTTCGTTTCGCTTACCGCGAAAGGGAACCGGGGTAAGGTAGGGCGAATCGGTTTCCAGTACCAGGTGTTCGAGCGCAATGGTTTTGATTACCGCGGGGAGGGTGGAGTTTTTATAGGTTACAATGCCCCCGACACCGAGTTTGAATCCCATGCCCGTGAGCTGTGCTGCCAATCCGGGACTTCCCGTGTAAGCATGAAAGATACCTTTTAACCCCTTGTTTTTATAGTTTTCGAGGATTTTCATTATTTCGGGGAACGATTCCCGGGCATGGATCACTACCGGCAGTCTGAGATCAAGCGAAAGATCGAGCTGTCGCGTAAACACCAGCTGTTGTTCGTGCAAATGCTCCTTATCCCAGTAAAGGTCGATCCCAATTTCGCCTATGCCAACGTACCCGCCTTTTTGCAGTTCGTTTTCAATATGGCTCATTTCGGTTTCATATTCAGCCTTTACCGATGTGGGGTGCAAGCCCATGAGCGGATAACAGATTCCGGGAAATGCTGCGGCCATGCTGTTCATGGCGGTGATACTTGAAGGGTCGATGTTGGGCAGGATTATTTTAACTACGCCATTTTGCAGGGCCCGTTCCACTACCTCAGCCCTGTCGGCATCAAACTCAGGCAGGTATATGTGCGAATGCGTGTCGATAAAATGAATCATATGGTAACACAATCAGGTAAGTTGGTAAACTTTTCCGGGCAGACACCTGACAATGCCCTTGAATTCCAGGTTCAGCAGCAGGGCCGACACCTTGCTCACGGTCAGGTTGCTTTTGATGGCCAGGTGATCGATGGACGAAGAAGGTTCGGCCTGCAACAACCCCGTAAGAAGCTTTTCCTCGTTGTTTAAGGCGGTGAATAGTTCTTTTTGCACACCTGTTTCGTTGGTAACAGTTTTTTGCCAGCCCATCAGGTATTCGAAATCGCTGAGCGATTCGACAAGTGCGGCACGGTTGGTTTTAATCAGCCGGTTGCAACCGGTGGAGTATTTGTCGTTAACACGACCGGGAAAAGCAAAAACATCACGGTTGTAAGAATTGGCAATATCGGCCGTTATGAGCGCCCCGCCTTTTTCTCCCGATTCCACCACCAGCGTGGCATCGGCAAGACCGGCAATAATGCGGTTGCGCTTTACAAAATTCGGGGCTTCGGCTTTTTCATCGTGCCTGAATTCGGTAATAAGAGCCCCTTTTTCAACTATCTGCCGGGCTGTATCGCGGTGTTCGGCAGGGTAAATGGAGGTAAGTCCGTGACCCAATACCCCTGCGGTATCAAGATTGTGTTTTAACGCTGACTTATGGGCCGTTATGTCAATGCCATAGGCCATACCGCTGACAACAAGCACATCGGGATGACCGGCAGCAAGTTCTTCTACAAAATCGCGTGTCATACTGCGCCCGTAATCGGTGGGGTTACGGGTGCCGACAATACTGATGATCTTCTTCCGATTCAGCTCAGTATTGCCTTTGACATAAATGATTACCGGGGCATCTTCGCATTGCTTCAGCCTTTCGGGATATCCTTCGTCGAGGTAAAACAACGCCTGTACCCGGTGCCTTGTGATGAATTCGATCTCACGGTCGGCAATCTCAAGGTCGCGATGACCCGAAATATGATCGATCAGCTTTTGGCCAATACCGGGAATCTTCGCCAGGCGGGCTTTTTTTTCGGTAAAAACACCTTCGGCGCTTCCGCAGTAAGCAATGAGCCGTTTGGTGAGCACCGGTCCTATTTTGGGTATCAGGCCAATGCCTATTTTGTAACGTAACGATTCGGAAATGGGAGCTGGGGCTGGCATCCTTTAACGGTTTTCCTGGCGGGTTTTTAGTTTGTTGAGCGAGTATAGCAGTGAGTCGCGTTCATCGGGACTAAGCGCTGTGATGGAAACCGGCGGGTACCTGGCTATGTTTTTTCCGGAATGACGGAGCAGGGTGAGCGTTTCGCGATAGTGCATGAAAAAATCGTTCAGCTGGTACCCGGCGAAGTCCTTTTTGGGGATTTCAATGGAATTCTTTTTGGAAGTGAAAATGCCCGGCGAGAAATACCGCAGGATGATCTTGTCCGATTCGTCGCTGTAATAAATGTAATTGTAATTCCGGAACGACTCGTAAAAAGCGTAGATCATATAGGCAATGGCAATGAAAATGGCCAGCATGCTGTTGCTGAGTCCCCTGAACAGATCGTGGCTGAAGGGTACAAAAAGCAATACGCAGATTACCAATGCCAGGATGATCAGGGCAATGAATTTCCCCAGGTTTTTACGCAGGATGGTTTTTTTTATGTCAATAATCATGGTTCAAAAGGCTTTATCCAAAGGTATAATATTACCGAAAACCCACAAAATATTAATGCGGCTGTGTATACAATAGAAATCCAACTTTTTATAGGTTTGTTCAAAAGAAAACCGAATTGTATCAGGAACTATTGTTGCTGATTCCTTAGCTTTGAACGCCCATTAACTGATAAAACAGGAAATCATGAAAACCAAATTTTACAAACGGCACAGTTTTCTGGCCATTGTCGTCTTTGGCCTTATCACAGGCTCCTGTACACCTGCCTATATTCCTAATGTTGTGAATTCGCCAATGTTCTCCAACAAGTACGAGTTTAATGCTTCGCTACATGGCGGCATTTCGGGTTTCGATGCACAACTGGCCTATGCCGTAACCGATCATTTTGGCATCATGACAAATGGCAGTTTTGCCGACCGGACCAGCGATTCAACCGATAATTTTCATAAGCACAGTTTTGTGGAAATGGGCGCAGGCTATTTCGATAAAATTGGTCCAAACGGCAGGTTTGAAGTGTATGGCGGATTTGGTATGGGCCGGGTGCAGGCGTTTTATGAAAATGAGATATGGTATGATTTTGCCAGGGTAAAGTATCGCCGGTTTTTTATTCAGCCAGCCATAGGCGCAGCTTCCGGTGTATTCGACGGCAGCTTTGCCACAAGGCTGGTAGTAACAGATTTTTACCAGGGCTCGGCCAAAAACACCGGCGTATTTGTTGAGCCGGTTGTTACCGCCAAGGTTGGCTATAAATATGTGAAATCGGTTTTTCAACTTGGATTTTCGCTTCCGTTGAACGGGCATGAGGTGGATTACGAGTACCAGCCATTTATTTTTACGGTAGGCATACAGGCCAATATCGGCAGGATCTTCGATGAATAATCAGTGAAAAAATTTGTAAATTGCACTGATACACTATTGTCCATTGCTTATTTTTATTACACATTGTTAATTGCTAATTGCTAATTGTTAATTAACCATATTGTCCCCATGAAGTACTTAATCTTATTGTTGGTTTTGCCACTGATGCTGGGTTGCAAACCCTCAAACACCCGCGAAGAAGCGCCGTGGATACCCCTGTTTAACGGCACCAATCTCGAGGGCTGGGACCTGAAAATCACCGGTCACCCGCTGAATGAGAATTATGCTAATATTTTCAGCGTAAAAGACAGCGTGCTGGTGGTGTCGTATAATCAACTCGACAGTTTCAGGGGAGAATTCGGACACCTGTTCTATCGGCAACCCTATTCGCATTACCGGCTCAGGCTCGAATACCGGTTTACGGGCGAGCAATGCCCGGGAGGCCCCGACTGGGGTTTGCGCAACAGCGGGGTAATGATACATGCCCAGTCGGCCGCCAGCATGGAACTGAACCAGGATTTTCCGGTTTCGGTTGAAGTGCAGTTTTTAGGTGGTTTGGGCGAGGGGGACCGTTCCACCCTCAATGTGTGTACCCCCGGCACCGATATTGACTTCAACGGTCAGACGGTGGAAGGACATTGCACCAATTCGCAGTCGAAAACCTATCATGGCGATCAGTGGGTAAAGGTTGAAATTGTGGTGTTGGGTGACAGTGCTTTCCATCATATTATCGGTGGCGACACAGTGCTTACCTATACCCATGCCCGTATAGGTCCCTCCATGAAACCCGAAGGTTACACGGTGGCCGATGGCACGCCGTTAAAAGAAGGATACATTGCCCTGCAGGCCGAAAGTCATAACGTTGAATTCCGCAACGTGGAGCTGCAGGAGATATCTAAGTAGTAAGTTTACCCCGGACTGCACGGGGTTGTGCGAAGGTGTCATTGCGAACGAAGTGAAGCCGTCATTGCGAACGGAGTGAAGCAATCTCTTCCATCATGACAGATTGCTTCGCTGACGCTCGCAATGAAGCCTCGTGCTGCCTTTGTTTTCAATATTCCCTTTTCTGCTGAAAGAAGGTTTTCAACAGCTGGCTGCATTCTGCTTTAAGCACACCTCCCTGCACAACAGTGCGCGGATGCAGCAGGTTTTCGCGTATACGCGTGTATCCCCTTTTCTCGTCGTCGGCGCCAAAAACTATTTTACCCAGTTGTGTCCAGTATGCCGCTCCGGCACACATCACACAGGGTTCGAGGGTTACGTACAGCACACAATCGTTCAGGTATTTGCCGCCAATGGCATTGGTGGCAGCGGTAAAAGCCTGCATTTCGGCATGGGCTGTCGGGTCGTTCAGGGTTTCGGTAAGGTTATGTGCCCGCGCGATGATACGGTTTTTCCAAACAATCACTGCACCCACCGGCACTTCGTCGTGGTCAAGTGCCTTTTGAGCTTCCTTAAGCGCTTCGCGCATGAAATATTCGTCGCTGTATAGTTCCATAAGCAAATATTGTAATTTAATTCCTATTTTCGCAGTCATATTAACGGATTAATACCATGTACAGAACTCATACCTGTGGCGAGTTGCGGATAAGCGACCAGGGGAAAAAAGTAACCTTAAGCGGCTGGATTCAGCGATCACGCGATTTGGGCGGCATGACATTTATTGACCTGCGCGACCGCTATGGTGTCACCCAGCTTGTTTTCAACATGGAAACCAACGCCGGACTTTGCACCGAAGCCCGTAAGCTCGGCAGGGAATTTGTGCTGATGGCCGAAGGAACAGTGAACGAACGGAGCAACAAAAACCCCAAAATGCCCACCGGCGATATCGAAATACAGGTAACCGCTTTTAACGTGCTGAATGCCGCCGCCACCCCTCCGTTTACCATCGAAGATGAATCAGATGGCGGTGACGAGTTGCGTATGAAGTACCGGTATCTCGATCTGAGGCGAAATCCGTTGAAGAACAACCTGATGTTACGGCACAGGATGGCCTTCGAAACCCGGAATTATTTAAACAGCCAGGCATTTATTGAGGTGGAAACCCCGGTGCTGATCAAAAGTACGCCCGAAGGGGCACGCGACTTCGTGGTGCCGTCGCGCGTAAACCCGGGCCAGTTTTATGCCCTGCCGCAGTCGCCCCAGACTTTTAAACAGTTGCTGATGGTAGCCGGCTACGACCGGTATATGCAAATTGTGAAATGTTTCCGCGATGAAGACCTGCGTGCCGACCGGCAGCCCGAGTTTACCCAAATCGACTGCGAAATGGCGTTTGTGCACCAGGACGACATTCTGGATATGTTCGAAGGTCTTATCGCACATCTTTTCTGGGAAGTGAAGGGCATTACATTCGAAAACCGTTTCCCCAGGATGACATTTGCCGAGGCGATGGAAAAATATGGCAGCGATAAACCCGATATCCGTTTTGGCATGACCTTCGTTGATCTGGCCAATGCCTGCAAAGGGAAAGGGTTCAGCGTGATTGACGATGCACCTTATGTTGGCGGCATTGTGGCACAGGGCTGCTCGGAGTATACACGCAAGCAGTTGGACGAACTGACCGATTTTGTTAAAAAACCCCAGGTAGGTGCCAGGGGCCTGATCTACATCCGTTGCAATGCCGACGGAACCTTTAAGTCGTCAATGGACAAGTTTTACTCCCCCGATGATCTGAAGGGCATAGCTGAAGCCGCTGGAGCAGTGGCAGGGGATCTGATACTGATACTTACGGGCGAGAAACAACCCACTCAAAAAGCGCTTGGCGAATTACGCCTTGAGATGGGCAACAGGTTGGGATTACGTGCAAAAGATATGTTCAAACCCTTGTGGGTGGTTGATTTTCCCTTGCTCGAGTGGGATGGTGAAACCCAACGTTTTTACGCCATGCATCACCCGTTTACTTCACCAAAGCCCGAAGATGCCCAATACCTCGAGTCGGACCCGGCACGCGTAAGGGCCAATGCATACGATTGCGTGATCAATGGGGTTGAAGTGGGCGGCGGGTCTATCCGTATTCACGATGAGACATTGCAAAAGCAGATGTTTAAGGCACTCGGCTTTTCCGACGAAGAAGCTCAAAACCAGTTCGGCTTTCTGCTGGGGGCATTCCGCTACGGTGCTCCGCCCCATGGCGGCATTGCTTTTGGATTCGACCGGCTGGTATCGCTGTTTGCCGGGGAAGACTCCATACGCGATGTGATTGCTTTCCCCAAGAACAACGCGGCACGCGATGTGATGGCCGAATGTCCGTCAGAAATTTCCGATGTCCAGCTCAAAGAGCTGTCGATCAGGGTTCAGAAGAACTGACCCGTAACGCAGCAAATGGGACTTTATGAACAGACACTAATGAGAGCTTGTCAATAAAGTTGGAAATATGTTTAACTGTTATTGTGTCCGTTCAGAGAGTTCCATTTGCAAGGCTTGCGCAGTACGAAAATGCGGAGTTTACTTTTCGTAAATGAGCAATTTTCGGACAAGCGTAACGCAGCAAATGGGACTTTATGGACAGACACTAATTAATCGAGTTTTAACACAGCCAAAAAGGCAGATTGGGGCACTTCAACGTTACCAATCTGCCGCATGCGCTTTTTGCCTTTCTTTTGTTTCTCCAGCAGCTTGCGTTTACGGGTTATATCGCCTCCGTAACACTTGGCGGTAACGTCTTTACGTACAGCCTTTACCGTTTCGCGCGCGATAATTTTGGCCCCTATGGCGGCCTGAATGGCAATGTCAAACTGCTGCCGCGGGATCAGCTCCTGGAGCTTTTCACATATCCTTCTCCCGAAACTGTAGGCATGGTCGCGGTGAATGAGCGAGGATAAGGCATCCACCAGGTCGCCGTTTAGCAAAATATCCAGGCGTACCAGCTGGGCAGGTTTATATCCGGTATAGTGATAGTCGAAAGAGGCATATCCCTTGGAAATGCTCTTGAGTTTGTCGTAGAAATCGAACACGATTTCCGAGAGCGGCATTTCAAAGGTCAGTTCAATACGGTTGGTGGTGAGGTAAACCTGGTTTTTGAGGGTGCCTCTTTTGTCGATGCACAGTTTCATCACGGGGCCCACGTAGTCCGACTGGCAAATGATCTCTGCCTCGATATAGGGTTCTTCAATAAAATCGATATACGTGGGGTCGGGCAACCCTGAGGGGTTGTGTACATCCATCACATCGCCCTTGATGGAGATAACGCGGTACGATACGTTTGGAACGGTGTTGATCACGTCCATGTCGAATTCGCGATCGAGACGTTCCTGTACTATTTCCATGTGGAGGAGCCCCAGGAATCCGCAGCGGAATCCAAATCCCAGTGCTGCCGAGGATTCAGGAACAAAAGAAAGGGATGCGTCGTTCAGCTGAAGTTTTTCCAGCGAAGCCCGCAGTTCTTCATAATCGTCTGCATCAATGGGGTAAATACCCGCAAACACCATGGGTTTTACTTCAACAAATCCGCCGATGGCTTTATCACAAGGCCGGTCGTAATGGGTAATGGTATCGCCAACCTTTACTTCGCGGGCTGATTTAATACCCGAAATGATATATCCCACATCGCCTGTGCTAAGAACCGGACGTGATTCGTATTTAAGCTTCAGCACGCCAATTTCATCGGCATCATAGTCCTTGCCCATGTTTACAAATTTCACATGGTCGCCGGTTCTGATGGTGCCGTTGATGATTTTAAAATAGGCAAAAATACCGCGGAATGAATTGAAAACCGAGTCGAATATCAACGCCTGCAACGGTGCATCGGGATCTCCCTTGGGGGGCGGTACCTGCTTGATGATGCGTTCGAGGATCAGCTCAACGCCCATACCTGTTTTGGCGCTGACTTCAATAATTTCTTCGCGTTTACACCCGATAAGATCGACAATCTGGTCCTTTACCTCTTCGGGCATGGCACTGGGCATATCCATTTTATTGAGTACCGGAATAATTTCGAGTCCATGGTCAACAGCCTGGTAGAGGTTTGAGATGGTTTGTGCCTGAATACCCTGTGTGGCATCAACCACCAGTAAGGCTCCCTCACAGGCAGCTATGGCCCTGGATACCTCGTATGAGAAATCAACATGACCGGGGGTGTCAATAAGGTTCAGCAGATAAAGCCCGCCTTCGGATTCGTATTCCATTTGTATGGCATGGCTCTTGATGGTGATGCCCCTTTCCCTTTCGAGGTCCATGTTGTCGAGTACCTGATTCTGGAATTCACGATCGCTCAGCGTATGGGTCATCTGAATCAAACGGTCGGCCAGGGTACTCTTACCGTGGTCAATATGAGCTATGATGCTAAAATTCCGGATATTCTCCATCAATGGTATTATTTTCAGAGCGCAAAGATATTTATTTGGGGGAATAATTCACATAAAATTAATACTTTCGGGGAGGCATGAAACGTTAAATCACACACCATTATGCAAAACGAAATTGAGGTCATTGAATGTAATTTTGATGATGTGCATCATTGCAATGCACTTGTTGATTTGATGAATGAATATATTACCGACAAAATGGGAGGTGGGGAGCCCTATACCGAGGCGCAAAAGGTTCAACTGGTGCAAGGGCTCAGGAATCACCCCGCTAAGCTGGTTTTACTGGCCAAAGCAGGCGATGCTTATGTGGGTCTCGTGAATAGTTTTATCAATTTTGCCACCTTTACTGTGAAGCCTTTTGTCAATATTCATGATGTCATTGTTACCGCGTCGTGGCGCAATGGCGGGGTTGGTCGAAAGATGTTGCAGCAGCTTATTGAAAAGGCTTCGGCAATGGGTTGTTCAAAGGTTACGCTCGAAGTACGGGAAGATAACAATAATGCCCGTTACTTATACAACAGTTTGGGATTTAACGATGCCGAACCACGGCAGTTTTACTGGACCAGGTATTTATAATAATTAAACACGATGCTATGATTTACTTCACCGATCAGGAAATTGACCAGCTCATCACCGAGGATGTGCAGTATGTTGACCTTACAACATCGTTGTTAAAGCTCGAAAACAAGCCTGCCCGGATGCAGGTTTCCACCCGCGAACCGGCTGTTGTTTGCTGCACCGAGGAGGTTATGAAAATATTCAACCGTACAGGCATCCAAACCACGTTGTTTACACCCAGCGGCGAATATCTCGAAAAGGATGTAAAGTTTCTCGAGGGGGAAGGCCTGTCGGGGACGCTTTTTGCCATTTCCCGTACCATCGACAATATTCTGCGGTACACTTCGGGGGTGGCCACCCGCACACGGTTGCTGGTTGAGAAAGCCCGCGAAGTGAACAAAAACGTTATCATTGCCACTACCCGCAAAACCATTCCCAATACCCGTAAAATGGCCATTAAAGCAGTAAAGGCAGGAGGCGCTGCCATACACAGGTACGGTCTTTCCGAAACCATCCTGGTGCACAGGGATCAGTACAGGTTGCTGGGTGGACTGGACAGGCTGGCAGCACGGATTGCCGAACGCATGGCACATACAGGCGGAAAATCCATTACTGTTGAGGTGGACAACATCGAAGATGCACTAAAGATTGCTGAAAGCGGAATTGATGTGATACAACTCGACAAGTTCAGTGTTGCGGATATCAAAAAGCTGAGCAAGGAATTGTCCAAAACAGGCCGGAAAGTGAAGCTTGCTGCTGCCGGTAACATTACAATCAGAAATATTCAGGATTATGCAACATCGGGGGCCGATATCATTGTCACCTCGTGGCCCTACAATGGCGAACCGGCTGATATGAAAATCAGTATTCAGACTATTTATGATCTTTACTGATTATTCGTATTTAAGCGTTTTACCGGGATTGAGACGGGCAGCCTGGCACGAATGGTAGTATACGGTTGTCATGGCAAACAATGCAACAATGGCCATACCTGCTATAAAATACCCGATGCCGGTACGGATGTGGTAAGCATAATCGTTCAGCCATACATTGGCAAGGTACCAGGCACCCAGCCAGGCAGGCGGTGCGGCAATGATTATCAGCACAAGAACCCTGCGCAGGTGATACCACAGGATGAGCTCCTGACTTGCGCCCATTGTTTTTTGTATGCCTATATCGCGTTGTTTACGGTAATACAAATACGATATCAGCGAAAACAAGCTCAGACATGCCATCAAGAGCGTTACCACCGATAATGCCAGGAAAACCCTGGCCGTGGTGCGCACTGGCATATAATGATTCTTAAAATCACTGGAAAAGGAATAGGAAACAAAGGGATAAGCCGAGGTGTGCGAATTCCATACCGATTCGAGGTACTTAACAGTGCTATCCTGGTTTTCCGGCGCCAGTTTAACGGTGAGGTACCCTTCGACAATTCCGGGTATCAACACAACAATAAGCGGACGGATAGGATTCTCAAGCGTTTCGAAGTGAAAGTCGTTCATCACCCCGATGATTTTGAAAGCATATTTTTTCCCCGGATGGGTCGTGAGGGGGACCAGGTTTTTGCCCAACGGGTCGTCAAAGCCCATGAGCCGGGCTGCTGCCTGGTTAATCAGGCAACTCATGGAATCGCCGGGTTCGTTGCGACTGAAGAATCTTCCTGAAGCCAGGGGAATGTTGTACGTTGAATCAAAACCGTAACTGACCAGCAGATGCGAAAGGGAGTAGTTCTGGCTGGCATCATGGCCCTCTATCGTGTAAGGCGACCTGGGGAAGACTCCGCCAAAGGGCACCGTGGTATTGGTAACAGAAATCACCCCCGGATGCCTGGCAATGGTGTTCTTATAGGCTTCGAGGTTGTGTGCCAGTCCGTCGGATCGCCTGATCACCAAAAGATCTTCGGTATTGTAACCCCTGTCTTTGTTTACCAGGTATCGGAACTGGTAAAAGATGATCATCGACATGGTAAGGGTGGCCAGTGCAAGGGAGAGCTGAAAAACCGACAAACTGTGCCTGAAAAGGCCCCTGCCTTTCCGTTCGGGCAACTGATTCCGCAATACCTGGCCGGGATGAAACGACGAAAGATACCATGCCGGATACAATCCGGACACAAGGCCAATGATCAGTATGAGCAGGATCATCAGCAGGATGCCGGCGCTGTTCAGCAACTGACCCAGGCTGAGGTGCAGCCCAATGTACTCGCTGAAGGCAGGAAGAATAAGTTCTGTTATCAGCAATGCCAGGGCCATAGAAAAAAAGGCAAGCAATGATGATTCAACCAAAAACTGCCGGATGATGACCGATCGTTCGGAACCGGCCATTTTTCGGATGCCAACCTCACGTGCCCTGTTAACCGAATGGGCGGTAACCAGCCCGATAAAGTTCATGCACGCCAGCACCAGTATGATAATGGCCACTACTATGAACAAATATATGTACATTATTTTGCCGCCGGGCTGAAACTCGGCGGTATAGTCCGACCGCAGGTGTATGTCAGTTAGCGGTTGGCTGTATAAACTGTAGTAATTTCCTTCACCCCATGAACTGGAATCACCAGTACCAATTATCTTCCGGTACCGGGGTATTATGTATTGGTCGGTGATGCGTTCAAGTCCTTTGGTAATTTGTTCAGCGGATGCGTTGTTGCCTGTTTTGTAATAGGTATAAATAAAATGCGATATCCAGCTGTCCTTAGCAAGCATATGCTGGTAAGTAGACAGTGTGGCTACCATATCGAAGTACATATGTGAATTTTCGGGCACATCCTCCATTACACCGGTAACTTTGTAGTAAGTCGAATCGTTTTCGATTCGCAGCATCTTTCCCACAGGGTTTTCATTGCCGAAATAACGCAGTGCAGCCTGGCGGCTCAGCACTATGCTTTTAGGATAGCGGAGCACCTCACCGGCGTTTCCGCTGATGAGGGGAAAGGAAAAAAAACGAAAAAAATCCGGATCGGTAAAGATGATATTGTCTTCGTTGTAGCGGACGTTGCCGTAACGCACCAGCCAGGCGCCAAAGCGTGCAATACGCACGGCGCTTTCAACTTCGGGTATCTCACCGGTCAGGGCAGACGCAAGTGGATACGGTGTAATGGCATGGTGAAGCTGGTTCTCGGCAATTTTCGCATCCACCACCACGCGGTAAATTTGTCGGGCATGCTGGTGAAACCGGTCATAGCTGATTTCTTTATGGGCATACAAAAAAATAACCAGGCTGAAGGCCAGGCCTATAGCCAATCCGGAAATATTGATCAGGGTGTGGGTACGGTCCCTGAGGAATACCCTTAATGCCACTTTGAAAAAGTTACCGAACATACCCATGATTGTCAAAGGTAAATAAAGTCCGGAGATATAAACCAACTTTCATGCCACCAGGGGTGAATGGTTCTGAATCAGTATACTTTGTGTTTGTTGGGGTGAAAATTAACCTTGCTTCACTGTACGCTTTTGATACACCGGGTGTACGGAAACGGACAACCCGGGTGGTGAAATATTCAACAGAATTCGGTATATTTAAACGCGCTTAAGTATAAACGTCTAAAAATAACCAAAAAATGAAAGCACTGTTGATTATGACGCTGTCAGTCGCCATTATTGCGCTGCCGGTTGTGGCCCAGGAGAAGCTTACCGACGAGCAGATACTTGCCCTTTACGAAGGATTAAGGGTTGCTGATGTATGCGATGGGATGGACTTTGTCGGGTTGCGCGACGCGGGCACCATGGATGCCAGTATAGAGCCACTATGGCGTGATACGGAGTCGTTCAGGCACAGGTTCTGTGGAATTGCAGTCACTGCACGGTATGTTCCCACCAACCGGGTGGTGAAAAACCCTATGGATAAAGAAGAATTCAAAAAGTGGGAAGGGGAGTGGTACACCACCATCTCCGACGAACCCTTCACGCCCTTGCTGAAAAGCGGATCGGTAGTGGTACTTGATGTGCAGGGCGACGGCGATGTAGGTTCTGTAGGTTCGTTTAATGCACTTTTCTGGGTAAGCAAGGGCGCTCGCGGAATCGTTTCCAATGGTGGTATCCGCGATATTGATGAGATTGTCAAGGAAAAGATACCTGTTTATCTCGACTATATGGAAAGAGGCCGCGGTATCCGTCCCGGTCGTAACGAAATAGAATCGGTAAACAAACCGGTTACCATTGGTGGCGTACTGGTGCGTCCGGGCGATGTAATAGTGGCCGATGGCGACGGGGTTATTGTTGTCCCCAGGGAATATGCAAAGCCGGTTGCCGAATATGCACATGAAATCCTTAAGAGCGATAAGGCTGGCAGAAAGGGTCTTTATGAGCAGCTTAACATACCGCTCGATCAGACGGTGCAATAACTACCGGGTTTTGGCTGGCGCTTTACCACCTGCATTGGCGGGCAAACTTCAGGTGATAGAAATCTGTCAGGTTGCTGTCGATGATCATGGTGTCGCCTGTATGCCATTTCCGGACATACCGTTTCCCTTTCAGCAGGTAGCAACGGGTTAACGATGGATTGGAAAGCAATACCCTGTTGGATGTAACTTCATACACCAGCAGGGCTTTTTGCTTATACAGGGCGTAATGCTCTTCTTCGGCTTTGTAAGAGGCGCGCTGAATGACCGTACATGACGTTATTGCCAGGATAATAAGTATTACAACAGCAAGCTGCAGGCAGATGGGTGGCAGTTTCATGCCTAAATTTAGGCATTTGCCCTGGAACATACAACAGCTTTCCGCCTGATGTTATTTTGCCAGCTGCTGATTGAGGTATTCAACGGCACCCCTCGGATCGGGCGAATAGAAATCGGCCCCGATCTGCCGGCAAAACTCCATGTTAACCGGCGCTCCACCAACGAGAATGTTGACACCGGCGTCAAATGCACGAATTTCTTTCACAATATTGGCCATATTCACCATGGTAGTGGTTAACAGGGCCGATAGTCCAACTGCACTGCCGGGGTTTGATTTAAGGGCATCTATAAATTTGGCGGCGTTTACATCCACCCCCAGGTCAATAATCTCATAACCTGCCCCTTCTATTATCATATGCACAAGGTTTTTGCCGATATCGTGCAGGTCGCCGGTTACGGTGCCGATGATAACGGTTCCTTTCCGTTTTACACTCCCCGATAAAAAATAGGGGGTAATATGTTGCATGGAGGTTGTCATGGCTTTGGCAGCCATAAGCATATGGGGAACAAAAACCTTGTTTTCCGAGAATTTTTTCCCGATTCGCTCCATACCCGAAACCATACCCTGGTGCAAAATGTGGTCAGGGTCAATTCCTTGCTCCAATGCCAGTTTTGTAAGCTCATCCGCCCCGGGTTGCCCCTTCATGTCGGGAGGATAGGGCGAGGCCGCGTTGATTTTACCAAATTCAATACAGTGGGAAATTTGTGCCAACAGATCGTTCATACATTAAAGGATTTCATTATTCATCATTATTCATTGGTTTATCAGGTATTATGTGCCGCGGACAATGAGCCGCGGCAGAATAACATATTGTTCAAAAGGTCCCGCGCTGCCACCCTTATCAATAAGTTTGGCGGTTTGCGCGGCCATTTCGGCATACATGCAATCAATAACTGTTATGGGAGGATCAAAAAACGCGGTAAGTTCGGTGTTACCATAACTTACCAGTGACAATTCACCCGGAAAGGCAAAGCCATATGTTTTAAGGCGGCCGATGCACCTCACTGCATCGGTATCGGCACAGCACAATATGCCACCTATCTGCTGCCTGCTGATAAAGTCATTGTCCAGTTCCTTCATATCGGAAATCACATATACCTTTCGCTCGGGATAGTTTTCCGCCACAATGCCGGCAAAGGTTTGTTCCATAAATTCATACAGCAGGTTGCGCCCCTTCCAGGTGTTGTTTTTCACCAACAACAGGTTTTTTGGTGTTCTGGCGGTAAGGTAGTCCAGGGCTCTTTTTACGCCAAGGTCATAGCTCTGGATGACGTACCTGAAATACGAACCTCCCATGGTATAATCCGTTAGTACCACGCAGGTATTGCCATAGAAAAGCCGGCGATAGAAATTCGCGGTAAGCGACTCATCGTTGTTGGGTACGATAATGGCAGCTTCGTAGCCCTCGCGGATCATGGTTTCAACCAGTCGTTCCTCTTCGCGGGGATTGTTATACCCAATGAAGTAGGAAAGCTGACGGCCTCTTGCCTGTGCCTCCTGATCGAGTTGATTGATTAGTTGTTCAAGGTTTGAAGAGTAAAAGGGAATGATCATGCCCCATATTTTTTTGGTTTCGGCAATGGGGGCGACAAATGAACCTTTGCCCATATGCGAAACCACAAGCCTTTCCTCAACCAGCATTCTCAGCACCAGTTTGGACGTTTCGCGCGAGACCCCATGTTTTTGCATGATGCGGGTGATGGAATCAACCTGGTACCCCGGCTTGTATTCCTGCGACAGGATCTTGTTCCTGTACAAGTCGAACAGACGCTTGTAAACCGGAATAAATGATGACCCAGGGCTTCCCATTACTGTTAATCGTTAACGCTGGTGGTTAAATTCATCGAGGGCTTCAAAAAAAGCCTGGATGTTCTCTTCTTTTACGCCGGGAGGGGTGTCGCATCCCGACGACAGGACAAAATTCGGGAACATGGCCGTTTCGTGCAACAGCGCGGAGGTTAATTGTTTCATGCCTGCCGGGTCTGCCATTTTGAAGGCTTCTACCGGATCGAGGTTCCCGGATACCAGCACGTCGGAAGGTACCTCTTTTAAGATGCTTTTCATATCGGCACGATTGCCAACATGTATCCCCAGCGCTCCGGTTTCTACCATGGCCTGCGTAACCTGCCCGGTATTGCCACAATTGTGCAGGATAAACAAAAAATGGTCATCCTGAAACGCCTCAACCAGTTGCTTAACGTATACCGATGACAACTGCTGACACATGGCTTCGTCGAGCAATCCTGCCGCAGGCTCGGCCATGATGATTCCGTTGATACCGGTATTCTTAAGGCCTTCGAGATACAAGGCCAAAAACCTGGTGCACTTTTCAAGCAATAAAGTTATGGTTTCCGGCTCCAGAAAGGCGGCCGTCATAATGTCTGTCAGGTCAAACAGTCGCCCCGCCAGGGAAAAAGGGCCGATACAACCGCCAAAAACAGGCCTGGTCATTTGCCCGGCAGCCAACCGGGCAGCCTTTAAATATTCGGGTATTCTGCCGGCTTGTAAGTCGGGAACAGCAAGCTGCTGAACCGAGGCGAGATCAGAAACCACTTTGCTGGCTACCGCCGGAACTTCGTGTTCGGAAAAACTTACCGGGCAGCCAAAGGCCTCGGCTTCAACAGTAAGGTCCATGATCATGGTGGCTGCCAGCACAGGGTAGACCTCATTTATTGCCTGTATGGCCCTGAAATGTACTTCCCCATCCGTAACCGCTTCCAGTACTGTTTTACCGATACGTTCAATACCCGGATGCGTCATAATGGGCATCGCGCCCCTTTTCCTTTCGCTTAGCAGCTTTTGCCGCCATGCTTTCATGTTGATGTTTGCCATAGATACCTTGCTTTAGCCGGCTAAAAACCGGGTACAAGGTAAAAAATGTATTTCATAAAACATCACATACCATCACAGTAAATCAAAAGAAAGCACATTGGTACCTACTGCGGTACAGACCTTTTACCGGGGTTAAGCCTGCATGTTTTCACAAAAGCAGGCTTACCCCCTGGCGGAAGTGGTTTTCAGTAAAGGATAAATTTCGTGAATGATTCACCTTTTGGGGTTTGTGCACGCAACAGGTAGAGCCCTCCCGGGAGCGACCCGTCTGTCTGGTACTGAAACTGGTGTGTTCCCGGGTCAATTTCTCCCGAGTGCAAGGTGGCCATTGTTGACCCGAAAAGGTTGCATACCGAAAGGGTTACATGCTCGCTGCTGCCTGTACGGATACTTACCTGGAGCAGGTGCGAAGCATGATCGGTACCAACAGTAAGTTCAGGCAGTGCGGGGGTATTGAATTCATCACCCCACACCTGCACCCATTGCTGGGCGTTAATGGACTGGAGCCATAACAGGGCAGCCAGTATGGCAATAATTTGTTTCATCTTTTACACAGCTTCGATGGTTGAAGGGGGTTTGGTAGCTATGTTATAAGTAACGCTTACTACACCCGGAACATCGCGGATGATTTCCGAAGCCAGTTGTTCCAGCGTTTCGAAGGGTAAACGGGTTGGTGTGGCCGTACGTGCATCCACGCTATCCCAGCACCTGATTTCAATTTGCATCCCGAAATCGCGCTTTCCATCGCGCATGCCGGTCACGCGGTCTTCGTGCAGGATGGCCATATACTGGAATGCCTTCACTTTATGCAGGATACGTTCAATAACCACGGTGGCTTTACGAACGGTTTCGATACGCTCTGGTGTGGCTTCGCCAATAACCCTGGCGGCTAGAGCCGGACCGGGGAAGGGTATGCGATCGAACAATTCGGCCGGAAGACCCAGTGCTTTGCCAACTTTTCTGACACCATCTTTCCGCAGCTGAATCATGGGCTCAAGTATTTTATAGCCGAAAGCCTGCTGCGGATCTATTCCCAGTTGTTCAAAAACATTATGTTGCCGCTTGATGCCGGCAACTGTTTCATCCACATCGGTAAGTATGGTCCCCTGAAGCAGGAATTTAGCATTGCTTTCCCTTACAATACGCCCGAATACATGGCGATAAAACGTTTGCGTTATGGCTTCACGTTTATCTTCAGGATCGGTTTTTCCCCTGAGCGCGTTGAAGAATTCCTCGCGGGCGTCGATAATTTCAATATCCACACCAAGTTTTTTGAAAAAGCCTGCCACCTGGGCTGCTTCACCCTCGCGCATCATGCCGTTCTCAACAAACACGGTACGCAGTTGTTTGCCCAGTGCCTTGTGCCCGAGCATGGTAACAGCCGACGAATCAACGCCGCCCGACAGGGCATTAATGGCAATACCGGTGCCTACGGCTTTTCTGATTTCTTCTACTTTCTCATGGATGAAATTATCTGTGTTTAATTCCTGCAGGGTGATTTCTTTTATCTTCATGTTGACAGTAATGTTATGGTTAAGGAAAATAAATGTTCAGCCTTTTCTCACTTCGTCCTTGATCCGCTGAATGTGTCCCCGTCCGAGGCCCTTTACCTCACAGCCAAGTTCAAAGTAGCGCCTGATGTGATCGTCCGATAATATGCCAAAGCAATCGATAATGGCTGCCGGCTTGCCTATTTTCTTTACCACTTCGTCGGGCGTGAGGCCCAGGTAAGCCTGGTGGCGAACGGCAAATATTACGGCATCGGAACCCTTCAGGGCTTTATCGAGGTCCTGTTCGATACGCATTTCCTTTAATTTCTCCTGGTTGCGGAAAAACCTGGCCTTGCTCTGGCCGGGGGCAGGATAGCTGTCCTGTTGTTCAAATTCCCACCAGTGTTCTACATACGGGTCATGTACTTTTATTTCAGCTCCCATTTCGGCAAGCTTACGGATAACCACTTCCGAACCGCTGTAACGAGTGTCTCCCACATCTTCGCGATAGGCAGCTCCCAGTAAGAGCACTTCTGCCGAGGCAATCTGCTGCCCCATATTACGGAGTGCATCACGCGTCAGCTGTCCTACATGTAACCCCCGCGTATCGTTAATGTCGATGGCCATGGGGGTTATTTTAAAGATATCATCTTCGAACCCCAGAATATGCTTGTAGGCCCAAACACCCAGTCCGCCGTCCTTGGGCAGGCAATACCCGCCTACACCCGGTCCCGGGAATATAATGTTGCTGTGCGTGGGACGTACCTTAATGGCCTTGATCACCTTGATGAGGTCCACGCCATTGCGTTCGGCATAAAGGCTCCATTCGTCGAGGAAGGCCAGTATGGTGGCGCGGTAGCTGTTTTCGACTATCTTGGCGGTTTCCGATTCAATGGGACGGTCCATTACGGTTAACGGGAACTTTTTGGTGTTGAGCACTTCATTCAGAAATTTAACCACCCTGTCCCGGGCTTCGCTGTTAACGCCACTGCAAACCCTCCAGAAATCGCGGATGCTGGCCACGTAATCACGTCCTGGCATCACCCTCTCGTAACTGTGGGCAAGCAAAGGGTCGGTAGTTATTCTGCGTTTTTTAAAGGCTTTTTTCATGATGGGGTAGGCTACCTGTTCGGTTGTTCCGGGTGCTACCGTGGTTTCAATCAATACCAGGGCCTTTGGAGGTATATGCTCGGCAATTACGGCAATCGACGCTTCCAGCGCAGCCATGTCGGTTTCACCGGTACGGACATCTCCCAGCGATTCTTTTATATAATCACATTGAACGTCAACCACTACCACATCTGCCAGCTTAAGCACATCGTAGGTGAAAGTGGCCATCAGCGTTTTTTTGTCGTTCACGCACCGGGCAATCATCGGATCCACTTCGGGATCTTCAGCTTTTACAGGCGACACGCCACGGTTGAGCATGGGAATTTTCCAGAAACTCCTTGCACTGGGCCGTTGCATGCCAATCACAAATTTCGACGGCTGTCCTTTGTCGTCGGTGGTATCTGCAACAATGGCTGCCATAACGGCACCCACAAAACCGACACCCATTACCACAACTATCTCCCGGCCTTTGGCCCTTTCGGCATCAACCCGTTTTTTCAGGTTGTCGAATTCAATAGCATAATCTTCGGGTTTGGGAAGCGGAAATTGCTCGCCATTGGGACTGATGGATACTTTCTCACTCATTATCAAACAGTTTTTTCAGGTTAGGATATACTTGAATAAATTTTACAATAAATATAGTCATTCTGTTTTGGCCGGCAAAATACTACCCCGGCTTTAGTGGCGGTCAGCCCGGTAATATTGGTAAAGTCCTGCTATTGGGCTGTAATTTCAATTACGGCACTGCTTAGCGGTATACCATTGCTCACACTGAGGCCTTCCTTCATCAGGTAATCGCCCGAATACCGGGTTGTTTGCATAAACAGTCCCCGTAAGCCCGGGAAACTGTTAATTTCCTTTACTTCGTATTGTTTTGCCGGATCTAAACCCTGCAAACGCACGGCATTGAAATTTTCTCCATACCTTGCATTCAGGGTGTACGAAAACAACACTGCCTTGTCCTGGTTTTCGGAAACATACATTACCACGGCCCTGTTTTCGTCATAAGGCGAGATGAGCCTGTAAAGGTCACCACGCCATATGATTTCGCTCAACCGGTTGTAGTTTTCAATGGCCTGCCGACTGAATGTCAGCTCTTTTTCATCGAGTTCATTTACGCGCAGGTCGTATCCCAGTTTGCCCATCATGGCCACGTCGGTGCGGAATTTAAGCGACTGCTTTCCCCACGACGTCACATGATTGCAGGTGGCAACGGCTGGAAAAAAGTATGAATAGCCCCATTGCATGTAAACACGTTCAACCGGGTCGGTATTGTCGCTGGCCCAGAATTCAGTGAAGTAGCGGAGGGCGCCATAATCCACGCGGCCACCCCCACCGGAGCAAAGCATCATGGGCACATGCGGATATTTCTGACGGACACGGTCGAGTACCTTGTAAAGGCCGTTCACATAATCAACATAAACATGCGATTGTTTGTCCTTCAGGTAAGTCGAGTATGTATTGGTCATCATCCGGTTACAGTCCCATTTGAAATAGGCAATACCGGGGTATTTTATCAGCAGGCCGTCGACCAGGTTATATACAAAATCCTGCACGTCGGGATTGGTGAGGTCCAGCACCAGCTGATTCCGGTAATAATGCTCAGGACGGTTGGGAAGTTTCAGTATCCAGTCGGGATGCGTTTCATATAATTCGCTTTTGGGATTCACCATTTCGGGTTCAATCCAGAGGCCGAACTTCACGTTACGTTTTTCGGCTTCAGTTGTCAGAATCCCTAAGCCATTGGGCAATTTGGTCTTATTCTCCTTCCAGTCGCCCAACCCTGCACGGTCGTTGTTACGCGGGTATTTATTGGCAAACCAGCCATCGTCGAGGAGAAACATATCGAGGCCCATTTTTTTGGTATCATCGAGCATGGCTATCAGCTTTTCCTCGTTGAATCCGAAATAGGTGGTTTCCCAGTTGTTCAGGAGTGTTAACCGTTGTGCTTTTCCATCCATTACGCCGGTGTTGATCGCCCACCGGTGCAGGTTCCGGCTGGCCTGTCCCTTGCCTTGCGACGAATGGGTAAAAACAAAGGACGGGGTAATGAAAGACTTGTCTGGTGCAAGCGTGTATTCCGAGGCATACGGGTTAATGCCGGCAATTACCCGCAGCGAATTCCGCTCGTCGATCTCGAACAGGAACCTGAAATTTCCGGACCATCCCAGGGTGCCGGCAATGAGTTCCCCGGTGTTTTCAGTGGATTTGTTGTGGAGCGACAGAAAGAAAACCGGAGTCTGGTACATGTGGGCGCGCGACCCAAGTTTTGAATCAATAATTTTAATGCCGCTGGTTAATTCGGCCTCCTGGAGCTTCATTTCTTCAGCCCAGTCGCCGTGAAACTGCGTAAGCCAGTAATGCGGTGCATCAAAATGCAGCATCGACGAAGCATAGTTGTACAGGGTAATGGGTTTTTTTTCGTGGTGGATGATCTCGGTCCATTGTTCAAAAACATCTTCGGCGGCATGGCTTTTCAGGTGCAGGATCACTTCCACCGGATATTGATCGTCTTTCAGCACTATACGGGTGTGCGTGATATTGTCCGTTAAGTTGTCTGAGTGGTGACTTACATATTTCAGTTCGAGTGAGGGGTTGCCGTCGGTATGGGTAACGCGTATGGCCGGTTCAAAAAGATTATCGGTACCGGCAGTGATATAGGCCACATGCCCCGGTGTACGGGAATTGGCAAATGCTTCTTTGTCGGAAAGCTTAGTACCAAAGTACGCCTGGTAAAGCCTGCCATCGTTTCCAACTGTAAAAATAAGATCGGTATGCAGGGTGCCAACACTGATGGTGTTACCGGACTGGGCGGCAGTGCTGAGTGCCAGTATCAGCAGGGCTGCGGTGAGCATGTTGTATTTCATAACAAGTTGTTTTTGGATGTCTTTCGTTATGTATTTAATGAGAATGTTTCTTTCAGCAATCATAGCGTGCAATGGCGAAAACGCTTCTCCCGGCTGTATGCAGGGTTCTTTTATGCAATCCCGCTTGTTCAGCAAAGTAGCTGATACCGCCCTGCTGCATAAAATTGCGGAAATTGCAGTAGTGTTCTTTCCCGGCAATCCGTTCAATAATCATGACCAGCCGGCTTTCCCAGTGGCGGCGCATAGTATGGTTGTAATCGGCAATGATAATGCTGCGTGCCACCCGGCTCATTTCACGCAGTACCTCAACGGCCAGCGTGCTGTTGAACTGGTGAATGGCCATGGTGGTGACAGCCAGGTCAAATGTTTTATCGCTGTAAGCCGAAAGGTTTGCAGCATCGGCTTTTACAAAGCTTACATTGTCAATGCCCTGTTGCCGGGCGGTTCTGCGGGCAGCAGCAATAGCGGCACCCGACAGGTCGATTCCGGTGACACTTCGCGCTTTCCTTGCCATTTGCAGGGAAAGTGTACCGTGTCCACAAGCTATGTCAATCACCTGGTCGCCGGGTTTAACCAGGGCAAGTACATTCCGGTTCAAACCCGCCAGCAACGGATCGATAAGGGATTTATAAAGTATTATATTAAAGGCATTGGCCATGGGCATCCAATTACAGTACAATGGGCACTTTGGGGAAGTATTCGATGGGTTCTCCCGCGTAATATACCCTTTCGAGGTATAGGCCCGAAGGCGGCGCTGCAAGTTGCGCCGGTCGTTCGGATTTAGTATCAATAAAGGATCTGATTTCTTTTACAGATAGTTTCCCCTTTCCGGCATGTACCAGCACGCCTGTAATCCTGCGTACCATCATCCAAAGAAAGTGGG
>CAZUBW010000029.1:0-45706 GCA_964618645.1 uncultured Bacteroidales bacterium | reverse complement strand
GTGATACGGCAAATTGAAAGCTACCTTTTGAAATATTTTTTTGTCTGATTTGACCTGCAAAATCATATAATCCTCCAAACAAATAAGCATGTATTTGTTGCAAACCTTTGGTTGTGCCAATTTCCATGCTTTTGATGAAAGAACTTTCAAACAATGCATAGGCTTTTGTTTTGCTTTTTCCGTCTATGCTTTCATCACTATATGTAAACCATTCAATAAACCGGTTTGCTTTTTTGCTTGGGAATTCTTTGCCTAAGGCAATAATGCCCGTATAATCCAACATATCAGTTAAATATCTTTTACCGTCACTTGCTAAAAGTCTCAGTTGGGTAGTGGCACTACCCAACTGGTTTTTTTCTTTTTTCAATTTGGCTTTAAGATACTTCCAATAATTACGAGTTCTGGTATAGTCGTCTTGGTCAGTAAGCAGAGCAACAATATCCAACACGCTAAACCACCATTTGGCGTTTTGTTCGTCCCAAACGGCTCGCACTTCACGGTCGTTAAAAAAGCGAATGGATATTTTTGCGTGACTCATAAATTTTGCTATTCTGCAAGACTGTAATTTTCTACCCAAAGTTATGACAATTTTTATCTTGCAGTTGCTGTCTGCTGTGCTTACATTTTTTCATTCTTTCATTCTATCTTCTTCAAAAACCTGTTCCACCTGAACTTTCGATACCATTTCGCATGGGGGTCTAACGAAAACAGCACCAATACCGCCTTCCCAATAATATTTTTTTCAGGGACAAAACCCCAATAGCGTGAATCCATTGATTCGTAAAAATTATCACCCAGCATAAAATAATAGTTGTTTTTAAAAGAATGTTCCTTTTTTGAATCATCATCATCATTAAATGATAAGCTGTCGTTCGAATTCATGGATTTATTTTCAAATCCCAGGATGTCCTTATACAGCTCAACGGATTTATCAGTTGTTATCAGTTTTTGTCCTTTTTTAGGCACGTATAACGGCCCATAATGATCAATTGTCCAGTTAAGCGCACTGTCATAAGGAAATAACAAAGGTTTGTCATAATACCTATATCCTCCTTCACTTATTACTTTCATTTTTTCATTTTCTTCATTTCTTTCATTAATAAAAACTGTGTCTCCCGGCAAGCCAAAACATCTTTTCACAACTGCTGCACCATAAATATTATCTGATACTTTTAGCGCTTCACGGTAATCCGGCCAATTAAAAACAAAGACATCTCCCTTTTCAACATGGCTCCAGCCCCAGGTTCGTAAATATTCTATCTTCCCTTCCCTAAAAAACTTTCTAAACTTTAAAACTCGAGGGCCATACGTCATTTTGCTTACGAGGATAAAATCCCCGGGTTTTATCGCAGGTTCCATGGAGGAGGTCGGTATTAAATACAATTGCAGAAAAAAAATCCTGACAATAAGTGCAAAAAGAACAACCATCAATAATTGAAGCAATATCTTTATTACCGACATCATGGGCAAAAGAACTGGAATACTTGCACCTTCATTATCTCCGCTTCTTTACCCTGCAAATGCGTAGCAGGGGATTATCGTTAACGGAGAGATCATACTTACTTGCTATTGGGGATATAAAATTCTCATCGCCTGATTTTTCAATAATATCAACTGGTTGTACCACATCAATCCAGGAATTGTCAAATATGTAATCTGGCAGGATGGTTGGGCCTTGAAAAATATCATCCTTAAAACCAGGCTTATCTTCAATTGTTTTGACATTGGTAATTGAATTGTCTGTCAAATCGATATAGGCCATATTAGATGCGTTTACCAAACGATAATATATTATTATGCTATTTTCACTTTCAAGTATTTTCTTACACTTTATCATGTCTCTCTTTTCATTATCATTTTGATATGAAATTTGAGATTGATAAATCAGTTCTTAATTGACAGGAAATATTTCTGAGTCATTATATCTAAATATTTCTCTGTTAAACTATCAAAATTATCATCTGGAAAGAAGACATTATTTAACTTACCTTTTTCATTTATGATACAGAAATATGGTGTATGATTCTCATTATTAGATAATAGATTACAATTAAATATTTCGTTTTCGATATTATTTAATCTTTTAAATAAACCCAACTCTCTCTTTGAATGGTAATCACTAATAATGATAATTCTTATTTTGCGTTTCTCTACCATCATATTAATGGTATTTATATTTTTCAATATGCAGCTTGCACAATTCAAATTTGAATAACGAAAAACTAAAGTGGGTTTTGTACAAAGAAGCAGTTTCTTATCAACTTGTATATTCTCTTCATTAAAAATAGTACTGTCAGAAAGAGAATTATTTTCTAATAAAATAGAATTTGTTAACATCTCTTTTAATAATGAAATATCATTTATACTTCTATTGTAGCTTTCACTTAGAATTTTATTTGTACGTGATAGCGACATTATGGTAATCAATTGATAGATAGATACAAAAGCAATAATAATTACCAATGAAACATATAATATTTTTTTTATCATTTGCCTAAAAATTAAAAGAAGAATAATCTCAAAGATCTTTAATGGTAGGTATTACTATATATTTATCTGACATTCATATGTTTTATTTAAAATTCTTAAAGAGGTTGTTGATGCCTAAAAATACAAATATTGTGAAGAAAATAATGAATATCATTGCAAAATGAAGACTGAGAAGCAATTAGATACTTTTTATATGAGAAATGCAAGGAAATAGTCTTATTTTACTGAAATTTTCACGATTATAATATTATCACTGTTTTTTACGTTTTCAATTTCGTTTAAAACATTATGAAAACAAGAGTTTGTTCCTTGATCTCTAGACATATCAATTATGGAATATGGTTCATAATATCCATATAAATACTCTCCATCCGAATAAAAAAACGTTGGGCTATTGGTGTAATCCCATCGCCCAAAATTAGTTTTTCCCGTTTTTGTGTTAATTAAACCTTCGTATCTTTTTGAATCAGGTCCTATACAGCCAAAATAAATATATTCTTTAAATTCAAAAACGTTAAAGATGTTTTTAAAGTAGTTGCTTTTTAAATATGCATTATTTTCTTTACTGTTTCTGAGTGCAATTATTTCTTCAGTTGTTATAGCTTTTCTTCCGAAATCTATTCTGTAAGCATTCCAGATACTATCTTCAGAAATTTTATATACATCATATTCTCCATCCACAGGTCTCATTATGTAAGTTCCATTATTACTATTGTAAAATCTATTATCGAAGGATATTTCATGTTCATATAAAAAGAATTTTTTTACTTTTTCTCCCTTATTGTATTTGTATAACCTAAAATATTGTCCTTCATTTGGGTTCCAAACATCGGGATTACTATTCCATAGTACATAATTATTTTCATTAAAAGCAATAAAATTAGAGGTATTAAAACCATTGTCTTCTTTGAGGTTGATAAAGTATTTATATTCTGCTGTTTCAATGTTATAACAGTTAATCTTCTTATAATCCAAAGTATAAATATTTTTTGCGCTTATGCAAAAATCCCTTAATTCTAAATACTCTTGTGGCCCTTTACCACGATCCCCAATTTTCTTTAGAAACCGACCATTTTCATCAAATATCAATAATGAATAATTCCTTCTATCAAGAAGATAAATTTGGTTATGGTAAACAACTCCTTTATATAGATTACCTATAACTGACTCATTTGTGGTTTCTAATTGAACCACCTTTTCTAATTTTATAATTGAATCCCAATTCATAAAATCTTCATTTGAACATTCCACTTTATAAATTATGTTTGAAGATTTTATAGTTATTTCATTATTAGAATTACATGTATAAAGAATTAGACCAATGAGACCTATTACAATTGCCTGAAATCTTCTCATAATATAAGTATTTAGCCTGCACTTTTTTTTGGTGCAGGCAAAAATAATTTGAACAAAATCGGGTATTTGCCTTATAATAATTTTTTAGGCAGGTTCACCATCATGGCAACATGGACATGATGGGCTACAATCAGTATTACCACTTTCGCAAATCACACATTCACAAGAACTGCCATTTTTGCAATTGTTTGTCATTCCGGAATTTCTTTCATCATCTTCTTCTCCTTCTGCATAAGCTGCATTTAGAATAAATAATTCTTGAAAATTCAGGTTACTACTTTTCTTATTTGCTGATAATGAAAACATAAAAGTAAAAGCCATAAACACTATTATAGCACAAACAAATATTCTTTTCATTGGATTAAAATTTAATTGTATTACATAAAATAACTTCTCCAGTTTATCTTTTTGCTGGAAGGAACTTGTAGCTCCTATTAACAATTAAGTATGCTTTTTTTTACCTCCTTCCTTATAATATAGGTTTAGACAAAATTAAAAATATCAAAAATGATATAAAAAGAACCTTATAGATATGATCTAATTTACTTGTTTTGAATAATATAATGTTATCGGGTACTTGGGATTTCTATATTATGTTTTGCTTTTGATTGCATTCGTTTTAATTAAATATTTAATTTCACTAGATATCTGTTGTTTCTTTTAACAGATTTGGATTTTATCATCCTTGATTGAAATCATTTCTTTATCACGTCACATCCTTTCTTAAGAAAAGACGTCGTACAGGATAACCAGTATGTCCTTTGAGAAGCTATATAGTTTTATTACTGCTTTTTCCTTTACCGTTTACTATATTTTGTAATTATACTTTTCATTTCTATTCTTATTTCTTCAATGGCCGTTGATTGTACCTTAATGTTTTTGTCAAGCAGCCGTGCTGCCGTTTTAACAGCCTTTAATCTTTGGCCTGAATCATCATACAGTTTAGCCAATAGGTAGCAAGGGTATAATTTGTTTGGCTCCATATATGAGGCTTGTTGGTAGGCTGATTCTGCTTTGCCATACTGCATTATTCCTTTGTAAGCATCGCCCAGGGTTGTGTATAATATATAATCACTTGTATATAATGCGGCCTTTTCAAGCACTATAAACGATTCCTCATTATTTCCATCCATCTGAAGACTTTTTCCGTACTGTTGCCATAATTCCCCTTTAAAAGCAAGTGAGGGAATGATGTCCTTAAATCTGGAATTTGCTGCATCATAATCTGACATTGCATACAAATGATTAGCCTCATTCCATTTACTAAAGCAGGGTGTCTTCTGTAATATGCCAAACTGTGGAATAGAAACCGCAAATAACATTGTTGCAAGCGATAAATGCAATGGTAACGAATGTGTTTTCAATACTAAAACTGCATTGCTACTAATAGTGATAATACCAATTAACGCAAACTCCAAAACAAGTGTTGAAATGGAATAAAACGGAAACGAAAAGGCCGCACAACACAACAAGGAAACCAATGAAGAAAACAACAAAACATTGTAAAAATTGCTATTTTTGAAAGAATGAAAACATGAAGGAATGAAATAGAAAACAGATATAATAACAGCAACAAACACAATAATTCCTGTTATTCCAACCTCAGCTGCCATTTCAAGAAATTCATTAAAAGCATATTTAGTATTTCCGGCAACCCATCCTTTTTTACTGTTCATTTCTTCTGGATGGTTTTGAAAATATGCTGCCTGCCAGTTGTTGTATTCGGCTTCAAAACGGCCCAATCCATGTCCTAATAGCGGTTTCTCTGCAATTTTACCAAGCGTAACCTCCCAAATAAATAGTTTACCATTTGCTGAATCTTTTTTCAGCAGGTATATACCTGTCCCAATTAAGGTAACAACTATTATGGTTAATATCGCTCCCATAATACGCCTGAAGGGACTTTTTAAGAAATGATTTATCCCTTGTAAATAATGGTATTTATATTGCAGCACAACAAGGCTGCCGGCCAGAGCTCCCAACCACGACGCACGGATCATGGTGACGGGGAGAACTAATAAAATGGCGATAACGGTGGCAAAGGAGAGGTAATAGTTTAATGAAGAAATGAAGGAAGGTAGATTCAATGAATGAATGAAAGAATGAAAAAATGAAGAAATATTTGAAATATCTTTTTTCTCTATTTTTTCATTCTCTTCATTTCTTTCATTTCTTTCATTTCTTTCATTCGTTTCAATCCTTTCATTTCTTTCATTGAAAAGAACCTTTCCCAGCGCTACAGGAAAAACTACTGCTAAATAAAGCGCATAGGGGGCAGGGTTAAAAAATGATCCGGTTATTTTAAACAAATTGTGATGACTGGGGAAGACTCCGTATAACTGTAACAAACCATAAACGGCTTGCAAAAACCCCGATAATATGAATGAAAAAAAGAAGAAATGAATAAATGAAAAAATATGTTGCTTTTTTTTGCTTTCTATTTTTTCATTATCTTCATTGACTTCATTTCTTTCATTGAGAATAGTGTTTTTCACAAAGAAATAAACCACCATCATACAGGTTAACACTTGCAGTTTGTGATTGTGCCAGAATGGTGTATAAGGCGTAAAAACTGCTCGTATAAAACACCATGCGTAAAATGCAAGCAACAATATATCTGTAATATTCAATCTTATTTTAATGCTATGCTTCACAAATAAGAGTCGAATGCCTGAATACAACAGCATGGCTACCACTACTGCAAAAAACCAAAACTCCTTGGCTACAATAATTCCATTGCAAAGCTTATCTGAAACAATAAAAGGTGTGACAAAAAGCAATCCAATAAGAGTAGCTGGAATATAACTTTTTAATATTTGTTCTTTCAAAAACAATGAAACAGCTTTTCATTAAAATTAGCTCTTTTAAGCTTTAACACTTGATATCGTCTTTTAGATGTATTATGTGGTCAAAATGAATTTTAAACGGTACAAAAAATTGTCTGAACGGTTATTTGATAAGTTTCGCCTTTTTAAATATAACCCCCAACAAGGATAAAGTATTGAAGAGTGCGGAGAATTCACTATCTACTGAATTTATAGATATCATAACCACGGAATGAAGCAAGTTGATGGTAATGTTTATATCGCTTGCTTAACGTAGTATAAATTTTGTTTTCCGGATCAAAATCTGATAATGGTCGCCAGCCAACCAACAATAAAATATCAGAGGCGTTTTCGGTGATTTTTTCATCAATGATTTCCGGATTATCTATGACATAAATTTTGTTGTTGCTTAAATATTTCCTATGGTTTCCAAAGTCCTTAAAAGCATTACTATTATAATGATAAGTGAACACCAGATCAATATAATCCGGAATAATAAGAAGCGCTGTTGAATCCGATTTTTGGTTTTTTATGGCCTGTAGGGTTTTCTTAATTTCAAATCCTTGTGAAGACTTAGGTTCAGTAGTAATAATCATGAGGGTAATACTAAAAACTAAAATACAAACTCCTGCAATTTTGGAGTATTCATAAAAATACTTAACTGAAACTGAAAAGGCGAGGAAAAATCCCGGAATAATAAAGATCAGATATTTAGGTATAGGTAAAATTGATATTTTAACCGACAACAACCCAACTATCAGTAAACAAAGGAAAGGCCACACCAAAATCATTTTTTCATACAATGTACATCGAATGTGTTTTATTCCAATTAGTAAAGCAAACGCTATTAAAATCAGTAAATATTGTATTGAGATTAACAGGTTGTTACCAAAAATCCATCCCAGGTTTACCAAATGAGCCAATTCAGTTTTTGGCGTGTAGATGCCTGTTTTTAATGCCTGCGAAAGCCTTAATACTACAAAATATAAGTAAGGCGTATAAAAAATAAGCAATGTCACTGAAGAAATAAGGTAAAGGCGGAATATATTTAGCCGTAATTCCTTAAAAGATAACAAAAAAATTACCTGAGTGGCGATTACATAAAATCCCAGGAAATGAGAATAAATCAGTAATACATTTACAATTGTAAGAGCGGTTATATACCTGCGATTCCCATGAGATTGTATCAACTGAAAGTAATAATACATGGAAGCTGCTGTCAGGAATACCAGGATAGAATATATCCTGGCATCGTGTGCTTCCATAATAACCACATTTGAACAGGTATATAAAATACAAGCCGTAATGGCCGCCAGCCTGTTGATAAATCTTTCACCTGTTTTGTAAACAAAAATTACCGTTAATGAACTGAACAACATGGGAAGAAAACGAACGGAAAGAGTTCCGATACCAAACAACCTGATCCAGAAATGAAGAATTATATAGAAAAGAGGTGGATTATTCTCCCATGTGAATATTTTTATGAGTTCCCTGAAACTACCCTGGGCGTAATATACTGAAAAAGGTTCATCAAGGTCAATATTGTAATCGGTAATGAAAAGAGATTTTATTAACACGTTAGCTGCCACAAGGGACACTATTAATAAGATATCTGTAGTTCTTCCGTTAAAATGAAAATTATACAGTCTTGTACGAAAATTACCACCAAACCTGTTCATTGTTTTGTATGTTATAGGTAAAGATTCTTTCCTGTCGTCCATCGGTCAGGTCCTTCAAAAGTAAAAAGGCATCAACGGGTACATTTTTGTAAATAAGATAATGCTTGTCAGCTACTTGCTGACCCAATGAAATCCATTTGTCAGTCAGATAAAATAATTCATAAAAATGGCCGTGTTCAATTTCATTAAAATTATTTCTTGGTAAGTACCAAATCTTTGTAATTTGAGCAGCATTACCTTGTCCGAGATCAATACCCACAAAGGAACCGGCTTTTGCATTGAAGTTGGTTCGAATGCTCCCATCAAATGCATTTGCAAAGACAGCGTTGTTCTCAATATCAATACCATTTTTTGCTTTTCCAATCACTTTCCCCTTTAGTAAACATTCAGGTTCATGCTGATTATTTTTTCCCCAGAATTCAATTTCAGCAATTCTTACATCCAATGAGTCATTTGCCAGATATCGCAAAAACCTGTATTTCCCGGAATTAGTAATGGTTAACTCTTCATATGCTCTTGCCCGTATCTTTATTGTATCGAGATGCTCTGCATCAGAAAAATCAGGGTTGTTAGCTCCCTGAAATACTGACCCTATCATTCCCTGGGCAAAGCTTAGAAACTCTCCGCTAAAGTTAAATTTTCTATAAAGCCTTACATTGGCTTTTATGGTTGTATCGGGGTTGTAAAAATGCTGGTATTGCTCATCCATCGTTCCAACAAAAGGTTTATGCACTAACCTGCTTTCACCATTTTTAATAATCATCGGCAGATAAAGAGCGGGTAAACCTATATAACCAAAATCAGCCTTACTATTTTTTACTTTGGCACATGCTACGTAATTTATGTCGTATCCATAGTTATAGCATGCCAGATAAACAGTTTCTGAGTTCAATCCACGACCTTTCAAATCAAGTACAAATTTCTTCTTGGGAATATCATAATTTTCGGTTACATCAAGCAGGTGAGAAGAACTCCTGAAAAAATCCGGAATAGAATTTGCTTCAGATTTTTTGTGAAAATTATTTTTTTGTGATGCAAAAGTTTGCCGGTATACTTTTGTGCATAGTGAAGTGCCTTCTCCCATGGGAATAACATTTTTTTCGTAAAACTTCATATTATCTTCACCACCGTTGAATGGTCTGGTTTTTCCATCTTTATCAAGGACTACATTCCACGCATGGCCACCAGTGTAATTAGTCCATTGGGGTGTAGATTCAATGGTTACAGGTAAACCTATGCTCCTGCACATAGCTGCAAATAGCACATACCTTTGATCACAAGTGCCACCGGAACACTTGGCCATATTTACAAGATCTGTAAAAAAACCATTACTTCGAAAATTATCGTAATGAGTCCATTTTTCATATAGGTAATAACTTATCCTGGTTGTTAGTTCTTTAGGATCGGACTTAACTTTAATAGAATCCCGGAATGCCTTTAATTCATTATAGAATAATTCTCGCCAATTGCTTAACGGCTCATTATTAACCCTGTATGGCAGTATAAATTCACAGAAATCATCAAAACTGACATGGCTGGCCCATGGCATTTCCCAAACCCTGAATGCCAGATCAATATTTTTTATTATATATTCAGCAGTAATATTCGTTACATCAGTTATATATTCAGCATTTACCGGATCCAGCCCGCCCATAATCCGTTCCATGGAATCAATTTTATATTTCAAAATTTTATCCAATGAATCCCTGCCAATAGAAATATTTTTCAGCCTATTCACTTGTTTGATCAAATCATAGTATTTATCCGTCTTTGGGTTTATGACCGAATATTTGTCCTCCATGTTTTCTATTAGGAAATAAGCAGCCTGTAATTTCCGCACGTCATGATCCTTCTTATAATATTCAATTACTTTACTTAATTCGTCTTTATTGCTGCCTGCTTTTTTCAAGACTTTCCTTACGTCAGAAGGCATACATGAAAAAGCAGTGAAGATGAACAGCAGGAGAAGACCATTCTGAAATGACCTGGTATTTATATTTAAAAACATTTCATTAAGCTTTAGGATTGTTTATAGGCTATTCTTTATAGAAGTCATATGAGTATTGAGCATATATGTTATTTGAAAGGTCGAAGGAGGTTGCAAATGATAATGATGCTGTCCTCTGGAATATTCAATGTGATAATTGATGATATCAAAGAACTACCGGGCTTGTTTTCAACCAAGCTGTAAGAAAAGTCTTCTTGTTCCTTCTGGCAACAGGCAGACCAACTTTTATACTTTTACATTGCAGCTGCACAGTAGCGGTATTGTTAAAATACTCCTGAATGCAATTAATGTTTATCACGTACTTTCTATGAATTCGAAAAAAATCCATTGTATTCAATTTTTCAATTAGATTTGAGAGACTGCATGGACAATCACATTCCGTACCGTCTGAAAAAACCACCTTTGTGCCTTGAATATCAGATTTAGCATAAACAATATCAGTGATTGATATTTTTTTTATACCCTTCCATGTCCTGATCATTACAAGGTTTTCTGAAGATTCAACGTTAACGTTTTTCATTGTGAAACTATTTAAAGATGAAAAATTCCAATAACCGTAAATCGTTTTTCCCTCGGCTGAACCTGCCAACAACAAATAATACTTCCTAACAAACCTCTCTTAACTATTCCATTTCGCTATTTCAGCAGCGGGATGATCAAAAATAGAAAGAAAAACTTAAGAATTTACCCCCCGTAATTTATAATGATTCTAAATAAAAACCGGAATGAAGGAATAAAGAAATAGGTGCTGGTTGCTGGGTGCTGGGTGCTGGGTGTTCGAAATTCGGCGTTCTCCCGATGAATCGGGACAGGGCTTGTTCGATGCCTGCCTGGCTGGCAGACAGGTTCGGTGTTTATAATCTGTTTGATAATGTTTGATAGCGTTGAAACTGCCTGGCAATAAGCAGGTACCGGGATGCCTTCCATATGCATAAATGCCATAAAGTGACGCGCTTAATCTGCATAAATTGCTAAGTTTGTTGACGATTCTGTATTTGATAAGCAATACCTTGCCAGATTGGCTCCGGGTAAAAAATGGAGTGACGCATTACTGGTAAATAGAATCCTCAGTTTATATGGAAAAACTATTCAGCTATATTAAAGAAACCCTGCATTCTGCAGTTGTTGATACCGACGGGTTGGACTTGTATTTCGAAAACATAAACATTCCGAAAAATCAATTATTGTTGGATTTCAACCAGGTTTGCAGACATTATTATTTTCTAAAGAAAGGCGTTTTGAGAATCTATTCCATAAATGCAGGAAAGGAACATACATGCTGGTTTGCATTTGAAAACTATTTCTTTACCGAACCCGAAAGCTATCTCAATGCTACCTTTTCGAGATTCTGCTTTGTTGCAACCGAAGATTGTGAATTACTGGCAGTATCAAAATCAGGCATGTCTGTTCTAGCTGAACGCTATAGATGGTGGAACGATTTTCTGCTGATTACACAGCAACAGCTGATTGTTAAATTAGTGAATGTCATCAGGTCGTTTCAGTCACATTCGGCAGGGGAGAGGTACAATGACCTTTTCAATCACCCGGAGTTTATACAACGTACCTCACAAAAAGACCTTTCAACAATGATTGGCATTACCCGGCATTCGTTGAGCCGAATCAGAAAAAACAGGAAGTAGTCCGGAGTTGTCTTTTGGTAACCATTTGATTTTTTCCCCGGTTTAGTTTTACCCAAATAAAAACGCAATTCAAATGGAAAAATCAAAAGAAAATTTCAACTACCGGGAAAGTGCGTCTTCGCCAATGGACAACTATTATTGGATTGAAAATGCCGTGTTTGACTATTTGCCGCAGGTAAACTCGTTTAGTACTCAACAGGAAGTTGATATCCGTGCAACTTATAAGACCATGTTTGAGAAAGCTCTTTCGCATGTAATGCATTTGATCAGCAATGATCTCGACAAGGGAAATGTTTATTTTACACTTATTGCTGTGTCTATTTATGAGTCATTTATAAAAATTGGCTTAACACAACACGAAGCAGTTTTACTAACTGACAGGTGTGTCAACGAACCTGTGCGGCCTTTTATTATCGAAGGAACCAGAAAGGCATTTGACAGAGCGGAAGACCCTTTCCGCGTGCTCGTGGAAAACTCCAAAGAAAGGGAAAGAAATTATTTCGGAAGCAGTTTTGTTTTTGAACGACCAATAGACAATGATTACGGGTATGTTTTGCATGTTAAAAAATGCCTCTTCCATGAGGTTTTGAAGTTGCTTCACCGGCAGGAATTACAGCCGGTACTCTGCCGGATGGATCTTGGGTGGATAAATGCCATCGAACCCTCCAGGCATCATATGCTATTTGCCAGACCGGTAACATTTGCATCAGGAAGTATTTGTCAGATGTGGTTTATCAGAAAAGAACCAGACCTGGTGCGGGACTGATGCAGCAAGCTTATACAAAGCCTGTCAATTACTGTTTAGCTTTTTGTTGTATAGGAAGCCGGGAATATTTGTAACTTGGGCCTGTCAAACAAAGCGGTTGAACCTGGTAATTAATTTGATTTTCCCCGATTATGCAAACCTGGGAAATAATGACAGGTGGATTGCCATACAGCATTACAACGATGAAAACTGGCCTGACCTGTTACAGTTTTGGAAGTATGCCAATTTGCATGTTGCACATGTAATCGGGCATGTAAATAGCGAAAAACTGGAAAATGTGTGGATCACCGCAATTCATGAAAAAGTATCGCTAAAGGCCATGATACTGGATTACCCCAGGCATCTGCAGTTGCACATGAACGAGATTGAGGAGCTGATTCAGAAGGGTGCATAGTGTTCCTGGTTTTCTGGGTGCTAGGTGCTAGGTGCTGGGTGCTGGGTGCCAGGTGCTGGGTGCTGGGTGCTGGTTACTAGGTGCTGTTACTGGGTTCGGTGCCTGCCTGCCGGTCCAGGCAGGTTCAGTGTTCGATGCCTGCCTGGCTGGCAGACAGGTTCGGTGTTAGTTTTAAGGTTTGATAAGGTTTGATAAGGTTTGATAAGGTTTGATAAGGTTTGATAAGGTTTGATAAGGTTTGAACGCTATCAGCTTCAAACGCGAAGCTTCAAAGGGCGAAGCCTCAAACAGCACAGGTCTTGGCTCTTGGTTCTTGGCTCTTGGCTCTTCCCCGAAAATTTCAAAAATTGTTTTATTTCTGCGAACCTGGTATTATTTTTGCCGTAAGAATGACGGGTTATTTTAAGTTTATGGACAGAAGGGAATTCATACGAAGAGGTACCGGTTTATTGATACTCGGTGGAATTTCTCTTACGGGCTTTTCCGGTGAACCTGTCGAAAAGGCCAAGGTATACGCAGTAGTTGCCAAACGCTGCGATGGTTGCGGACGGTGCATAAAAGCCTGTCGCTATGGTGCCCTTACGCTGAAAAACGACAAGGCCCATATTGATGCTGCAAAGTGCACCGGTTGTGGTGATTGTACGCGTTTTTGCCGGCGTGTTGCCATTGTCGAGACCAATAAAAAAGCATAGAAGAGTAATCATTTGAGCAGCAACAATGAACGAAGCGTCATTGTAAGGGAGACACAACTCATAGTCGTCAAGCTAATATTTATAAAGTATAGATATTCAATGATTAGTATGATTTTTAGCATGCTCTGCCTGCGCTGTGCTTGGCAGTCTTTTTTTAACACAAAGTACGCGAGGAGAAAGCTTCACTAAGACCACTAAGTTTAAGAACACCAAGAGTCCCGCCATTAGCGGGACTTTCCTTCGTGTTCTTAGTTCTTGGCGTTCTTGGTGATGATTTCACTTAGAGTGCTTTGTGTTTAAAAAATCTGCCGTGTTCGTGTGCACGGCAGATATTTGGCTTGGCGGCTATGATATGGCTGAATCAATCTCAAATATAAGATTGCTTCACTGCGTTCGCAATGACGGCTTCACGACATTCGCAATGACGACTTTACTAAGCCCGTAATGTAGGGCAGCAACAATGAACCATACCAAAAATATCACTGAATGTCCTTCAGAAAAAGCGTATGCGGATCGTTGTAAAACTTCAGGAAATCGGCTTTAAAGGCTTCGTTTTTACCGCTGGGTGTGGCATAGGGTGAACTGTCGGGCACATTATCCGGATCATAGGGATTCCTCCAGTTCAGCACATACGAAACGGGGTACTTTTTAAGCACGCCCAGCAGCTTTTCGGAAAACCAGGTACTGTCGGCCCCACCACATTCACTTAAGGCACAAAGCTTTTTCTTTTCAACGGCAGTGCGCGATATGAAGCTCAGCGCTGTGTCGAGTTCAGCAAAATAGGTAGGCCCGCGGTCATACATATCCAGCGAAAGCATGTCGATGTATTCATCTCCCGGGTACCCGCTCATGTACTCTTCCAGCGAGGTTACCCGATCGGTGTTGTAGGCGTATAAAATGTTACGCAGGCCTTTGTCGCGAAGGTAATTCACGGTATACTGCCATAGTTGTATGTATTCCGCTTCGGTACACAGCGTTTTGCCCCACCAGAAGAAACTACCGGAGTGTTCATGCCACGGGCGGAAAATAAAGGGTATTTGCACTCCGTTTTCGTCCTTCAGCGTAAGGAAATATTCAGCCAGCCTGTCCATCCAGGTGTTGAATTTATCGTGTTTTTCACCTCCCGGCAGAATTGATTTCACCACCTGGTTGGAGCTGACATCCCACGAACTTCCGTCGGTCAGCGGATTGTCGAGGTGCCAGCTGAGGGTGATAACTCCGTTGCGTCCATGGAAGATTTTGATCTGTTCCCTTATTTCGGCAAACGAAACCGAGTCGAGGCTGCGCTCATGTCCCAGTTCGAGGTGTCCCAGTTCGAAACCGGCCACTGCAGGATAATCGCCGGTGAGTTCTTTGATGTCTGAACGGTCTTTTTCGTACCACCAGGTAAATCCGTACATCAGGTCGTCCTGGTGACCATACATTACGCCTTTATCCTGAAGGGCCATCAGTCGATCAAAAAGTTGTACGGCTTCCGGGGTTGCCTGCGGATCAGCAGGTGCCGGTTTTTGAGGCTGTTTTGCACAGGCCAGTGCAAGCAGGGTAAGCAATACAGGTATGCATTTTTTCATATCTTATTGTTTTATGCATAAAAGTAAACAGCTTTTTTATGAAATGCTATTCCTCAAAGGTTTAATACCACGAAATGTTAAAATTGTATTACCCGTTATCGTCTTATTCCATTCATGTTGTTGCCCAGTTACGGGCTGCTGCAATAGCCTGGCGCCAACCTTTGATTAGCAGTGTTACCTGCTGTGAATCCAGGCCGGGATGGAAGGTCCGGTCTACCTGCCAGTGATGCTCCAGGTCACTGATGTTTTTCCAGAATCCTACGGCAAGTCCTGCCAGGTAGGCTGCACCCAGCGCTGTTGTTTCCGTTACCACGGGTCTTACCACTTTGTTACCGATGATGTCGGCCTGGAACTGCATCAGCAGGTTATTGACCGTAGCGCCGCCATCAACGCGCAGTTCTTTGATGATGATACCCGAATCGGCTTCCATGGCCTGCAGTACTTCCAGCGTCTGAAAGGCAATGCTTTCGAGGGCAGCGCGGGCAATATGGGCGGCTGTTGATCCGCGGGTCAAGCCTACCATGGTGCCCCTGGCATGCTGGTTCCAGTGTGGCGCACCAAGGCCTGCAAAGGCAGGCACAAAAAACACGCCGCCGTTATCGGGTACGCTGGCGGCCAGTTTCTCCACTTCGCCCGAAGTGCGGATAATGCCCAGGCTGTCGCGCAACCATTGTACCACAGCCCCTGCAATAAAAATGCTTCCTTCGAGGGCATAGTCCACCCGGTTTCCAATTTTCCACGCCACCGTTGTCAGCAGGTTGTTTTCCGAAGCAATGGGTTTTTCGCCGGTATGCATAACCATAAAACACCCCGTACCATAGGTATTTTTAACCATTCCCTGCTTTACGCAGAGTTGTCCGAACAAGGCAGCCTGCTGATCGCCGGCAATACCGGCCACCGCAACCGGTGAGGGCAATAAACCTGTGGCGGTGCAATACACTTCGCTCGACGATTTTACCACAGGCAGCACCGATGCGGGAATGTCGAACAATTCAAGTAATTCACGGTCCCATTCAAGGGTGTGAATGTTGAAAAGCATGGTACGTGAAGCATTGGAAACATCGGTTGCATGTACGGCGCCCTCACTGAGCTTCCAGAGCAGCCAGCTGTCGATAGTGCCGAATGCCAGCTCGCCTTTTTCGGCAAGCTTACGGGCACCTTTCACATTGTCGAGTATCCACCTGATTTTGGTGGCTGAAAAATACGCGTCGATAATCAGTCCGGTTTTTTGTTTTATGCGTGTACCATGACCGGTTTGCCGGACCTGGTCGCAGTAGGCGGCGGTACGCCTGTCCTGCCAGACAATGGCGTTATAAACAGGTTCCCCGGTTTTTTTGTTCCACACGATGGTCGTTTCGCGCTGGTTGGTAATGCCAATGGCGGCCAGTTGCGTACTGCTGATGCCGGCCCTTGTCAGCGCTTCGAGCGAAACGCCTGCCTGGGTCGACCATATTTCGTTGGGGTTGTGTTCAACCCAGCCGGGTTGCGGGTACAGCTGGGTGAATTCTTTTTGTGCAACGGAAACCATGTTACCGTGGCTGTCGAAAATGATGGCCCTTGAGCTGGTTGTGCCCTGGTCGAGGGCAAGGATGTAACGTTCCATGTGGAGGTGTGTAGATATCAACGACAAAGGTATTTTTCTGCAAGCATGCTGTATGCTGCTGTCTCACTTTTTTCCCATCCGGCAGGCATATGTAGCTCGGCAGCCATAATGGCGGCAACTTCCGGTGCTATTTCTTTGCTGGCCGGAGCGTCGAGCAGCAGGGCGCGTGTACGGCGCGCCAGCACATCCTCGAGTTTTACCGGCATTTCGTTTTGGCAGATCCATGTGATTTCATCGCGGGTATAGGGTAACCGCTGGTGAAGTTGTTCACCTTCACCCGGCTGATTTTTCAGGTTACCGGCAATGTCGCTATGCAACGGGTAACCATTGCTGTCATTCGTTTCTGAGCCGTTACCATATAGTTTCAGCTGCCGGGTAAGGCATGGTCTTTTTTCGAGCATTCCCTGCTGCATCATCCGGTTCAGTGTGTCTTCGGCCATCTGCCGGTAAATGGTCCATTTTCCACCTTCGACTGTAACCAGTCGCGATGCAGAAATGCTTATTTTATGCCGGCGCGATAATTCACGGGTGTTCGACGGGTTGTCCGGGCTTGCCACCAGGGGCCGTAACCCGGCAAAAACCGACAGTACATGCCTGGGTTCCGGTTTCCGGGTAAGATAGGCACCGGCCGTTCTCAGAATGAAGTCAATTTCTTCCTGTAATGGTCTGGGTTCAAGAACGGCCTGCTCAACGGGTGTGTCGGTAGTGCCCAATACCACTTTGTTATGCCAGGGAATGGCAAACAACACCCGGCCGTCGTCGGTTTTCGGGATCATCATGGCGGTATGGCCGGGTAAAAACGTTGCATCAATAACCAAATGTACACCCTGGCTTGGTCTTATGGTGCGCTTCATTACCGGATTATCCATTTTAAGCACTTCATCGGCAAAAACCCCGGTAGCATTTACCACTGTCCTGGCCTGTAAATGAAACACCTTACCGGATATTTTTTCTGTGGCCTGAACACCGCATACCTGCTGATCCCCGTTCTTGACAAGTGCAGTTACTCCGCAATAATTAAGTGCCATACCCCCGTGTTGCACCAACGAATGGATGAGTGCCATGAGCAGGCGGGTGTCATCAAACTGGCCGTCGTGGTAAAGAATGCCTCCCCGGAGCCCTTTGTGATTCAGGGTAGGTATTTTTTTAAGTGTTTCGGCTTTGGTGATGAAGCGCGACTTCCCCAGGCTGCGCTTTCCGGCCAGTAAATCGTAAAATTTCAAGCCTGCCGTGTATTTAAGTACATCGCCAATGGAGTAGGCCGGTACAACAAATTCCTGGTTGGCGGTGAGATGCGGGGCATTGTTCAGTATGATGCCTCTCTCGCGGAGTGCTTCAAAAACCAACCCCAGGTCGCCTTGTGCAAGGTAACGCACACCGCCATGGAGGAGCTTGGTACTCCGGCCCGAGGTTCCTTTTCCGAAATCCTCCTGCTCGAGCAACAGGGTATCGAACCCCCTGGTGGCGGCATCTAAAGCAATGCCCGCTCCGGTAGCTCCTCCGCCGATTACAATAACATCCCACGGCCTGTTGGCATGTTCATATAACTGCGAGAGCATTCCGGAACGGTTCATATTGTGAAAACTGAAATAGGTTGCGAAATCAGATAACGGTGCGTCAGCCCTTGCTAATAGGCTTTTACATTGTTGTATTTGTTAGTGAATTGCTGCACCACAACTTCCTGCCGGGCTATTTTTTCACGAACAACTTCCTGTTCCGATTCGTTTTTGGGAATTTCGCGCGTGGCCTCGTCAATTTCGTTATTGGCTTTGTTGATCTTATTTTCAGACGATTCCACGTCGTTCAGCAGTTTCTTTTTCTTTTTCTCCAGTTCTTTCAGGTAGCCTGCTTTTTCTTCTTTGGCAGCACCTTCTTCCATGGAGGTAAGCTGTTCGGTTTGTGTTTGCACTTCCACCGTAAGCCTGCTGATTTCGGTATTCTGCAGCACAATGTTATCCTGTTCGCTTTTAATAGTGGTGCGGCTCGACTGAATTGACTTCTGCATGCGCGATTTATTGTTCTGCAGTGAGCTGAGCTCGCCATTCAGGTCTTTCAGTTTCTTCTCCTCCACCGTCAACTCATCTTTCACAAAGCCGAGATACTGGTCTTTGGCAAACTGCTTCAGAAAAGCTTTAGCGGCTGCAAGTTCGGTGTCGCCATTGGCTTTTTCAATGTAAACATCTTTTTTTAATTCCATACTTACTGTAAGACACAAGGCCGAGTCTTCGTCGGCCAACCGGCTGTAAACATTCATTGGCGTGGGTGATACACTTTTGAGGTTAGCCCCGAAAATGGACATCATGCCGTTTTCGACAACCACCTTCGATTTGGTGCCCGACTGCAATTCTTTAAGCCAGTTTTTTTCAACGCGGTCATAGTTTACTTCGGGAATTACTACGCGGAAGCCCGGGTATTTTGCATTTCCCGATGAAAGGCTGTCCTCAGTTACCAAAATTGGCTTTTGCGCGGTAAGTAGTCCCGACATTAAAAGGAACGTCAATAAAAATAAGGTTTTGATCGATTTCATGGTAGTTTTTTCATTAAATTTAATAAATTATCCCGTTATTTCTCAGGAAAAATATCACAACTGTGGCAGACTGCATAAAATGTGCCACAGTTCAACAGCTGAAACTGATAATTGTCATATAATCCCGGCAAGGCATCAGTGCCGATACTTTTTTATACATTTGAAGAAAAATGCCTAACTATAAAACACAATATCATGAATAAAGTACAGGTTTGCTTTGCAATGCTGGTTTTGCCGGCATTGATGCTGACGGGTTGTAAGAAATGGAGTGAAAGCGCGCAGGGCAGCATTTCCTTTGTCACCAACAAAGGCGGACAAACGCTTGCCTATGACACGGCATCGGGGGTAAAGCTTATCATCGCCGATGGTTTCGCTTTCAAGGACCTGAACAAAAACGGGGAACTCGATGCATACGAGGACTGGCGCTTACCGGCAGACGCCCGTGCCCGCGATCTGGCAGCTAAAATGACCATTGAACAGATTGCAGGTCTTATGTTGTACAGCGGTCACCAGGCCATTCCCGCGGCAGCAACCCGATTTGGAGCCGCTACTTACAATGGCAAACCTTATGCCGAAAGCGGCGCCAATCCTTATGACCTGACCGATCAGCAGGTAAAATTTCTTACCGACGACAATCTCAGGCATGTGCTGGTAACCAGGGTGGAGAGTCCCGAAGTGGCTGCTTTGTGGAATAATAAGGTACAGGCGCTTTGTGAGAGTATTGGTTTGGGAATTCCTGCCAACAACAGTTCCGATCCCCGGCACCAGGCCACTTCAACAGCCGAGTTCAACGTAGGTTCTGCAGGCCAGATATCGCTTTGGCCGAATTCGCTGGGTATGGCTGCAACTTTTAATCCCGAATTGGTAAAGCAGTTTGGGCACATTGCCTCGCAGGAATACCGGGCTTTAGGTATCAGCACCGCCCTTTCGCCGCAGATCGACCTGGGAACCGAACCACGCTGGGCCAGGTTTAGCGGCACTTTTGGCGAAAGTCCCGAATTAAGCACCGACATGGCTCGTGCTTATGTCGATGGTTTTCAAACCTCCACCGGTGATCAGGAAATCTCCGAAGGCTGGGGATATACCAGCGTCAATGCTATGATCAAACACTGGCCGGGTGGTGGCCCCGAAGAAGGCGGACGCGATGCCCATTTTGCCTATGGTAAATATGCTGTTTACCCGGGCAACAACCTGGCCGATCACCTGATGCCCTTTACCGAGGGGGCCTTTAAATTGCAGGGATCAACCGGTATGGCTTCAGCAGTAATGCCTTATTATACCATTTCGTTTAACCTCGATACGGTTCATAACGAGAACGTGGGCAATGCTTATAGCGCTTACCTCATCAACGACCTGCTGCGCGGTAAGTATGGGTTCGATGGCGTGGCTTGCACCGACTGGGGCGTAACCCGCGATAACCCTGCCGTGAACAGCTTTGGCACCACGCCACATGGTGTTGAGTCGCTATCAGTTGCCGAACGCCATTATAAAGCGCTGATGGCTGGCATGGACCAGTTTGGCGGTAACAACGACATGGGCCCTGTTGTGGAAGCATACGAAATGGGCGTTAAAGAACATGGTGAAGAATTCATGCGCAAACGTTTTGAAGCATCGGCCATCAGGTTGCTGAAGAACATTTTCAGGGTGGGCCTTTTCGAGAATCCTTACCTCGACGTTGAACATACCAAAAACACCGTGGGCAACCCCGAATTTATGAAGGCCGGTTATGAGGCACAGCTTAAGTCGGTGGTGATGCTCAAAAACAAAAATAAGGCGCTACCCCTCCAAAAGAACCTGAAAATTTACGTTCCCAAAAAATATACACCGGCATCACGCAATTTCTTCGGTATGGAAACGCCCGAAAAGCTTGAGTATCCCATTAATATTGAACTGGTTAAAAAGTATTTCACGGTAACCGAAAACCCGGCCGAAGCTGATATAGCCCTGGTATGCATTACCAGTCCCGCTTCCGGTGGCGGATATGATCCTGATGATGTTAAAAAAGGCGGTAACGGCTATGTGCCCATCAGCCTGCAGTATGGCCCCTATAAAGCTGCCGATGCCCGTGATCCCAGTATTGCAGGTGGTGACCCGCTGGAGAAATTCACCAACCGCACCTTTAAAAACAAGACGGTAAAGACTATCAACCAAACTGATTTGAACATGGTGCTCGACACCCGGAAGGCCATGCCCGGTAAACCGGTTATTGTTACCGTTGATGTGTCGAATCCGATGGTTTTCAGTGAATTTGAGACAGATGCCGATGCCATACTGGTTACCTTTGGCATACAGGATCAGGCTATCCTGGAGATCATTACCGGAATAGCTGAACCTTCGGGCCTGTTGCCTTTCCAGATGCCTGCCGACATGAAAACAGTAGAACTGCAGTATGAGGATGTTCCCTTTGATATGACCTGCCATACCGATACCGAAGGCAATACTTACGATTTTGGCTTCGGCCTGAATTGGAACGGACCCATCCAGGACGGAAGGGCGGAGAAGTACAGGAAGTGAACGAGGCTTTGTAAAAAGTCTCTCTGATCGTCATTGCGAGGGAGGTACGACCGAAGCAATCTTCTCATTTGCAGGAGATTGCTTCACTTCGTTCGCAATGACGTGTTCACTTGACCAGACTTTTACACAGCCTCATTAACCAACGGCCAACGGCGATTTAATTCTTTTTCTAACATAAAAACAAAAACAATGCGAATGCGATTATTTTTTGGATGGATGTTGATAGCACTTGCCTTTTCATGTAATCAGGCGGGTGATAACGGCGAATTGCGTATTAACGACTTGAATTATTTCGAATTGCCGGGCCTTAATGTCATGGTGTTCGAGGATATTTATCCCGAAGGACACCAGGGCGGAGTCGGTTTTGTACAGCATGGTGTGCGTGTAGCTACAAACGGCGATGTAAGGCTTGAACCTACCCCCGGCCAGTTTCAACCCATTCCCAAAGTGGGTAAACGCACAGTTGACAAGGACAAAAATGAAATATCCGTTAAGCTGTGGTATCCCGATTCGTCTATTAACCGCAAGGGCTTTAACCCTATCTTTTATCCCGATCTCACCTTTACCTACCAGGTAAGGGTAGTGGGTGAAAACGACTATTTTAAGATCATTGTCGATATGGATGAGCCGGTTCCTGCCGAATGGCTGGGTAAGATAGGATTTAACCTCGAATTGTACCCAACCGACCTGTTTGGAAAAACGTGGATGATGGATAATCAGTCGGGTTTTTTCCCGCCCCAGGCAAATGGTCCAACTACCCTGGATGCCGGGGGTAATCACCAGGCAATTCCCATGGCCGTTGGTCGCACGCTTACGGTGGCCCCCGAAGTCGACAAGCAACGCTTCAGTATAGAAAGTTCCACGGCCGATCTCGAACTGCTCGATGGCAGGATCCGGCACACCAACGGATGGTTTGTGGTGCGCTCTGCCATTCCCGAAGGAGCTACCAAAGGCGCCATTGAATGGACCATTAAGGTAAATCGTATACCAGCATGGAAGGCCGATCCGGTGGTACATGTCTCCCAGGTGGGTTACCACCCGGGTCAGCCCAAGCAGGCTGTAATTGAGCTCGATGCTGCCGATAAGAAGCAGGCCAGGGCAAGTCTCCTGAAAATCACCGGTAATGGTGAGGAAACAACGGTTAAGACAGCTAAACCCGAATCGTGGGGTAAATTTCTGCGTTATAACTGCTTATTGTTCGACTTTTCCGAAGTAAAGGAAGAAGGTACCTACCAGGTTGCCTATGGCGATTTCCGTTCCAATCCCTTTATCATATCTCCCGGTATATACAAACGCCATGTATGGCAGCCCACCCTTGAAGTCTTTCTCCCGGTACAGATGTGCCACATGCGCGTGGTGGATGCTTACCGCGTTTGGCATGACGTTTGCCACCTCGATGATGCCCTGATGGCGCCCATAGATACCAATCATTTCGACGGTTACCGCCAGGGTCCGTCAACACTCACGAAATACAAACCCGGCGACCGTGTTCCAGGCCTTAACAAGGGTGGCTGGCACGATGCCGGTGACGACGATCTGCGTGTTGAATCACAGGCCGGAACCGTGCAACTGTTGTCGCTCGCCTGGGAAGAATTTAAACCGGAACTCGATGCTACCACCATTGATCAGGCCAACAGGCAGGTTAATATTCATGTGCCCGACGGGAAAGCAGATATTCTGCAGCAAATCGAGCACGGTGTGCTCACCATCCTGGGCGGATATGAGAGTTTGGGCAGGGTTTACCGCGGCATTATCAGTCCCACCATCGATCAGTACACCATGGTTGGTGATATAGCAGCACAAACCAATAACATCGCCTATAACAAAGCCGTGAAATTCAATGGCACCTTCGAAACACAGGCCGGCATAAAAGACGATCGCATGGTGTTCACCGAAGAAAATCCTGCACATGAATATAGCGCTATAATGGGGTTGGCTGCCGCTGCCAGGGCGCTGAAGGAATACGATGTCAAACTCGCAAACCGATGCCTGGTTGCGGCAGAAGACCTGTGGAGCCATCCACGTAAGCTCCGTCCCTGGGATCTTTCGCAGCAGATAAAGGCAGCATCGGAGTTGCTGATGACCACCCAAAAGGATGTTTACCGGCAGTACCTGTTGCAAATGACCGATTCCATTGCCAAACGTATTGCATCGGTAGGCTGGATTGTGGTACGCACCATTCCCGTTGTTAACGATGACGGATACAAAGCCGCCATTGAAAAAGCGCTGGGTGAACTGTCGCAGCAGATAACAGCGCAGGGAAAAGAAACACCTTACGGTGTGCCTTACCGGCCTCATATCTGGGGAGCAGGCTGGAATATCCAGGAATTTGGCGCGCATCATTACTACCTCGCTAAATTTTTCCCCGATTTGTTCAGCAATAATTTCATGTTCAGCGCACTGAACTTTGTACTGGGCAGTCACCCGGGCGATAACACTGCAGCATTTGCTTCCGGTGTAGGTGCAAAATCGGCCACCCGGGCCTATGGCTATAACCGGGCCGACTATTCCTATATCCCTGGCGGGGTGGTCAGCGGTACGGCGCTTATCAGGCCCGACCTGGCTGAGCTGAAAGAATTCCCTTTTCTCTGGCAGCAGACCGAGTATGTGCTGGGCGGAGGCGGAAGCAATTATATGTTCCTGGTGCTGGCCGTCGACCATGTGCTGAGCGCTTCTGCCGACTAATGGCTAAAAATAGCGCCATCCGTCCATAAAATGACCGGGTTAGTAGATTAGATTTTCATAAGGGTGTTGTGTTTAGGAAATTTGGTTGATGATTACCAAATTTTTAAACACAACACTTATGAAAAAAGCAGTTTTGTTGTCTCTGTCAGTGCTGTTTGCACTTACACTGACCTTAAAAGGCCAACCGGGCGGAGGACCGCCTTCACCCGAAGAAATGGCCAAACGTGAAAATGAACTGATGAAGTCGGAATTGAACATGACCGCCGACCAGCTTCCCAAAGTCGAGGCCATTAACCTGAAATACGCCAAAAAAATGGGCGAGCTGTTTCAGCAGGGACCGCCATCGGATTTTGAAGAAATGAGGAAGAAAATGGAAGCCATTCATCAGGAAAAAAGGACAGAACTGGTAAAAGTCCTCAACGCCGATCAGTTGAAAAAATACGATGCCATGATGGCGGAACGCCGCCAGCGTGGCCCCGGCGGTCCGCAGTAGCATTGTGAGATGCGGTGAATCGTGTTTTCATTGTAAACGCCCGTAGAGACGCAAAATCTTGCGTCTCTACTGTTTTGGCATCTTTGTAAATTGAATCGAAATCATTTTAAATATTGATTATGAATACGAATAAACGAACAACAGGATTGGTTGTCATCTGTCTGATGTGGATGATTACTGCCTCATTGTGGGCACAAACAGCATTGCCCCAACTGGGCAAGGTTCCGGTTAAGCAGGTAATTGCAGCCATGACGCTCGAAGAAAAAGCAAGCCTGGTGGTTGGTACCGGCATGAGTTTCGGGCCTCCGCCTGCTGCCAACGCTCCCTCCGCGCAGGCCGGTGCGCCGACCCCTCCCCAGGGCGGGACAACTTTTGGTAACACCAAATCGATAGTGGATGGCGCTGCCGGTACAACCTACGGCATACCCCGCCTGGGCATCAATCCTTCGGTGGTGGCCGATGGCCCTGCCGGATTGCGTATAAGTCCCACCCGCCCCGGTGACAACAATACCTATTATTGTACGGCATTTCCAGTGGCCACCCTGTTGGCATCGACGTGGGATACCGAACTGGTGAACCAGGTTGGCCAGGCCATGGGCAATGAGGTGCTCGAATATGGTGTGGATGTCATCCTGGGACCGGGCATGAACATCCAGCGCAACCCGCTATGCGGCCGTAATTTCGAGTATTATTCCGAAGACCCCTACATTACCGGTAAAATGGCAGCAGCCATGGTTAACGGCGTGGAATCAAAAGGCGTGGGTACTTCCATAAAGCACTATGCAGCCAACAATGCCGAAACAAACCGCAACAGTGTAAATGTAAAGGCCAGCGAAAGAGCATTGCGCGAGATATACCTCGAAGGTTTCAGAATTGCCGTTCAGGAGGCTCAGCCGTGGACAGTCATGTCGTCGTACAACCTGCTGAACGGAACCTATACTTCGGAGAGTTACGATTTGATAACCAAGGTGTTGCGCGACGACTGGGGATTTAAGGGTTATGTGATGACCGACTGGATGGGAGGAAAGGATGCCATTGCCCAGATGAAAGCCGGAAACGACCTGCTGATGCCCGGCAATCCTAACCAGGTAAAGGCCATTGTGACGGCTGTAAAGGAAGGAAAACTCGATGTGAAGGTGCTGGACCGTAATGTAGAGCGAATCCTGAATATCATAATGATGGGACCGCGCTTTAAAGGATACCGTTATGTCAATAAGCCCGATCTGAAGGCCAATGCACTGGTCACCCGCCAGGCAGCCACCGAAGGCATGGTGCTGCTGAAAAATGAAAATGCAGCCCTGCCACTTGCACAGGATGTTAAAACCATTGCTGCTTTTGGAAAAACATCGTACGATATCGTTACCGGAGGCACCGGCAGTGGCGATGTAAACGAGGCATACAGTGTTTCGCTGGTCGAAGGGCTTCAGAATGCCGGCTACCAGGTTAACCAAAACCTGCAGGCCATGTACAAGGCATATCTCGATGCTATTAAGGAAGGCAAGCCACCGCGCAGGGGCATCATGGCACTGCTGGGTTCCGATCCCGTCAGCGAACTGGCCGTTAATAAAAACCTGGCCGAAAGCATGGCCGCCATTTCCGACGTCGCGCTCATTACCATTGGCCGGAATTCAGGTGAGGGTCGCGACCGTACCAGCGAACCGGGCGACTTTGAACTTACCGCTGACGAGAAAGAACTTATCAGGTTGGTTACAGAAGCATTTCATGCCAAGGGAAAGAAAGCCATTGTGGTGCTGAACATAGGGGGTGTTGTTGAAACCGCAAGCTGGAAAAATACTCCCGATGCTATATTGCTGGCCTGGCAGGCAGGACAGGAAACCGGTAATTCCATTGCCGATATCCTCAGCGGAAAAGCCAACCCTTCGGGTAAGCTGGCTGTAACCTTCCCGGCTGCCTATAAAGATGTTCCTTCTTCTGCAACATTTCCGGGCAGGGAACTTGATCCCAACCAGCCAAAGGACAACAGTCCGATGTCGTTTATGCGCGGCAGGCCTGCCGAAGATACTTATAACGACGGGATTTATGTGGGTTACCGTTATTACGAAACATTTGGCGTGAAGCCTTCCTATGAATTCGGCTACGGATTGTCCTATACCAACTTCGGTTACGACAACCTTAAACTGAACTCGGCAAAATTCAGCAAATCACTTACCATAACCATTGAGGTGAAAAACACCGGTAAGCATGCCGGCAAGGAAGCAGTTCAGCTTTATTTGAGTGCACCAGCCAGTAAAATCGATAAACCGGCCTTTGAGTTAAAAGGGTTTGCCAAAACCCGCCTCTTGCAGCCGGGTGAATCGCAGGTGCTGACCTTTGTCCTCGACGCCCGTAGCCTGGCTTCCTTCATACCCGAAAGTTCATCGTGGGTTGCAGAAGCCGGCACCTATACCGTTAAAGTTGGAGCCTCATCCAAAGATATCCGGCAAAGTGCTACCTTTACTTTAGGCAGGGAACTTACGGTTAAAAAAGAATCGTTAGCCCTGGTCCCAGCACAAAAAATTGATGAACTGAAACCAAAAAAATAACAACCATGAAAAATCCGGCTTTATTAATGGCCTGCATGCTGATAGGCTCATGTTCCATGTTGAATCCGAAAACAGAAAACACACCCATCGACATTCATGCAGTGCCCTCCGAAGCCGGGTTGGTTTCGGGAGTGGCCGGAGGGGATGGCACAGTAATGATTTTTAAAGGCATCCCTTTCGCCGCCCCTCCTGTTGGTGATTTACGGTGGAAACCACCTGTTCCTGCCGCAACATGGGAAGGTGTGCGCAAGTGCGATACCTTTCAGGCCAGCGCCATGCAAAGCAAGCCTGCCCCCTTTGCCATGTGGAGTAAAGAATTTATGGCCCCCGAAGAACCGTTAAGCGAGGATTGCCTTTACCTGAACCTGTGGACAGCAGCAAAAACCACTGGCGAAAAAAGGCCGGTGATGGTATGGATCCATGGCGGCGCTTTCACCAGCGGATCAGGCTCAGTGCCGTTGTACGATGGTGAGGAAATGGCCAAAAAAGGTATTGTTTTCGTTACCATCAACTACCGGCTGGGCATATTTGGCTTCCTGGCCCATCCCTGGTTATCAGAAGAATCACCCAATAAGGTATCGGGCAATTATGGCATACTCGATCAGATAGCTGCCCTTACATGGGTAAAAAACAATGTGGCTGCCTTTGGCGGCGATACCGGCAGGATTACCATCGCCGGACAATCGGCAGGCGCTTTCAGCGTTAACGCCCTGGTCATATCGCCCCTGGCCAAAGGATTGTTTCACAGGGCCATTGCACAGAGCGGCGGCATGTTCAGCTCCGACATGCTCGGCGGCCGTAACCTCGAACAGGCAGAGAAAGCCGGATTGGAAGTATCGGCAAAACTGGGTGCGGAAAACATTGCACAGCTCAGGTCGCTTTCGGCCGAAGAACTAATGAAGGCAGGGCAGGGAGCCGGACTGGTAAAGGACAACTATGTGCTGCCCTCGACCTGGGATGCATTTACCACGGCCGCTTACAACGACGTGCCGCTTATCACCGGATGGAATGCCGATGAATTTTCGTTTGGCGCGCCCAAAAAAGCCAATGAATATCTAAAGGAAGCAGAAACCCGGTATAGCACATTTGCCCCTGCATTTCTGCAGGCATTTCCGGGTAGCAACGACCAGGAAGCTGCTGCCTCCCAAAAACTGCTGGGCGTACTGAATTTTGGCTGGAACAATTACACCTGGGCCAAATTGCAACAGCAACACGGTAAAAACAACGCTTACCTGTATTACTTTGCTCATGTTCCACCAGGTGAACCCAACTTTGGCGCCTTTCATTCAGCCGAATTTGGCTACGCGCTGAAAACACTTCGCTTATGGGATAGGCCTTTTACAGCTTATGACCACCAGTTATCGGAAACCATGTCGTCGTACTGGGTGAATTTTGCCGCCAATGGTAACCCCAACGGCGAAGGCCTTCCTGAATGGCCCGCCTTTGAACCCGCTACGACAAGGGTTATGCAATTCGGAGACAAGGTCGGGACCGTGGATTTGCCTTCCAGCCAGCAACTGGAATTTCTCGATGAATACAATGCTGCTGTTCGTGAAAAAAAATAACGGACTATTGCTACCTTTACCCATTCATTAAACTAAAAAAAGCATACCATGAAAAGGATTACGGTTGCCATGCTGATGGCCCTGGCAATGATGCTGCGGGTTGCAGCCCAGGATGAGCAGATGACTGCTTTTGTCAACACCCTGATGAATAAAATGACCCTCGAAGAAAAAATTGGCCAGCTGAACCTTCCCACAGCCGGATTTTTCGTGACGGGCACGGCGGTGAACGACAACATTGCCCAAAAGTTGCGCAGCGGCCATATCGGCGGCATGTTCAACAGCTTTTCCGTGGCCTCCATGCGTGCTTTACAGGATATAGCCGTTAAGGAATCACCGAACAAAATTCCCATCCTCTTTGGCATGGATGTCATTCATGGTTATAAAACCATTTTCCCCATTCCGCTGGCGCTTAGCTGTACCTGGGATATGGATCTTGTGGAGAAAAGTGCACGCATTGCTGCTAACGAGGCTACAGCCAACGGCATTGCCTGGACATTCTCACCCATGGTCGACATAGCACGCGATGCACGCTGGGGTCGCATAGCCGAAGGTGGTGGTGAAGATCCCTGGCTGGGTTCGCAAATTGCCAAAGCCATGGTTAAAGGGTACCAGGGCGATGATCTTACCGCGAACAACACCATGATGGCCTGTGTTAAACATTTTGCACTGTATGGCGCTGCCGAAGCCGGACGCGATTACAATACCGTCGACATGAGCCGTATTGCCATGTATAACGACTACTTCCCGCCTTACAAAGCAGCCGTTGAAGCCGGTGCCGGAAGCGCAATGACTTCCTTTAACGTGGTTGATGGTATTCCGGCTACCGGAAACCGCTGGCTTCTGACTGATCTGCTGAGGAATGAATGGGGTTTCGACGGCTTTGTGGTTACCGACTACACCGCCATTAACGAAATGATCATGCATGGTATGGGAAACCTGCAGGAAGTATCTGCACTGGCCATAAAAGCCGGAACCGATATGGACATGGTAGGAGAGGGCTTCCTAACCACCCTCGGAAAATCGCTCGACGAAGGAAAAATAAGCCTCCAGGATATCGATGTCGCCTGCCGGCGTATTCTCGAGGCTAAATATAAGCTGGGATTGTTCGACGATCCTTACCGCTACCTCAGCGAAGAACGTGCAAAAACCGAAGTGCTGACGGCCGAAAACCTTAAAGCAGCCCGGGAAATTGCTGTTCGTTCCATGGTATTGCTAAAGAACGACAAGCAGGTGCTGCCCCTTAAGAAATCAGGCACCATTGCAGTTATCGGACCGCTGGGCGACAGCAAGGCCGATATGCTGGGTACATGGACCCTGAGCGGCGACCTGGCCAAAACTTCTACCATATTGCAGGGTTTGCAGAACGTGGGGGGCAAGGATGTAAAGGTGCTGTACGCCAAAGGATCGGAACTTACCGATAACCCGGCAATCGCCAATAGCCCCAACCCGCTAGCCATGATGTCACCGGCAAAAAAGAATGAGTCCAAAAAATCACCCGAAGATCTGCTGAAGGAAGCACTGGAAACTGCTGCGAAAGCCGACGTTATTGTCGCTGCCCTTGGCGAACCGTCGGCCTGGTCGGGCGAAGCTGCCAGCATGACAGACATCAGCCTGCAAAAACCCCAGCGCGAACTGCTAAAGGCACTGGTTGCCACCGGCAAACCTTTGGTGCTGGTGCTGATCAACGGACGGCCCATGACCCTGTCATGGGAGAACCAGCATGTGAATGCCATTCTCGAAGCCTGGGCCGGTGGTATTGAGGCGGGAAATGCCATTGCCGACCTATTGTTTGGCAATTACAATCCTTCCGGCAAGCTTACCACCACCTTCCCGGACAACGTGGGACAGTTACCGCTGTATTACAACCACAAAAATACCGGCAGGCCCATGGATGCGCAAAATAAATTCACTTCGAAATACCTCGATAGTCCTAACGACCCGGTTTACCCGTTCGGCTTTGGGTTGAGCTATACCACTTTCGAATATGGCGAGGTGAAGCTGAGCAAAACGCAGCTGAAAGGAAATGAAAAGCTAACGGTTACTGTAACACTTAAGAACACCGGAAAATACGCCGGCGAGGAAGTGGTGCAGCTCTATATTCAGGATCCGGTTGCTTCGGTTTCGCGCCCGGTAAAAGAACTCAAAAACTTTACCAAAGTCATGCTACAGCCGGGTGAAATCAGGGAGGTGAGCATGGAAGTCACCACCACCGACCTCAGCTTTTACAACAGCAATTTGCAATTCGACTGGGAGGCCGGCGCCTTTAACCTATTTGTCGGTACCAATTCGCGCGATGTGAAAAGCGCTACGGTTAACTGGGCAAAATAAGGCGGGTACAAAGCAACCTTTTGCCCATTGGCATCATCTGTGTTATAAAACCAATAATACCGAGTGCAATGAAGGCAATACTTTGTTTTACCGTAATTTCAGCCATGCTGTTTTCGGGATGCGAAAAAAACAGCGGGACTGACGACACTCCCCGGGAACCCGGGAACCTTAACCTGACGCAAAAAACAACCGAAATCATTGAAGCTGATAATGATTTCGGGTTGATGTTGTTTAACAAGGCACTGGCCGCTACCGAAGCGGACAATGTTTTTGTTTCCCCTACCAGTGTGGCATTGGCGCTGGCCATGACATACAATGGTGCGGCCGGCGATACCAAAACAGCCATGGAAACAGCCCTGCATAAACAGGGATTCACAACCGACGAAATTAACCAATCTTACAAAAGCCTTATTGAGTCGCTGGTATCAGTCGACCCCAAGGTGTTGCTACAAATTGCCAACTCAATCTGGTACAGGCAGGGGTTTAACGTGTTGCCGCAATTCCTGACGGTTAACCAAAACTTTTACGATGCCGAGGTAAGCGAACTCGATTTTGGTTCACCGGCAGCGCTGGGAACCATCAACGGTTGGGTCGACGAAAAAACCAACCACAAAATCGAAAAGATCATTGAGGAGATACCGGAGGATGTGGTCATGTACCTTATCAACGCGGTGTACTTCAAAGGTATATGGAAATATGCTTTCGACAAGAAGAATACTTTCGACGGTCCTTTTTTCACCGGTGATGCTTCCCAGGTTACCCTTCCTTATATGCAACAGGAGGCTGAGGTGGCCTATTACCAGGGTGAAAACTTTTCGATGGTTGATTTACCCTATGGCCGGGGTAATTTCAGCATGACCATTTTGCTGCCAAATGCCGATGTTGAGGTGGACGATATAACAGCATCGCTAAACACGGACAACTGGAATACCTGGCTAACGCAGGGACAAGTAAGAGAAGTAAAACTTATTGTTCCGAAGTTTACCTTTGCGTATAAGAACATTTTAAACGATGAACTCAGCGCCATGGGCATGGGTATTGCTTTTTTGTCACAGGCTGATTTCTCGGGCATCAACGGTGTCGGTAATCTGAATATTTCCAAGGTAATCCACAAGACCTTTGTGGATGTTAACGAAGAAGGCACTGAGGCTGCTGCTGTAACTGCCGTGGAAATAGAGTTTACCTCCATGCCCGCTGATCCGCCCGTATTCCATGTCGACCGTCCCTTTGTTTTTGCCATTCGCGAAACCACTACGGGCGCTATTTTATTCATCGGGTTGGTAAAAAACCCCCTTACCACTGAAAATGAATAGCGGATACGTACCAACAAAGCTTTTAATTTTTAACGAGCAACTACCCATAGAGGCTGTCTAAAAAGTCATAAAAAGAGCGTAGTCTGGAGACTACGCTCAGCATACAAAGCTAACATTCAGCACAATGCGCTAGGCGTAGTTTCAAACTACGCCTAACAAATTGACTTTTTAGACAGCCTCTTGTTTCATGGTACTGGTGTTGGTTTTTTCCGGGTACTTTGTGTAAAAATTAATTCACATACATACCCCCATCTGCTTTTGCTTGAAATGCTCTCACTACCCATACTGGCTGCTTTGTTCTACAATCCCCCTTTAAAACCATGTTCTAATGCCATATTATACTGTTGCCGGTCAAAACGGTAAAGCAGGGGTGCCTTATGTGCCACCCCTGTTTTTCGTTCATTGAGGTCGACCAGTATTTTATACGACTGTATCTTCCGCTGAAAATTCCTCCGGTCGAGCTTCCGGCCCAGGATGGTTTCATATAGTTGCCGCAGTTCAGGCATGGTAAACTTATGAGGCAGCAGGTTAAGTCCAATGGGCTTGTTAAATAGGTCTTTCCTGAGCCTTTGCAGCGCCTGCTCCAGGATTTCGTTGTGGTCCATCATCAGCGTTCCGCATTGGTCCAACGCATACCAGTTACATTCCACAGAAAAGATATCCGGCTCCGGTACCACTTTGGCAAAATCCACCAGTGCGTAAAAACCAACGGTTACAAACCGCCTCGACAACCATTCAATGGTGTCATCGGGAAACCCAAGCTTTTTGAGTGGTTCACGCGGAAAATTGGTATTTACCCGGTTTACCGCGCTGAAGGTGTGAAATTGCTCAAGAAAAACATTTTCCAGGCCGGTGCGCTCATTGAGCACCCTGTTGGCAGCATCTTCAAGCGATTCGTTTTGTCTTACATAACCACCGGGCAATGCCATCTCGCGTTGTTCCGGCATTTTTAACAGCATTACCTTCAGCTGGTTCCTGTTGAAGCCAAAAACAACACAGTCAACCGACAGGTGGGGGATATAATTGCCGGTGCCGTTGATAAGCATATCATCCTTACGTGAACCGGTTTCTTTCATAGGGCAAAAAATTTTGACGGCAAGTTACCATTTCTGTTTTGAAAAATAAAAATTATACCTTATCATTGTGTCGCATTAACACAATGATTTTTTTCCAGTATTTAACAAAACACACATAATATGAAAGCATCAAAGCAATTGATCATTTGGATGTTGCCGGTATTCATGCTGGCCTTGGTCCGGTGCAGCAGCGATAAAACGCCGACACTGGGAAAGGACCCTGTGAAAAAGGTAGTAGCTGCCATGACGCTTGAAGAAAAGGCTTATTTTGTAACCGGAACAGGAATGAATTTCCCTGGTTTTGGCTCGCAGGGCGACACAGCGCTTACACCTGGCGCCCCGGTTATTGGCGAAACACAGAAGCTTGTGCCCGGAGCTGCCGGCACTACATACGAAATACCGCGACTGGGAATCCCGGCCATGGTACTTGCCGACGGTCCCGCCGGACTGCGGATCATGCCCAAACGCGAGGGCGACAGTGCCACATACTATTGCACAGCCTTTCCGGTAGCCACTTTACTGGCCTCATCGTGGGATACCGAATTGGTTAACAAGGTGGGGCAGGCCATGGGTAACGATGTTCTCGAGTATGGCGCCGACGTGCTGTTGGGTCCCGCGCTGAACATACACCGCAACCCGCTGTGCGGACGTAATTTCGAGTATTACTCCGAAGATCCTTTAGTGTCGGGTAAAATGGCCGCTGCCATGGTCAATGGCATCGAATCGCAGGGTGTAGGTACTTCGGTCAAGCATTTTGCCGCCAACAACGCCGAAACCAACCGTATGGCGCTAAACACCATTGTCAGCGAAAGGGCGCTACGCGAAATTTACCTCGAAGGATTCCGCATTGTGGTGGAAGAAGCCCAGCCATGGACGGTAATGTCGTCCTACAACCTCATCAACGGAACCATGACATCGGAAAGTGGCGATTTGCTGACTAAGGTATTGCGCGACGACTGGGGTTTCAACGGATATGTGATGACCGACTGGTTTGGCGGTACCGATCCCGTGGCCCAGATGACGGCAGGAAACGATCTGCTGATGCCCGGTACCACACAGCAGGCAAAAGCCATTTACAATGCAGTTAAGGAGGGCAAACTCGACGAGAAAGTGCTCGACCGTAATATTGAGCGGATACTGAATATCATGCTCGAAACGCCCAGGTTCAAGGGTTATCAGTATTCGAACAAACCCGATCTGAAAGCACATGCCGCTGTAGTCCGTGAAGCCGCCACCGAAGGCATGGTGCTGCTTAAAAATGACCAGGCTGCCCTGCCGCTCGATAAGGGGCTTAAGTTAGCCACCTTTGGTACAGCCACCTTCGAAACCGTTATTGGTGGCACAGGCAGTGGCGATGTGAACGAGGCTTATATCGTTTCCATAGCCGACGGGCTCAAGCAGGCAGGGTATGCCTGCGATGCGTCGCTTGAAAAAGCGTATCTCGACTATATTCAGAAAACCCGTGAAAGCATGGGGAAACCTAAAAATCCCCTGATGGCTATGATGGGCGTTAAGGAACCGGTTCCCGATATGCCGGTAAATGCTGCATTGGCCGGCCGCATGGCTGCAGCAAATGACGTTGCCGTTATTACCGTCGGTCGTAATTCAGGCGAGGGTGGTGACCGCGTGGTAGATAACGATTTCAATCTTTCGGAAACCGAAAAAGCCAATATTGCCGCCATTACCAATGCTTTTCATGCAAAGGGTAAAAAAGTGGTTGTGCTGCTCAACGTTGGCGGTGTTGTTGAAACCGCCAGCTGGAAAGAACATCCCGATGCCATGCTGTTGGTATGGCAGGCCGGACAGGAAACAGGCAATGCCGTGGCCGATGTGGTCAGTGGCAAGGTTAACCCGTCGGGTAAGCTGGCCACCACCTTCCCCGTGAAGTATGAGGATGGACCGTCGGTTAAGGATTTTCCAGGCATTGTCACCGATACAGCCAAACCGGCACAGGGTGAGGCCGACGACATCATGTCGTTTATGCGGCCGAAAGCTTCCCGTATTGTCTATGAAGAAGGCATTTATGTTGGCTACCGCTATTTCGAAACCTTTGGGGTAAAACCTTCCTATGAATTCGGTTACGGGTTATCGTATACCACTTTCGAATACAGCAATATCAAGGTTGGGCCCGCACAGTTTAAAGAAAAGGTAACGGTAACAGTGGATGTTAAAAATACAGGTAAGGTGGCAGGCAGGGAAGTGGTGCAGCTATACCTGGGAGCGCCGGCTGTTAAGCTCGACAAACCTGTGATGGAGTTAAAGGGATTTGCCAAGACCAGGTTGTTGCAGCCGGGCGAAGTGGAAACCCTTAGTTTTGAGTTAACCGCCAGGCAGCTGGCATCGTTCGATGCAGCAGCGTCGGCCTGGGTAGCTGAAGCAGGGGATTATACCGTGAAGGTTGGCGCTTCGTCGCGGGATATCCGCCAGGAGGGAACCTTCAGCGTAGGAAAAGAGATAACGGTTAAGAAAGAAAGTAAGGCTTTGGCGCCCGTTGAAGCTATTACGGAGCTGAAGCCCGGAAGATAGTTTTTTCCCCGGGTTAGTTTAGTGAGGTTTTTTAGACAGGACAAGGCCGGAAAGGCCTTGTCCTTTTTTTTCGCGCAGTGCAAGAACCCTTGCCGTTATTGCTGTTCCGGCAGCCAGCGGAGACAGGCATGCCTGTTGAATTATACCTGGCCCATGCGTAGTGCATTTTAATTAAGAGTTGCCCTTTATAACGATACAAAACCTTGGTAGAGCGGGTGAGCTTTTGTTCTCATCGCGCTGAAAGCGCATCAGCATTAGCACAGGGCAGCGCCCTGTGAGTTAGTATTGCGTAGAACTCAAGCCCTGTAGGGGCGACAGCCAGTGCTGTAAAAATGTTTATTCCCAATACAGATATAAATAAGTATTCATCCGGGAGCTTCGCTCCGAACCCAGCCTTCCGTGCAAGGGTATGCAGGGATAGGTTGGCATATCTTATGCTGCAGCCGTGGTTCAAAAACAAAACGACACAACGTCTCTATTTTGTATTTTTTGTTTTGTTCCGCAAGCGTTATGGCTGTGTTGAACAAAAAGTAACAAAAGAAAAAGCGCTGGTTAACCCCAAAGTCTAATAAAAGCTTCAGCAAATTAATTCAAATGCAGGAAGGGTTTGGAGTGCAACCCCTGTTCATAATTTCCCCTTGCACTTTCCCTTCAATATCATTACATTGTAACATAAGTGATTTGGAAAATTATAACACGCGTTAAAAATTGATACATTTACAATATCGGTAAAGGAACAAGAAATAATTGTTGAAAAGTTAAATTTGATTTCTGAACAAAGTCAAAAACTAGAAAATATCTATCTTCAAAAATTAAGTAATTTGGAAGAACTACATTTGGCACAAGCAATAAATTATTGCCAGACATATATTTTACTCATAGGATTACTGATAAGTTTTGGTGCAAAAAGTCTTGAATTTAAAAGAGTGTATAATGTAAATCATCCTGATAATAAAGGCTATAAAAGGTCAGCATTAGGGTTAAACAGATTAAAGGACGATAAGATTCTCTCAAACAAGAACTCAAGAATCCTGCAATCCAATAATCCTGAAAATCTTAATTCAGACAATTAATGACCGACCTAATCATATACAACACTCCCGATGGTAAAAGCTCCATTGCCCTGTATGCTAAAGATGGCAGCGTGTGGCTTAACCAAACGCAAATAGCCGAACTTTTTGCCACCTCGAAGCAAAATATTGGGCAGCATGTGTCGAGTATATTAAAAGAGAGCGAGTTAGATGCTAATTCAGTTGTAAAGAATTACTTTACAACTGCCGCCGATGGCAAAAATTATAACGTAACATTTTACTCGCTCGAAATGATTATGGCTATTGGTTTTCGGGTACGTGGAGTACGCGGCACACAATTTCGGCAATGGGCAAACCGTAATCTTACCGAGTATTTGCGCAAGGGTTTTGTAATGGACGATGAACGTTTGAAAAACCCCGATGACCGTCCCGATTATTTTGATGAATTACTATGTCGCATTCGGGATATTCGGGCATCCGAAAAACGCTTTTATCAAAAAGTCCGTGATTTGTTTGCCCTTAGCAGTGATTACGATGCAACCGATAAGGCTACCCAAATGTTTTTTGCCGAAACCCAAAACAAATTGCTGTTTGCAGTAACCGGCAAAACCGCAGCCGAATTGATCGTTGTCCGAGCCGATGTGCAAAAAGAAAACATGGGCTTAACATCGTGGAAAGGAGCGATTGTTCGCAAGCAGGATATTATTATAGCCAAGAACTACCTTACTGAAGATGAAATTGATACCTTGAACCGTTTGGTGGTTATTTTCCTCGAAACTGCCGAACTTATGGTAAAAGAGCGAAAAGACCTTACCATGTCGTTTTGGAAAGAAAACGTTGACCGATTATTGAATTTTCAGAACAAGAAAATTTTGCAAGGGAGCGGAACGGTATCAAACACACAAATGGAAAGCCATGTGGAAAAGCTGTATGAACAATTCGACCAAAAACGTAAGGATTATGAAGCATTAAAAGCCGACCAAAACGACCTTGAAGAAATAAAAGCAATAGAAAGCAAACTAAAGAAACGTAATGAACGAAGCAGAAACAAGAGCGGAATTAATTGACCCTAAGCTGAAAGCTTGCGGTTGGTGTGTTGCCCAATGTGCAAGGCGCTTATGCTGGTAATACTGAAATAGATGGCGTGATCATCTCACATCCGCATGCTGACCATTACGGTTTAATGCAATTTTTGCATATGGAACCCCGTATGGCTTGGTGAAGCTACGCACCGCATATTGGAGCTGAACAACATATTCCTACGGCAAAACAACAGCATCCGGAACCCGCACTATTTAAATAAGTACACGGGTGAATGAAGACTATGCATGGTACAGTTCACAGCATTCTATTCATTGTATATTATACACATAATTTGCAATTACTTATATACAAGCAAAGGTCAGAATATTTTAGAAATGTGTATTTTTAATCGTTCTCCGAAGATTTGCAAATGCAACCGTACTAATTGTCAAATGGAGCAAGCAGCGCGCAGCGGAAAGCAAAATATTACTGAGGGGAGCAGCTTTTTGAAGGAAGGTGGTTTAAAAGAAAGAATGACCAAAGCGAGAATTGCGAAAAGACGTAAGAAAAAATAGTTGAGGGGACATTGGGGACCAGTGCGACAATGTCTCCAACGTCCCACGAGTCCTTGGAAAATTCATTTATGTCCTTTATATTTACTCGTGTCTTTTTTTGCTTTATGCAATGATAATACAACATTTAGGGAAAATTGTTGAATGTAGGCGGTCTTGTGTTGTTTATTTCGGACATTAGTGATTTATTATAAATAAGTAGAGGTCAGTTTTTTGTAACACCAGAGAAACCCAAACCTAATGTTAGGTTGAAAACAAAATAAATGAACAATGAAAAAGATAATTAAAAACGCAGTTTTGGTATTGTTTGCCTTACTTGTAATAAATGGCTGTGAAAAAGAAGATAGTGATAACCCGACAAACGACAGAACTACAGCAGTGTTTAAAGCGGGTATTACTTACGGCACTATGACTGATCAGGATGGCAACACTTATAAAACAGTAACCATTGGCACACAAACCTGGATGGCAGAAAACCTGCGTACAACCAAATACCGAGATGGTACAGCAATACCCGAAGTTACTGATTTTACAGCATGGGTTAACTTATCAACCGGAGCATACTGCAATTACAATAACACTGAAGACTTTGATTCCATTGCCACTTTCGGGCGGTTATACAATGGGTATGCCGTTAACAACAGCAAAAATATAGCACCGGCAGGCTGGCATGTTCCCTCCCTGGTTGAATGGAATAACTTAATTACTGAATTGGGTGGCAGTGGTGTTGCAGGTGGAAAAATGAAAGAAAAAGGCGATGCCCATTGGTTTTTTGGTAATGTTGGCGCCACCAACGAGAGTGGCTTTACAGCTTTGCCTGCGGGAACGCGCTGTATCTTGACCGATTTTGCTGGCATGGGCCATTATGCTTACTATTGGAGCTCTGATGAAGGTCAGGGGATAGTATTGTTCGCGGATGACATCATTGTTGGAACCTCGGGCTACTATGAACCTTGTGGCGTACCTGTGCGACTGGTGAAGGACTGATCATTTTTTTAAACCTGCCTTTCGTGGTTATCCAATACCTGGTTTTTTCCTGCGCTCTTTGGAAATTCATCCGGTTAAATCTAAGACTATGATATTATGATGATTGATATTTATAAACTCGATGCTTTTGCCGACAGGCTTTTTTCAGGCAATCCTGCCGCTGTGTGTTTGCTGGATCAGTGGATACCTGAAGATGTGATGCAAAATATAGCCGCAGAGAACAACCTGGCAGAAACGGCATTCCTGGTTCCAAAAGACAGCAAGTATGAAATACGGTGGTTTACACCGTCGCATGAAGTTGAATTATGTGGTCACGCCACCCTGGCAAGTGCTTATGTATTGATGAATGAACTTCAGATTGCAGCAAGTAATCCGATCCATTTTTATTCCCATCACTCAGGTGATTTATATGTGCGCAAGCTCGAAAGCGGGCTTTTTGAACTGGATTTTCCAACCGATTCATACCAGGAGCATCCTATTCCGGATGTGATCCGCAGAAGTTTCAATGTAACGCCCCTGGAATGTTACAAAGGTAAAACCGATTTTTTATTGGTATTTTCATCTCAAGCCGATATTGAAAATATGTCACCTGACCTGAAATTACTGTCAACGGCTGACGGAAGGGGTTTTATTGTAACAGCCCCCGGAAGGGATACTGACTTTGTATCGCGTTTTTTTGCACCACAAATTGGTATTGACGAAGATCCGGTTACAGGTTCTTCGCATACAACGTTAACCCCTTACTGGGCCAACCGCTTACATAAAACCAAACTGGAAGCTGCACAGCTTTCCAAACGCGGTGGTCGCTTAACCTGTACTTTTCAGCACCACAGAACATTAATCGCAGGATCTGTTGTATTATATCTGAAAGGGAAAATTCAGACCGCATGAAAATTGTCCTTCTTGTCGCGGTCCTTTGCCTGGGTTTGGTAACCTGCATCTATCCCATTTATCCCCGCGAACAATTCCTGCAGCATTTAGGAACCGTGCTTATCCTGATCATTCCGTTTGCAGATCTGCGTTCCAACAGGCTCAGTTTGTTCGCATACGCCTGCGTTATGGTATTCCTGGTCATCCATATTATCGGGGCACGTTATATTTATTCTTATGTACCTTATGTCGACTGGATTAATACCCTGACAAATGCTGACCTGGGCAGGTTTTTGCAAAGCGACAGAAACCACTATGACCGGTTTGTTCACCTGGCATTCGGGGCACTGGCCTTTCCCTACCTGTATGAGTTGACCAAACGATCCGACAGGTTATCGAAGTTATCCGGACTACTGATTGCCTGGTTGGTGATACAATCCCTCAGTTTGCTTTACGAAGTGTTTGAATGGTTTTTAACTTTTGTAATGTCTGCCGATGCCGCAGCGGATTATAACGGACAGCAGGGTGATCCATGGGATGCTCAAAAGGATATGGCATTGGCCTTGTTGAGTTCATCGGTATTATTCATGGTATATTGGTTCAGAAAAGGGGGAAAGAAATGATTAATCGACCGCTGCACAAAGGATGTTTATTATGTATCGTTAGCATAGTTACCAGAAGTTATCTTGTAATCAATTAGTTAAGAAATCATAACCAAGCGCCTCATAAGAAATCCGTTTCTATTGCTTTCGCCCCTACAGGGCTTGATTTCTACGCGCCCTGTACACACAGGGCGATGCCCTGTGCTATTGCTTTTGCGCTTTCAGCGCTCCAGGCAGACAGGCAGACAGGTATTCCGAACCAAATTCGATAATGCACGTATATAAAAAACCAACTGCTTACTCAGTAAATTAAGCAAGTGCAAAAATGTTATTTCGTAAATAAACAAAACAAATCATGGCCAAAATTCAACTAGCAATGATTTTAGGGTTAGGTGTTTTAATGAATAACCTTTCCATCAGTGCGCAAACCTATGCCACATTACCATTGACAGAAACTTTTGATAATGAATGGATCAATAAAGATGGAATCCGTGACGTACCTTCGTTTTTCTTTAGAAACATTCCAAGTTCGCTGGATGATTCCTGGATAAGAAGTGATGATGGGGATACTGCGCTTAGTATTCAAATCGGAGTAGGAGCGCAAAATAGCCAATATTATGCCCGATTTCCAAGTTCGGTTTTTTTTACTGAAAGTGGAATATTGGATGTCTTTGTAGATTTCTCCACTCAAGCCGGAAACAAAACTCTTTCATTTTGGTATATAAATTCTTACGGACACGATGCGCTCGAAGTCTATCTTTCTTCAGATGGTGGCTTGACTTATAGTGATACATTGGCAACATTAAGATTAACAAATCAAAGGTTATGGGAAAAAATTATTTGTGATTTAGGTAATAACACTTCATCAACGGGAGTAATTCGTTTTAAGACCAGCGTAAGACAAAATTCAATCTATAATGGCGATGATATAGGTATAGACAATATTCGGGTGAGTAATACTACCGATATTCCTGTTGATGCCTATTTTACATCCGATATTGTTTCAGGTGACCCGCCACTGACTGTAAATTTCACTGATAAATCTGATGGAGTCCCTACATCATGGGAATGGGACTTCAATAACGATGGGATAATTGATGCAACAACCCAAAACCCTTCCTATACATATGATACGCCCGGAGTTTATTCAGTGAAGTTAATTGCCGGAAAACCGGATAATTCTGATGAGTTTATAAGAACAAATTACGTATTAGCGTCTGGTGGTTATGCCAAACTACCTTATAATCAAACGTTTGAAAGTAAATGGTTAAATAGAGATGCTTTAATGGATGTACCTGACAATTTTTGGAAGAACAACACGGCATACTGGGTCAGGGAGGATAATTCAAATCCCGATTCTTATAGTGGCCGTTATTTGCCTTCTGGCGCTAATGGTTCTTTACATTCGGCTTGTTTCAAAACATATAGCGCATATAATAAGACGGCAAGTATGGATTTGCAAGTCGATTTTTCTTCTCAAACCGGAGAAAAGCGACTTACCTTCTGGTACATTAACAGGGGAGGCAATGATACACTTGAAGTTTTTTTGTCAACCGATGGAGGGTTGACCTATGGAAATGCTTTAACTGCATTAGGCATTTCACATTTTTGGACGAAAATTACGGTAGATCTTGGGAATATAAATTCTGCAACAGGTATATTGCGCTTTATGGCTACCACCATTGATCGGGAACCAACCTATACTCAAATTGGTATGGACGAAATAGACGTTACGGTTCCGGCATTGTTGCCCTTAAATGCAGCATATAGCTCAAATGTGATTTCCGGAAATTCACCGTTAACCGTCGACTTTACTGATCAATCAGATGGCGCTCCAACTTCGTGGGAGTGGGATTTTAATAATGACGGGACCGTTGATGCCACAACCCAACATGCATCATATACTTATACTTCAGCAGGAACATATGATGTAAAATTGGTGGTAAACAAAGAAGGGGGAAACGATGTTGAACTTAAAACAAAGTATATTCTGGTTCCCGGATATGCTTCTTTACCCTTTAGTGAAAGCTTTGAGCAGCCATGGATTAGTCGGGATGGTTTTAAGGATGTTCCCTCTGAATTCGCAAAAAACACGCCGCCTTATGGTAACTTTTCTTGTAGTCGCGATGACGAAGGTTTTCTCAGAAGTGCCTGGGACTATAATAGTGAGATTTATCCGGGTGATTATTCTCCAACCGGAGCGAATGGTTCGTTGCACTCAGCAAGGTTTAATGCTGGATTTGGAACCTTGGATTTTTATTTAGACTTTTCGACCATGTCAGGTGAAAAGAAATTGAGTTTCTGGTACAAAAACAAAATTGATGGAAGGGGAAGCATGGGTTGTGATACTTTAGAAGTTTATTTATCAACTGATGGCGAAGTCACTTTTGGAAATGCACTAAAAACCTTAGCCATAAGCGAAACATGGGTGAAAAATGAAGTAAATTTGGGATCTTCCGTCTCTTCCACATGTGTGTTACGATTTAAGACTAAAGGAAAATGGTCCGTTACTGACATTGGTTTAGATGAAATAAAAATAAATGCAGTTGAGGCTGCTTTTAAGGCTAACAATACAACAGGAGCCATGCCGTTGACGGTTTCATTTACTGATCAGTCATCAGGAAGTCCCACAGCCTGGGAATGGGATTTTAATAACGATGGAATTATTGATGCAACATCACAGAATCCGGTTTATGCATTTACATCGGCCGGAACCTATACAGTTAAACTTAAAGTTTCCAACAATGGTTCTGCAGATTCAACAATAAAAACTGATTTTGTAGTTGTATCGATCCCATCAGCTGCAGACCAAATAGTTCTTTCTGAAAAGAAGGTGTATGTTTATCCGAACCCAACCCGAAATTGGGTAAAAGTGAAACTTGAAAACTTTGGTGAAGACAAAACTAATATTATAGTTTATGGTATTCAGGGTACTATAATTTCAACGCTTGATTTAACAGGTCAGGATTCTGCTGAATTGGACTTTTCAGGTTATGCAAGAGGTATATATTACTTAAAAACGTATTCTAATGACCAGGTTTTTGTAAATAAAGTGATTCTGCAATAGATTTCTTTAACAGTATTAAAGTATCCAATTCCTGCAAATTGCCGTTTCAGCAGGCAGGTTTGGTTGCTGTGACAACAGGAAGTTAATTTATCAGATGTTTATATAGGTTTTATTTAATTTAATTTATGTTATCATGAAAAAAAATCTACTGTTTTTCGTTTTCGTAATTTTTTCGATTTCATTCGGACAAAGCCAGACTTTTACTATTGAACAATCTGTCACAGGACAGAACGACCTTACAGATGTGCGCGGACAAAGTTTTACTCCTTCAGTGCTGGGAAGTGGAAGCGGAAGTGTTGGCACAGGTGATACCGTTTATCTGTACAAGTTTTCAATGATCTATTCCTATTCATCCTCTTCGGAAGCGGACACGCTTTATATTTACAGCCAGTTACCTGACAGTACTAAAAAGATTGACAATGGCAAAGGCGGGGTGCTGATAGGCAAGAGCATAGCAAAAACATCAGACGATTTTCCTTATACTGATTATGTATTTAACTGGATTCCTTTAAATAAAGACCTTACCTATTATGTTGTTTTCAGGGAAGATATTAACCCTGAAGCTTCTGCCGGAAGCTCTTATGCCGGAGGAAGTGCCATTAGAAACCAGGAAGAAAAGTTAAGTTACAGCGAATTTCTCGATTTGAAGTTTATTGCCAGTTTTTCACCGGCACCGAGTGCTGAAACAGACATAGTCAGTTTTTCAGTGGGGTCGCAAGTAGGTAGCAGCATCATAAACAACACTGACCATACCATTAGTTCGGTAATTGGCCATGGATTGGCGCTTGGATATGTTTCTACCACTATTGTAGTCTCACCCGGAGCCACAGTTGAACCATCTGATTCTTACATTGATTATGCTGATGGTCCGGTAACATTCACCGTAACTGCAGAGGATGGTGTAACCAAACAGGAATGGACAGTTACTGTTACCAATGCGCCAAGTTATTATGCCGATAT
>CAZUBW010000028.1:0-46295 GCA_964618645.1 uncultured Bacteroidales bacterium | reverse complement strand
GTGGGCGCTACGCTCACCATTACCGGTCCGGTTGCCGAAATCGGGGATGATGTGGGCATATGCCAGAACGACGCTTTTGATTTTGACGCCACAACAACTTACGAAACAGATGTTTCCTACCTATGGCCTGACGGATCTACCGGAGCCACCTATTCCGGATCGCAGGACGGTTACGTTTGGGTAAAGGTCACGGGTACCGACCTGTGTTACGATTACGATTCGGTATACCTTACTGTGAATGCCCTGCCCGTGGTAGACCTGGGACCCGATACCACCCTTTGTGGAACACAAACCATGGCCCTGGATGCTGGTTTCTTTTCGAGCTACCAATGGTCAACCGGCGATATCGTGAATCCCATTACCGTTGATGGCCGGCGAACCGAGCCGGAGACTATATGGGTTGAAGTCACCGATGGCAACGGCTGTCGCGGAGGCGACACCATAACGCTGGAAGTCTGCGATGCCATGGTGTTGTTTGCCAACATGCCCAATACCATTACACCGGGCGACGAGGGGCATAACAACGAATGGATCATTCCGTATATCGACCTATTCCCCGATGCTGTGTTGGAAATATTCGACCGCTGGGGCCGACTGGTATTCCGCACCGACGATATTGCCAACAACTGGTGGAAGGGTGAAAATATGGCGGGTAAAGAATTGCCCATGGATGCCTATTTCTTTGTAATTGACCTGAAGATAGCCCATGTTAAACCTGTAACAGGATATGTGAATGTAATCAGGTAATCAGCCCGAATACTTATTTCACAAGCTGTACCTGGCAATTTTTTCCATTAACTCCTTACGGTTTATCGGTTTTGTGATATAGTCATTACATCCTGCTTCCATAATTTCATGCTTGTCATTTGACAAAGCATAGGCTGTTTGGGCGATCACAGGCAAGGTCCTGTTGATTTTTCTTATTTCCCGTGTAGCCTCCAACCCGCTCATATCCGGCATTTTAATATCCATCAATACCATTGCAATATCGGGGTACTCCTGCACTGCCCTGACCGTGTCTTTGCCATTGCTGCAAAAAATCAGTTCGGTTTGTTCTCCATCCAGGATGGTTTTTAGGTATTGCACACTGATATCATCATCCTCAGCAATTAATAGCTTAATTTTCTTTTTTATAGTGGTTTCCAAAACATCCCGGGAAGCATCCTCGGTTTTGGCCTCTACGGCTTCCTTAATGGGAATTACAATAAAAAAAGTACTTCCTTCACCCGGAACAGATTCCAGCCTGATGGCGCCGCCCAGGAGCCCGACATATGCTTTTACAATGGACAGACCCAGACCGGAACCCTCATATGGACGTGTCAGACTGAGATCGGCCTGCACAAAACGCTCAAAGACCGCCTGCTGTTTATCTGAAGGTATCCCCATGCCGGTATCCCGCACATAAAAAAGCAAATCACTGCTATTTCTAATGGCTCCAAATTCAATATACCCTGCCTGTGTAAATTTCAGCGCATTGTTAATCAGATTGGTAAATATGCCATCGAGTTTAAACCTGTCCGATAATACTGTCAGTGAAGCAACCGAAGCATCTAATTTGAGTATCAAATCCACGCCCTTTGCAGCTGCCTGTTCCTTGAAAAAGTCGTGGTGATAATGCATGATTTCCGGTATGTTTACTTCGTCGTAGAAAACATCTACCTGCCCCGATTCGATTTTGGAGACTTCGATTATTTTGTTGATGGTTTCCAGTAATCTTTCGCCACTTTTGCTGACCACTTCGATAAACTTTTCCTTTTTTTCATCGGTGAGGTTCGGTTTCCTGAGCAAATCGAGAAATCCCAGGATACCATTCATCGGGGTTCTGATCTCATGACTGATATTAGCCAGGAAAGCCGTTTTAAGCCGGTCGCTTTCCTCCGCTTTCTCCTTGGCCAGGATGATATCCTGTATCATCTGCTTTCGGAGGGTAATATCACGCGCAATACTCAGAATGGCTTTTCTGCCCTGGTATGTCACGAGGCTCGAATAAACCTCAACCGGAATTATAGTTCCGTCTTTTGAACGGTGCGATGTTTCAAATATCTGTAATTCATCATCGGGCATACTTTTAGCCAATCCTGCAATGGCTTCGGGAGTTAATGAACCATCAATTCCGAACAATCCAATCTGCAGCAGTTCTTCCTTGGTATACCCAAGGTTAAGGGTAGCCGTCCGGTTAACATCGATAAGTGTGCCGTCGAAGTCAATTACCCAAACTGTTTCATTCATCCCGTCAATCAGTTCGCGGTAATTTTTCATACTGTCCTTGAGGGCATCTTCGGTTTCCCTGCGCTCGGTAACGTCGGTAATGAATCCTTCAATGGCAATAACCTCATTGTATTTACCGTAAATACCACAGCCTTTTTCCCATACCCATTTACGGCGACCATTGCGATGCCTGACCTGGTATTCAATTTCAAATGGCACCTGTTTTTGCAGGCTCTCATTTATTTCCGACCACACCCTTTCGCGATCTTCGTCGAGTATGAGCGATCCCCAGGTGATTGCATTTGCATAAAATTCCTGGTCGGTATAGCCTGCAATTTTAACACAACCCTGGCTTATAAATTCCATGGGCCAGTCGGGCGTATGCCTACACCTGTAGGCTATCCCCGAAATATTGCTGATCAGGCGCGACAAAGCCTGCCGGCTTTCTTCGGCCTTTATTTCAGCATGTTTCTTTTCAGATATATCTCTGATAATCAAACTATATCGGAACACACCCTTACTATCGCGGTATTTTGCAGCAGACAGTTCAGCATGGAACTGCGAGCCGTCTTTTCGCGTAAAAATTCTTTCAACGGATCCTTCTCCCGTTAATTCTTCTTTTCCCTCTTCATAAAACAGCGGCAAATCGGGATTGTTGCCATCGCGTAACAGATCCGGACCGGCGTTGTATACTTCCTCGGCCTTCATACCAAACATTTTGCAGGCTGCCTTGTTTGCAGAAAGCACTGTACCGTCGGGTTTTGCCATAATTATGGCCTCTGCACTATTATCGAGAATCAGCCGATAGCGTTCCTCACTTTCCCTGAGCAGGTTTTCAGCCAGGCGTTGCTCAGAAATATCGCGGGTAACCCCATGAAATCCGGTTATATTTCCTTCGGCATCGCGTGTAAATGAAACATTCATTCCTACCCAAATCAGACTTCCGTCGGCCCGGTAATGTTCCACTTCAAACATTCGGGTGCGGTTTGGGTTGGCCTCAGGATCTTTTTCCTTTTCCATTTCTTCGTATAGCACACGCTCAATAACCTGAAGTGATTCCGGCGGAAACTTTTCTGTCATGGGTCGCAACATATGCTTTTCGGGTGATTCACCCAACAGACGTTCCACTGAAGGACTTACATACGTTGTTTTTAGTTCCAGATCTGATGTCCAAACCACGTCAGTAATATTCTCGGTAATGCACCGGTATTTTTCCTCGCTTTCTGCAAGAGCTTTCTGCCGTGCCCGTTGCACTGTCTGGTTGCTGATAACCAACACCACGCCAAGAATTTTTCCTTCCCGGTCTGTGATGGGTGCAGCATTATCAGAAACAGGAATTTCCCGGCCATCGCGGGACAGCAGTACTGCATGGTTTGTGATCTCCACCACCTTACCTTCGCGTAATACCTTATCAACGGGATTCTCAAGAGGTTTACGATTCAATTCATCAATAATTCTGACGACTTCATTTGCTTTCCTGAGCCGGGCCTCCTGCTCGCTCCATCCTGTCATGGCAGCTGCTGCAGGATTGAGGTTTATTACAAAACCATTTTTATCGGCTGTAATAACACCCTCACCAATACTGTACAGGGTAGCCTTTAACTCATCTTCCCTGAAACTCAGTAAATTCTGTTTCTCAAAAAGTTCCCTGTAAATGTTCCGTTGCCGGTAATGATAAATCCAGGCCGTTACAAAACCGATAAGCATCACACTGATCAGGATTAATATGGTCAGCAGCGCGGCATGCCTGTACAATTCACGGTATATCTCGCGGTGATCTATTTCGGATATCATGTACCACGAGGTTTGCGGCACCTTACGTATATCGGCCAACACCTTAACTCCCCGGTAATCGGTACCTTCCATAATACCGCTGGCACCTTTTGCCGCCTGCACGGCAGTTATCCTCTCCTGGTTGAGCGATAATTTCATTTGTAACGGTTTCATGTCGACATGCCTCAACTGGCTCAGAAATAAAACACTGTCACCTTCCTGCCTTACAATATAAGTTTCTGCCGATTCTGATGGTATGGGCCATTCCCTGATGAGGGGCATAATATAGTCATCCGGTTCTACCCTGAAAATCAAAAAAGCGATAAGCGCGTTATGCTCGTCAAACGCGGGAGAAATAAAATCGATATGGACCCTGTCATGTTCCGGGCAAAAATAAAAATCACTCACAATTATTTCACGAGTGGACCGGGCCTGATCGATCAGGCGCCGGGTTACACTGTCAACCGGGTGTTTTTCCGCTGCCACGGTGCTGTAAACAACTTCTCCTTCAGCAGAGATCAGCATAATATTTTCATAGCGTTTTCCGCTCATAATATGCAACAGCGCTTCCCTATAACCAGATTCGGATGATTTATTTCCCCGGATAATTTCATTGATATAGGTATTATAGGGTGCATTTGTCGAAAAGAATTTCGCCTCGGACAATCGTTCCTGGTACCATTGGGTAAGCTGGTTGGTTTTCAGTTCCGATATGGCATGAAGATAGCTATGGTTCTCGAGCCGGATAAATTGCTTCTGGTGACTAAAATGGAAAAAAGCTGCCATCAGTACCAGGGCAATGGCACCAATAGCCAACAATATCATGCGATTCCTGAAACTTCTGTTGCCCATTGATTTCATAGTATTCCGTATTAATCATTGTCGCTTAGCTAAGGATTATTGGTCATTGAAAGACATGGCTAAAGGCCGGACCGGACAGGCAGTAGCACAAATTAACCAAACGACATTGCTTAATGTAATTATAAAAGATAAACAATTTTCTGATAAGAATGGTAAATAATCTACAACATTATTGCAAAATGCAAATCCCCTTGCAGAAATAACTGTCATATCATTCATCACATAGTTTGGTAATTTTGTCAAAACACAAAAAATCAAGGTATTTTTCTATTTTTGCTATATTACAGGTTGGAGAATGTTTCAAAATTCCCCATTGATTTGAATCAATGTGTATTTTGATGTCAAACAACTATAACCTTGATACATATTTTCAGTATAAGCAAGAAAAAAGAATAATTGCATGATGAATTTTTACGCAAAGGTTACTTCCCTGATCGCATTCACTCTCACTATATTCCTTTTTTGCGCTGAAGCCCAGCAATTGCCTGTATACAGCCAGTATATGATGAATGGCTTTTTAATCAACCCGGCAGTTGCAGGTCACGAAGGATACACCGCCATTAATCTTACCGCACGCGAACAGCACCTGGGACTTAAGGAAGCCCCCGGGACTTACGCGCTCAGCTACCAGACACGTCTGCTCAAGAACAGCTATATATCACGTTCCGCATCTATCCGCAGAAGAAAGCGGGTAATGTCGCGAAGTGGTCGGGTTGGTTACGGCGTATATGCTTTTACTGATATGTCGGGCGCCTTTAACCGCACCGGTTTGCAGGGAACCTATACCTACCATATACCGCTGGACCGGTCGCAGATATCGTTGGGTTTATCGGTAACAGGTTACCAGTTCAGGATTGATGATTCAAAAATAAGACTGCTGGAAGTGGATGATCCCGTGCTGCTGAACACAGAAAAATCAGCTTTTATACCAGATGCCAACTTTGGCGTATACTACTCCGACAGAAATTTGTATGCCGGTATCTCAGCCATGCAACTGTTCCAGTCGCCGTTAAAACTTGGCGCCGATAAGGAAGGGCCAGGCTTCAGGATGATCCGGCATTATTTTATTACAGCCGGATATCGATTTGAGGTGAGTCGCGATATACTTATGGAACCTTCATTTTTGTTTAAAACAACCGAAAAATTCATAGCCCAGGCTGACATCAATGTTAAGATGTACTTTCAGGAAAACTACTGGGCAGGCATATCGTGGCGAACAGGCGGAAGCTATAGCCTGGTTGAGGAAAGCATGAAAGGAAAAGGATCATCTGCCATCATTATGGGTGGTTTTAAGGTTGACAAATATTACTTTGGATATGCCTTTGATTACACCTTCAATGCCATTGGCGCACGTACCTGGGGATCGCATGAAATAATGGCCGTTGTGAAATTCGGCGACAATGCCCGCCGGTACAGGTGGTTGAACAGGTACTAGAAGAGGAAGTTCGGAGTGCGGAGTGCGGAGTTCGGAGTTCGGAGTGAACGCAACGTAATAGCTCCTGCCGGGTGCTGAATGCCGGGTGCTGCTCTTGCTGATTTCTGCCACTGCTACTGCCACTAATCTTGGCTCTTGGCTCTTGGTTCTTGGTTCTTACCGGATAACCATCTCGCTCACCAGCTGTTCCCCGGCCTTTTCATTGAGCTTATCAATAATTTCCCGGCGCATCATCAGCAGTTCGCTTTTCAGCACCGACGAGGTAACGTGCACAAACAACACCTGGTTGCGAATATAAATACGGTCGGTGCGCAATGCCACCATACGTCCCATCATGTTTTCCCATTGCGAAACCAGATTGACCTCCTTCAGCTTACGGTCGATCTGCATCTCCCGGAGACAGTCGCGAATAACATCGCCTAATTTATGGGTTTGACTTTTGCGCATTGGAAGTAATATGGTGATTGGTGATTGGTTAATCTATTCTTAAGCAGTTTTATCAGCAGTGGCAATCCTGCCGTTTTGCACCCTGAAGAGCTTATGATCAATGGCCATATCCTCCAGTATGGTCTGCATTTTGGCCTCGTCGGTGTGGGTAATAAAAATCTGGCCGAAATGCTCCTCGGAAACCAACCGGATGATCTGGCGCACACGGCTTTCGTCAAATTTATCAAAGACATCATCCAGCAATAAAATGGGACGTTTCTGGTTCATTTCCCTGATAAAACCAAACTGTGCCAGCTTGAGGGTAACCAGGAATGTTTTTTGCTGACCCTGTGACCCGGTCTTTTTTAAGGGATGTCCGTTCAGCTTCAGCGCCAGGTCATCTTTATGAATGCCCTGGGTGGTATATTGCATTACCCTGTCCTTTTCCCTGGCACCTTTAAGTAAAACATCAAAGGCTTCACCCGATAGCTGGGACTGATACTGAAGCTCCACCTCCTCATTTCCGGGGGCTATCTTGTGGTAGTAGCGGCTAAACACGGGAATCATCCTTTCGGTGAAGAGCTGCCGCTGTTCAAATATACGAATGGCAGGCGCCAGCATCTGGCTGTCATAAATTTCAAGCATTTCGTCATTGGGCCGGCGGGTCAGCGCAATGTCCTTCAGTAACCGGTTGCGCTGAGCCAATAAATGATTATAGGTAATAACATCCTCAAGATACGACTTGTTGTATTGCGAAATAACACTGTTCAGGAACCTGCGGCGCTCCTCGCTGCCTTCCATAATCAGCGATGAGTCCTGCGGTGAGATCATCACGGCAGGATACGATCCGATGTGATGCGACAACCTTTCATACTCCTTTTTGTTGCACTTGAAAACTTTATTTTTATGGTGATGTATACCGCAATATATTTCGTTTTCTTTGTTTTCCGATGAGAAATTACCCTGTATGACAGCAAATTCCTGTTCGTATTTGATGTTCTGTGTGTCAACAGGATTGAAGTAACTTTTGCAAAGGCATAAGTAATGAATGGCATCGAGCAGGTTGGTCTTACCTGCCCCATTGTTCCCTACAAAACAATTGATCCGGGGCGAAAAAAACAACCCGGCTTCTTCGAAGTTCTTGAAATTAACCAAGGAGATGGATTGCAAATACATAAGCAGTGCGAAAGTACAAAGGTAATCATTTCAGGCTCGGTCAGCATCAACTTTCATGGCGAATTGTTATGCAATTCGTGTTAATTTTTATATATTTAAATTCACAAACTAACCCTGACCTGATCGATGATTACCCCTGGCTGCAAGCGTATTTTTATTACTACCTGTTTCCACCTTACCTGCTTCCTGTTATGCTTCCATTCAGGCGCTTTTGCGCAAACAGACAAGCAAAACATCAAGTTTACCAGTCTTAGCATTAAAGACGGCCTTTCGCAAAGCTCTCCTAACTGTATTTTCCAGGATTCCCGCGGATTTATCTGGATAGGAACGGAAGATGGACTGAATAAATATGATGGTTACCATTTCACTGTGTTCAAACCCAGGCCTGATGACCCGTATAGTCTGAGTTCATCGCGGATTCTTTCCATTGCTGAGGACAGCCGGCATAACCTATGGATTGGAACCAACGGAGGAGGTGTCAACAAATACGATCGCAAAACCAATCGGTTTTACGTGATAGGGATTACCGGCAAAGACAGTCTTATGCTCAGCGGAGCTGCCATATACAGCCTGTTAACCCCTAAACCGGGTGAATTATGGCTTGGATCAAGCCGGGGACTGGCATTGCTGGATGACATCTCCGGAAAGCTAATTAACCTGAACGACAACCGGCCTGAGCTGGCAGCCCTGTCCGCTATACCTGTCAATGCCCTGTTATCTTATGCCGGTGCCACTTGGATTGGCACAACACAAGGGCTGTTTCGTTACGACACTTTGCAGCGATCAGTTGGTCAATACCTCAACAACCCGTTTGATGAACTGTCGCTCCCCGATAATGACGTCACGGCCCTCCTGAGCGATGATAACGGCAATATTTTTATTGGAACACGAAGGGGACTGGCGGCGCTGGATGTAAATACCGACCAGCTGACCAGGATGCCGCTCAGCCCACAGACCAACGGTACGGGTTTTCCCGGAATCAAGTCATTGCTGCTGGACAACGATGGCGAACTGTGGATAGCCACCAACGCGTATGGGTTGTACGTAGGCAACCTAAACAGCGGCACTTTCACCAACTACACCTATAATCATCTGAATCCATACAGCATTCGCAACAACGAGGTACTCTCGCTGTTCAAAGACCATTCAGGTATCATTTGGGCAGGGACCAACGGTATTGACCGGTACAATCCCAAAAAGGACAAATTCGCGTTATATGATTACGTACCCTATACAAAAGAGCAACTGGTATTCCGTAATATTCATCCGATATACCAGGACCCCTACGGGGTACTCTGGATCGGATCCAAATCCGACGGCCTGCACTGCCTGAACCGTGGCGATAAAACCTACCATCGCTATTTAAAAGATGAGCCATTGCCGTCAGGACTTTCGAGCAGCAAGATCAGAGCTATTAAAGAATTTCCCGAAGGCGTACTATGGATAGGTACCGAGGATGCAGGATTGAATAAGGTGTTGCTCGATGGACAAAGGAAACCTGTGCATGTAGATCATTACCTGCATATGCCCGACAATCAGCATTCGCTTTCCAGTAACAGAATCTATGCGCTACACGCATCTGATGATGGCAAACTATGGATTGGCACAGATAATGGCCTTACAGTTATGGATCCGGAAACCGGCGACTGCAAGCAATACCTGCCCGACGGAAAACCGGGAAGCATTAGTAATGCAACCGTTTATGCCATTTTTAATGATACCCGGGGTAATATCTGGCTGGCAACCGATGTGGGCATTAACAAGTATCTGCCTGAAAAAGATCAGTTTGAACAAATCAAACATGACCCGCAGCATGAAAACTCCCTCATTCACAACGAGATTCTTTGTTTCCACGAGGACAAGAGTGGAAATCTGTGGATTGGCACATATGGTAAAGGAGTTGATAAATACAATCCTGCCAATGGTAATTTCACTCATTTTTCAACCATACCTGAGCTCACAACAGCTGTTATCTACGGTATTCTGGATGATGAGAACGGAAGGTTGTGGATGAGCACCAACAACGGACTGATGCGATTCACCCCCGAAACCGGCGAAATAAAACAGTTCAGCATAGAAGACGGGTTACAAAGTAATGAGTTCAACGGCACCTCATACTTTAAAAGTACCTCGGGTGAACTGTTTTTTGGCGGACAGTATGGATTTAACAGCTTTTACCCCAATGCCGTTCAAATCGACACCATTGCACCCAACATAGTTCTCACCGACCTTCAGGTGCTCAATGTTTCTGTTACACCCGGAGAAGACTCCCCCATCCGCAACCATATAAGCGAAGCCGATGAAATAGTGCTGAACCGGCGACAGAACAATTTTACCCTGTATTTTTCAGCGCTACATTATGCCAATCCATCCAGGAACAGATATAAATACAGGCTCGAAGGGTTCGATAAAGAATGGATTGATGTCGGCACAAAAAGATTTGTATCGTATACTAACCTGCCTTACAAAACCTATACTTTCAGGGTTATTGCCTCAAACAGCGATGGTGTATGGAACAATAAGGGCCTGGCAGTCAAGCTTAGGGTAAAACCTCCTTTCTGGTCAACCGTATGGTTTAGAATTTTAGCTGTAATAGCGCTGGCAGGATTAATTTACTTTTATGTACGCCGGAAGATAACTGCAGCGGCACGTCAGAAAAGATTGCTTGAAGAAAAATTCGAGGCCAGTTCAACGGAACTCGAAGAAGCCAGGCAAAAACTCGACCAGCAACACGCCGAAATTGTCATACAAAAAAGAGAGTTGATTCAGCGACAAAAAGATCACGAAAATCTTTTATGGTTCAACCAGGGCTTGGGGTTCTTTGCCGACCTGATCAGCAAAAACCGTAATGACCTGAGCCTGCTTTGTCACGAAGTGATCGAAAAACTTGTTGAATATGTTGAAGCACAGCAAGGAGGCATTTATCTGCTCCGCGACAGCGAAACCGATGAACAGCTGCTTGAACTGACAGCGCATTTTGCCTACAATCTTTCGCGTATCGACAAGACCTTTATGAGCGGTGAAGGCTATATCGGAACGTGTTTCAGGGATAAGGAATTTCTAGAGATCGACAACCTTACAGATAATTATGCCGAATTTCAGTCGGGTTTAGGCAAAGTTGGACTGAAACACCTGGTACTGGCGCCGCTGAAAGTAAATGAAGAATGTATTGGTGTGGTTGAAATCGGCTCGTTCAAAAAAATTAAGGGTTACCGTAACTCGTTTATCGAGAAACTGATGGAGTCCTTTGCGGCCACCATTCACACCGAGATGGCGAACAACAAGCTGAAGGTACTTATTGAGCGCACCACCGCCCAGGCCAAAGAACTGGCAGAAAACGAAGAACAAATGCGGCAAAACCTCGAGGAAATGATTGCCACACAGGAAGAAGCATCGCGCCGCGAAGATGAACTGATTAAATTTGCTGAGGAATCAGCAACACGCGAAGAAATGCTCAACCAGGAAATTGCACAGTTGAAAGAGAAGCTTGGAGAATTCAGTAACCAGCAAAACTAAGAAAGCTCTTTCATCAGCAAATCCCTGCCCGTTTTCAGATCATCTTTTTGTTGATCTGTCAGTTCGGGGTATTTGAGATCAAGTTTCCGCATGCGCTGTAGGATGATTTCGGCAACCACCAGGCGCATATACCATTTTTTATCCGCCGGAATAATATACCACGGTGCCTGTGGAGACGAAGTAGCCCTGATCATCTTTTCATACCCTTCCTGGTAATGATTCCACATTTTGCGTTCTTCGAGATCAGCCAGCGAAAATTTCCAGTTTTTATCGGGTTCATCAATTCTTTTCAAAAAACGGGTGGCCTGCTCCTTTTTGGAAACATGAAGGAAGAATTTAACTATGGTTGTACCATTTCGGTAAAGGTGTTCTTCATGTTCGTTAATACTTTGGTAACGCTGGTCCCAGAAGTTATCATCCAACAATTCCGGTGATTCAACATTGGGAAGATGCTGCCTGAGCAACAAGTCGGGATGAACCCTGGTCACCAGCACCTCTTCGTAATACGACCGGTTAAAAATGCCTATTCTGCCCCTTTCGGGGAGCCGCTTCGCCGTGCGCCAAAGAAAGTCGTGGTCGAGCTCTTCACCCGAAGGTTGCTTGAAGCTGTATACCTGGCAGCCCTGCGGGTTAATGCCCGACATAACATGTTCGATGGTACTGTCTTTACCTGCCGCGTCCATGGCCTGAAAGATAAGCAACACAGCATGGGAATTGCTGGCATATAGCTTTTCCTGCAAAACCTGCATTTCCTCAACGTACTTCTTCAGCCATTCTTTTGCCTCCTTTTTATTCGAAATATCCCCTGTATTATCGGTAGTAAAGTGCTTCAACGAAGTAAAACTACCCGGTTCGGCTATAAATTGAGTGATGTTCATATTTTAGCATTTAATTGAATAAAGATAATGAAACTGTTTATTACTTGTTGAAATTAACCCTCCTTAACGTTTGTTAAAACGAACCAATGGCGGGGTAATTTTTGTATCTTTACGCGCCTGTTTAAACAAATTGTTTTTAAACAGCAAAATCAATGTATTTATTTAATTTACAATAAGATATTTTCTCATGAGTAATGGTGAATTAGAAAACAAGCCCTTGACAAACGGAAAAGATTCGAATGATTATTCTGCAGACAGCATACAGGTCCTTGAAGGTCTTGAAGCAGTGCGTAAGCGTCCCGCCATGTATATTGGCGACATTAGTGTAAAGGGATTGCATCACCTGGTATACGAAGTAGTGGATAACTCCATTGATGAAGCCCTTGCAGGTTACTGCAGCAACATAGAAGTGCGTATTAACGAGGACGGTTCTGTTACAGTCAGTGATGACGGGCGTGGCATACCGGTAGAAATAATGGAAAAGGAGAAGCGGTCTGCACTAGAGGTTGTGCTTACCGTGCTGCATGCCGGAGGTAAGTTTAACAAAGATTCGTATAAGGTATCGGGAGGTTTACATGGTGTTGGCGTTTCGTGCGTGAATGCCCTTTCGGCTCATTTTACGGCTGTGATAATGCGAAACGGGAAAAGGTACCAGCAGGAATTTGAAAGAGGAAAACCGCTTTACCCGGTTAAGGAAGTTGGCTTAAGCGATAAAACCGGCACAGAGATTACCTTTAAACCTGATGCAGAGATTTTCACCACCACCGATTACAACTTTGAAATCCTGTCGTCGCGTCTTCGCGAGCTGGCTTTTCTGAACAAAGGCATCAGGCTTATGCTAACCGACAAGCGCGAAGTTGAAGAAAATGGTAACGGAGGACATTTCCGTGAAGAAGTTTTCTATTCAGAAAAAGGTTTATCAGAATTTGTTTCCCTGCTCGATGAGAACCGGGAGAAGCTTACCGGCATCATTCATTTTGAGAATGCCAAAGCCGAGGTACCCGTTGAGGTGGCCATGCAATACAATACTTCGTTCACCGAAAATGTGTTTTCTTATGTAAACAATATCAACACCATCGAAGGCGGAACACACCTGGCCGGATTCCGCAGAGGGCTGACCCGTACACTCAAGACATACGCTGAAAAATCGGGGTTACTTGCCAAACTGAAATTTGACATCAGCGGCGACGATTTCCGTGAAGGGCTTACCGCTGTTATCTCCATAAAAGTTGCAGAACCGCAGTTCGAAGGCCAGACCAAAACCAAACTCGGTAATTCCGATGTAATGGGATATGTTGACCAGGCTGTTTCAGGTGCCCTTTCCAATTACCTCGAAGAAAACCCGCGTGATGCCAAAGCCATTGTGCAGAAGGTGATACTGGCCGCACAGGCACGCCATGCTGCACGAAAAGCACGTGAGCTTGTCCAACGTAAAGGTGTTTTGTCGGGTTCGGGATTACCCGGTAAGCTGGCCGACTGCTCCGACAAAGATCCGGTAGTCAGTGAAATATTCTTTGTTGAGGGAGATTCTGCAGGTGGAACAGCTAAGCAGGGCCGCGACCGGCACTTTCAGGCTATTTTGCCATTGAGGGGAAAGATACTGAACGTTGAAAAGGCCATGCCGCACAAGATATTCGAAAACGAAGAAATAAGAAATATATTCACAGCTTTGGGCGTTACCATTGGCACCGAAGACGACAGCAAAGCGCTTAATCTCGAAAAGCTCAGGTATCACAAGGTTATTATCATGACTGACGCCGATGTGGATGGTTCACACATCACCACGTTGATGATGACCTTCTTTTACCGGCATATGGAAGACCTGATTAAAAACGGCCACCTATACATAGCCACACCCCCGCTTTACCTGATTAAGAAAGGAAAAACCGAAAGATATTGCTGGACCGAAGATGAACGCCGCGCGGTGGTTGAAGAACTTGGAAAAGGCAAGGAGGGCGGTGTTCATATACAACGTTACAAAGGTTTGGGAGAAATGAATGCCGAACAGCTTTGGGAAACTACCATGAACCCTGCCAACCGTACATTACGGCTGGTAACCATCGAAAGTGCAGCTGAGGCCGACCGGGTCTTCTCAATGCTCATGGGTGATGACGTTCCACCGCGCCGTGAATTCATCGAAAGGCATGCCCGTTATGCCCGTATTGACGCATGATGGTAACAAATACCCGCCCGGTGCGTTTAACGGGTATATTTAAAGTGTTTCAAAATTCATACCGCATGATGCAAACGCGTACCATTATTGCCTGTTTTATCCTTGCCTGTTGGATTTTCACTGCCTCGTGTGAAAAGGAAGAAGGCACAGGTGGTAACAATTCCATTACCGGCAAGGTATACGTAAGGGATTACAACGCGAATTTTACCATCCTGGAGGAACAATATACAGCCAAAGATGAAGACGTTTTTATTGTATATGGCGACGATGAGGTTTATGGCGATAAAACTTCCACGCATCTCGACGGCACATATCGCTTCGACTATCTTCGCGAAGGTAAATATACCATTTATGCTTATTCCGAAGATTCGGCCAATTATCCTTCATCAGACGAAGTTGCTGTTATTCGTCAGGTAATTATCAAAGGCAAGAAAAAGGAAGTAGTTGCCGGGCCCATTGTCATTCTCAAATAACGCGTAAACAAGGTTATGAATAATCCATACCTGTATACCGCCAATAAATGGTTACTTGAATTCAGTCCGGTTTCGCTCGAAGAAATGGACTGTGTAAAACTGATGGACCGCACCGACAGTAAGTTTATACTGCCGTTCAGCAAACTAGGTGCCATTATCAACGCTTTACCCAACCATTACAGGATACTGACCATTGGCGACACCAAAGTTTTCAGTTACCGGACCGATTACTTCGATACGCCAAACCTTGATATGTTTACCGACCACCATAACGGGAAATTAAACCGTTTTAAAATAAGACAGCGCGAATATATTGAGTCGAACCTGAAATTTCTGGAGGTAAAATTCAAATCAAACAAGGGAAGGGTCATAAAAGACCGCATCGCGGAAGTCGACATGAACACCAATGCCTTCAATGGTTTTGTACAACAACACACACCTTATAGCGCCAGTGAACTCGATATCAAAATCATCAACCGGTTCAACCGGTTCACGATGGTCGACAACAACCTGCAGGAACGGGTGACAGTTGACTTTAACCTGTCGTTTACCAACCATTCTTGTAACCTTCATCTCGATGGCCTGGTTATTATTGAGGTAAAACAACACAAGGCAAACAAACAAAGCCTTTTCATCAAAACACTCAAGGAAAACGGAATAAGGCCGGCTTCCATCAGCAAATATTGCCTGGGTATTTCAATGATGAACCAGGGAAAAAAATCAAACAATTTCAAAAAAACAATTAATGCGGTTAACAAATTAAGTCATGTTGAATTATCTGCTTAATATACAAGACTATACTTTTTTGGGACTGGATATTATTCATCCCGACAAATTCACCGAATTGTTGTTGCGGTTCACGCTCAATATGATTATGGTACTTATCATTGTCAGGGTGCTCTATTACCCGGTTACCCGCAGAAAAGACTACCTGTTTAGTTTTATCCTGATCAGCGTGGTTATTTTCCTGTTGTGTTTCCTGCTCGAGAACGTTAAGCTGCAGATTGGTTTTGCTTTTGGGCTTTTTGCCATATTTGGCATCTTACGTTACAGAACCTTTGCTATTCCCATCAAGGAAATGACTTATCTTTTTCTGCTGATAGGCATTTCGGTGATCAATGCACTGGCAAACAAAAAAATCAGCTGGGCCGAACTTATTTTTGCCAACCTGGCGCTGACTTTTTTGGTGTACGGTCTCGAGAAATTGTGGCTGTTGAAGCATGAATCGTCGAAGCAGATTATTTATGAAAAGATTGATATGATTCAACCTGAGAAAAGGGAAGCCCTGAAAAAGGATCTTGAGGAGCGTACCGGGCTGAAAATAAATCGTATAGATGTTGGCCGGATTGACTACCTGCGTGATACAGCGAAACTCATCATATACTATTACGAGCAAGACAACCGCATTAACAAGGCTGATGAAAGTGATAATGCCTATGCGGCAGGTGGCGACGACGATGATTAACCACACGGTTACCATTCATGAATATCCATTCGCGTAGAATTACGCAACTGACACTGTTGTTGACACTGTTTTTGTCCTGCTTAAAAGCTCAGCAGCGCGATTTCCAGGTTTGGCCATCGGTAGGTTTAAATATAGAAATTGTAAACAACCTGGAACTTGAAATTGAAGAAGAAGTCAGATTTCGCGAAAATGCAACTCTCCTGGACAAGCAGGTTAATGACCTGAGCCTGAATTACCGATTCAACCGTTATTTTAAAGCAGGTATAAATTACCGCCTCGAAGCACAATGGAAGAATGTTGACGATTACAAGTGGAGAAACGGTTTTAGCGGAGACCTATCATTACGCCTGCAACCGGCACGCTTTTCCCTTGCCTACCGCTTGAGGCTGCAATCAGCAAAAGTAGAATGCTCCCGGAACGAAACAGCCTTTTCAGGCAATTACAGGCATAGGCATAAAATCGAAGCCGAATACGATATTCAAGGCGTCCCACTGGTGCCATTCGCCTCAGGTGAACTTTTTATTGAGCAAAAAACGGGCGCAGGTGCCGAAGCTTCAGCCATAAGGATTTGGATAGGTTTGGAGTACAGGTACAGGAAATCGCACCGCTTTTATCTCAGGTATGGCATTGACCATGAATATAACCAGGCCGACCCGTTAACTGCATATATACTAGCGTTCGGCTATTCGCTACACCTTAAACCAGCCAAAACAAACTAAACTCCATTAATTCCTGCCCTCGTATTTCCGGGTAAGTTGTGCTATTAAAGCAAGTTTGTATAAATCGAAAGCAAAAATGCCCGGGTTGGAACCCAGTAGATTGTGCATCACCGTGTTGGAGATAAAATTATAAAAAAACAGGTATATACCGTCGAGATGAAATTTGCAAATCTTATCGTATGCCCTAAGTAGCCGGATATCCGTAATGTCTTCCCTATTAATCTTACCATCGTGTAACAGGGCTACCAGGTTTTCAATGGCATCTGTTGTTTTCCGCAAAAATTCACGGGATATCTCCAATCCTTTATGGATGATTTGATTGCGTATATGTTTAACAGGGATATTATTTTTCTTCAGTTCAAGCCCGAATAGCGTATCCTCGTGACCATAGCGGACAATACTCTCGTCAAACCGTACCTGAAGTATAACAGATTTTGGTATAAGGAAATTGTTGGTGGTAAATGACCGGTAAGGATTCAGGTTTCTGATGTTTTCAGCAACCTGTTCCCTGGTTATTCCATACTGCCAGCGTAACAGATACTCTGGCTCTTCCGGAGCTTCGGAATTATACATGGTTCCGCCGCATACCACCAGTTGCTGATTGCAATACGGCAGGTAATTGGCAATGTACTGGTCGGTAGGTATGTCCGAATCACAATCGAGGAAGAGCAGGTTGGAGTAAACCGCCATTTCGGCCAACTGGTTCCGGATCCTCGACCTGCCAATGTTCTTTTCGAGCTCGAAAAAGCGAACACCTGGCAATTTGCCAACATCCATGTTCTGACCGCGCAACAATTCCGAGGAACAATCGTCGAGCACAATTATCTCGAAAGGCACTTCAGCCTTTGTAGCCTGATGGTGCAAGGTATTTACCAGCGAAACAATGTTGTAGTTATAAACCGGAATCAATATGGATAACATAGCCTGTTAAAAGTGAGCGCATATTCCCTCAGGGTTGCTGATTTTCAGAGTCCTTAAGAAATACCGTGTAGATAAACAAAATAATGGCAGACGCGGCAAATATAACAATTAACGAAAAAATAGTGTTCATCATTACATTCTCCAGATCGATGATATCCCAGATGCCTAAAATGGCAACAATGGTAAACATCAGTACGCAAGCGATCAGAATATACGAAACGGCTTTTTTCATGGTGTCCATGGCAAATGGTTTTGATATTAATGGTTAAGAAAGAGATTTTAAATGTGTTGTAAGCGCATAGATTGTATCGAAAGTAAAAAACTGATCATTCACACTTACATGCCAGACAGGGATGCCATTGCCTTCATCAATGGTAACAACCCACCCCAAATGGTCTTCGGTAATCTGAAATCCTATTCTTTCCATAGCTCTCCTGGTCAGCAAACGATACTTCTTTTCTCCGGCTACCGATATTGCCTTTTCAAGGTTTCTTTTGAACCTGAAGGTAGCTGTTTTTTCATCAAATTCAGCCGGCGAATTTAAGAACAATTTACGAAATACCTTACTTATTAACAAATCTTCAGGCGCTCCCTGGTAAATACCCGTATCCGTCATAAGCCACAATTTATCAGCTATATCCATGGCCATCGAAAGATCGTGTGTCGAGAAAACTATGGTTTTTTGGTGGTACCGGCTGAGTTCGCTCAGAAGCCGGAGAATTTCGTAACGCGCCGGCAGGTCGAGAAAAGCTGTTGGCTCATCAAGAATTACAAAAGGCGTATCCTGTGCGAGCGCCCGGGTTATCATTACCTTTTGTCTTTCGCCATCGCTCAGCTCGTGCAAGTTTTTGTGCAACAGCGCAGCAATTCCCGTTTTTGACACAGCCTCCCCAATGATTTCCCTGTCGGACTCAGTAAGTTTTCCCAGCCAACCGGTATAAGGGAACCTGCCCATGGCAATCAGTTCATTTACCTTTATCTGCTGAGCGTATACTGTTTCGGTGGAAACAAAGCTGATTAACCGCGCCATGGCTTTAAGGGAAACTGACCGGTTATCAGTTCCATTGAGAACAACACTACCATCTATCGGTGGCTGCAGTCCGGCGATAGTTCGTAGCAGTGTGCTTTTACCGATGCCATTCCTGCCAATCACCCCTACCATTTCGGAACGACCTGCAGTGGCTGTTGTGGGACCATATACAGTTTTACCTGTTTTCATGGGCTGCTGGTAACCAACACTTAAGCCATTCAGTAAAATTGCAGCCGGGATATTATCTTGGTCTGTCATGGCTGATTAATTTACGTTGGCAAAACGCCGGTTATAAACAATAACCCAAACAACAACCGGTATGCCCAGCATAGCGGTCACTGCATTTATTGGCAGCAACATCCCCGATGGCGGAAGCTGCGACAGAATATCGGCCAGCAACATAATCAAAGAGCCCAGCAATACCGAAGCAGGAACCAGTATATAGTGGCTTGCCGTATTAAACAAAAGCCTTGCCAGATGTGGTACAGCTATTCCAATAAATGCCAGGGGGCCGCAAAATGCAGTAATACTGCCCGATAACAGGCTGGTGGACAAAAATACAAGCAAGCGGGTGACCTTTATATTAACACCCAGGCTCTTCGAATAAGATTCGCCCAACAGCAATGCATTCATTACCTTAAGCAATGATATTGTCAACAGAAAACCAATGCCAAGACTGATGGCCAATACGCGTAACTGCACTCCGGTAAGGTTACCCAGGTTTCCCATGGTCCATATTACAAAAGCCTTAACCTGCGATTGGGGACTGAAAAACTGCAATATGCTCACCAAAGCCGATGCAGCACTGCCAAAAAGTATACCCAGGATAAGGATGGTCATTATATCCCTCACCCTTACCGATACAGCCATTACCAGCACCAGCACCATGCCCGCCCCAATCCAGGCGGCAACAATCTGAACCCAGCTTCCAAGATAAGACATACTCTCGGACATAAAAAAGCCGCCCATACCAAAAACCACCAGGGCTACGCCTAAGCCAGCTCCTGCACTTACTCCAAGTACATCAGGTCCGGCTAACGGATTTCTAAAAATGGTCTGCATCTGCAGACCGCTCACAGAAAGAGCTGAACCGGCCAGTATGGCAGTAATGGTTTTGGGTATCCTAAACTCGAAAAGTATGGTATGCCAGGCAGGATTTCCGGAATCGGTGCCGGTAAAAACACCCCAGAGGTTTTTAATGGGGATTTTAACCGTTCCGGTTACCAGGTCGAGTAAAACAAATAATAGTAACAGCACTGCCATCAAGGTTAATAACCCCATTGACCGTTTGTTGTTATATGAATCAGCTGACTTGCCTGGTGCCACCATGAACCGTATCAATGTAATTTCCGGTAGTATTTTAGGTTATGCATAGGTAGCAAATCGGGATGTAATATGCAAATGAGGTCACAAAGTATGCTGTCGGGTTCAACTACGCCCTGCTCATAAAAGTCGTTACCCCCCGACGCCGATAAGCGGTTGTTGTTGTTAAAAACATTTTCCTCACGAAACGGGGGCAATTGTCCGAAACGCTCGTCAATCGCCACGATCTCCTGTAAAGAGGATGCTTCGCCCGGGTTAACCCAGCAATCGGCTGACATGGCTCGTTCATATATTTTTTCCAGTCCCATTGGCCTGCTTTCGTTGAAGTCAAGATGATCCCAAAGGTATTTGCCCCCGGCATCGTTCACCAGTCTGGCAATATAGCTCTTTGAACCCGAAACATACCAGGTACCCTGCCAGGGTATCCCCAGCAGTACAGCAGGACGATTTTCGACAGCAGCAGCCATCTCCTTCAGTTTGCCATAGCTGTTTACCACGGCGTTAAAACGCTGTGAAGCCATCTCATCCAGCCCGTAAAAGGCCGCAAAAACTTTAATCCATTCCATTTTCGCCAGTGGATCCTGCTCGAGGTATTCGCCAATGAGCACAACGGGTAAACCCAATTCGTTCAGCTTTTTTACCACATTGGTGATAGCAGTGGTCACGCCATAGGCGAACACCACATCGGGTTTCAGTCCGAGAATAAGCTCGTAATTAAGGTTATCGTCAAAGCCGACATCATGTATCTGCCCTTTTGCCACCTGTTGCTGGATGGTTTCGTTTACCACATAATCTTTTCCTGATATACCGCAAATGGTATGGGCTTTGCCCAGCGCCTCAATAAAACCAATGTGCGTAGTGGAAAGACACACCACCCTGTTAACCGGGGTTCTGATCTGCCAGGTCCGGTCATCAAGGGGCGCAGAAGCTTTTAGGGTATCGCTCAGCAAATATTGATAGGTTATGTGCGTGGCATGCTGCCAGGGATTGCTTATGGCAATCACTTTTGTACTGCCCGTTGTTTTGAGTGTAAAACCTGTGGCCAGTTCAGTTGCATTTCCGGATTCCCTGGCCTTGTAAGCCAATGGAGTGTTTATCTGATCGCAGCTACACCATAATGCTATAACCAACAGAAAGGTCAGAATGCGGCTCATTGCATGTCGATTTCCCTGAAGTTCTCGCCATCCCTTACCTTTACCTGTGTCTGAAAGTACTGTAACGTTATGGGTTTCCCGTTTACCGAATACTGATTTCCGGTGAAATTAAGGTATTTGATGTGCCTGAATTCCTGAATATCCTCACGAATAATGATATAGCGGTAAATTTCCCTTGTTTTTTCCTTGTATTTTTCCAGTGTCACACCGGCAGGGTACTTCTTTTTAAGCTCGTCGAGATAAAGTTGTCTCTCCGACTCATTCCTAAAGTTAAGGTCACCCATGGGTATGGCGGCAGTTACCTTACTTGCAGATGGTGCTGCGGAAGCAGCAGGCTTTGTCTGTGAGCTGGCCAGCGCCCGCAGTATTTCGTCGATGCGTATTATCCGCTGTTTGGCATATGCGCTGTTCGGATCAATGACCAGTGCTTTTTTATAGCTTTCTTTTGCCGAAGGATAATTGCCGGTTTCAAAGGTCTTGTCAGCGGCAGCTATCAAAGCATCAAAGGCTGCTTTTCTTTCCTGCTCGACCTTTTTAACCCTTTCAGCTTCGGCGACCAGGTAATCTATTTTTTTAATCTGATCGGTGGCCAGCAAATCACCTGGCATTTGTTTCAATGCCTCGGTATAGAAGCCACGAGCAGATGAATAGTCCTTTTTACCGAAAGCGTCGTTTCCAGCGTTAATAGCAGCGGAGTAGGCTGCCGCCCTGCTCCTGGCTACTTCCTGCTCCTGCTGTTGCTGCGCAATCAGCCTTTCCATTTCAGCCAGCCTGGTTTTAGGTAACGTTTCGTTGGGCTTAATATTCAACGCCCTGCTGTATTCATCGCGCGCCTGAACATAATCTTTGGCTTTGAAATACTTGTCGGCATTGACCAGTGCCAGTGCGTAAGCATTATCCTTTGCCTTATTATCGGCTGCAATTCTTTCCTGTTCTGCTATGGATTTTATAACTTCATCGAGCTTTTGCCTGGGGTAACTTTCACCCGGCATCATTTCAATGGCTTTTTCGTATGACAGTTTTGCCACGGCAAATTGCTGTTGGGTCAGCTGTTGATCGGCAGTCCTGATGGTTTCGTCGTAAATCCTTTTGCGGGCCTGTACAGCCAGTAAACGGTCCTGCTCCTGCTTTATAAGCTGAGTGGTTTCTGAAAGTTTAGCACTGGCCTGGACATCTCCGGGTTTATGGGTCAGCGCCTGTTGAAAAGCCTCCTGTGCGGTCTTATAGTCTTTTACACTCAGCGCTCCTGATCCCTTGCCCATGGCATTTGCATAGGCATCATCAATTTCCTTTTGCTTACGGGCCTTTTCTGCGGCCAGCAGGTTATCGATTTCCAAAATCTGCTGACTGGCATACGGATCCGCCGGCTTTAGCTGCCGGGCATTGATGTAGGCCGATCTGGCGCTGGTATAGTCGCGGGCATTGAACGATTTGTCTGCCGAAGCTATAAGTGTGGCATACTGTTTGGCCAATAACTGCTCCTTTTCAAGCATTTTTTGTTGTTCTGCAAGAAGTCTGTCCACCTCAGCCGACTTACCCATGGCGAAGGCATCTCCAGGTTTTATTTCAAGGGCCTTTTGCAGAAATTCTTTTGCCTGGGCATAAGCCTTTTGCATAATGGCAGTGTTGGCTGCTCCAATGGCAGCTTTATAGCCTTCCTCAGTGGCCTTTAACCGGGCCGCCTGTTCTGCTGCAATGGCATTGTCAATTGAAGTAACGCGCGCCTGGGCATACTGGTCACCGGGTTTGAGTCGGAGGGCACCCAAATATCCGGCCCTTGCATCTGAAAGCTTGTTGGCAGCCATTAAGTCATCCGCTGTTTTTATGGCCTGTTGGTATTGCTCATCAATGGCTTTGTTTTTTGCAAACTGGTCAGCCAGGCGATCGGTTTCTGCAATACGGGCACGGGCTATAGCATCGTTGGGTTTAATGGTAAGCGCTTGTTGAAACGAAGCTTTGGCTTGTTGAAACTGATTCTGCACCAGTGCATTATTACCTGCAGCCATGGCGGCATCATACGAATCGTTCTGAGCCTTCTGCAATGCTGCCTGTTCTGCAGCAACGGTATTGTCGATGGCCTTTACCCGGGTTTGCGCATAAGCATCGCCGGGCTTGAGGGTAAGCGCCTGTGTATAGCTTTCCCTTGCTTTCTGCCATTCTTTTGCTGCCATTAAACCATCCGCGGTTTTTATCACGTTCGCATACTGATCGTTCAGGGCTTTATCGCGGTTAAAGGCCTCTTCGTTATTATCCACATTGGCCAGCTGACTTTTTGCAGCCAGATCATCGGGTTTGAAAGTCAGCGCCTTTTGCAGCGATTCACGGGCCAGGGCAAACTGGTTTTGGGCCAGGGCAGTATTGGCGGCAGCCATGGCCGCAGCATAACCACTTTCCATGCTTTTCTGCATGGCTGCCTGTTCAGTCGCCACAGCATTATCAATGGTTTTTATCCGTTGTGCAGGATAAGACTCCCCTGGTTTCATGTTAATGGCTTTGGCATAGGCCGCTTTGGCTTCATCGTATTTTTTCGCCTTGAACAACTGATCGGCCTCCATTACCTGGGCAGCGTATTCTTTTTCGAAAGCCTCCTTTTGTGCCAGTTGTTCAGCACGTGCGGCCTCCTCAGCTGCCTTCTTTTCGAGTATGGTTTCAACCTCCTGCATCCTGGTTTTGGGCAAAGCTTCTGATGGTTTTACCGAAAGAGCCTCCTGGTAAAATTGTTTGGCAGTAGCATAGTCTTTACGGGTATAAGCCACACTGGCCTTAGCCATAGCCTGGTTATACTTTTCCTCAGTGTTAAGCAGCGCCTGCTTTGCTGCCTGCTGTTGTGCCAGGTTCTTTTCAATTTCCGCAGCCTTTTGCCTGGGGTAATTCTCCTGGGGATTTAGGGTGGCAGCCTGATTATACTTTTGCAAGGCCTGTTCAAAGTTCTGCTGAGCTGCCAAAGCATCAGCCTGGGCAATAACTTCCTGGTATGCACCGGCAGCCAATTGCTGCTTGTTCATAAGTGCACTCATCTCAGTTATCTTACGGGCAGGATAGTCCTCTGTCGGGTATATTTCAAGCGCCTGACGGTATATACCGGTGGCTTCCTCGAACTTTTTCTGCGAAGCAAGTTGATCTGCCTTTTTAACAAGCGACTCATAATTATTCAGGTGGCACTGATCGTTTTCGATCATCATGCGCTCCATTCGTGACCGCATGTTATTCACGTAACTCTTATCCGAGATAAACTCCCTTCGCTTGGCATCAAAACTTACCTTGTCAACCGGTTCTTTCAGCACGGAATAATCCACACCACTGCATGGCTTCACCAGACCCATGGAAAATTCATTCATCCAGGTGCCTTTTTCTTCGTCGGGCATGCGGGTATCAAAAGATATGCGCTTGCTCACCATGCCATCCTTTTCAATTTCAATGGTATATTGCTTGTTTGGTTCGAGTTTAAAAGAAAACCTGCCATCGGAACCTGTTTTCGCAGATTTTACCAGGTTTGAACCATCGTATAGGTTTGCTGTTACCTGGGAGAGCGGTTGCATATCGAATTCTGCAATGCCCCTCACCTCAAGATATCTTTCGGGGGCAGCCTCCTGCGAAAATAACATACCCCACGTGCAACACAACAACGCTAAAACCAGCTGTAAATTCCTCACCATCATTATATTTTCTTCCGGAAATTAATTACTTCAAAGGTTGTCAGACTCCCCCATGTTTTCAGGATTGATCGTCCATGCGGGTTCGGGTTTATTAGCTATTATTCCTATACTGAGATTATCGCGAAAAGTTACCATTTTGCGCGTTAAATTGCCAGCACACACATACAATTATTTAATAACTGATAATTTGAGCCGATGTACATGCGGACCTTCATCCACCCTGATAAGATAGACACCCCCGGCCAGGCGGATATCCAAAGGAATAATATGTTGAAAAGGCCCGAATTCACGTCTGACAACCTGCTGTCCCTGCAAATTGTACAAGGTAACCGTTACCGGGAAACCGGTCATTTCATTAAACTGCAGGGTAATGGCCGAACGGGCAGGATTGGGATAAACAATGATATTTTCTGTAAAATCGGGTTGTTGTGAGGTATCGGCAGGCACCGTCATCACAACCGGGTAAACCGCAAATGATGAATGTATAGCGCCACCGGTAAACGCTGAAAGCGATTGCCATTGACCTTCCCCATATACATAAGCAGTGTGCAGTAACGGATCAGCTGTTCTGTTGGCAGCCATATAGGTTGAAAACGTATCGGGTGGAATGCCATAGCTGATTTCATACCCGGCAAAAAAAACGGGAGGTACCCTTACCACCGAGTCAAACTCTATCAGTTGCAAGGTTTGTGGCGACAAATCGGCCAAAAAAACCTCCTGCTGGTAAAGGGTTTCACCGGGAAGACTCTCGCCCTCCCAGATTTTTAAAGTAACCGTTGCCGCCGGGTTGCTGACATTGCAGTGGTTGATATGTAAAAACATACCCGGCAATCCCAAGGAAGCCGGCTGTGCAAACTTTTCGGCAAAAGCAGTTGTGTTCAGATTATTATGGCCGGAATAGCTTCCCCATATCAGCATATCGTTTTCATCCGCGAGCAATTCATCCGTGGCAATATTCGACAACGTATCGCCCGAGCGCCAGAAACCGGCATAGGGATCATAGCCTGCGAGAAATCCTTTTTCTTTTCCCAGCGGATCGAGCCAGTATGCCAGCTGCCGGTCAGGATTATCATGAAAATCCCAGCACTTGCTGAACATCTGATAGTAATCGTTAACCGGGCTGATACAACTTGCCTGTCCTCCGGTTAGTGTTCCCACAATCAGTCCATGCTGGTCAAAAAAGGGCGCCCCTGAGGAACCGATTTCAGTAGTGCCGGCATCCCAGCGGTTTACCCGCCAATGACTGTTATCGATGTAATCTTCACCAAAACTTGCCACTTCAGGCGCATCGTTTTCCAGGCTGATTTTTTTTACGTCGCCATAGGGGTGATGAATGGTAAACCCCGATTCCGGAATATAATCCAATGCATTCCATCCGGCATAATAAGGATGATAATCAAAAGGTACAGGTTCAAGCAGCTCCAGCAGTGAAAAATCGAGGTTACCCCCGGTTGCCCTGAGTGTAGCGCCTGAAATAGTTTTCAGGCTGCTGCCATCGGCACCGTTGCAAAAAGGACTTTCATAGTCGAAATAAAAAACAGCAGTATTGGCCATACCTTCGGTGCTTATGCAGTGTTCCGCGGTAAGCAGGTAGTTAATGCCATTCTGCCGTGTATTGTTAACCAGGGTTCCGGTACAGCGTTCCGTTCCATCGTAAATAACACGGACAACAGCGTACTTGCGAAGTTGTGCCATGGTATCGCTTATACAGTTTATATCTACATTGCAGTTGCCCGACTTCCCAAACCAGCCATCCTTTAACGATTTATAACTGTCGTTTTGCTGAAAGCCACAGCCAATTCCCGAAATACCTATATCGCCATATGAATGGAGGTAGGCAGGAACCTGTATTTCTATAATAAGCAGGTTCCCGTTTATCTGCCCGGTTCCGAGCTTGCTGAATGGCTTGTTATTCTGGCTGGTAAAAGCGCCGCGAATCTGTTGTTGCCCGGCATCAAACATGAATACCCGGACACCCCGTTGTACCTGCCATGGACTGAAAATTACACTCAGCATGGCTGCCTCCTCAACCCGAAATCCCGCTCTCCACACCCGGGTGCCGTCTGTAAGGGTATCCCAGGTTCCGGAATTTTCCGGGTTAAAGCTGACATCGATGGTAAGTCCTGCACGGCCAGACTTTAACATTGAACCTTCACCGGGGGTAAGCAAAGCGGCTCGCTTTTCTTCGGCTATTTCAATATTATAAACAGTCAGCGCCGGCGCCCCTTGGTAATGTATAGAAAGCGGAAGACCGGGACGCGAAAGCTGCGCACAGACATGCAACCAACTTGTTGTAACCAGTTGCAGTATCAATATAAGCAGTAAACTCTTCTTAAACGTCATCATAAGAAAATGAAAGTCAAAAATACACAAAAATTGCAGGCACCAGGAGTTTTTCATTTTGCAGTGATTTTTGATTTTTCAGATGATCTGTTGTCACAAAGATTTAACCCAAATAGCTAAATTATTATAAATTTGAGGCAACAACCTCCTGTGTATATTAACGAACAAATTTGCCAAAGGTGAGTGATGATTGTTAAACAAAAAACAACACGAAAAAAATGACGGACAAGGAAAGGATAGTGCAGCTCAGGGATGAACTCAATCATCACAATTACCTTTATTATGTGCTTTCGCAGCCCGAGATCAGCGACATGGAATACGACAGGCTTATGCACGAGCTCATAGCGCTTGAAAAAGAGCATCCCGACATGGCTGATCCTGCCTCTCCCAGTCAGCGTATCGGAAGCGATACCGACAACACCTTCACCCAGGTAAAGCATACCTACCCTATGCTTTCGCTCGATAACACTTATTCCGAAAATGAGGTACGCGATTTTGACGAACGTGTCCGTAAAGCGCTTTATGTTGAAACGGTTGAGTATGTATGCGAACTGAAATACGACGGTGTATCTATCAGCCTTCAGTATGAAAACGGGCGCCTGGTGCGTGCCGTTACGCGGGGAGATGGCGAAAAAGGAGACGATGTCACCCCAAATGTAAAAACCATCAGAAGTATTCCCTTGCTATTAAAACCTGGCAATCATCCCTTTGACTTTGAAATCAGGGGCGAGATTTTTCTTCCCCACAATGGTTTCGAAACCATGAATGCCGAGCGAGCCGAAACCGGTGAACCACTTTTTGCCAATCCCCGGAATGCTGCTTCAGGAACGTTAAAAACAAAAAATTCGGCCATTGTGGCGCGTCGCCCGCTCGATTGCTACCTGTATTATCTTCCGGGACTGGAAAAGTATTTTGCGTCACACTTCGAGAGCATACAGGCAGCAATAGAATGGGGGTTTAAGATTCCCCCATATATTAAAAAGTGCAGTAACCTCGATGAAGTTTTTGAGTTTATTACGTTCTGGGAAAAGGAAAGGGATAATCTGCCATTCGACATCGATGGGACTGTAATAAAGGTTAATGCGTATCGCCAGCAGCAATTGCTTGGGTTTACTGCCAAATCGCCACGCTGGGCCATTGCCTACAAATTCAAGGCCAGGGAAGCCATTACCACATTGCTATCGGTCGACTACCAGGTAGGACGCACCGGGGCAGTAACGCCGGTGGCCAACCTCGAACCCGTTTTGTTGGCCGGAACCAGGGTTAAACGTGCTTCACTTCACAATGCCGACCAGATTGCCTTGCTGGATCTTCGTATCGGCGACAAAGTTACCATCGAAAAAGGTGGTGAGATAATTCCTAAAATTACCGGTGTTGATCTTTCGGCACGCTCAGCCGATCTGAAACCCATCAGCTTCATTGAAAATTGTCCCGAGTGTGGTACGGTGCTTGTGCGTCTGCAAGGGGAAGCAAAACATTTCTGTCCCAATGAAACCGGCTGTCCTCCACAAATCAAGGGACGTTTGGAACACTTTGTAAGTCGTAAGGCTATGGATATTGGCTGTGCCGAAGCTACCATTGAACAACTTTATGATCATGGTCTTTTAAAAAATCCAGCAGATTTTTATTCGTTAACCGCAGGACAACTGATACAACTTGAGCGGTTTGCCCGCAAATCTGCCGAAAACCTGATCAACAGCATTGAATTTTCCAAACAGGTACCTTTCGACCGGGTATTGTATGCGATTGGCATACGATATGTGGGTGAAACCGTGGCAAAAAAGCTGGCCCGGCATTTTACCAGCATGGAAGCCTTAATGAAGGCAAGCGTTGAAGACCTTATACAGGTTGGCGAAATTGGTGAGGTTATTGCACGGAGTGTTGTAAGCTACTTTTCCAATGAACGAAACATAGAACTTATAAACCGGCTCGTACAGGCAGGACTACAGATGCAAATGCTGACCGTTGAAACCAAAATATCATCGACATTGCAGGGTAAGAATTTTGTTATTTCAGGAGTATTCCGGAATCATTCGCGTGAGGATATCCAGCAACTGATAGCGTCACATGGTGGCAAAAATCAAAGCAGTGTAAATTCCAATACACAATATGTGGTAGCTGGCGAAGGTATGGGTCCTGCAAAACGCGAAAAAGCATCCAAACTGGGTATTCCGGTGATATCCGAAGATGAATTCATGCAAATGATAGGCAGTTAACACGAACCCGATGGGCAAAAAAAAACCTGGCTTTTAAAGCCAGGTTTTTTTATAGCGTTTATGTTACTGTAGCTGGAAGATAACAGGCATAACAAACTGCTGTTTTACAGCGCGTCCGCCCTGTTTTGCAGCGCCCCACTTGGGTGAAGCCATAATTACGCGGATGGTTTCCTTATCCAGTGAAGGGTCAACTCCACGGAGGATTTTAACATCCACAACTTCGCCCCTTGAGTTAACAGCAAACTGCACGGTAACCCTTCCGAAGATTCCGTTTTCAACGGCTACCGGAGGATAAACCAGGTTTTTCTGTACCCATTCCCTGAAGGTTTCGAGGCTACCGCCCTGGAATGTGGCTTGTTCTTCAACAAACACAAAGGCAGGTTCGTCCTCAACAATAACTTCTTCTTCGGTAGCAGCAACCACTTCAATGGTTTCAGGAGGAGGTTCGTTGGTTGTTGTTTCCTTTACGTCGTCAACAATAGCCAGTTGAACATCTTCCTGGGCATCTTCCACAACAACAGGAGCAGTGTATCTCACCTGCTGTTCCATAGCCTGTGGTGGTGGCGGAGGAGGAGGTGGTGGCGGAGCACCTTCGTCGGTTTTAACATTCTGCAGTTCTGCAACAGTTTCCTTTACCAGCACAACTGTTTCTTCATCGGTGGTCAGCGCCTTGATAAAAGGCACGGCAACAACGGTGGCAATAATGAAGAAAGCAACAATGAATCCGATGGTCAATGACCTGTTTAATTTTTTTCGCAGGTCATATGATCCGTATTCCTTGTTCCGGTTCTCAAAAACTATATCCAACAGGGTTACCGCAGATTCTGAATTATTCTTGCTCATAGTGCATTCAAGATTTTAATTATTTATTACTTGCGGCAAGTGATGGATTTGCAGCCAGAAAATCTGCAATCAGCTTTTTCTGCGCATCATTCAGATCAATAAGCGCATACAGGGCAATATTGGTAATAGCCATTTCATCCAGGATATCCACCACATTTTTGTATTTCACACCTTCGTACGCACTGATTAGCACAACAGGGCCGGCTTTATCCTGACGTTTGTAACGTAATCGTTGAGCTTCAACCGAATCGCGGGGCATTACCTGCTTCCCTGTAACGATGTCATCGTTCAACTGCTCAATTTTCGTAAACAGTTCTTTATTACGTTGCAACAATACCTTGCGTATACCGTCATCGCTAAAGTCCGTAGGCACCAGTTCAGGAATCTTGCCCTTGGCAGGATCAACCAAACCATTGTACCAAACGATTTTATCGTTACCAACCAGGATAATATTAAGCGCCCTTTCTTCGTCAACTTCCGGTTGCTTCTCCTCAATTTTTGGATCAGTCTTTTCCGGAAGTACTATCTCCATAACCTTTGCTTTGCTAAAGGCTGTGGTAAGCATAAAAAAGGTAAGCAATAAGCAGGCAAGGTCCACCATCGGCGTCATGTCGATATGCGTGCTATGCCTTTTAGATCGCTTTTTTCCTTTTTGTTTGCCGCCTTCGTTTTGAATTATTTCAGCCATTTTTTGTACTTTAAAGGTTTTCTAACTCAATGTCAACAGCTTCCAGATTGGTCGTCAGGTTGAATTTGTTGACCTTGTTATCCTGCAATATATCAATCACCTTTTTCACTACTTTATAATCCGCGGCCTGATCGCCTTTAAGGGCAACCTCAAAATTAGAATTGTAGTTACGTGCAAATCTAATCCAATATAACAACTGGTTGTCAGTTGAATCCATTGGAATACCTGTATGCATGGCATCACGCTTTTCGGAATCTTTCTCGTTGATCCAGTCATGCATCCTGGCCATGGGAAGTGCAAATGAACTCATTCCTTCGAAACGCGTGTATTCTTCAGGTGTGAATGTCAATTGGAACTGATAGGCCATGGCATTCAAAATTTTCCTGCGTAGGTGTTCCGAAGTGTCAACGCCATTGTCAACATTGAAAAAGACAACGTTATCCTCTGATATTGTAATGGTAATGATATGCTTTTCCGGAGAGGTTTTATTTGACACCGAGTACGGTGTATCAACCTCTACAGCTTCCTGTGCACGAAATGTAGCAGTCAGAATGAAAAAGACGAGCAGCAGGAAAAATAAATCCACCATCGGCGTCATGTCGATGCGAGGTGCTTTTTTTGACATTTTAATTTTTCCCATAGTCTCAGATTTTTAAGTGCGTGTAATCACGCTTTTCAATACTCATCATTTGCATCCTTATTTCTTCAATGATGCAGCAAAGGTTTGTGTCAGACTGAAACCAGCTTCGTCAATTTTAAAAGTCATGTTGTCTACACGGGTCTGATAGTAGTTGTAGAAAATCAGCGCGAGTGTAGAACCGGTAATACCAAAAGCAGTGTTAACAAGCGCTTCGGAAATACCAGTTGCCAGCGCCAGTGCGTCGGGAGCGCCTGCGGTTGCCAAAGCGCCGAATGCACGGATCATACCAAGCACTGTGCCGATAAGACCAACAAGCACGGAAACCGAAGCAATGGTTGACATGATAACCAGGTTCTGCGAAAGAACAGGCAGTTCAAGTGCAGTGGCTTCCTCGAGCTCTTTCTGCAACGCCAGTACCTTCTGGTCATTCATCAGTGTTTTATCGTTCTGCAAATCCCTATATCTTGCCAAACCGGCTTTCACAACGTTAGCAAGGGATCCCTTTTGTTTGTCGCACAGTTTCGAAGCTTCTTCAATCTTATCTTCCCTCAGTAAGTCGCGGATATTACGTACAAAGGCATTCAGACTTCCACGACCTTTAGCCCTGGCAAGCATAATAAACCTTTCGACCACAAATGACAGCAGGATCAGGTTGATCGCAATAAGGATCGGCACAATAAAACCACCTTTGTAAACAATACCAAGATAATTTCCCTGGATGGGGTGACCTTCGCGGTTTCCTCCGTCGAAATTAACCGGATTACCCATTACCTTGTCGAAAATAAACCAGGCAGCCACCAAACACAGCACCATAACCGCAATAACAAATGTCGATTTCAATGCTTCTTTTAAAGATTGTCCTTTCATGTTCAATTTTTATTTAAGTGTATAAATAGTTATTTGTATTTATTTAAGAGTTTACAAAGAAAGTAATTTTTTTATACAATGAAAATGAATGTAGCTATTTACTTTTGAGCATTGATAACTTTGTTAACGTTCTGTAAGCCTTCTTTGATGTCGCTCCGGTTAGGATCGAGTTCAAGAATCTTAAGGTAATTGTCCCTTACTTCGGGCCAGTTTTTCTCCTTGGAAGCAATCATGGCAAGACCGCTGAAAGCATTGATTTTCCAATCCTTGTTTTCCGGATCCAGCTCACTCATTTTACTGTACCAGTCTTTTGCCACATCGTAGTTCTTCTGGGTAAGGTTATAATACCCAAAGTAGGAATAAGCTTCCTGCACAGCATTTTTGTACTTAGTGGTTTCGGTGCCAATCTGGTTGATCATAGCCTCGAAGAACGGAGCAGCAAGCCCCTGTGTGTTATCGGGGTCCATGCTCGAAGCAGCGCGTGCCTGCCACAAATAGGCATCAATGTTGGCAGGATCCTTGGCAATAATCTGGCCGAATGCTTCCTGTGCATTGGTAAAATCCTTCATGTAGTAATAAGCCCTGGCAATGTAAATCGCATCGGCTTTCCCTTCCCAGCCTTTTTCAGCTTTCAGTTTGAACATTTCAATGGCTTCGGGGTAACGGCGCGAATAATAGTAGTTGTTGGCAATCTCAGCCAGCAAAGCCTTGTCGGTTTCATCCATCGCATAGGCTTTCTTCAGGTTTTCAAAAGCCTTGTCGAGCGTAACCGAATCCTTATCGGCAACCTTATAAAGAATACGACCATAATAAGCATAGTCGCGGGTGATGATGTTGTCGGGACTGGCATTTTTAAAGAACTTTTCCATATAAGTCCTGGCCTTGTCGTATTCCTTGTTCTCGAAACTGCAGTAACCGGCAACCCTGTTGAGGTAATTCCGCGATTCGTCAACCTTGAGAATCTCCTCGTACACTGCAATAGCACTGGCATAGTCCTTGGCCCTGAAAAGTGAGTTGGCATAACGCAACCTGGCAGGGGTTGTATTGCCCGATAACTGCATGAATTTGTAAAAATTCTGCTTGGCCAGGTCGTGACGTCCTGCCATGGACCAGAGCTCACCCAAACTTCTGTACACAGGTGCAAAAGTCGAGTCGATCTGCTGTGCTTCCTCAAAATAAGGACGTGCAGCGGTAAGATTCGGAACCCGCATGTAAATATTGCCGATTTTGATCTTGGGCAAAGGCGATTTGGGATCCTTGTTCAATGCCTGGTTGTAATTGAAAAGAGCATTGGAAGCATCATTCTGTTTGATGTATACATCACCCTGGGTAAGGTAAATGTTAGGGTCGGCCGGGTTGATGATCTTAGCCCGTTCGAGCAAGGCATGCGCTTTTTTGAGCCGGTTAACCTTGCCGTACAACTGAGCGCCAGCCAGTTTGGTAAGAATAACAGCCTTGTCGGGTGTGTACTCCTTTTTCTTCAGCTTAAGGGGAACAGCAGCTTCTGCTGCATTGAAATACACGTCGGCTTTGGTAGTATCATTCGTCCTGAGCAGGGTAATGGCGCCCATTCCAATCTGGTTCAATACATTGGCAGGAGCCTGTTTGATTCCGTTCTGAAAAACTTCCTCGGCCTTTTTCGCAAATTCGTCCAGCGAATTTGAAAAGGTATCCGAAAGGTAATCCTGAAGTAAAGCTTCGCCCAGGAAATAATAATTATCACCATTGGCAGGTTCCTTTTTTATCAGCTCCTCCAACACTTTCTCCGCCTCCTCATACTGCTGACTGTTAATCAGTTTAAGGGCTGTAGCCAGATCCTGACTAAAGGCATTCAATGAGATCAGGCAACATAACAAAAAGGTAATAGGTTTCATTGTAAATACATATTAATGGTAAATAATCTATTCTTTTCTGACCTGAACCAGCCTTATGGGCATGGTAGCCGGCAACATTCCCATTTTCAGCACAATACGCTGTCCCTGGTCGTGCGCAAGGAAATTAATGAACCCTGAACCCAGTCCGCTGAAAGTTTCGCGACTGATCGCGTAAACCTCGCGGATAAAAGGATACGACTTATCGGAAATGTAAGCCGGGTGAGGTGTGTAGAAATCACTGCCTTCGGAATACACTTCGGGAGTGATGGCCACCACATTCACCCTGTTCAGGAAATTATGGGTAATGGAATCGTCCGGATCGCTAATCCAGTTTACACTGATAATGCCCAGTGCATTGGGATGCTGCTCAACATAATCAATAACCGCAGGATTGGAACTGGCAGAGTAACAATAATCCGGCAATGTTTCAATGTTGAACTTGTTCATCAGGTAACGGACATTGGAAGATCCCTGGTTGTCAAACACTACCTGTATGTCACCCCTTTTGGAGGCAGCATTCAACTGGTTCCAACGGGTAACTTTGCCGTTCAGGATATCCCTGATGGTATTGTACCTGATTTGGTTATCGCCATTACTTTTATTTACTACAAAAGCAACAGCATCCCAGGCAATATGGGTAGTTCGCGGATGATAGAGCTTTTCATTCAGATAGGCTTCCTCGTTGGCTGAAAGCTTCCGGCTGGTAATCATCAACCGCACCGAGTCGTCCATAAACAACTTCAGGATACTGTCCTCCGAAGCCCCTATAGGAGTGATATTGGCATGCTTGTAGATGCTCTCAAAAACCACTATCTCCGAGTCAATAAGCAACTGATAGGCTTCATCGACAGCAATTTTAATATTACCACGGGTGGGGGTTTCCTTACTGAGTTGCTTTTCGTTGTATTTACTGCCGCATGACGACAGGGCCGCTAACAGTAACAGCAACAGAAACGATAGGCTAAAAGTCGGTTTCATTGTCGTATTCCTTTCGTTGTTTACTCTTCTGGTATATGATGACCGATCTGAAAACACCATACCCTATTACCGTTATACCAAAAATCGTGCGAAACTCTTTAGGAATGGAAAATTTTGCCATTACCGGAGAATAGATGATATATAAGCCGGCCACCACAAACATTGCAGCTACAACATAACCAAAAACTGTCATGAAATCCGGCAAGAAATTTTTCTTTGTCATTTTATCTGTTTTTAGGTAAACGGTTCATTTATCTTGCGCCACCTAAAATTTAAGAGGCGTAAATATATAAAAAAGTTGTAAAAAAAAAGCCGACGCGTGAAAATCCCGCTTAATTATTCACCTAATGTTCAGGACGTATCATCATATTTTTCAACCATGACGACCATAAGCTGTTTATTCTATGGATGCAAGGTGCGGACACATTCCATAAAAAAATAACAAATTTTAACATTTCGAACACTGAAAAACTTAAGCGGTTTTCCGGTATCGCCAGTTGGCCAGTGCAATAAAAACAACGGCCATGACAAACATGATCAGCAGATCGGATTTTATATCGCCTATTCCCGAACCTTTCAGCAGGATCATCCGGTTAACCCTAATAAAATAAGCTATCGGATTCACCAGGTTAATATCTTTTGCCCACCCGGGCAGGCTCTCTTCGGGTGTAAAGATACCGCTCAGCATAATAAAAGTAACCAATACAAAAAAATTTAAAAACTGTGCCTGTTGCTGGGTTTGTGACATGGTGGAAATGAGGAGGCCAATTCCCAGCATGGCTGCCATATAAAAAGCAGCATAAAAAAATAACAGTATCAGACTTCCCTCAAGTGGAATGTTAAACATGATTTTACCGATAAACAGCCCCAGGGCTAATTCAAACATCGCAATAATCCAGAAGGGCACCAGCTTCCCGGTTAGAAATTCCATTTTTCGGATGGGGGTCACGTTGATCTGCTCAATATTACTTATTTCTTTTTCCAACCGTGCAGCAAAATTGTCTTCAAAAACCAGTACCTCGCGAATGGAAACTGTTTTAAAAGCAGGCTCAATTTCTGCTACTGAGGTGAGATAGCGGTCACATTTGAAAAAACCCGATGCAAGTATATCGTTGGTGATTTCGCGTGTAACAGGGTCTCCCGACTTATCGAGTATGGCAATACTAACATCTTCAATTTCGTTTCGGATTACAAAACCAAAAATAAGGATCTGCGCTACGGGCAGGCCGAACAAAACCACCAGCGTGCGAACATCGCGGATAATATGTAGAAATTCCTTCTTTACAAAGCCCCAAAAAGGGTTCATGGTATGGGAATAGGTTTACGAGGCAGAGTAAAAAGTCCGATAATCGAAGCCGTCATTGCGAACGAAGTGAAGCAATCTATTGCTACGGTCTTACCTCCCTTGCAATAACGTGGAAAAGACTTTTTTCACAGTCCCATACACCTAGTTACAAACTTTATTTCCATTAACAATACATTAAGTTCGTTTATTAACACTATTTTGTGAATTCGTCCTGAAAATTTTAGCAATTTTTTAAAACAATAATACCGGATTAACCGTATTTTAGCATATATAAGTTAACCTCTATAATTGAATATTATGAAAAGAAATAAAATTTTGGTTTCGCTATTCATTGCCATGATGCTGAGCCTGGTACAGGTTGTTTCGGCCCAGGACGCCACCAAGCCGGTATCGGGAATTGAATGGAAGAGCACCACCATTGATGTTGGCAAAATTGAGCAGGGCAAACCGGTAACTGTGGAATTCGAGTTTACCAATCCCAGCATGGTTCCGCTGATCATTCAGTCGGTTCGTCCTACCTGTGGATGCACTGTGGCTGATTATCCAAAAGAACCCGTACAACCTGGAAAAGCAGCTAAAATTTCCACCACCTATAATGCGGCCACTACCGGCATGTTTTCAAAGAGTATCATCATTACCACCAACGCAGCAGAGGGCAACACTGTGCTTGTGATCAAAGGTGAAGTCACACCAAAGAAATAGCGGAGTATTGAAACGCATTACCGGACCTGACGGAACATTTTCGTCAGGTTTTTTTATTTTTATGGCGTTTACCAGCCATACCAAACGATATGAAAAAAGAAAACATGCAAAACGTTACCGTATTCTGTGGCTCAGCCACCGGAACCAACCCAGCCTTTACCGACGATTGCCTGCAACTGGCAAAGATCCTTTGCGAACGTGGCATTACCCTTGTTTATGGAGGGGGCAATGTAGGCCTTATGGGCATTCTGGCCGATGAGATGCTGAGAAGGCAGGGAAAAGTAATTGGCGTAATTCCACAGAAACTGGTAGATATAGAAGTAGCCCACAAAAATCTCACACAACTGCACATTGTAAAAAGTATGCACCAGCGCAAAGCCATGATGACTGACATGGCTGATGCCTTTATTGTATTACCGGGTGGTGTTGGCACCATGGATGAATTTTTCGAGATTTTTACCTGGCAACAACTGGGATACCATCATAAGCCCATTGGAATTTCCAATGTTGACGGTTGTTACGATAACCTGCTGCTAATGCTCGACCACTTTGCCCAATTGGGGTTTGTGAAAAACAGTCAGATTGGGAAACTGATCATCGGAAAGAACGTTTCTGATTTGTCAGGTAAAATATTGACATAATCGGCAAACTGCACTAACTTTATTGTATGTTTAAGGAATCCAAGGCTTTAATTGCGTTCAGGGAAGATATCCTGAACCGGACTTTTTTCGACTGGCTTGAGGCGCATATCAGCCTGATGAATCCTTTGCACCGTTACAGGGGTTATATCCGCATTGAGCGGGAAACACTAAGCTTTTATGGCACAGAGAAAAAAACAGGTAACGAATTCTCCTTTAATATATACAGGAGTGAGATCCGGCAGCTCTATCACGGATTTGATGAAGCATTTACCGCCTGGGAAACACGGAACCTGGGTTTGGGTTGGAAACCGCTGAGAATAACCTTTACCCGCGAAAAAAAAGACTTCCATCTTTACCTTATTATTAATTATACCTATGGTAGAACGGATAATGAGATATGGATGGAAGTCCTGAAGAACTGGCTTAGGTAATACCTCAGGGGTTGGTTTTCCTCACTATTGTTTTAAGCTTAACCTTACCCTGGAAAGGATCAGCAGCCAGTTTAAAGCCTTCGGCTGTTTTTTGCATGGAAATTTTATGCAGCACATTATCGGTGGGTAAACACAGGTAGCCCTCGGGCGTTTTTTCTGATGCTGCATACACTTCCAGTTCCAGCGCCGACCAGTTCATTTCCATGGTTGATTGCGCCAGCGCTATATGTGGAATTACTGCACCATCCCTGACCAGCAATACCACTTCCATTTCGCCGGCTTCGATGTGATGCCATCCCTTGCTGTATGTTTTGCCTGTCTGGAAATCGATCCATTGACCACCCGGCAGGTATACATCGCGCCCGGAGGCTTTTTCGAACATTGGCGCTACCAGCAGATCGGAACCCAACAGGTATTCATTCTCTATGAGCCAGGCACCCGGATCGTCGGGGTATTCAACAAACAGGGCACGGACCATTGGCAACCCTGTTTGGGTGCAATGCTTTGCCTGTGCGTATAGGTAAGGCATCAGCCTGTACTTTAATTCAACCACCGACCGGAAGTAATCGTTAAAATCGGTACCGTATTCCCACGGTTCTTTGGGTGGAGCGCCATGGCAGCGACTGTGTGAGGTAAGCATGCCAAAAGGCAGCCAGCGACGATAGAGGTCTTCAGGAGTCTTTTCAATGAATCCGCCGATATCGTGACTCCAGAATGAAAAACCGCTCAATCCGAACGACAGCCCGCCGCGCAATTCAGACTGCATGCCATTGTCGGAACATTCTGCATCGCCACCCCAGTGCATAGGATAGCGCTGACTCCCGGCCCATGCACTTCGTGCCCAAATGATATTCTCCCCGTTTACCTGCCGTGTAATATCGGCAACAGCCTTGTTATAGCGTAACGGGTATAAGTTATGCTCGTAAAAACCCGTTTTCCCGGAGGCATAAATACCGGAATGAGGCGCTGCTTCGCCAAAATCGACCTTAATTGCACCAACACCCATCTTCAGTAAACCGGCTATTTTATCCTGGTACCATGCCACTGTTGCCGGGTTGGAAAAATCGAGCACTGCATCTTCGTATGGCGGATTACCCCTGGCATCTTTTACATAAAGGCCTTTGGCAATGATTTCGGGATAAAGCCTGTTTTTGGGGACAAAGTAAGGAAGCTGCCACAGTGATATGTGAAATCCGCTCTTTTTAAGATCGTCGATCATTTTTTGTGCATCCCTGAATCGCGAGGGCGCGAATTGGTAATCGCACTGCCAATCGGTTTCAAACCACCCGGTATCGAAATGGATCACATCTGAAGGAATACGGTTCTGCCGGAGTTGCTGAGCCACGCGTCTTCCGTCGTCTTCGGAAAAATAGGTGATGCGGCTCATCCAAAGGCCGAACGACCACAACGGCGGCATGGCGGCTTTACCTGTGAGGTTGGTGTATTCATCGAGAATATCTTTGGGTTGACCCAAAAAAACAAACAGGTCGAGTTGATCGTCGCCAACCATCAGCGAATTGATATTGCTGAAGTATTTACCAAAGTCACAGGTAATGGGTGACGAAGTATGCATGAACATTCCATAACCCCTGCTGCTCATAAAAAAGGGAATAGGTTTATACATGGTTTCGTTCTGCACACCGTTGGCATCGTCGGCCCACAATACCACCTTCTGCCCGCGCTTATCGAGCTTGGTAAATGATTCACCGCAGCCAAATATCTTCTCATCGGGAGATAACAGAAACGAAGCGTGCATACTGCGGGAATAGTCATTTGCCCTGCGCACATAGGAAAAAGGAAGTTGCGGAATATAGGTTGAATTGCTTAAATCATTCAGGTGAATGGTTTTGGTAAGCAAAAACCCATTCTTATCGCGCAATTCGATACACCATGGGTTCGACCGGATCAGCACTGAGCCGGCTTCGCTTGTATACAAATAGCCATCATTGGTTTTTGAATATTTCCATTGGGTTTTGTTCTGCGTAACGGTACCATTGATAAGCATCAGCGAAGCTTCGTCAGCCGGTGGCCGCGGACCTGAAAAGGCGCGTATCCTGACGGTTCGTGGTGTGAGAAATTCAATGGAAAAGGGTAAGGCAGGCGAAGCAGCATATTCGTTTGCCGGAAATTCGTTGGCACTAACCGGTTTAAGTACGCCCATCATGTTGTTAAAGGCCAACCGGGTGGAGTTTTCATAACGCTGATACACCAGGGTCCCTGATGCATTTTCCGGGTCAAAGGCCTCAAGTTTATCTGCCAGGTAATAGGTATTGGTAAAATTGAAAAAGTCGCCGCTGATGTCTTTCGGCTCGTTCATAATATACTGCGGTTGACCTGGATGAACCGGTATCTGGGCGATTAAACCCTGGTAAAACGTAATTGTAATAATGGCAAGGGATAATACTTTTTTGATCATAGCTGTAAGTAAAAAGATTGAAAAATAAAAAATAAAGTTATTTTGTTTTCAGCACAAGTTCAATGACCAGATCCGGCATATCATGTATTCCGGAAGGTATTGAAATGGTGAGTTCTGAGCGTGTTTGTGTATAATCTACCTTTTCTTTGTTGTGGTATAGCTGTAAAGCGGTAATTTTTCCATCCGGGCGGGGTATCACCACCTGTTGTTCATCGCTTTTCAGCACATGCAGGAAAATGCGGTTTCCCTTTTGGGTACTCACCCCCCAGGAACATGGCTTAACAGGTCCCTGACGGGTTTCGTAAATGGTTTCGCCAAACTGGTTCATCCATTGACCTAATATTTTTAAGGTATCGATAAACTCAGGTTGGATTTTGCCATTTGGCATCGGACCCACGTTAAGCAGGAAGTTACTGTTATAACCTGCTGCTTTAACCAGGTATTGAATCAGTTCGGTAACGGTTTTATATTCCTTATCCTGCAAATTAAAACCCCATGAATGGTTCATGGTTTCGCAGGTTTCCAGCGGCAGTGCGCCAACTTCAGATTCACCGCTGAAGCCGGTGGTATTGAACCCGGGAAGGTCTTTCTCAAACATCTGAAAGTCTTCACCCGGCATTGGGGCGCGGTGATGGTTACTGCCAATCAGGCAGGCTGGCTGCAACCGGTGAATAAGCGCGTAGGTTTTGTCGAGTTGCCAGTCGGCTTCAGGTTTATCCCACCAGCCATCGAACCAAATACCGGTTATTTCGCCATAATTGGTAAGCAGCTCTGTAAGTTGTCCATTCATAAATTCGATATAGGCATTCCAGTTGCCGCTTTCGGGCCGGCCTGTTGTATGACCGGTATTACCACGCGGATAGTAATTATCCTGATACCAATCGAGTTGCGAATGGTAGAAGAATAATTTCATGTCTTGTTTACGACACTCTTCTGCCAGCATTTTCAAGACATCCTTTTTATAAGGTGTCCGGTCTGTAATATCCCAGTCGGTGAGCTTCGAATCAAACATGGCAAAACCATCGTGGTGTTTGCTGGTGATAACGATGTATTTCATACCTGCAGCTTTGGCCATTGAAACCCATTCAGCAGGATCGTATGCGATGGGGTTAAAAAAAGCCGGCAGTTTTTCATACGTGGCGCGATCGATCTTTTGGACATTCATTACCCATTCACCATCGCCCAGTACAGCATAAACACCCCAGTGAATAAACATCCCAAACCGTGCATCCTGAAACCAGTTTCTGTTGGCCAGGTTTTCAGGGGAAGGTTGATAACCTGTTTGTGATACAGCGCTTTGCATGGCAAAAATCAATAGAGGAATCAACAGTCTTTTCATTTATATGTAAATTTGTCATAAAAACAACGTACTTCCGAGGAAAAAATGACAGGCTTCCGGTTTTTAAAGATGCAGCGCCTGACAAATTGTAGCCTGCAGCATACCTGAAAGGCCTGTTATCGTTAAAGTTTGTTAAACAGGGCTATTCCGTAAACAAAAGTTCTATTTTTGGAGTTAATAACACTGCTACAGGGCATGTTTTTTGAACAGACTGTATAGCAATACGAAAATAGTAAACTAATCATAAAAATCACAGAGCGATGAAAAATAAACAGCTAATTGCAATAATTGCAGCAGCCATTATTGGGGGCCTTGTGGCAGTGGTAGGATATTCAGCCTTGATTGATGATCAGGAGAAAAGCATCATTACCCAGGTTAAGGAACCCGTTTCGGTAGTGAATCTTAAAGCCGGAATTGACAGTTCAACCGATTTTACCTTTGCAGCTGAAAAAACTGTAAATGCCGTGGTAAACGTAAAAACCGAATCGGTAATTGAATACCGGAATCCCATTTATGAATTTTTTTATGGCGACAGGTATAAGGGATATTCCGAACCTCAGGTAGGCATCGGATCAGGTGTGATAATTACAGCCGACGGGTATATCGTAACCAATAACCATGTCATAGAAAATTCACAGAAGGTTACCGTTACCCTGAACGATAAACGCGAATTCGAGGCAAAGGTGGTTGGCAGCGACCATTCGACTGACCTGGCCTTGCTTAAAATTGAAAGCACCGGCCTGCCTTTTATGACATTCGGAAACTCCGATGCGCTGAGGATTGGCGAATGGGTACTGGCTGTCGGTAATCCTTTTAACATTTCTTCTACTGTAACTGCAGGTATTGTCAGTGCCAAAGGCAGGAGCATGGCCATCATTGATGATGATCACCGGATCGAATCGTTTATCCAGACGGATGCCTCGGTGAACCGCGGTAACAGCGGCGGAGCCCTTGTAAACCTGAAAGGTGAAATGATCGGCATCAATACAGCCATTGTGTCACCCACCGGGGGCAATGTGGGTATTTCGTTTGCCATCCCTTCGAGCATAGTGCAGAAAGTGGTACGCGACCTTATTGAATTTGGTGCAGTTCAGCGTGCAATTATGGGCGTTCAGATCCAGGATATTACTGCCGAACTGGCCAGGGAAAAGAAGATTGAACTTCAGGACGGTGTATATGTGGCCGAAGTCAACGACAACAGCGCAGCCAAAGATGCAGGCATTGAAGCCGGTGACATTATTACCCATATTAATGACGTACCGGTTAAAAGTCCATCTGAACTGCAGGAAATGGTAGGCCGTTTTCGCCCCGGAGACAAGATCAGTGTTTTGATAAAAAGAAACGACAAAACGAAACAATTGGAGGTCACCTTACGTAACCTACAGGGTGACACCAGCGTCGTTAAGGCAGGATCCTACGAAACCATTCTTGGAGCAAAAGTTGTTAACCTGGATGATCAGGAAAAACAAAAGTTAGGGATCAAATACGGGGTAAAAGTTACAGAACTTCAGGAGGGCAAACTGAAGGACGAAGGTGTAAGACCCGGATTTGTGATCACACAGGTAAACAATAAACCGGTTAATTCGGTTGAAGAACTTGGTCAGATATTTAACAATATTAAAGGTGGTGTATACATAGAAGGAGTATATCAGCGGGGTGTATATGCGTATTACGCATTTGGACTGTAATAGCCAGGTTTTTTAGTATAACAGAAGGCTTGCAGTTTGCAAGCCTTTTTTTATGATAATTTTTCGGGTTCATCGATTTGTATTGAAATTAATAATTAAATAGCATAAATTCGCACAAATTTTTCCGGGACAATGAGACAATTAAAAATCACAAAATCAATTACCAACAGGGAGAGCGCTTCGCTGGATAAGTATTTGCAGGAGATTGGCAAAGAGGAGCTGATTACGGTTGAAGAGGAAGTGGAGTTGGCACAACGTATCAAGAAGGGCGATAAGACAGCCCTGGAAAAGCTCACCAGGGCTAATCTCAGGTTTGTTGTGTCCGTAGCCAAGCAATATCAGAACCAGGGCCTCAGTCTGCCCGACCTGATCAACGAAGGAAATCTGGGATTGATTAAAGCTGCCGAAAAATTTGACGAAACCCGCGGATTCAAGTTTATATCCTACGCTGTTTGGTGGATCAGACAATCCATCCTGCAGGCGCTGGCAGAACAATCGCGTATTGTTCGTCTGCCCCTCAACCAGGTAGGATCCCTGAACAAAATCAACAAAGCTTTTTCGAAATTCGAGCAGCAATATGAAAGAACGCCAACTCCTGAGGAACTGGCCGAAGCGCTTGAACTTCCCAAGGAAAAAATCTCCGACACACTTAAGGTATCGGGACGGCATGTATCGGTTGATGCTCCTTTTGCCGAAGGCGAGGATAACAGCCTGCTCGATATCCTGATCAACCACGATTCTCCCAAAGCTGACAAAAAGCTGATCAGTGAATCGCTGATGAAGGAAATTGACAGGGCGCTGGCAACACTTACCGAACGTGAGCGAGACATCATCAAATTTTTCTTTGGCATTGGCGTTCAGGAAATGACGCTCGAAGAAATTGGCGAGAAGTTTGATCTTACGCGCGAGCGTGTGAGACAAATCAAGGAAAAAGCCATTCGCCGCCTGCGACATACCTCGCGCAGCAAATTGCTGAAATCGTATCTTGGATAACCATAAGAAGTATTACATATCCCGTAGAGACGCACAATCGTGCGTCTCTTTTTTTTACACCCCTTAAATACGTACGATATTTGAGACTGTCTAAAAGGTCATTAAAAGAGCGTAGTCTGGAGACTACGCTTAGCGTACAGGGCTGACATTCTGTACAATGCGCTAGGCGTAGTTTGCAACTACGCCTAACAAATTGACTTTTTAGACAACCTTTACGGATTTTATTCCAATTCGGCCCTCAGCATTTCCATGGTGTTGACGGCTTTTGTCAACGCTTCCTCATATGCATCCAAACGGACCCTGTTAAGCGATTGAAAGAAAACCACAAGGTTACGATACTCAGGTCTGGTATATATATCTGCATGAATCGGCTTGCCATCAATCAGATCGAAGTTTTTCTTTAACATTGATAACACCTCATCTTTTACATGTTCAACATAAAGATCTTCCTGCAACCTTACGTTAAGATACCTTTCATCAAGTTTGATCAGACTGTCTCTTAATGCCAGGTTCTCTATCAACTTAATGTCACCACCCATCTGCATCGATTTGAAGGTAATCATGCTGGAAGTATAAAAGATGCTCGAGGATGTCATTGAACCCAACAGGTCAGAAATGGAATCCACCCTGTCGGAACGGTATGATTTCAGCATACGGATATGATCATCGGCCCTGGATATGTGATATTCAGCATTTTCTATTGCAGTATTCAATGATGCTGTATCTTCTGCAATTTCGTTGATCAGATTCTCATAATACTTCATCAGCCGCTGGTGTTCATGCCTTTTTTCGGACCAGCCTTCAATACTCAGGGCCAGGTAAATACTGATAATAATAGCAATCAGGTCTCCTGCTTTTTCCAGGAAGTGCTTCCTGAATGAGGATCCTTTCTTGAAAATGTCCTTCACAGGGGTCAATGATTTGATCATTTCGGGAAATGCAAGCATAATGTCAGACGAAGTTTAGTGTTTAATAGTCAGTTGCTGGGTGCTGGGTGCTGGATGCTGGGTGCTGGATACTGGATACTGGATACTGGATGCTGGATACTGGATGCTGGATACTGGATGCTGGGTGCTGGGTGCTGGATGCTGGATACTGGATGCTGGATACTGGATGCTGGATACTGGATGCTGGATGCTGGAT
>CAZUBW010000027.1:0-46428 GCA_964618645.1 uncultured Bacteroidales bacterium | reverse complement strand
CATTTATGGATTTGATGTGGTGCTGCTTGAAAATAGTGAACTCCCCCGTTCGGCGCAGGCTTTGCCTGCGCCGGATATTTTTTTCCAGGCTCCGGCCTGATTTTATTGACGGTCACAGTTCAAACGGGGCTGCCTAAAAAGTTGTAAAAAGAGATTAACTTCGTTGAGCTTCGCTTCGCTTCGGTTGCTTCACTTCGTTCGCAATGACAGCTTCGTTTATCGGACTTCTTACACAGCGTTTTATAAAAATGCACGTTTGACCGTAGGATTAGACCCCGGCCAGAGAACTCTGCTACTCCACCCCCAAAATTGCCGAAATGCAATGGTTTTCCCCGGGTTTTAGTGTAACCGCACCAGCATATGCATTTACTGCTTCAATACATATGAAGTCGCGGTAACCTGCAACGGGAATATCGGGCATGGTTTTGACGGTTTCGGCCCCGGGATTCCACACCACCGTTACGTTGCTGCCCTTTTTTGCTACCTGTATGCTGCGGTTCCAGACCGGATCTGTCAGAATGCAATTGCCGGTGTGGTTTATATACCTGCGGTTTTCTTCTTTTTCGATTTTCAGGATATCCTCTTTTTGCCGGATGAGGGCATCCATGAAAAATCCGGCATAGTATTCGCAATCCTTTAATCCATGAATACCTATTTGAGCAATGTTGCTTATACTGAAATAGGAGTGGAGTGCCTCACTGATACTAAATACTTCATCACCCGTGTTGCTACAGCAAAGGGTAACACTGAGCCTTTCCCCGATTTCAAAGATCATCTTAGCTGAAAAGACATAGGGCCATATTGCTGTTGTTTCAGCATTACTGTTGAGTTCCAATATGAGCCGTGTAGTTCCGTTTTTCAGGGCTGACGTTTCGGTAACATCCCAGGTAAGCAGCCGGGCAAAACCGTGTAACGGCTTGCGGCTGTCGCCGGTATGAGGACCAAACCACGGAAAGCAAACCGGGATACCGCCACGCATGGGTTTGCCTGCTTCATATATGCATTGCGGACTCATCCATAAAATATCTTTTTGTCCATTTGGAATAAAGCTTAATACCTGTGCCCCATAGAGAGAAATATCGGCTTTTGCGTATGGGTTGGTAATGCGGGCCAGCGGCAGGTCACCTTTTCCTTTAACAAATGCCAGTTGTCCCGGCAGGGCATATTTTGTGTTGATTTCGCTGTAATTCATGGCCGTACTCTAAAGTTTGTAATTGTTATTTTCAGTGTAAAGATAATTGAAGATTTTATTGGTTAAAACAATCTTTCTCCCGTTCGGCGAAGGTTCCAACCTTCGCCGAACGAGGGTGTTGAATTGTGCCACGTGGACTATAATGTTCGACTCCGGAGGAGTCAAATGTTTATAGAAATGAATGCAGACCTGTAAGATTCGACTCCGGCCGGAGTCGTATGTACTATTTTTGAAAGTTTTCTATAAACATGAAATCCCTCCGGGATTTTTTGTTTTAGGAACCAGGCAGGGGCTGTCTAAAAAGGAGCATTGTTACAAACTAAGTCTGGCGCGGGAAGATGGCCACGTTCCGTAGGAACCGGAACTCGCCATGACGGCGTGTTTTGATGAAAAGGGCTGAAGCCCTGGTTGATTCATTTCGCCCCCAAACCATGGCCTGAAGGCCATGGCTATTGATAATTCAGATCGCTTCAGATCGGAGCCGGATATTTATAGAATTGCACGTTTGACCGCAGGATTCGACCCCGGCCGGGGACTTATATTTTCTGTAAGCAGGCTGGAGCCTGCAAGCATATATTCAACGAAGGTTGGAACCTTCACCGAACGGGGATTTTATGTAGAGACTCGATGAATCTCGTCTCTGCTTCTGGCCATAGGGAATGGTCAATGCAATGACGTCAGGGTATATCCTATGCGAAAGCCAATGTTAAAACCGCTCCAGTCGGAGGTCATGTTCTCTTTGTTGGTAAGATAAATCGTCCAGTCATTCGAACTCATTAATCTTCCCCTTGAATCAAAGAGGTAACCGATTTTCAAACCTAAACAGAAACGAGAAAGGTTATACTCAGCCTCTAGTGATGGGAAGAGGCCCACACTCCATGAATATGTTTCTTCACTGTGTGTATGTGCTATTTCAAGAATCCTTTCATAATTCTTTTCAGTAATTCTTGAGAACATGAGTGGTATCTGTATCCCTGGCCCTATCGAAAGTTTCTCATCTTTATAAAAGAATAACTTAACTGTTGGGCCAAAACCATTACATATAGCTGTAATATCCATATTGATCACTCCCGAATAATCGCTGTAACTAACACGACTTCCCGAGGTACAGAAGAAATACGAAAACCCCATTGAAAACTTAGTATACTCCATATTAAATTCGCCCGAATAATGCATCGTCCGAGGAAAATTCTCGGTGATCTGACCCGGCAAGCCTAATTCCTTTAATTTGAAGGTTTGAATAGCCTTTAGATCTTTCATCTTGTAATGCCCCAAATGAATACCTCCATTTATTTTGAATTGCTGCCCTTCTGACCTGACTGAGGGTATTAAAAGTATAAACGCCAATAGCGTAATGACATATTTCATTGATTAAAAGATAACCTATATCCAAAACCGGAAAACAGAGAATTATTGAAAAAGGAATACAGCTGCAATGGATAGCTTGTGATACTCAGCTCCCGGGTTCTTATAATCCTTTGCTGATCGATATCCAGCACATAGGCATTTCCCTGAGTGTATAACATGATCAAACCGGTAACCGGATCGATGTCGTACATATCAATGCCTACCGACACTGGACAACTCTTAACAGGCTGAAGGTCGAAACTGGTTAAAACACGAATTGTACTGTTGTCATGTGAAAAAACATAAATTTCTTCGTCATTGAGGGAATTGAATTCGAACTGATCCCGTGGGTTCAGGTCTTGAATTTTTTCCAGGCCATCCTGGTACCTATACAATGATCTCAGAAGCCCTGTATTTATTACCATATACTTATTCCCGGGAGACGGATAAATTGTAAGCATGCCATAGGCTTTTGTGGTAAAAACAGTATCGCTTGTATTCATGTCTACCATTCCGGCAATAAATGGCGCTACATCTGATGAAACCGATAACCAGCCATGATTGGTTATGGCCGTAAAACGCAGCTCATCGGAACCTTTGAAGAACGAAGAAAGATCAACAGTCCTGATGGTTGCTAATGTCAACGGATCAAGGAGTTTAGCTGTATTCCCCGATGCGCGTACAAGGTATTTTCCATCGGGTGAAACAAACACATGCGGGTATCCCCAGTCATTATATTCTGTTTCCAGGGTGCGCTCAGTTATTCCTGTTTTTAAATTATAGCGCCTGATATAATGATAATCCACCAGGTAAACAATGTCGGGATCATTGGAATGAACCAGTCCTGAATACAACCGAGGTATTTTTTCGCCGGCATATGCATATATTCGGTCTGTCATGGTTTCAGGATGCCAGGAATCCACTTTCTCAGGCACCGTATTCAGCGATAAATCAACACTGTCTCCGAACGGTAGTGCATACGTAAAAACTGTGTCATAAACATTATCCGAAGAAAACAAAATCTTCGGGTAGTAGTCCCCAAGGTATGAGGTAATTTCATAATGGCTGAAATTGCCGGTAAATGTTACTGGATTCCAGGTAAAGGTCAGCTTGTCGGCAATCGGTTCATGTGAAGTGAATTTAGGGTATGAACCGTAAAATGATTTTGGTATTCCCTGGGCTGTGGTATTCATTGCCCAGTTATCTACGTAATAGGTTACCTGACCACCCACATAGGTATCATCAATAAACCAATTGGTATCACAATCAAAAAATCCTGCAATTCCTCTTTCCTGTGGTGAATTGTCTTTAGAATTATATAAAATCCTTCGTACTGAATAGTGCTGAAAATTCAGGTGCTCATTCTTTGTCCATTCTATTTTAAGCTTTCCATTGAATTCGGAAATATTTGTAATTTCAAGGCTTTGAGGTGGGGTATGATCAGTCATGAAAACCCATTCACGGGTATAATATAGGCATTCTGCTCCGGATAAATCACCCAGTGAACCGGTGCCGGTGGTTGTTTTTACATTAAATAGCAGATGATGTATTCCGGTTGCAAAATCATTTGGAATTAGATAGAATTTCCCAATTTCACCACCAACGCTATATATCAGTTCATCATCAACGAAAATATCCGTAGTACGAACGACCTGACCTTCTTCAATTGATAGGGCATAGGAAAATTCAGTCTCCTGAATCAGGTTGAAAGTATCAGGTTGTTCCAGTAAATTAATAGCTATATTTCCGAAGGTACTGGTGTCTAAATTGATATAATATTCGTCTTTTAGTTGATACTCGCAGGCGACAACGAGAATGGTGAAAAGAATAATTGTCCATTTCATAGTAACCGGATAACTGACCATAAAAGTAATATTATTTTTGAAAGTGTATAAATCAAACCGGGACTGGGCCAGACTTATTTTTTGATTATCTTTAATTAACTGCTTTACTAAGTCGATTAAGCATTAGAGGTTCAATTTTAGGATTAATAAAGTTATCATGAGAAATGCAACATTATATCTAAGAACTTATTGGTGATTTAAGGAGGGCCACCTGAAATGTGCGGCCTCCAGATGTGTTATGGTCGGAATCAGAAGCAGATTCCGATGATGAACGAGAGCTTGATGACATGTCTTATGTTGAAAAATACGTATTCGGCGATGAAATTCCGGTAGCGCAAATAATCGGCATTGATCGGGACCATCTTCCGCTGTTCGGTACAGGCTTTGCCTGCGACGGATATATTTTTTCAGGCTCCGGCCTGATTTTATTGACGGTCACAGTTCAAACGGGGCTGCCTAAAAAGTTGTAAAAAGAGATTAACTTCGTTGAGCTTCACTTCGTTCGCAATGACAGCTTCGTTTATCGGACTTCTTACACGGGCTTTTTAAAAATGCACGGGGGGCCGACCCGATTTTCCCGCTATTGTTTCACAAACTTCTTAACGGTTATTTCATTATTGTCTTCGATTATTATGGTGTAAATACCATTTTTAAAATTACTTACATCAATTTTCTTATCAGTAATTTGTTTATTTAAAATCATTTTCCCGCCTATGTCATATATCGACATCCATGCATTATTTGTAATTCCCTTTATAAATAAAGATGCGTTGGCAGGATTAGGATAAATTTTAATTGTGGTGTTATCAATATCAGATAAACCGGTTGATCCGCCTTTCTGAGTTATTGTTATGATTTGAGCCGCTAAATCATTCCCTGAAACAGTTATTATTGCAGAGCGTGGACTTGCAGAAGGATTCTCAGTAGCGGTCAATACAATGGTTCCATTATTTGAACCAGTTACACTATCTGCTAATAGCCAGGGTTGATCGCTGCTTACATTCCAACCTATGTTGGAGGTTATACCGAAAGTTGCCATGCTGTTTTCACTTGCATCAATATCTAAAGTATTCACCGAAACTGACAACTGTGCTGGTGAAGCGGCCTGCGTTACGGAGATTGTTTTTGAAGTTATTCCGTTTCCGGAAACAGTTATAATTGCTGTCCGTGGGGTTATTGAAGGATTTTCAGTAGCGGTCAGTACAATGGCCCCATTATTTGAACCAGTTGCATTATCTGCCAATAACCAGGGTTGATTGCTGCTTACATTCCAATCGATGTTCGAGGTAATGCTGAAAGTTGCTATGCTGTTTTCACCTGCATCCATATTTAGAGTATTCACCGAAACTGACAACTGTGCAGGTGATGCTGCCTGGGTTACGGTTACGGTTTGAGAAGTCACTCCACTTGCTGAAACAGTTATAATTGCTGTCCGTGGTGTTATTGAAGGATTTTCAGTAGCGGTCAATACAATGGTGTCATTATTTGAACCAGTTGCATTATCTGCCAATAACCAGGGTTGATCGCTGCTTACATTCCAATCGATGTTCGAGGTAATACTGAAAGTTGCCATGCTGTTTTCACCTGCATCCATATTTAAAGTATTCACCGAAACTGACAACTGTGCAGGTGATGCTGCCTGGGTTACGGTTACGGTTTGAGAAGTCACTCCACTTGCCGAAACAGTTATAATTGCTGTCCGTGTTGTTATTGAAGGATTCTCAGTAGCGTTCAATACAATGGTCCCATTATTTGAACCAGTTGCATTATCTGTCAATAACCAGGATTGATCGCTGCTTACATTCCAATCTATGTTCGAGGTTATACCGAAAGTTGCCATGCTGTTTTCGCCTGCATCCATATTTAAAGTATTCACCGAAACTGACAACTGTACCGGTAAAGCGGCCTGCGTAACAGTGATTGTTTTTGAGGTTACTTCGTTTACGGAAACAGTTATGGTTGCTGTCCGTGTGCTACTTGTTGAAGGATTCTCAGTGGCGGTTAATACAATGGTGTCATTATTTGAACCAGTTGCATTATCTGCCAATAACCATGGTTGATCGCTGCTTACATTCCAATCTATGTTCGAGGTTATACCAAAAGTTGCCATGCTGTTTTCGCCTGCATCCATATTTAACGTATTCACCGAAACTGACAATTGTGCAGGTGATGCTGCCTGGGTTACGGTTACGGTTTGAGAAGTCACTCCACTTGCCGCAACAGTGATTATAGCTGTCCGTGGACTTGTAGATGGATTTCCGGATAGATATAGACTTATACTCCTGTTATTTGAGCCTGCAGTAGTGCTCAATCTTATCCAGGATTGATCACTGCTTACATTCCAGTTGGTATTAGAGGTAATGTTGAAAAACGCTGAGGTGTTTGCAACATAACTCACATTTATATTGTCTGTTGAAATTGTCAAAAAGGGTTGTGACGCTTCCTGGGTTACATTTATTTTCGCGAAGATCACACCGTCAGCCGAAACAGTCACTATTGCGGATCGCTGGGTGGCATAAGGATTTTCAGATGCAGTTGTTGTTATGGTTCCATTATTTGAACCTGAAGCAACGTTCACTTTTAACCAGTATTGATCACTGTTTATCTCCCAGCTTATATTCGAGGTGATGTCAAAAGATGCAGTGCTGTTGGCACCTGCGGATATACTAAGATTATGAGTTGAAACGGTAACGGGGTTAATTACTTCAAATGAAGCTTCCTCTGACCAGGGGCCGCCTGCAAAAGAATGATCAATTGCCTGAACACTCCAATAATACACACCCGGTGCGAGTCCTTTAACATAATAGTTTGTGTTTGTTTGTCCGGCGTTACCTATTGAAGGTATTTTCCTAAAACCATTTGTTGATGCAGACATGGGACTTACTACATCAATGCCCCCCGGAGTTTTTCCGACACGAATATTATAACTAAGTCCATTTTGAGGAGTTTCATTATCGGTGGATTTATCCCATTCAAAAGTAGCTTTGGATACTGATACAGTCGATCGGAGATTTGCAGGAGCTGAAGGTACAGTATTGATTTTAGTACAATTATTTCTGTAAACTATGGTTTTCGAAACATTATTGCCGTATCCGGTTAAAAGCAGATCCAGGTCCCCATCAGCATCACAATCTCCCCATGCTGCGTTTCCTGCATTTAATGCAGTAGGTGAAATATCTTTTTGATCGGTAAATGTCTCATCGCCGTTATTCATGTACAGCTTACAAATATTCTTAGATCCTGTATATCCTGCGACTAAAAGATCAAGATAGCCATCGTTATTGTAATCTCCCCATGCTGCACTGCTGGAAACCTGGGCAATGCCCATGGCAGTTTGTTCAGTAAACGTATTGTCACCGTTATTTTTATAAATTTTGGTGATTGGAGAACTTAACCAACCTGCAACAACGATATCCGAAAAACCGTCATTGTTATAATCGCCCCAGGCCATTGTACCTCTCTCAACCCGGGTTATTGTTGTGCCTGTTAGTTGAGTAAAGGTATTATTACCGTTATTTGTATATAACAAGGTTTGATAGCTGCCGGATCCGACACCAAATATCAACAGGTCCAGATCTCCATCGTTGTCATAATCACCCCAGGCTATGTTACCACGATCCAAATGCTTAAATGTGTAATGATTTACTTTTTCAGTAAATGTATTATCTCCATTATTGTGGTATAACGCAGTAGCGCTATTACCTAAGGTCATGAAATCCAGTTTACCGTCATTATCATAATCACCCCATGCCGATTTGAGATGTCCGCCTAAAAGCATTAAATGGAATTTTTCAGTAAAAAAATCCGTTAATGGACGATTATTTTGACCTACACTAATCACGACACGATTGGCGGGTCCCCATCCGGTTAATAAGTAATCCAGATTGCCATCATTATTATAGTCGCCCCATGATGCATTACCGCCACCTATGATACCTGGTATTATGTCGCTTGTTTGGGTAAAAGTATTGTTCTGATTGTTATGATAAATTCTGGAATAAGTAGAAGGAGAAGAAGATCCGGTCAATATAATATCCATGTAGCCATCGTTATCATAATCGCCCCAGGTTCCGGATCCATCACTTATATTCATTAGTGAGAGTCCTGTTAATTCCGTAAAAGCAGTACCTGTTGAATTTACAAAAGCCGCAACTGATTTCAAAGGCAAGCTGGTAAAATTAGATGTCGTTGATTTAATGCGGACTTGAACCGTGTTGGCAGCAAAAAATTCATTCCCAACATAAACCGGTTTGGAAGGACAGGTTGTCCAATTCTTCCCATTGTCAACAGTATATTCGTAATCAGCGAAATCAGTAAAGCCGGGATTCACAATCCAGTCAAATAAATCCAGAGAATCATCTATTACCGGATTTGCAGGAGGTTCGGGTCGATTAGGAACAATAAGTGTCTGGATGTCTGATGCAAGGGTTGTTGCAGTTACCTTTGTTCTGAAATAAACATTTTGACCGGGTATAATCGAAATTTGAGTTCCACTTCCGGTTGTAAGTTCATTCATGCTGGCATCCAGTGAAAATTCATCAGCTGCAGAGATAATCTGACTGGTTTTTTCCTCGATAAAATCAATGGAATATGTTGGGGCCGGGGCGGGTGGGGCAACAGTTGCAACTTTTCTCTTGTAAACAGATAAGTTTATCTGGCGTACCCATATATCAAAGCCTCCGGTACCGAAATCTACCATAGTCTTGGGGTAAGTACAAGGGAACCAGTTACCGTTTTCTCCGTCAGTACTGTTAAAACTATATTCAAGAAAACCATTTGTATTGGTTAATATTCCTTCAGCAATATTTACTCCAACATGCTGTGTATTATCATAATTTATAGAAAATGAATCTTCCGGAGCAAAATATCCACCTTTCAGACCGCCGTCAATAGCCTGGACACTCCACCTGAAATTCCCCTGGAGGCCCTTTAACGTGTAACCATTACTGCTGTATTGGATATTCCCTATTTCTGCAACCAACCTGCGTCCATTTTTAGGGTCATCATACTTAAAGGCTTCAGGTGACCGGTAATTATCTTTTTTTTGTCCAATTTTATAAACAAATATGTTATAGCTTAACCCATTTTGAGGGGTCTCCGCGTCAGTTGCTTTATCCCATTTAAAAACCACATCATCTCCTATTCTTTCGGTCCTAAGGTTTGCAGGCGCATCTGCCGGAGTGTTTATTGTGCTTCCTTCATTCTTATAAATCCTGGAAATGCTAACAGAACTTGTCCATCCTGACAACAAGATGTCCAAATCGCCATCATTATCATAATCACCCCATGAAGCATAGCTGCTGTTCACCCCGGTTAACGAGGCTCCTGTAAATTCTGTAAATGAGTTATTTCCATTATTATGAAAGACTTTTGTTATGCGGTCAGTGCTACCTCCTCCGGTTAATAAAATATCAATATACCCATCATTATCATAATCGCCCCAGGCAACTCTTCCCTGCGAAACACCAGGTAATGAAATTGCCGTTTGTTCAGTAAAGGTGCCATCAGCATTGTTTTTGTAGATCTTTGTAACGTGTTGAGCAGAAGAGGTATATCCTGATTGCAAAATATCAAGAAATCCGTCGTTATTGTAATCACCCCAAGCCACGCTGCCATCCGAAACTTGTGATAGCAAAGCTGGTTGTTCCGCATATGTATTGTCGCCATTATTTCGGTATAGCTTTGATTCATAATATCCGTTTACAAGAATATCCAAATCTCCGTCATTGTCAAAATCGCCTAAGTCAATACCCGACAGAGAAGCTCTTATTAAGGAAATGCCAGGTTGAGAAGTAAATGTCCGGTTGCCGTCATTTCGGTAAACACGCGTATCTACGCCGGATGTCATCCATATATCCAAATCACCGTCATTATCATAATCACTCCATGCAATGCTTCCATTTGGCGAACACCATAATGTAGGAATTAGTATGTGATCAAAATAGCCGGTTGTATTGTTCAAATATATATCCGTACGGATTAAACTACCATCCACTCCTGTTGTGACCAAATCAAGGTAGTTGTCATTGCTAAAATCACCCCAGGCACAACTGCTTCTGTCAACACCTCTCAGTTGGCTGGTTAACTGAAATGTATTGTTCCCATTGTTTCGATAAATATAACTGTATCCGTAATCATTGATAAAATATCTGGGACCTCCTGTTAACAATATATCCAGATCGCCATCCTTGTCATAATCTCCCCATGCTGCGGTTCCTCCATTCATACCGGTTAATGAAATGCTGGTTTGTTCAGTAAATTGAGCGTTGGAGAATGGAAGATTGAAAACCATACAGATTCCCAACACTAAATATTTCAGATTGATTCGGAATAACGTTGACTTCATATTATTGAAAAATTAATTGCGATAGCCTATGGATACACATTTCACCGTAATCATCGGCTTATTGTTATTTAACGGAAATTGCCAATCACCATGATATTGTTCCAATTTGTTGATATAGTAAAAAAATCAGAAAATCATTGTGTAGGCTAGTATATACGGTTAATTCAGTTAAAATGTTACACTCAGCAGGATATGGAAACCCCTTTCGGCGCAGGCTCTGCCCATTGCCGTCAAGCTAAGAAAAGCTTAGGCCCTTACAGGGCTTATATTCAACGTGTTGACATTTACACAGGGCTTCACCCTCTGCTGCTTGCTGATACCCTTTACCTTCGGTGAGCTCCTGACATCCGATCAAGTCATGAATTTTTACACCTATTGAGCCCCTGGTTCGGTTCAGGGAAAGTCCCGCAGATGGCGGGACCTCTTGGTTTTCTTAAACTTAGTGGTCCTTGTGAAGCTTTCTCTTCGTGTACTTTCCCGCTAAGGCGGTACAAGCTGTGTTAAAAAAAGACTGCGAATCGGGGTCGGACCAGACTTATGAATTGATTATCTATTAATTAATGCTTTTTAATCGCTGTTTTTTGACCTTAGAGGCTCATTTTTGGGCCGAAAAACAAGCCTCTAAAAATCTAGAACTTTTCTTCATATTCTAAAAAAATTTCCTGCAAAATAAGTACCTTGCTTTTACATTCAAACCATGCCCCCACTACTCCTCCATATTCCGCATTCTTCAACGCATATCCCCTTTTATGACGGGTTTGTGATTGGAAAAGAGTCTATAAAAAAGGAAATTATGAAACTCACGGATTGGCATTAATTGGCCTTATTCCGGGACAATGGTGTCCACTGAGCATTACCGAAAAAACCAGAATGTATTATCCATTATGATTGAAATAAACAGAAAGCTTTACCTTGTGGAGGATACCAATTTGAAAAGCGACCATTACGAGAATGTTAAAAAGTTGGTTTCTGATTATCTAAACCTAATAAGAGATCATTATTTGCAATGAAAGTTTGTCTATTTCAATCGAAAAAGAATTGGGCCGAAATAACAAAATTATACCCTATCCTGCCAACAAAATCGCTGAATACGGCGGGGTGCTGAATTGTGCCACGTGGACTATCAGTGAGGCTGTTTAAGGATTCAAAGGATGAGAAGCTGTCTAAAAAGTCATTTTGTTAGGCGTAGTTACAAACTACGCCCAGCGCATTGTGCAGAATGTCAGCTCTGTATGCTGAGCGTAGTCTCCAGACTACGCTCTTTTTATGACTTTTTAGACAGCCTCTTAGCGCTTAGGGACTGATATTTTGTGTAAACAGGCTGGAGCCTGCAAGAATATATTCGACGAAGGTTGGAACCTTAGCCGAACGGGGGGAATAGCGGAGCTCAGCGCTGCCTGCCTGCCGGCCAGGCAGGCGCCGATTGACGAATAATGAAGACTTTGGAGACTTATAGGACCAGCAGACCGGCAGACAGTCCCGGCAGCAGCAGCCTTCATTCTGAATTCGCCTAAAACGGAGTTTTACAAAAATTTATTAAATACATGTGCCATTAACTCCTGTTCAACCTTAGGAAGGTGATACATGTTTGCTACATTTCGCCATCTGCTTACTGATCTTTTCACCTGATCTATTATTTTTAATCCACGTTCCTTAGTAAGCCTGAAAAACTCAACTACTTCAAGCGGAATATCCAGGTTAAGGGAATTATCTTCAAGGGATATATTGAGCGATAAACCGGTACCATACTCATTCGGATTAATATCAAATGCGGGAGAAAGGATCCATCCTTTTTCAGTTAATATAAAGCCATGGTTTCGCAAATGATCATCTGTATTGGATACAAAAATATTAAAGACGATCCTCCTCCATAATTCTTCCAGATCACTTCCAATATTTGCCCCGTTATTTGTTAAAAAATCTGCTATTTCAAGATAACTGGCACCTTCCTGGTAATTATCACCGTCGTTATAACCCAACATTGTCATTGCAGAGGCATAATGAATTCTTTCGCCACTTGAAGTCCGGTCAAACCGCTTTGTAAGGTATGTATGATATTTACCTGAAAACTTCTGAATCTTTGATTCTGCAATGCTTATACCTGCATTTTCTGCAAGATCGTGCACAACCATTTCCCAGCCGCCAACGTCCTTGTTATCGCTTTTACTGGGGAATTTTGCAATCCATAGCCTTTTTTTATTATCCAATATGCCTGCTTTTGGCCTTGCTCCTCCCAATGATGATCCAGGATTTACAAGCATCAATAGCCAATGTATATAATCCGGGTTATCAATTGTTTCATCATCTTCGAGTTTCAAGCTGATTTTCTCAAGTTCTCCGATTGAAGTCCAGGGTGGCGAAGCCATTTCTTTATTAACATTGAGAAATGGCCCGTCAAGAGCATCTTTAAATCGCAATGCACCCATACGTTGGCCATCGAAAACACCAAGCAGGTAATCAGATTCATGCAAAGTTCCTGGCATTCTTTTTTCTGATCTTGCCTGAGCAGCTTCCCGTCTCTTCATCAATAATCTACCCCACCTATCAGGTGAAGAATCAAGAAACAGGCCAAAATTGGGTTTTTCCTCCCGGGCATATTGAGATCCTGAATATAATTGTAATTCAGGATCAAGAATCTGAGCATATTTTGATTTAAGCCAGGCATCTGAATAACTGAATGAAAACAGCTCCTTGCCTCTTGAATATGCTGCTTTTAATTCACCCATATAAATCGGGCCTTTCATTCCAACCCAATGCGCATAAACAAATATGCTTCTATTCTTGCTTCTTGTTTCCATAAACAGGGGTATTGGTTTTTATTTTCGGGGCCCTTTCTTTAAACGACAGTTTTGCATCCTGAAGTTTTCTGCCCAATTCGTCGTCTTTCGCAATAGTAAGTAAGTCCTTCTCAAGACCAAGGACAAACAATACCTTGATATAGGCTCCAATACTTACATTTGGATTTCCCTTTTCAATAGATACCAATGTAGGTCTGCTGATATCAGCTCTCTCTGAGACCTGCTGCGTGCTGTATTTTCGTCTTAGCCTTGCAAGCCTGATGTTCTCACCAAGCATTAAAGCTGCTTTTTGTGCTTTAGGTAATAAAACAATACTTTTCTTCATAATGTTAAATATAATTTACAAATATACATCTTTATGTAAAATATATTTAACGTTATACATTTTTTTTATGAACTGATTCTTACTTTATATTTCTAATTTAAACACATTGTTCCCCGCCAGGCATAGTTTAGCTTCCCTGCCCACCGGCAGGAAGGGCAGAGCTCCGTTATTCCCTTCGGTCATGAGCTCCCTTCGGTCGGTTCGGTCGGTTGTAACTAAGCCTATAAGAAATTGTTTATTAGGAACCGTTTGAACTGGCAGTCACAGCCTGCAAAACAAAAGAAGCGAAATTGCAAATTTCGCTTAGCGACGGGGGACTTATGTTTTGCGCAAACAGGCTGGAGCCTGCAAGGATATATTCGACGAAGGTTGGAACCTTCGCCGAACTGGGAATCGAAGGACTTGCCCTGACATTACTTTTTCCAGTGCCAATATCTGATGAGGTAGTGGAATGATGTTGCTCTCCAATGGGGCAAGCATCGACTGCCTATATACCTCAATTTGAATTTTGGCTGCAATGGCTTTAAATATTAAATCGGCAGCATTAGGTTGGGGGTGATTGTTGGTTAAATCGGCGAAAGGAACTGACTTAAATTTGCCCGAAGACAATATTTTGATTTCAGCTATTTGTTTACCAAAAACAGCTTTTTTAGATACTATTTCTATCTCTTTGCCTTGGTATTGCATTACTTCAGATTTATAAGTGTATTGGAAATTTCGTCACGCAGTTTTGGTCTAACAGCTACATTGTTCGCGTATTTTTTCCAATTACTTACTGTGCCATTTATATCCGATATTATTTCTGAGGCTTTTTTGTTTCTAATTGATTCGCCAATACTTAATAAATCGTCTTTCGAAATATCGGTGCGTTTGCCATTGATACTTAAAATATGTTGACTCACCCAGGCATGCTTGGGTTGGTAGGCATGGCAAATATCATAAGCAGGTGCCAATTCCCATACCTCACCTTTTTTAAGACGAAATGAAAAATTCTTGGTATGGTCATCGCAATTTTGGGCAAGTACATTGAAAACCATTCGACGAAACATTTGCTCAGCAGCAGGGTATGGCATTTTTAACTCACGCATGGTTTGAAACAGTTGTTCGTAACTATAACTGGTTAATGCATTGTAGTCGAAATGCTTCATGGCGCACAAGGTTTGAATGTGATGCTTGGTGGAAGCTCCTTTACGGTCGAAACGTTTGGTCATAAAATGTGCCCTGCCATTTTCTTCGAGGAGTTTAGATGGCATCATTTCTATGCCGCAGTCTTTGGCCATATTGTAATAAGCCATTTCAACACGACCATAACCAGTGCTTGCACCCAATTGTATATCACTTACCCCATCTAATTTTATCAGCCAATGCTCGAAACCCATGGGTGCAGTCGTTTGACCTGATTTTACTTCGCCTGTTTTTTCATTATATACAATTACTGCTTTGGGGCGCGCTCCACCAGCCGATGTGCCAATGCGTAATATATTATGTACTGCATTTTTTTCATCTTTCTGCAGATTGGTAACGAAAGCTTCCTTTTTGGATAGTATTCTTTGAGCTATATCTACCAAACTTTCAATCTCAACAAAAAATGTTCGTTTGCTGTCTTTTATAGTAACTGGTTCAAATTCCAAGGCACCCATACCCCTTGTGCCAATAAAACAAAGCATTTCCACGGGATTCATGCTGTTTTCGGAACGACCTTGCTCAGCCAGCCATAAATTGATAAGTTCATTACCGTACCGGTCGGGTAACATATCGGCTAAGAGACCAGGCAAACCTTTAAAAGTATCTGAAGCTGTATCGATTTTTTTGCGCAATGCAGGGAATTCAAAGGTTTTTTTATCAGATGAAATTGGCATTTGTAAGGGCGCTATATCCCAATTATTACTTTTGAATTTAGAATCGTACTCAAAGGTGGCGATTCCCCGGGATTCGTCCCATGCAACAGCACCAACCAACTCGCCCCATATTTTAACATATGCAGTGTTCATAATTACCAATTGCTTTTACCCATTTTGTTCTTTTTTTTACCGCTTGCCCGCTGTCTTTTTTCTTGTTCTATTTTTGCCATAGCTAAAGGGCTAATGGTTTTAGGCACAATAAAGGTTTCCATTATATGCAGTAGGTCGAGCACTCTTAATACTTGTATTAAGGTTGCCAGGGTTACTGTTTCGCCCCGTTCGAGCAGGCTTAGGGTAGAGCGGCTAATACCAGCAGCTTGCGCCAATGTTTCCTGCGATTTGTTTTGCGCTAAGCGATGATGCCTTATATACGCACCTATATGTTCGGCCAATACTTTATCGCTCATCGAAACCCAATTATTGTATGAAATATCAGTCATAGATGCCTTTTGTTTTTATTAATGAATGATATGTCATGCAAATATAAATAATAAAATTAAGATAATGTATAAAGTAGTGAATGATAAATAATGCATTAAAAATCTTTTTATGAAATAATGAATGATATATCATTCAATGAACCAAATATAAACTTTATAAAACTTAATCCGGTCTTTGGCAATATCATAATACATCAGCAATTGCTCGTCTTTAGGCAAAATGTTCTGAGAAATCAGTTCCGACTCCGGAGATTATTGTGATAAATAAACCGGATGGGGGTGATAACAATAATGTTGGTTCGGATGCGATTGAGGCTGTGTAAAAAGTCATAAAATGAGTGTAGTCAGGAGACTACACTCAGCATTCATAGCTGAAATTCAGCACAATGGGCTAAGCGTAGTTTGTAACTACGCTTAATAAATTGACTTTTTACACAGCCTCGGCACATTCATTCGGTAACTAAAAATAGTCCTGATTACAATTTCGAATTTCTATTTAAAGAGCATCGGTGCAAACTCGGACAGGTAAATTCTCCAGTTTTTCCATATATGTCCCTCACCGGTTTCATAATATTTATAAGGATACTTATTTTCGTCAAGCTTCTTACGTAAATCGGTATTAGCCTTATAAAGAAAATCTGCAGTTCCAATGGCTATCCAATAAAGCTTCGGTTGTTTAGCGAACTGAATTTTCAGCTTTTCATCGAGATTGGTATAAACTTTTGAGGTGACACCTTCACGCGGCATGATGGCTGCTGAAAACAATCCTACATAGTCAAATAAATCGGGATACTCTTTGGATATGTGAAACGAATGAAAGCCTCCCATCGACAGCCCTGCAATGGCACGACCTGATTTTGTTTTCAAAACACGGTAGTTACTTTCGATAAATTTCATGATGTCCGGAAAAGCTTCTTCATAGGCGCCATCCATGCGTGTATCATTCATAAAGGAAGGTTTGTACATTCCTCTTTCCCACTCGCCGGGCGCGGCCTTTTGACCAGCGTTCCCGTTAGGCATTACTACAATCATCGGTTTTGCTTTTCCACTGGCAATCAGGTTATCCATAATCTGAGCCGTACGTCCCAGTGCAATCCATGCTTCTTCATCACCACCTGCTCCATGCAACAGGTATAGTACAGGATATTCAACGGTACTGGATTCGTATCCCGGCGGAGTGTAAATTGTTAACCGGCGTTTCATTCCAAGACCGGGACTGTCGTACCATGCACGGGTTACCATACCATGGGGTACGTCATTAACTTTATATAGATCGGCTCTACCGCCGCCGATAATGAAAACACTGGTCACAGAAGCCACATCACGAATCATATATACATTGTTCGGATCGGTAACCTTGGCGCCATCAATTAAAAATGTATAGCTGTAAAGTTCCGGCTTAAGAGGCGTAGTTGTATATTCCCAAACACCTTTAGCATTTTTTGTTAATAATACATCAGCCGGCACATCAAATTCGCCCATTGGAGTCTCCCTCTTCACAGTAGGAAGAAAATCACCACTTAATTCAACTTTTACTGCATCGGGTGCTGCCAGCCTGAACGTAACTGAATTATCAGCATGTATTTCAGGTGAAACAATATCCTGTGCACCCCATAATGCCTGCTGCGAATATGATACCGCACACAGCATCAAAGCATTTAAAAACACGAAAATTTTCTTCATTATCATAAGTTTATAGGTTTAAATAATTGAAATTTATAGAATTGTTATTGGACCATTGTAAGTTGCGGTTATATTTCCTGATTCGGTAGTACAATTAGCAATTATAGTATAATTACCGCTATTTTCCGTTACTTCTACAGTACCTCCTGTTATTGGTAAATCGGCGACTTCACCTTCAGTTACACTACCCCACACAGAGCCCCAGAATCCTGTGCCGAATAATGCAGGATAACCGGCTATGGCGTCATCATTAGCGGCTGTTTCATTGCTTATAATATTATATGTGCCGGATGGCAGCGTACCTGCATCTCTTTTAAAATCTATTGAAATGTAATTTCCGTTACCCGAATAAGTAAAACCTCCTGTTCCATTAGGCTCTGTTGTAATACCGGCGGTGGCAAGTTTTACTGTTACGGTAAATCCGCTTCCGCCATAAGTGCTCAAATCAGTGGCAGTGGCAGAAATGACATTGGCAAGCGTAACACCGTCACCCCCTCCGTCAGTATTGGTGGCATTGTTTATCTTCAGCGCACCAGTCTCCGTTAATACTCCAAAGGCAGCCTGTGTGGATATATCCTGAAATTTCAGGTTATTACTTGTTATTGACAGTATTCCTTCGTTATCAGTGACAGTAATGTCTCCTTCGCGAATATAAAGAGTGTCTGTTCCGTCCACCACAAATGACCCTGATTTTACAGCAAGATCAAACATTCCATACCACAGGAAATTCACATATTGCCCCTGGTTTATTTCCCCTGTATTACGGGCAGCAACCACCGGGTATTCACCTGCCAGCGTAGAAGCATTTTCAGCGGTCACTATTTCAAACACAGCGCAGGTAATGCCATCTGCAAAAACAGTGATTTTGTTCAGCTGTGAACCGGCAACCGGATTAAATGTGGATCCGTCAGCTGTCCATATATAAGGCTTTGTGATTTCACTGGTATAGGTGTACACAGGAGGATCTTCCTCATATACTATCTCACCCGAATAATCAATACGTATGTAAGTGTCATCCGCAAGTATGAGGCTTCCAAATATGTTGTAATTGTTTTCCAGCTTTTCAACAGTAATTGTTCCTCCTGTTACTTTAGTTCCCGTTTCTGAACCGTTGTTTACGGTATACCAGCAGGTTCCTTTTTGTCCTTCACTTACTTCATCATAACCTGCAACGAAATTGCCTGCTTTTGCTGTTTGGTTCGGTGCCACAGTATATACACCGGACTCCAGGAAATAGGTTTTTCCTACAAAGTCAACAGATAAAAGATTACCTGTACCTGAATAGGAATAAGTTGAAGTTCCCGGATCATAGGTTGCTGTGACGCCTCCGTTTGAAATTTTCAGTGTGAAAACTCTGAGCGCCCCTTCTTTCAGGGAGGTTTTTTCCAATATGTCCGAAAGTGCATTCTCAGCCGGAGCCGGGTATTTTCCGCTCAACGGATCGAGGGCATCTTCTTCACAGGCTATAAAAGCCATCACGAAGATTGCACTATATATCAGATATTTTGATATTTCTTTCATAATCGATTTTTTATATTGTTGTTAGAAATTACCAGTTAGGATTTTGAGTAATGTTATTGTTGAGTGTCAGCTCTGTTTGAGGGAAGGGCAGGAGCTTATGTTTTTCTTTAAAACCAGCTGCTTCGGGTGTGTTATAATTAGACCAGCGGACAGTGCCGTTGGATCCAAACCATGGGGTTTGAGTTCCCTGGCTTGCCATTTTATCTGTTATGTCCCAGCGAAGCATATCCTGGAATCGAACACTTTCACCGCATAACTCAAGTCGTTTTTCGAGCATTACATCTTCCAGGGTGATATTGCTTTTAGGATCGAGTTTTGCACGAATTCTGACCTCGTTTAGATATTCGGCCCCTTTACCGAAGGCATCATTGTTGTTACGAACATGTGCTTCGGCCGCAAGCAATAATACTTCGGGATAGCGCATGATTCTTATATTATTGTGGCTATCCATCCATCCGCCTGAGTTAACTTCGCCGTTTACTTTTCTTGATTTCCACATAAAGCATCCCTCGTGTCCGTATAGCTCATTGCCTGGCGTTATTTCATCTCCCATGGCTTTAACCTGGTCATAAGTCTTCATGGTTTGCAGAAGACGGTAGCCGTTTTCACCTTCTTCGCCAACAAATGCATCATATAAGTCCTTTTGGGGATTGCAGAAACCCCATGTTCCTTTATAGATATCAGATGAAACGATCATTTTGTCGGTTCTCCATCCGGTCATTGCAAACAGGAGGTTAATCATAGCAGCATTTTGCGGATCATTCAGATAATTAAGCTCAAATACCGATTCGCTATTATTTTCAGCAGTGTATTGTAAAATGCTTTCATAATCCCCGGTATAAAGCTGGTATTTATCTGATGCAATCATTTCATCGAGTACTGTAACGGCATCATTCCATTTTTCCTGAAATATATAGGCTTTTCCTAATAACGCCTGTGCAAATTGTTTAGTAATCCGGTACGATGAATTGTCAGCGGCATTTGCTTTTTCACGCAGCGCGCCTGAGTTTATTGCTTCAGAGAGATCATTTTCTACAAGTGCCCATAATGCTTCCGGATCGCCATTGGGTTGCTTATATTCCGAAGGCAAAAGTTCATGGTCAACCAGCGGAGGTGTTCCCCATAGAGAAATCAGGTCTATGTAAGCGAAAGCCCTGAAAACTTTAGCCTCTGCACGTACACGTTTTTGAACCGGAGTTTCATCCGGAACATGTCCCAAAACAACATTTGAGAAATATATTACACCGTAAAAACTCTGGAAAGAGGAGCTGATATAGGGATGTTCAGCGCTGAACGTATATTCGTTCAGTTTTTCATTTTCGCCATTGTCACCTCTTCCGCCGCCTCCACACCAGAAATCGTCGGACAAAAGATTCTTCAGAAAATATATGTTATAATATGTTCCTGAATTTGAATAATACATATATAACGAAGCAATTGCCTCTTCAGCTTCCGTATCGGTCTGGTAAAAGGTCTCATAGGTATGAACACCGTGTTGTTCTGTCTCAAGGATGTCTTCACAGGAAATCAATGCGAGAAGCAGCATTGCCGACAGCCAGATCATTGATTTTAATATTTTATTTTTCATTTATTTACATTTTAAAGTTATAAACTGTTGTTTTTGTCAATGACTTTATGTTCATATCACAATGTTATATTCAAGCCAAAGACAATCTTTTTTGATGAGGGATAATAACCTTTGTCAAGTCCCATACCGGAGCCCACACCCATTGTTTCGGGATCGAATCCGGGGTATTTGGTGAATGTGAAATAATCATCAAGTGAGCCGTATATCCTGACATTACTCAACGATATTTTATCGAGCCATGCTTTTGGGAGCGTATACCCCAGTTGTATCTGTTTAATCTTAAAGAACGAACCATTGTAAACCATTGCATCACTCAGCCAATAGCGCTCAATATCCATAGCTCCGGGACGCGGGCCTTCAGCTGTCTTATTTTCAGGTGTCCATCTTTCGTCATAGAACATTTTTAGCATATTTGACTGAAGGCGATCACCACGGTTGAAGCACATCATAATATCGTTTCCATATGCTCCTGTGCCAAATATCATAAAATCAATACCTTTGTAAGCTAAATTTGCTGTGATTCCGAAGGTAAAATCAGGCATTGGTTTACCGATCTTGGTTTTATCATCATCATTAATAACGCCATCGGGTGTTATGTCTTTAAATACCGGATTACCAGTTTCTTCATCAATATAATCCAATTGCAGCCCCCTTAGATACCATGCCGGGTATCCTGGCTCGAAAACTGTAACGCCCTGAGTGGTGTGAAAACTTGCGCCATTAATACGTGCCAGGGATTCATGTATGGAGATCACTTCATTATGAAGTGAAGCAAAATTGCCTTTTATGCTATAATGCAAACCATAGTTTGTGTTGTTCTGCCAGCCAAGTTCAATTTCAATACCTTTGTTTTCGATAGTACCGGCATTAATTGGAGATGCACCATTACCAACAATGGTTGATAGTGTAACTCCGGTGACAATCAAATCTTTCGTTTCCTTATCAAAATAGTCAAAGCTCAGGGTAAGACGATCTCTGAAAAAGCGAGCGTCGAAACCCAAATCGAGTTGTTCCGATTTTTCCCAGGTAAGTTCATTATTGCCCAGTACATTAGGTCCATATGCAGTAGTGTAAACAAAGTCTTCGGTAAAAGGATACAGGCCTCTTGATTGAATGACCGGCCTCCACATAAAGCTTCCCAGGCTTGATGCTGATCCGTTTTGTCCCCAGCTTGCACGCAGTTTAAGGAATGTTAACCTGTTAGCAAAGGCTTCCCTGGTGACTGTCCATCCTAACGATACAGCTGGGAAATAGCCATATCGTTTTTCTTTAGGTAAGGTGGCCAGATCAGCCCCATCACGCCGTAATGAAATCTGCGCATGATATTTGTCGTTATAATCATAGGAGACCCGTCCAAACATTGAGAACCATGCCGGCGTTTTGGTTTCCTCGCCCCCGAAGAGCGTTCTTTTGGCCCCTGCTGTGGCATAACCGAAATAGGCAAAAATCGGATCTTCTTCGAGGAACCCTAATTCAGTAGTGCCATCTTCTCTTGTCGCACCCTGTATAGTGCCATTGACGTTAAAATTAACACTCTGACGGATTGAAGTACCCAGCATTGCATTGAGATGATGTTTTTCAATGGTTTTGGTGTAGTTGGCAAAGTTTTCCCATTGGTAGCTTACCGGAACATATGCAGAAGCCACTACCTGGTTATAATCCTGCCTAATTGAAGCATTAGCATAGAATCGTTGATTATAGGCGTAATTGCTTATGCCTGAAAGGCTATAACCAAACCGGGAAGTAATAACCAAGTCCTTAATGGGTTTTAAATTGCCAAAAACTGTTCCACTAACATTATATCCTTTCCCGATTGAATATGATTTATCTCTCATTATGAAAGGATTGTATTGGTCACTTATTTGGAATGCCGAAGTGGAATAATAATTTCCATCACCGTCTTGGTAAAATTTCCTTCCGGCGGCCAATTCCCGTTCCATATGATCGGGAAGCTGATCAGGGGCATACGTGACAGGCGTAAGCGGATCCAACTGAAGTACCGACATAAGCAAACTCCCATACTCAGAGCCTTCAGCTACGGTTCTGCGTTTATAGTATTCCACCTGGTTATTGGTACCCACTTCAAGCCAGGGTTTTACGTTATAATTAGCGTTGATTGTAGCAGTAAGGCGGCTATATTTATCGGCATCGCCAACAATATAACCATCATTGTTTAAGTAAGAAATGGCCAGGTAATAGGTACCGGCATCGTTTCCGCCCTGGAATGAGAGGTTGTGTCTGTGCATTAAGGAACTTTCAAATACAGCGCTGCTCCAATCGGTATTTGTATTAAAATCCCAGTTCTCAAGAATTTTTTCCATTGTCAGGTAATTTGCCTCTGTCATATAGTCAATATATTGTTCGGCATTCATAACCTTAGGTATCCTCGAAATATGCTGATTGTAGGTCTGAAAATCATAAGCCACTGATCCTTTTCCGGCTTTTCCCTTTTTTGTTGTAACAAGAACAACTCCGTTTCCGGCTGCAATGCCGTAGATAGCTGTTGATGCGCCGTCTTTTAACACTTCAATACTTTCGATATCATTTGGATCAATGCCTCCAATATCGGAAGCTATGCGTCCATCTACCACATATAACGGTGTACTGCTTGTGTTTGAACTTAATCCCCGGATACGGACATCGGGTTTTGAGCCTGGAGCCGCAGATCCCTGCACTATTTGCACCCCTGCTGTTTTGCCCTGCAAAGCTTGCTCGGCACGTGTTATAGTGCGGTTTTCTATATCTTCCGTTTTAACCTGGGAGATAGCGCCAGTCACAGAACTTTTCTTCTGTACTCCGTATCCTACTACAACTACTTCTTCAAGCACCTGTGTGTCTTCTATCAGTGTAGCATTAATTATGCTCTGAGTTGCAGGGATATCCTGCTTTACATAACCTATATAGGAAAAGGTTATGATATCACCGCTATTGACAGTAAGTGCGTAATAACCGTTGGCATCTGTTATTGTGCCTTTTTGTGTTCCCTGAACGAACACAGTTACACCAATCATGGCCTCATTATTTTCATCAGTCACAGTTCCCGAAATTTTCAACTGCTCCTGTGCCGATAATAATGTTGCATTTACGAGTAAAAGAAAAGTCCAGACGACTATTCTTTTAAAAACTTTTAAGTGTACCATAGATAAATAATTAGTTAGTTATAATAATGGATTAATAGGGTTTCCTTAAATATCAATGTTGTTTAACTCATTCATGAAATACAGTTGTTTTTGGAAGGGAAGGGGAGCTGCTTTTACTTCATCTCCAAATTCTATTATTTGCGGTGATTCCCCATTGAACGATTCCCAGTGTGGGAGTCCTTCACCATTTGGATCTCCGTTTTTAGCAAAATTCACCCAGTATGAAGACATGATTTTTTCAATCCGGTAATCTGTTTCCGTAAAAGGTCGGTTCCACTTATGTAAGGTGTGTAAAGCATACCCAAATTCGGCAGCATGAAATGCCCCGAAATAAGCCAGCAGTGCATTAAACATCCCTGAAATTAGTACTTTCACCCTCATTGCCGCAAGAAAATAACAACAGAGACGCGGACAGTATCAATAGTTGTTTTAACATATTTTATGTTGATCGAAAATTGAAAATTAGGAAGTATGCAGAAGGACGGCTTGCAGATTTGATCCAATTGTTATTCAGAATGTTTAAAACGGTTTTTCTAAATGTTTAAAAGTTTGTTCAGACGTTCAAAACAGATTAGTAATTGAATTTTCATATAGATTTTTAACTTTATTTCGGCCGTTTTTTCTAACTTTTACCTAAGTCTATTATACTGCCATATGTTAAAATTCTCTTTTACAAATAGTTCCATTGGCTGTGTTTTGTTTTTGTCAACTTGTATATCCGGAGAATTGCCTCAGGGGCCTGTGAGTTCAGTACATACGGTATCAACTGATATTTCCAATCAACAGATTAATTGTATTTCGGAGGATGCCCAGGGGCATATATGGATAGGTACTGCACGCGGTGCAAACAAACATAATGTTTATGAATTTCAGCAATATTTTAGCAGCAGCAGAGACTCTCTAAGCATTTCCGGCAATCAGGTGCAGCATATATTCAGGGATTCCCGTAACCGCTTATGGTTTGCCACCACAACCGGGGTTTGCCTGTATACAGATATGGATTGTTTCAAGAGAATTCCAATTGATGCTGTTAGCCAGAATGCTATCCAATTGTTTGAGGATAACAATGGCAGAATTTTTCTGAATATGGTTGTGCATTTGTGTGAATACGACGAAAAAGAACAAAGATTTAAATTGGTTTTTCCAGAATTTGATAATGAGGTAAAATGGAGCAATAAGTGTTTTATTGATAATTCGGGATTCATGTGGGTGGTATCGGGCAATATTTTGCGTTGCTTTAATACGGTTTCTAAGGAATTACTGAAAAGAGTCAACACTGGAGATTTTTGTCATTATTCGTTTATGCAGGACAACGGAGAATTATGGTTGGCGTCAGGGAGAAAACTGTTCATTCTGGATACCAAAACCGGAAAGTTTAAAGAAATTCCGGGTGCGATCCGTGAACGGAATCTTCATGCCGAAGCTATTATAACAAATATTCACCCCTATTCAAATTCTTCGCTTTTAATAAATACACGCCGGGGTTTGTTTCTATATAATTATATAACCGAAAAGGTTATCCACCAGTCGGAAGATGGATTTCCTTTTCAGGCGCCAGCATTCAATATAACCACTATGTACACCGATTCCAAAAAGAATCTGTGGATTGGTTCTTCCGATCAGGGATTTGTAACTGTGTTCAATTACCAGCAAAGGTTTAACAGCAATAATTACCTTGTTTCGAAGTTTGAAGGCAAATCGGTTACCTCGGTCACAAAGGATAATGAAGATAATCTTTGGATTACAACGTCTTTGGGCGGTGTATTCTTGTATAATATAAGTGATAAAAGCATAAAGAACATTGCGGTTTCTTCCTTTTTCCCGGAGGATGACTACCTTAAAATCAAGATTAAGCGCATATTTGTTGACAGGGATAATTACATATGGCTTATTTCTGAAATCGGAAGGCTTGTAAAATGCAGGTATATCAACAACAAATTGTCTCAGATTACCGTGTATTATTTACCTACGGACATTTCATTGATGACCCAGGATAAGTCGGGAATCCTGTACGCAGCAGGATTTAACGAAAACATTTATATGTTGGACAGAGGTGCTGATGAATTCAAACCAAGACAAATATACACCCCTCCGCTTTATGTTTTTACCGGCGGATTGATCACGCTTTCGACAGGAGAGTTGTTTTTGTGCTCATTTGATCAGGACTTAAGCATAATTAATCCGATTAACTGGGCAACCAGGAAAATTGAAATTGGCAAAAGCCTGAATGAAGCTGTTTTTGTGCCTACAGCTCTGCTTGAAGATGCAAACGGTGATATTTGGATTGGAACTTATATTAATGGATTACTGCATTATGCCACAAAAAGTAAAGAAATCAATGTTGTTGAAGGGATTGCCTGTAGCGATATAACCGGTTTGGAAGAGGATATACAGGGAAACATTTGGATAAGTACGTTATATGGATTGAGTAAGTATGACCGTATCAGCAACAAAGTAATTAATTACTACAAAAGCGACGGTATTGGCGGGAATCAGTTCAATGAGCGAAGTAGCTGTCAACTGAACGATGGGACGTTGGTTTTTGGCGGTACTCATGGGCTGACTTTTTTCAACCCGTTAACAATAAGTATTAAAAATGATATTACCTTATTATTTGAAAATCTAAAGATTCATAACAAGATTGTTGCTCCATACAGTAGCGAAAGCATTGAACGTCATATATCGTATAATCCCGACATTCGACTCAGGAATCAGGAAAACAGTTTCACGATATCATATACCGCGCTGGATTATAGCGAATTTGAACGGGTTCGTTATTATTACATGTTAGAAGGTCATGATAAATTTTGGATTGATGCCGGCAATTATCATGAAGCTTTCTATTCGAATGTACCACCAGGTAAATATACTTTCAGGGTCAGGATTACAAATAAAGATAATACGATCACAGAGGCTGAAAATGCGATTTCTGTAAGAATTCTTCCTGCCCCCGCTTTCTCGTGGTGGGCATACTTGCTGTATATAACCGTATTTGCACTTGTTACATTTTATATAGTAAGATTGCTATACAGGATCAGAAAAAATAAAGAAGAGGTGGCCAGGGTTGAAAGAGCAAAATTGCAGCAGGAAAAGATCAATAAGGTAAACATGAGCTTCTTCGCTAATATTTCACACGAGTTCCGTACACCACTAACCATGATAGCCGGCCCGGTAACACAATTATGTGATGATGCGGAAATTACTAGTGAGAAAAAGAATTTGCTATACATCGTGCAACGGAGCGTTAATCGAATGCTGAAATTGGTGGATCAGCTTATGAATTTTAATAAAATGGAGAACGATACACTTAAGTTAAGCGTTCAACGGGCAGATGTGATCAGTGAATTAAACAGGAGCATCAGCATCTTTAAGGTGAATGCCAATATTAAAGGTGTCACGTTGGTAACGTTTGGGTTAGAAGAGGATTTCTTAATGTTATTAGATGCAGATAAACTTGATCATATATTGGGCAATCTGCTTTCTAATGCTTTGAAGTATACTGCTCCGGGAGGAAAGATCACCATAACATTTGATGTCATACTAAGAAAAGACGCCGCTGAGCTTTTTAGTTTGAGAAACGATGATAATAGCATGCAATATGTGAAAATCGGCGTATCTGATACAGGTAAAGGCATCCCTGATGCCGAGCTTGAAAAAGTATTCGAAAGATATTATCAGGTTGAACAGGATAAAGGAATTTATAACTGGGGAACCGGAATAGGACTCTATTATGCACGACGACTTGCTGAACTTCATCATGGCTATCTCAAAGCCGGTAATATTGAAAGTGGAGGTACGTTATTTACACTATTATTGCCATCCGATGAAAGTACTTATACTGCAGATGATAAGACCGTTGATAGCGAGGAACAAAACTTCACCTTTCCTTTGATAACAGATGACCAATACAGGGCAAAGAACGCAGGAAATACAGAAAATGAACCCTACAAGATAATGTTGGTAGATGACGATTCTGAAATACTTAATTATTTAAATGCCCTGATTTCTCCTCATTATAAGGTGGTCAGCAGTTATAGTGCAGTAAATGCGCTAAAGATTATTGAAGAAGAAACGCCGGATTTAATCTTATGCGACGTTGTAATGCCTGATATGAGTGGGTATGATTTCTGCCGGGCCATTAAAAACGATGTTCATTTATGTCATATCCCTGTTGTTTTGGTTACAGCAAAAACCACTGTCGCAAGTCAGGTAGAAGGCCTGAATACAGGCGCAGATGCCTATGTAAACAAACCTTTTGACCCGGCATATCTACTGGCTTTGATAAATTCCCAGTTAAAAAACCGCGAGAATATCCGGAAACTTTTAGGAACTGAGACAAAGATCGATAAGATTGAAAACAATCTGCTCTCCCCACATGACAATGCCTTTATGACTAAACTGTATGAGATAATGGAATCAGAGTTATCGAATTCTGAATTGAATATAAACCGGATGACAGAAATATTGAAAATTTCACGTACAAAACTTTATTATAAGATAAAAGGACTTACAGGTATCAATCCGAATACATTTTTTAAAATGTATAAGCTAAACCGTGCAACCGAATTATTGGCCGAGGGAAAATACAACATCTCTGAAATAGCAGATATCACGGGCTTTAGCACATTATCTCACTTCTCAGCCAGCTTTAAAAAACAATTTGGTGTTTCACCGAGTGAGTATAAAATTGGATAATCAAGTGATTGTCCTGTTGAACTGCGTCGAAATATAACTTTCAGGATGCTTTTTAAGCCGCCGTATGTAGCATTCTTTTGAAAATTTCTGGTATTTTTATATATTGTCCTCGATATTATATATTAAAAGGCAATGTATTAGGATATATTTTTACCTTTGCAAACAAAAATTAAAAAAAGCATGAGAAAACTTACTTTTGATGCACTACCCGGCGCAATTGCTGAAATATTGGAGCGATTGGACAAAGTTGAACAATTATTGAGTGGAAAAAAACCATCCAAAGCCAAGGTTAAAAAAACGGAGTCCAGTGCTTCAGCAGATGCTATAGATATCAACGAGGCTGCAAAAATACTCAATGTTTCTGTTGCATCGGTGTATAACTATGTCAAGAAAAACAGCATTCCTTTTGAAAAAGCCGGTCGAAAAATGATGTTTTCACGCACTGCACTTGAAACCTGGAATAGGGAGAAGAACAAGAGAAAAAAGAAAACCGGAAAAAAGAGCACTGCAAAAAAAGTTACTGCAAAAAAGAATACTGCCAAAAAGAGTACTGCCAAAAAGAGCACTGCAAAAAAGAACGCTGTAAAAAAGGAAAGTATTATAAAGGACACGATCAACAAGGATATCAATATTGCACCCGGTGAATTGATCACCCCACAGGAAGCACAGAAATTGTTCAATAAGCCGTTGACTTCAATTTATTACCAGATAAGAACAAAAAAATTACCAGTGGTTGATAAGAAGGGAAGGGATAAATATTACGCAAAGAATGAACTTGAAAAGGCGCTCATGGGTAAGAAAAAGAGGTCGCCTAAAAAACCCGCGTAATTTTCAACGCTTGCGATTGTTGTAACCCTTTGAAAAAAATGCAAACGGAGGCTGTCTAAAAAGTCATAAAAAGAGCGTAGTCAGAAGACTACGCCTGCCTGGCAGCAGACAGGCTCAGCGTTCAGGGTTGACATTCAGCACAATGCGCTAGGCGTAGTTTACAACTACGCCTTATAAACAGACTTTTTAGACAGTCTCTGTTTTAATTTTTGCAATACTATTGCTAACGTTTGATGATTAGCCGTTGTGGTTTTGTAACCAAGTGCCAAGAGCCAATATAACCACACAAGGGAAAGTAAAATTTCCTAAATTCGTACATCAGCAATTTTTAACCTGAATGCCATGTACAACAAACTCATCATCAACATCAAACCCCTTGGGTTTACCTGGGAAACGCAGGATCCTTTTTTGTTTTGTGTGCATCACCTCGACCATTACCCGGCCGGAAATGACCAGATGGGTCCCGCTGCTTCCCTGGCCGGCAGAAACCTGGGACAGGATTTTACGACCAGAGACGGCTGGCGTATGTACCATGGCGAAACCATACCCGGCTTTCCCATGCATCCCCACAGGGGATTTGAAACCGTAACCGTTGTGCTGAATGGTTATGTGGATCACTCCGACTCGCACGGGGCGGCCGGCAGGTACGGGAACGGCGATGTGCAATGGATGACCGCGGGTGCCGGTTTGCAACATGCCGAAATGTTTCCGCTGATATACCCCGACAAGCCCAATCCACTGGAACTATTTCAGATCTGGCTTAACCTTCCGAAATCGAAAAAGTTTGCTGAGCCCCATTTTAAGATGCTATGGGCAGAAGATATCCCCACCGTTTTAATAAAAGATAAAAATGGAAAAAATACCAGCATAACCATCATTGCCGGTAAAATTGGCGATGCAGTTGCTCCTTCGCCTGCGCCGGATTCATGGGCTGCAACGGAATCAAATGAAACCGGGATATGGCTGATAAAAATGGATGCCGGCGCCACCTTTACTTTGCCGGCAGTCTCTCCTGAAACCAACCGGGCCTTATACTTCTATCGTGGTGCTGCAATAAAAATTGCAGGGATTATGATAAACAAATATCATGCTGTGGAACTGCTGGCCGACCAGCCTGTGATCCTGGAAAATGAAAACCATGAAGAAGCTTTTCTGTTAGTGCTGCAGGGACGCCCGATTGGTGAACCGGTGGTGCAACACGGCCCTTTTGTTATGAATACCGCTGATGAAATTCACCAGGCTTTTACGGATTACCGGAAAACCCAGTTTGGTGGCTGGCCCTGGGAACGGCACGACAATGTTCATCCCCGCGATAAGGGAAGATTCGCCCGCTATTCCGACGGCCGGACGGAAAATCCCTGATTCCCTTTCAACGTATAAATTTGTAAAGAGGCTGTCTAAAAAGTCAATTTGTTAGGCGTAGTTGCAACCGACCAAAGGGAGCTCAGCGGAGCTAAACTACGCCTAGCGCATTGTGCAGAATGTCAGCTTTGTATGCTGAGCGTAGTCTCCAGACTACGCTCTTTTTATGACTTTTTAGACAGCCTCTACTTTAACCGGATGATGATTACGGCATCATAATCTTCCCGGGTGTATTGGCCCATCTTATGCCTGTCTTTGATTATCTCGATAGCTTCGATAGCTGCCGGATCGATCTTTTCCATATCGCTTTCGGATATTACCTGGTCACCCAGCAATATCAGCATACGGGTTGTGTCTGACGCCATTGATCCCTTATCGGCGTTGTCCCTGGTTGTTAATAATAGTACGCCGTCCTTTGCTGATTCACCATAAATTCCAATTCCTACCTCCTTTTTCAGGACTTCCAGGTTCTTAATTTCCTTTTTGGATACCTGTAACCCGGTGGATTTTAACTCGTGGTGATACCTGTAAGGGGTTCCGTTTACCACAATAATGGGTTTCTTCTGAATCTCACCATATTTGGACGATTCCTTTATAATGTTTACCAAAAACTTCCTGTCGGCTCCCTTGTCTGTGAGTAAATATCTGTTCGTTGCGCATGAGCCGAATATTAACATTGCCAAAAATAACTTTACTGTTGTTTTCATAGCTGTGAATGTGTTACCTCCTGCAAACCCCTTTAAAACCGGTATTTCTGCCTAAGATAGAAATATTTCCGGAAATCAAAGGGCATGGAAATTTGGTCTGCGGTTGTTATAATTTTATAGTTGACCTTATTGACGGATTTAACGAAAAAACGCAGGTTAGGGTTCTACCTTTATTCAACTGAACGTTCGCATAGTTTATCTTCGCAATACTGCTTTTGGTCAATTTTCTGTTACCAGTTGCTGAGCCTGTCGTATACATGATATTAAAGCCGGCAATGCCCAGACTCAGTCAGATATTATATCAGACAGGCAGGTCGCAGTCCGGGTAATTGCATGCTGGTTTTATCAGATACATGTGCAGGCTTTGCATGATCTTTGCATAGCGTAATTGAATTTTGTTGTAATATTGATTAGTAGTTGGCCTGATAATATGAAGTTTTATCGCCCCACAAAGGTATCATTTGAGATTAAGCTATCCCTGATTATTTTTTTATGGATTGCTTTGCCATTTGATACTGCCGCATCGGGATTGCCTTATGTCCGCAATTTTCTGCCGCATGAATATAAGGCAAGCCCCCAAAACTGGTCCATAGTGCAGGATCAGCAGGGAATTATGTATTTTGGGAATAACGATGGGGTGCTGACTTGTGATGGAGTCTCCTGGCGACTGGTAAAACTACCCGGTGTAGGACCACTGGCCATTGATAAAAACGGGTTGATATATGTGGGACTTGATAATGATATCGGGTATCTGAAACCCGACCACCAGGGTATACTGCGTTTTCATTCACTTTTGCCCGAAGTACCGGCTGCCCACCGCGAAATCAACATCTGTTACCGCGTTTATGTGCTGGAGGACCAGGTGGTTTTTCAAACAGCCGATAAACTATACCAGTATAAAAATGGCGAAATCACTGTTGTTTCAACAGAAAATGGGTTTTATTTTTCGTTTCATGTAAATGAGGATTTTTATGTTGCAGAAGCCGGCATGGGCATACGTATGCTGAAAGGTAATGCTTTAGATGATTTCATACCCGCCAGTTTGTTTAATGGTGATGAAATCATATCCATACTGCCTTACAATAAGCATGCCCTCCTGTTTATAAGTGTGGAACAGGGAATTCAAATTTATGAAAACCCTCATACCGGCTTACATCAATCTCCGGTTTTCAGGGAGGCCAACGATTATATCAGGCTTCATCAGGCATACTCCGCCGTTCGTGGTTCCAATGGTGAATATGCCATTGGCACAGTCAGCGGCGGCATTTTGGTGGTTGCGCCCGATGGTAAGATCAGGGAGATTTACAACAAGAAAACCGGATTGTTGGATAATTCGGTTTACAGCCTTTTTTACGACAGGAACGATCAGCTTTGGGCTGCACTGGACAATGGTATCAGCCTGGTTCAGCTAAATGTGCCTTTTACATACTATGATGAACGGAGTGGCCTTAGCGGATCGGTAATGTGCCTCGACTATTTCAACAACCGCCTTTATGTCGGAACCAGTCAGCATGTATTTGCAGCGAATAAAAACGGCACTTTCGAAGCGGTTTCCGGAACTGCCAGTCAGAATTTTCACTTGTATGCGTCACACGGTAGTCTTTTGCTTGCCAATCTCGATGGCATTCATGAGATCAGGGGAAACAAAGCCTTTCAGGTTGAAGGAACCCGTCCTGTTTCTGCCCTTTCTTTTTGCACACATACAGCTGACGGTGACAACATTCTTGTCGGTGCCATTAATGGTTTACATGTGATGAATCGCAATAAATCAGGGTGGATATTGAAGTCAAGGGTCAGCGGTTTCAACAAACCTTCCTACAAAGTTGAATCCGATTTGAACCATAATATATGGGTTTCCACGTTTCTGGATATGTACAACCTGGTGTTAAACCAGGATGCTGATAGCGTAATTTCAACGGTGTTATGCGGTGTTGAACAGGGTTTGCCTTCGGGATATGCCATGCCCTTTACACTTGAACCGGGCGAAGTGGTATTTGGCACTGAAAAGGGCGTATACCAGTATTTCGAAAGTGAAAAAGCTTTCAAACCCCATCCCGGCTTTAATTTATTAACCGGAAAAGTACTTCAGCTTTACAAGGATACCGATGGGCATATTTGGTTTGAACAGCTGCTACCGAGCGGGAATTATGAGAAAGGGGTGCTTAAAACCATTGATGGAATAAGTCATGTAAATAAAAAGGCATTTTTCAAATTCAGTCACCTGGGAAGTGGCGATTGTCCTTACAATATTTGCCGTGTTCCGGATGGATCGGTGTATTTCGGTACCGGATTGGGATTGCTGCAATACAAGCCCGATAAGGAACCTGATTATGAGAAACCATTTCATACAATAATCCGTGGGGTGTATTTACGCGACTCCCTGCTTTACGGCGGACATGGTGTTTTACCCGCGTCTGACGATGTCCAACCCATGGTACTGAACTTTGATAAGCGCGAAATGGCCTTTTATTTTTCGGCCTCCTTTTATGAGGATGCGGATAAGAACTTATACAGTTTCCGGCTGAAAGGTATGGATGACCAATGGTCGGAATGGTCTGCCGATCACAAGAAGGAGTATACCAATCTGCATGAAGGGTATTACACGTTTGAAGTAAAGGCAAAAAATATCTACGGCATAGTAGGCAGCACAGATGTATTCAACATTAGAATACTGGCTCCATGGTATCGCACCTGGTGGGCTTACGGTTTCTACACGGTTTTGTTTTTATTGTTTATCTGGCAGGTTACCAAACTGAATGCCAAAAGACTCGACCGGCAAAACAAACTGCTTGAGACCCTGATAGCAAGCAGAACCGTTGCGCTTAGGGAACAAAAGCTGAAAACGGAGGAAGCCAATGAGGAGCTTAGCCAGACCAATCAGAAGCTTTTTGAAACAAACAACGAGTTAAACCAGATAAACCAGACACTGAAAATAACCCTTCAGACGGTCAGTACCCAGAAGAAAGAAATTGAAGATGCGCATAACCACATTACCATACAGAACAAAGAATTGCATCATTACAGGGAACACCTTGAGCAATTGGTCGAAGCCAGAACAGCAGAATTGCTGCAGGCCAAGAACAGGGCTGAGGAATCTGACCGGTTGAAAACGGCATTTCTTCAGAATATGTCGCACGAAATCAGAACTCCCATGAATGGTATCCTGGGATTCCTGCGACTCCTCGAAGACCCGGAAATTGATGTTGAAATACGAAGTGGTTACATTGATATCATTCAGGAGAGTGGAAACCGTTTGTTGAAAACCATCAATGACATTATTGAGATTTCCAGGATTGAAGCCAATCAGTTAGCTGTGAATTTTTCGCCCGTTGATGTCAGCAAGTTAATAGAATATCATCTGAAGTTTCACAGTCATCAGGCCAATGAAAAAGGGATTTCACTGGTCAATGCTTCGCAGGTACCGGCAGAAAGGTCAGTTATCGTTTCGGATGAACATCTGCTTAACGGAATCATGACCAACCTGGTTGGCAATGCCATTAAATTTACCAAATCGGGCCGTATTGAGGTGGGTAATTACCTGCAGAACGGATCATTGGTATTTTATGTAAGAGATTCCGGCATTGGTATTCCTGCCGATAAAGTGGAAAGCATTTTTGAACGTTTTGTTCAGGCAGACCTTAAAAGTACAAGGGAATATGAAGGGTCGGGTTTAGGATTATCCATTGTTAAAGGCTACCTCGAAAAGTTAGATGGAAGAATCTGGTTGGAATCAGAACCTGGCAGGGGCAGCGTATTTTATTTTTCCATTCCTTATCGACAGGCATTAGAGCCGATAAATAAGGAAAAGCAAGACTTTACAAAAGCCGCGATTAATTTGAAAAAACTGAAAGTATTGATTGCCGAGGATGATCCCGACAGTTTACTTTACCTGGAGAGCATACTTAAAGATAAAGTCGGACAGATCCTCCGTGTTGACAATGGTATTGATGCTGTAAAGATATTCAGGGAAAATCAGGATATTTCGTTAATACTGCTCGATATCAAAATGCCGGGTAAAAATGGTTATGAGGTTGTACGGGAGATCAGATCATTTAACAATAGCGTGATTATTATAGCGCAGACAGCATTTGCCATGCGTGATGATAATAACAAGGCAATTGATGCTGGATGCAATGACTTTATTACCAAACCGGTTGACAGGAATAAGTTAATACAGCTGATCAGCAGACACTGCAGATAAATGCAGTTTCGTCTTACCGAAATCAGTTTTCTTCGTTGTAATAAATCTTATAATACTTTCGACCATTATCATCCACACCTTTTTCAATCAGTTCGCGGTTGCCGTGGATGTATATGTGAAAATTCCGGTCGAGCTTCAGCACACTTTTAAAAATGCGGGCTTGTTTTTTCACAGCCTGCGGTGAAATTTCAAAACTATCCGGTAATTCGATGTTGTTTTCCGATTTGTAAGCCGACTCAAAACTCCGGAACGAATCGATGACCTCGGGCTGCCCCAACACATGCTGTTCAAAGTCGGTTTTGCTGAAGTTTTCATTTTTCTTGAAATACTCCACCGAACGGTTCAGCATATCTATCTGATCGGTGCGGCCGACTTCAAAATCCTGTGTCAGCTTTTTAGTGACAAAGTTTTTGGTGATATTCATGAATTCTTTGGTGCTGTGGAATTCATCGCTGAGTGGTTTCAGCTGCAGGAAGGTGTCTTTCCAGTATTGGGCTTCGGTAAGTTTATTCGACTTGTCCACGATACAAACCCTGTACCCGTTATCGCGGCCGGTGTTGAAAACCAGGCAGCCTTTGTCGAGTTTTTCGATATTGATGCCGTTTTCACCCTGGATGGAAAAATGATCGCGTTGGCTGTTCACCTTTATAAAGGACTGCCTGTTTTCGGATTTGAAGATGCCTATGGCATCAACGGTTTCATCTTCAATGGTTATGTCATCCAGGTGAGCGACAAAGAGGTCACCGGGTTTTATCTGCGGGTGTGTGGAGGTTTCAAACAGGTGTTGCGCTATGTTGATGGAGTTATCGTGAAAGGTATCCGGGTTGTCGAAAATGGTGGAGGCGAAAATGAACAACGGGTTCATAGCGTAATCACCGTTGGAAAATGTAAATGAATAAAACTCGGGGCTGGAAAAAGGTGGCAGGAAAAATTTCAGCAGCAGTTCGCGGGTATTGGTTTCGGCAATATCCAGGAGCGATTTCGATAACTTAAGCTCCTCTCCGTTGGTTTTGTTTCCAACGCTGTGAACGGATAGTCTTTCGATGTGGGTTTGTGTAAAATCAAGCATGTTAAGCACATTTATCGGGCGTATAAAGGTAAGGTTTGTTCGGTTTTATACAAAACGGCTGTTTCAATAGTTGGGAGCGTAGTCAGGAGACTACGCTCAGCAGGGAGACTAGGCTCAGCAGGGAGACTAGGCTCAGCTGAGTGAACGGACTACTTATCCGGAAGATGCACCCGTACCGATTTTTGCCAGACTACCATCTGACGCGCATGATCGCGTAATTCCTCCGCCATTTCGACGTTGCCATCGTCTTCGAGCAATTTGGCATAGAACCGGAGTGTGGACGGGGCATAAACATCCTGCGCGCGCAGCAAAAAAACCGGTTCGTCATCCGGAATTTTTCCGGCCTTGTCAACAATACGCTTATTATAGTCTTCACGGGTGAATTTCATAGATGTACTTTTTATACTATTGTGTTTTCCTGCTGCTGCAAACCAACTTTTACCTTCAAACATAGTAAAAACCCGGACAAATTGCATTGTTTAATAGGCCGATTTATTTTACCTTTTACCCAAAATGTGTTCATTACCTTTTTTTATTACTAACCATTTCTGCATTAACCTTAATCGTATGAAATCAATGCTGCGTTTCCTGGTGCCGGTTGTGTTCATTATCATGTCCGGCTGTAAAACCGACAAAAAAGCCATTCGTGTTTCGGGTCAGTCTGATTTTCCGCCTCCCCCGGTTGCTGCAATCATTCCCGATACCCTGCAGGATTTCGGGGAAATCCGTATCGACAATTATTTCTGGCTCAAGGACCGGAGCAACCCCGATGTTATGGCTTACCTGAAAGCCGAGAATGCCTATTGCGACACGGTTATGGCGCATACAAAAGCCCTTCAGGAGACACTCTATACCGAAATGAGGGGAAGAATTAAGGAAGATGACCAGTCGGTTCCCGTGCTCAATAACGGGTATTATTATTATAGCCGCACGGAAAAGGACCAGCAATACCCCGTCTACTGCCGGAAGAAGGACCTTTCGGGTGCCGAAGAGGTGATCTTTGATGTGAACCGGATGGCTGAAGGTTCACAAGCCTTCCTTTTTGCCGGATACGGCATTTCAACCAACAATGAGCTGGCTGCCTATCTTTTCAATACCACCGGTTCTTTTGCCGAGTTTACCTTAAAATTCAGGAACCTGAAAACCGGTGAGGATTTACCTTACGAAATAGCAAAGGTGCAGGATTTTGCCTGGGCCAACGACAATAAAACCCTGTTTTATGTCGTGGCCAATGAAACGTTGAGGCCTTACAGGGTTTTCCGGCATCAGCTTAACACAAAGGTTCCGGACAAACTGATCTATGAAGAAAAAGACGAACTCTTTAATGTGTCGATAGATAAATCAAAAAACAAAGCATTCATCTATATCAGTTCCGGCAGTTTTACCACCACCGAATATAGGTACCTGCCTGCCGGGGATCCAATGGGCGAATTCAAAATTTTCAGGCCGCGTTGCCAGGATGTGGAATACTTTATACAACATCATACGGACAAGGTTTATATCAAGTACAAGAATTTGCAGAACCTGAACAGCAAAATCTATGAGGCTCCGGTTACAGGTTATGCCGATTCGTCGTTGTGGAAAGAAGTGATTCCGCACGATCCGGCTGTTAAAATTCAGGATATGGATGTATTTGAAAAGTACATGACGCTGTATGTAAGGAAAAACGGGCTGGACGCCATTACGGTGGTGGAACTGGCCAACGGCCGGCAGCAATCCATTGAATTTCCCGAACCGGTTTATGTGGTTTACCCGTTATATACACCTGAGTTTACTGCCGTAAAATACCGTTACAATTATTCTTCGCTGAACAGGCCCAACACGGTATATGATTATGATATGACCAAAGGCACCAGTGAGAAACTCAAAGAACAGGAAATCCCAAGCGGTTTTAATGCCGGTGATTATACTGTTGAAAGGTTATGGGCGCCTGCTGCCGATGGGGCAAAGGTGCCCATGGCGCTGGTTTACAAAAAGGATTTGGTTAAAAACGGTAAAAATCCGGCACTGCTCTATGGCTATGGCTCCTATGGGTCTAACACCGATGCGGATTTCAGATCCTCTGTTTTCAGTCTGGTTGACCGGGGTTTTGTTTTTGCCATTGCCCAGGTAAGGGGTGGAAGCGAAATGGGTGAACAATGGTACGAGGACGGCAAACTGATGAAAAAGAAAAATACCTTTAACGACTTCATTGCCTGCGCGGAAATGCTGATTGCACAAAAGTATACTTCCCCGGCAAAGCTGGGCATAAATGGCGGCAGTGCAGGCGGACTGCTTGTTGGCGCCGTAGCCAATATGCGACCCGATTTGTTTCAGGCGGTGGTTGCCGATGTGCCGTTTGTTGACGTGATCAATACCATGCAGGATGAGAGTCTGCCATTGACCACCCAGGAATATGAGCAGTGGGGAAATCCCGCGGAGGAAGAGGCTTACCGTTATATCCTTTCCTATTCGCCTTACGACAATGTTGCGGCAAAGGCTTATCCCAACATATTGGCCACAACCGGCTGGAACGACTCACAGGTGATGTACCACGAGCCAGCCAAATGGGTGGCCAAATTACGGGCGCTGAAAACCGACAATAACATTGTGCTCCTGAAAACAAACCTCGAATCAGGTCACGGCGGGGCAACAGGACGCTTCGATTACCTGAAGGATGTAGCATTCCGGTATGCCTTTCTGATCGACAGGCTGGGGGTGGAGTAATGAATCTGAGGTTATTAATATCATGAAATTAATTTTTTCAGAAGTTTGCTTTTCCGGGAAAAGGCTATATGGGTTTGCGCTATTGCTGTTATGTATTCTTTTTACCATGAAAACGTTCGGACAGGTTGAACTAATCGCGCACCGCGGAGAATCGGGCCTGGCACCCGAGAATACCCTTGCAGCTTTCAGGCTGGCCTGGGAATCGAATGCCGATGGGGTTGAACTGGATATTCATTTGTCCGGCGATAATCGCGTGATGGTTATCCACGATGCCGGCACAAAAAGGACTTCGGGCCAACATTACATGGTAAGGGAAACCGGTTCGGAAATCCTCAGGAAGCTCGATGTGGGTTCGTATAAGGACAGCCTTTATAAAGGTGAAAAGATACCTTTCCTGGAGGAAGTGTTGCCGGTTATTCCGTCCGGGAAAAAGCTGGTGGTTGAAATAAAAAGCGGCACTGATGTTTTGCCTGTACTGGAAACACTTGTAAAAAGGGCTGACAATGCCCGACAACTGGTTTTCATTGCTTTTGGCTGGGAAGTTATTGTTAAGCTGAAGCAAATGTTTCCCGAAAACAAGTGTTACTGGCTCAGCAGCAACAGAAATGAAATCCTGGATAAAATAGATGCTGCAGTTGCAGCCAACCTCGACGGACTTGACCTGCATTATGCCGCTATTGATAAAGAATTGATGGAAAAAGCTGCACATGCAAACCTCGAAGTGATCGCCTGGACAGTGGACGACCCGGTTGAAGCGAAACGGCTGATTGACCTGGGCGTAAAGGGCATCACCACCAACCGTACAGCATGGCTTCGCGCTCAACTGAAACAATAAATGTCATTTTTTATGAAACGAAAAACTTTTCTGAAACTTATTCCAGCGGCTGGCATAACCCCGCTGATCATGTCTTTTACAGGTAACAGGGGAAATACATCAGTTGCAGTTAATGGTGAAACTGCCAATTCGCGTGCGTACTGGATTAATGTTATGGAAAAGATAGCCGGCCCGGTTTTGCAACATCTTTCTGCTGGCAAACTTAAGTTGAAAATGCCGGTCGAAACCAGCGGGAAGGATCGCGATAAGGTTACCTACCTTGAGGCATTCGGCAGGGCCCTGGCGGGTATAGCCCCCTGGTTAGAACTGGGTCACGCCGGCACAACCGAAGGCAGGTTAAGGGCAGATTATATTAAAATGGTTCACAGGTGTATTGCCGCTGCTGTTGATCCGGCTTCACCCGATTATATGAATTTTAACGAAGGGGGTCAGCCCCTGGTTGATGCCGCTTTTTTTGCCCATGGCCTGGTAAGGGGATATGAACAACTGTGGAAACCGCTGGATGATAAGGTGAAGAACAAGGTTGTTGAAGCCCTTAAGAAAACAAGGACCATAAGGCCTGGCGAAAGTAACTGGTTACTTTTTAGCGCCATGGTAGAGGCATTCCTGCTGAAAAGCGGATATGCCTGGGAATCAACACCGGTTAATTATGCGCTTAGCCGGCATGCTGAATGGTATGTGGGCGATGGAACCTATGGCGACGGACCTGAATACCACTGGGATTATTACAATAGCTTTGTCATACAACCCATGCTGATTGACGTGGTTAGGATAATGAGCGAAAAAGGCATGGAGGTTCCGGTTAGCTACGGGAAGATTGTGGCCAGGGCACGCCGTTACGCAGCCATACAGGAACGGCTCATATCGCCCGAGGGTACTTATCCGCCCATAGGACGTTCATTATGTTACCGTTTTGGTGCATTTCAGTTACTGGCCCAGGTAGCGCTTATGCGGCAGTTACCGGCGGAAGTGTCGCCAGCCCAGGTTCGGAGTGCGTTGTCGGCTGTAATAGCAAAGCAGGTTGAGGCGCCGGGTGTATTTGACAGTAATGGATGGCTGACCATTGGCGTTACCGGGCATCAGCCGGGGACAGGCGAAACCTATATATCCACTGGCAGCCTGTACTTATGTACGACGGGATTGTTGCCGCTGGGATTGCCGCAAGACGATCCTTTCTGGGCTGAACCGCCGGCAGACTGGACCTCCCGAAAAATATGGAACGGGATTGACCTGCCGGTCGATCATGCCTATAAGGAATAAACACTTATTCAATCGTTACCGTAAAACGCACGCCAATTGTTTCTTCTACAGGCAGGGTGTTTTCAACGGCAGGCTGCCATCCTTCGATAGAAGCAACGACCCGTAGCCATCAAGCTAAGAAATGCTTACGCCCTTTCAGGGCTTATGTTCAATGTGTTGACTTTTACACAGGGTTTCACCCTGTGCTATTTGCTGATGCCCTTTCAGGGCAAAAACACATACGACTATTTGAACCCTGGGCATTATAGCATTAGCCCAGGGCATCGCCCTGGGTCTTATGTAAGCTCTCAAACATAAGCCCTGATAAGGGCGTAAGCATTTGATTTATTTCTTAGCTTGATGGCAATGGGCAATAACCTGATTATGGATAAGTTTATCCGTTAAGTAATTAATTATCAATAATAACGTATAAATACGTTAAATAACTATAAAAACAGTTGGAAAACTGTTTATATAGTTATACATTTGTTGCATCAATTTAATCAATGCATATGGATAATTTAAAAAAACTTACGACTGCTGAAGAAGAGGTTATGCAGATCATGTGGGACCTGGGCAGGGGATTTGTAAAAGATGTGATTGACCGGATGCCTGACCCAAAACCGCCCTATAATACGGTATCCACAGTAATCAGGGTGTTGGAAAAGAAGGAGTTTGTATCGCATAAACAATATGGTAATACGTATGAGTATTTTCCACTGGTTACGCGAAACGAATATGCAAAAGTGCATTTTCGTGGCTTTTTGTCGAATTACTTCAATAACTCCTTTCCGAAGATGGCCGCGTTTTTTGCACGCGAAAACAACCTAAGTCTGAAGGATCTTGAAGAGATCATGAAGTTAACGGAAGAAGAACTTAAAAAATCCAATAACGAAAAGCATGGACAGAACACTTGAGTATATAGCTGAATCAGCCATAACGCTTACCCTGCTTTATTTGTTCTACCTGGGCTTTCTGCGAAATGATACGCATTTCCGCATCAACCGGTTTGCGCTTTTATTCTCCGCGGTAATGTCCATGTTACTTCCAGCGGTGGCCGGCATGATTAACATACCAGTTAAGGATACACTAAACCTGAATATAGTTTTTCCGCAAAGTGGCTTTCAGCTTTCTGCTCCGGTAAGCGGACAAATGGATCCAGTGGACCAGTTTAATTTCATGGAGATATTGGGATGGGTTTATCTTATTGGTGCCGCAGTAATGTTGGCCCGCCTTGTTTACCAGGCTATTTATCTGCATGCTGTATCACGGTTGTCAAAGACTTCATACCACGAAGGATTTAAGATCATTACATTGGATACCAACATGATGCCCTTTTCTTATTTCAATCAGATTTTTATTCCGGGAGAAAGAATCACGGAAGATTCTTTGGCAAGCGTAATAGCACATGAGAAGTCGCATCTTTCACAGGGTCATTATGTTGATCTAATACTTTTTCAGGCCATTACGGTGTTGCAATGGTTTAATCCCTTTGCGTGGCTTATTGAAAAATCACTCAAAGAAGTTCACGAATACCTTGCTGATGAAGCTGTGCTGGAATCGGGGAAAGATATGGGCAAATACCAGGCCGTCCTTGTCAATGAAGCACTGGGTGGGCCTGTCTTTATATTAACCAATCAATTCAATCAATCATTAATTAAAAAACGCATTCTTATGATGAAAAATGAAAGATCTTCAAAATTTGCGCAATTGAAAGCGCTCTTGCTATTACCGCTAATGGCAGGCCTTTTGATGGCTTTTGCCAATCCTCCTTTGGTTAACCTTACCGGTGACAAAGAGATAGTCGTAACCGGTAATGTTAGTGACCGCTTTACCGGGAAACCCATTGCAGGTGCAAACCTGGTCATTAAAGGAACAACAATAGGTACTGTTGCCGATTTGCAGGGAAATTACCAACTCACTGTAAACAGTGCCGAAGATGTAATTGTGGTTACCTTTACCGGCTATCGTACACAGCAAATACCGGTCGGAACGAATGCTAAAATTAATGTGCAAATGGAACAGGATATTGTTGCCATTGATTTTAGTAAAGGAAACCAATATGTAATGAGGGATAAATCTGCTGATTCAGACCAGGAGGTATCTTCGGGCAAATTGGAAAAGAATCAATCCCCGAGCGCTGAAACCCATGAGAGCTTTGTATTTGTTGAAGAGATGCCGGCATACCCCGGTGGAACGGTTGCACTTAATCAATTCATTCTAGAAAATCTGAAATACCCGGAGGATGCTAAAAAAGCCGGAAAGGAAGGGACCGTTCTTGTTTCTTATGTTATTGATGCTAAAGGGCAGATAAAAGCGCCACAGGTGATACGCGGGCTTGATGCAGAAATGGATGCCGAAGCGCTTAGGGTGACCCTGTTGATAAAGGGATGGAAACCTGCTATGCAGGGTGGCCGGCCGGTTCCGACCACGGTAACCATGCCAATCGAATTCAGCCTGGTTGATTAGCTTACGGGTTCTTTATATTTGCAGCCACTGCAGGGGTTGCAAATTGCATGTAATCACCATATTATACTGTTGGTTAATACCCGTTATTCAACCGTTACCGTAAAACGCACACCAATCGTTTCTTCTACAGGCAGGGTGTTTTCAACGGCAGGCTGCCATCCTTCGATGGAAGCAATAACCCGTTTGTATTCTCCGGCTATTTCTTCCGGTATTTTATCAGGTATACTGATATTGCTAATGGTACCGTTGTTGTGAACCGTGAGATTAACCTGGAACCGGTATTTACCCTTCAGGTTACTGAATTTTTGTATATCCACAAGCTTTTCTACCTTTTCTTTGAATGATTTTACCGATCCCCCGGGCGGTAAAGGTTTGGTATAGCTGTAATTTCCCGGTTCAGGAACCCCCGATATCTCTTCACCCTTGACCGTGGATACTGCCCCGGTGACGTTCGTGCGTTTTTCTGTACCATACCCGACAACCACTACCTCGTTCAGCGCAACTACATCTTCAACCAGTGTAATTTCTTTTGTGGCTGCTTCGTTGCCGGTGATTTCAGCAGGTTTAAAACCCACAGAACTCAGGGCAAGCATTGATCCGGTGTCCTCTACCTGCAACGAGAATTTTCCGTCGGTATTGGTTACGGTGCCCCGCGAGGTGCCTTTTTCCATAATGGTAACGCCGGGAATGGCCTGGCCGTCAATGCCAACAACCCTTCCGGTGATGACCGTCCGTTGGTGCGGGTCGGCGTGCGGAATCATTTTGGCTTTCTCAGCTGACCGGGTGGAATGGTATACCGGAACGGAGGGTTCTGTATATTGTGCTGTTATTTCTGCTGATGGGAATGCCGCAGAATCAATGGTTACGATAGCATCTTCCAGGGATTCGTATTCCATTAAGGCTGTTTCAGCATCCACATTGATAACGGGTCTGGTGTCGGATTTCTCAGGCACTTCAGCAGGCTTATTTTCAGTTACCTCCTGTTTTGCCTGGGGGGTAATCGCCTTAGGAATGGCGGTCTCTGCCGGGGCTTTCTGTTCTGTCCTTTTTTCCTGCCTGGATATGAGTTCCGCATCGGGAGTCCTGAACAACAAAAACAATGCGCTGCCTATCCCCAATAGCAAAACCAAAGCGGCAGCCATTTTGAATATCCAGGGTGCAATTCTTCTGCCGGAACCGGAAATTCGCTGGTCGAGCCGGTGCATCATGGCCTCCATGTCAGCTTCGAGCGCTGTCCCCGTCAGTTGGGTCAGCCCTTCGAAGGCTTCTTCGTCGAAACGGTCCTGCATCATCTCCTTTTCCAGGTTATGACGCTCCCGGTTTGAAAGGAGCCCTTTCAAATACCTGGTGATGCGGTCAACTGTATTTTCAATCCTGGACATTTTTCACCCATGTATTGGATTCGATACAAATTTTCAAATTTCGTTTGCCGTTCTGAATGGCACTTTTCACCTTGTTTTCATCGAGTGCCAGTTCAGTGGCAATTTCTTTATAGCAATGCTGGCGATAATAGAATAACTCCACACACCGGCGTTGCTCTTCTTTCAACTGTTCCATGCAGGCTTTCAAACGCTCCTGCAAACCTGGATCTTCGTTGTCTTCAATAGGGTGCAACACCGAAGTGGATTCCATAAAAATTTCCCCCGAAAACTGATCATGCCGGTTTCTCTCGGCGTGATCTTTTCTCAGCTTCATCAGGCAATGATTGCGGGTCACGCCATAGAGCCAGCTTTTGAAATTGCGGATTTCAAAGCGGGGAACGTCGTTGACCAGGGTTTCAAAGATCTGCATTACGGCATCCTGGCTGTCGTCGCGATTCTTCAGGTACTTCATGCATACGCCATATACCAGCATCATATAGCGTTTATAGAGGACACCCAGTATCTCAGGATCCGACTTCTCGCGGTACAGGTCCACCAGTTCCGGATCGGAGAGAAGGGTATAGTTATGTGCCGTGGTGGTCAAAAAGTTCTGATTTTGCAATCAAAGTTAACACTTATCCGAAAAAATGTCCTGTAAGGGCAAAATATCATAGGAGGCTGAGAAAAAGTCCGATAATCGAAGCCGTCATTGCGAACGAAGTGAAGCAATCCCTTGCTTCGGCTCAGGCTCCCGCAAGAATGCGGGACAAGTCGTGCCCATAACCGTCAAGCTAAGAAATTATTCTATAGAACAATGCACTCACTTCATTG